>JANYCN010000036.1 GCA_025360225.1 Actinomycetes bacterium | reverse complement strand
GACGGTGGGGCAGGTGAGGTGCTCGTCGACGACGAGCGCGACCGCTCCGAGGCCGGCGGATCGCGCCCATGTGTCCAACGTGTCCAAATGCCGCGACACCAACCACGTCCGCGCGAACGCGTCCGGCACCGCCAGCACGGTCGCGCCGTCAGCGTCCGAGCGCAGCTCCGCTGCGGCCAGGAACGCCTCGCCCGCGACCCCGGGAAGGGCCGCCCGGAGCGCATCCAGAGCGGCGTTCACGCCGCGATCCTGTGGCCAGATTGTGGCCAGATCTGTGCGATCTGACCACGTTCTATGACACTCCGTGCACCTGTGCGGAATTTCGCAGGATCCCTGCATACCGCGATTTTGGCGCCGATTCTAGAGCCGACGGGGGGAGTCGAACCCCCGACCCCATCATTACGAGTGATGTGCTCTTCCAGCTGAGCTACGTCGGCGCGTGCTGACCCATTCTAGGCGGAACGATCGGGACGGCGTGCAGTCTGCTCGCGGACGCTCGGCTAGCCGAGCGTGACGTGGCCGACGCCGGAGCCATCGTGCGAAGAAGACGGGTCGTCATGCGAGGTGTGATCCGACGAGGATCGACCCGACGTCCCACTGTCGCCGCCTCCACGGTTCGAGCTATCGCCCGAGCCCAAGCCCGAGCCAGAGCCGGAGCGGGAGCGGGAATCCGACCCAGAACCAGACCGATCGCTCGTCGTGCCGCGGTGATGGTCACTGACGCTGCTGGTAGCGCGGTCGGTCGAGCCGGAGGTCGACGAGTGCTTCGTGCCGTCGTGGCTCGAGCCGCTGGTCGCGGGATCGTGCTTCGAGTCGCCGCCGCCGACGGAGCCAGCGGCCTCACCGTCGCCAGTCGTCGAGTGGCTAGAGGTCGCGCTGTGGTCGGACGACACGGGCGCGCCGTCAACCGGCTCGCTCGTGCCGGAACCGGAAGGATGACCCGCCTCGACCTGACCGCCAGGCGAGGCCTTCTGGCCGAGAGCGGGCAGCGCGAGCACGCCAGCGTGCGTCGACCGCACCGCGCCGACCGGGACGATCGAGACCGGGAGCGCCGCGGACGAGGCCTTCGGGTCGGCCGTGCGGACGCTCCGGGTGCTATGCGCGTTCTCGGCGGCGACCCCGCCACCCACGGCAACGGCGGTGACGAGCGCCGCGGTGGCACCCTTCAAGACAGCTGGCGCCGTTGCGACCTTCGCGATCAGCGCGGCGATCCCGCCGCCACCGGCAACGGCAGCGCCGCCACCCGCAGCAGCCGATCCGGCGCTCGCGGCGAACCCGGGCAGCGCGTCGGCAAGCCGCGCAGCGATCGCCGCCGGCGGCACGATCGCACGGGCAGCAACCAGCTGAGGCGACACGTTGCGCCGCAGCGAACGACACGCCTTGCAGCGGACGAGATGGGCTCGCGCAGCACGGTCGAGGATCCCGTCCGAGAGCGCAGCCCGCGTCTCGCCACACCCAGCTGCGCCATCCGCTCCGCCAACGACGCGGATCAGCTCGCGGCGGGCGCGGTTCAGCAGAGCGTCGACGGCGGAGACGGTGGTGCCAAGCGACATCGCGATCTCGCTCGTCGAGAGCCCAACCCACTCCCGCAGCACGAACGCTTCGCGCTGCGACGTGGGAAGACGCGCGAGCGCCCCGTTTGCCGCGTCGAGGTCGCCGCGCATCTCCACCGACTGGCTCACGGTCGGGCCAACGCCGGCGACCTGAACGGTCGTCTCGTCATCGAGCGAGTCCATCAACGGGCGGCGCATGCGCTGGGTGATCCGCGCCAGGCACTCGTTGCGCGCGATCTTCAGCACCCACGCCTGCGGCTCACGGATCGCCGTGCCGGCCTGCAAGGCCGAGTGCACGGAGAGGAAGGTCGCCTGGGTGGCGTCCTCGGCATCCTCCCGGCTTCCGAGCATGTGCCACGTGAACCGGTAGACGGTCGTCGAGTACTTGCGGTACAGCACCGCCGTCGCTCGAGCCGGATCGCGGGGCAGCAGCAGACGCGCCTCCGCCGGCATTGCCGGAGGCGTGACGTGCCCTGTCTCTGGGTCGCGGACTGCAGCCATTAGGTCGAATTGTGCCTGGTCTCTGAGGGGTTCGGCCGAACCGGCCGAGATTGTCATGAACCTGCCACGAGCGGAGCGTTACGTGGCCTCAGGGTTGGAGACGGTGGTGAGGCGGCAATCTTGCGCGAAAAAAGTATTACTTGCTGGGGGCCTCGTCGTTTCGTGCGCCGCCCAGCTCGGCGAGCGAGACGAGCTCGTCGACCTCCGCGCCGTCCACGCGCACCATGACGGACTCCTGCTGCACGCGATATGAGCGCACGAGCGCGCGACCGCGGGGCGTGGTGATCGTCGTGCCAACGGCAGGGGCACGGTCACGGAAGGCCTTGTAGATCGGATGCTCGAACGCGAGACAGCAGCGCAGTCGCCCGCACAGCCCGGTGATGCGGCCCGGGTTCATCGGCAGGTCCTGGTCCTTGGCCATCCGCAGCGTCACCTTCTCGTAGGACGGAAAGCGCGAGCTGCACAGCGTCTCGCCGCACATGCCGCCACCGCCAAGGGCGCGTGCGCCATCTCGCGGGCCGACGGAGCGCAGCTCCACGCGGGTGCCGACCTCGCTCGACAGCACCTGGGAGAGGTCGTGCAGGTCGACGCGCTCCTCCGAGCCGTACAGCACCACGACCCTTCCACCGTCGAACATCGTCTCCGCCGAGTACGGCTTCACGGTGAGCCCACGCTCGCGGACGACCCGTTTGAACGCCTTCATCGCGCGGTCAGCCGTCGCGCGCTGCTTCTTGCGCGTCGCCTCGTCCTGGGCCGACGCACGCCGGAGCACACGACGGAGCTGGCCGCCACCGCCTGACACGTCGTGGTTCGGCTGCACGACGCGCCCGTACTCGCGGCCGCGGACGGTGTTGCAGATCACGCGCTCGTTCCACGCCAGGGTCAGGCCGTCCGGATCGAACGGCTGCACCTGGCCGCCTGCACTGAATACGACGCCGACAACCTGGGGCACTCGTGCTCGCTTAGCTCGACATGACCCGCACGGCGAGCGCGATCTCGTGAAAGAGGCGCTCGACGGCGAGAGAGGCAATCACCGGAAGATCAAAGGAACGGCGAACGTCCTGCGCAGCGCGCAGCACCTTCTCCGCACCCGCCTGGCCAGCCTGCTCGGCAAGCGCCTCGAGGTCGGACAGGCGCTCTGAGGATATCACCGCGCCAGACGCACCGACTGCCACGAGCAGGACGTCGCGCCAGATCCCGATCGTCGCGTCGACCGCTGCGCGCATCTCATCCGTCTCTGCCCGTCGGCGCCGACGCTTCGCGAGCGCCTCGTGCTGCGTACGGATGCGCTTGATCTCGCGTGTCGCGGCCTTTCCTGGCGGGATGCGCTCGAGGATCGCGTCACGCCGCTCGTTCACCGACACCTCTGCGGCATCGCCCGCTCGACGAGCAGACGCGACGAGCTCGGCCGCGGCGTCTGCGGCGTCGAACGTCGAGTCGAGGACGACCAGCGTCGCGAGCGTGCCCGAGCGATCGAACCGCGTCCTGGCGTCCGCGTCGGTAGCAAGGCGCTGGGCGAGCTCGAGATCGCCGCGAGCGACCCGTGCGAGCCGAGCCGCGTCCGGAACGTCCCCAAGCGCCGCGGCGATCGCCGCCGGTGCCGGGGTGCGAAACCGGACCGGTTGACAACGCGACTCGATCGTCGGCAGGAGCCGTGCGCGGTCGGTGCAAAGCAGCACGAACACGGCGTAGCCGGGGGGCTCCTCGAGCGACTTGAGAAGCGCGTTTCCCGCGTCGCGGCCGAGCGTCTCGCACTCGCGCAGGAGGTAGACGCGGCGCTCGGCCTCGAACGGGCGGAGGTGGAGATCGGCGCGCAGAGCGCGGATCTGATCGATCAGGATCGCCTCGCCTTCGGGCTCGACGACGAACAGGTCGGGATGGCTCTCGTCGAACACGCGATACGGGCTCGAGCCGAGCAGGTCGGCCGCGAACGCGAGCGCCGCGCGATCCATCCCCGTGCCCCGCGGGCCGTGCAACAGGTACGCGTGGCGCGGGGAGCGGGCCGCGGCGGCGAGCAGTCGCGACGCCTCAGGCTGACCCGCGACGCTCATCACAGCGCGAGCGCGGCCCACACACGCTGCTGCACTTCCGTCTCCGCTCCGGCCGCAGCGACGAGGACGACACGCTCAGATCCGCCCTGACCAAGCGCGTCGAACGATGCTCGCACCCGTGTCCGGAATAGATCGGATTCCGACTCAATACGATCGGTCGCTGTCGTCCGATAGGGGTCGCCAACCAGCAGCACCGTCACGTCCGGCAGCCGCCCGGCCGTTGCGAACAGGCTGACCGCTCGCACCGCCTCCTCGCCAAGCTGGCGGCCACCACCCTGGTAGGCGACCGAGGAGTCAAGGAACCGATCACACACCACCCACGCACCGCGAGCCAACGCCGGCTCAATCACCTCAGCAGTTAGCTGGGCGCGCGACGCTGCGAACAGCAACGCCTCCGTGCGCGGACCGAGCGGCACGCCGTGGTCGGATAGCAGCAGATCGCGAACGCGCTCACCGACCACCGTCCCACCGGGCTCACGGCACTCGACGACGTCGCGGCCTGCCGCGCGCAGAGCGCCGACAAGCAACCGGGCCTGCGTCGACTTGCCGACGCCGTCTACACCCTCGAAGGAGACGAACACGCGGACAGGGTAACCGCCGCTGGAAGGGAGGTCGTGCCGGTTGCCGAACGTTCAGCCGATGGCATACCCCGAGCACAGCATCCGCCTCGACACCGGTGCGTTCCGCGCCGCTCGCGCGACCCGTATCGGTCGTGGCGCCACCTACTGGGCGCTGCTCGCGGCGGGCGCCGGCGCGGTCGTCCTCGCGCTCAGCGTCGTCGTGCCGCGCCTCGCACAGCCGGACACGCCGCGGGCGGCAGGCTTCTCTGTCGCGCCAGCGCCAGCGTCGACGGAGGCGGTGGCGCCAGCGGCGAAGGAAACCCGCGTCGCGATCTGGAACGCCTCTCACAACGGGGCCCGGGCGAAGGCAATCGCGTCAAGCCTTGCGCGCGTCGGATACCCGATCGTCGCTCTGCGGCGGATCACGATGCACGCCCGCGGCAAGCTCGTGCTGTTCACCCCAGGAAGCCAGCCGGCGGCGGTCGCGCTTGCGCGGCACCTTGGCCTCAACCCGGCGCGCGCCGTGCAGCCGCTCGATGGCATCTCGCCGGCGACGATCAGCCCCGCCGTTCTTCTCGTCGTGATCGGCCGGTGAGCACCGCCCGCGCCATCGTCACGGGAGGGGCTGGCTTCATCGGTTCCCACCTCGTGGACGCGCTCGTCGGTCGCGGCGTCGACGTGCTGGTCGTGGACGACCTCTCCAAGGGTCGACGCGACAGGGTCGATGGCGCCACGTTCGCGCAGGTTGACATCCGTGACGCCGCCGCAGTGAGCGCCACGTTCGCCACGCACCGCCCGGCGACGATCTTCCATCTGGCCGCTCAGGCCGACGTGCGGGTGTCGGTCGGCGACCCGGCGGCAGATGCGATGGTGAACGTGATCGGCACCCTCAACGTGCTCGCCGCCGCGAAGGACGTCAACGGGCGCGTCGTGTTCGCGTCGACGGGAGGAGCGATCTACGGCGATACAAACGACCGTCCGACACCGGAGACGAGCCCGACCCTTCCCGAGGCGCCGTACGGCACCGCGAAGCTCTGCGCCGAGCAGTACCTCGGCACCTACAACCGTCTGTTCGGCACGCGCCACACCGCGCTGCGGCTAGGAAACGTCTTCGGGCCACGCCAGGACCCGTCGGGCGAGGCAGGGGTGATCGCGATCTTCGCGCGGCTCGTGCTGCAGGGCGATCGGCCGACCGTGTTCGGCGACGGCCTCCAGACCCGCGATTACGTGTACGTTGGCGACGTCGTGTCGGCGATGCTCGCGGCAAGCGACGCCGACGAGGCCGGCCTCTGGAACGTCGGCACAGGCATCGAGACGACGGTCCTTGACCTCGTTGAAGGGCTCGCACGGGCTGCCGATCGACCCGTCGCGGCGACGCATGTCGCAGCTCGCGCAGGCGAGTTGCAGGCGTCGAGCATCGACGCCTCGGCGATCCGCGCCGCGCTCGGATGGACGCCGGCCGTCCCGCTCGCCGACGGGCTCGAGCGGGTCGTTTCGTGGGTACGGGCCGGCGAGCCCGTGCGCGGCCCCGCCTGACCGGCATACTTCGCCAAGTGACCACGACCGTCATCACGGGCGCGAGCGGCATGCTCGGCCGGCGACTCGCGAGCGACCTCGCCAGTGTCGGCACGCCGGTGCGGCCGCTCTCGCTACGGACCGGTTCGATCGCGCCGGGGCTGCTCGAGGGCGTGGATGCCGTGATCCACCTCGCGGGTGAGCCGGTCGCCGGACGCTGGACGCCGACGAAGCGAGCCGCGATCCTCGCGAGCCGGCGCGATGGCACCCGCGTGCTGGTTGACGCGATGGCGGCCGCAAGCGCGCGGCCCCGCGTGCTCGTGTCCGCGAGCGCCGTCGGCTACTACGGGGAGCGCGGCGACGAGGTGCTCACGGAGCGCTCTGCCCGTGGCGCAGGGTTCCTGTCCGACGTCTGCCAGGCATGGGAGGAGCAAGCGGCGCGCGCCGCGGCCCTCGGCGTACGCGTCGTTCGGATACGGCTTGGCGTGATCCTCGCCCGCGACGCGATCGCCTTTCGTCGCCTCCTCTTGCCGGCCCGGCTCGGCCTCGGCGGGCCTCTCGGCAGCGGCCGGCAATGGTGGAGCTGGATCCACGTCGACGACGCCGCGACGCTGGTGAGGACGGCGATCGCCGATCAGCGCTACGAAGGTGCGGTCAACGCGACCGCGCCCGGACCGGCACGGCAGATCGACATCGCGCGGGCTCTCGGTCGCGTCGTGCACCGGCCCACGCTGCTGCCCGCTCCCGCCTTTGCGCTGCGCGGGTTGCTCGGCGGGTTCTCCGTTGAGCTGCTCGGCTCGCGACGGGTGATCCCCGCCCAGGCGGAGAGCCTCGGGTTTCGCTTCGCACATCCGGAGATCGAGGGCGCGCTCGCCGACCTGGTCGCTCCGGCACCACGGTAGGGCGAGATGCGCGCGCAGCTAGGGCGGCTGCTCCGACACTCGGCGATCTACGGCCTTGCATCGCTCGCCTCGCGGATCGCCTCGTTCCTGTTGCTGCCGGTCATCTCGCCACGCGTCCACGCCGACGGGTACGGTCGAATCGAGCTCCTCGTCGGGCTCGTCGCGCTGCTGGTGCCGATCCTCCGCTCGGGCGTAGCAACGGGCTTCTTCCGCTTCTACTACGAGCGCGAGCTCGCACCCGACGCCTCCCTCGTGATTCGCACGGTCTTCTGGTTCACCACCGGCGGTGCGGTGCTCGGCGCCGTTGTCGGGACGGCGCTTGCAGCGCCGATCTCCCGCGCGCTGCTCGGCGACTCCGCCCACGCAGACCTCGTGCGGGTCGCGTTCCTCCTGCTCCTCGTGCAGATGCTCTACGAGCAGCTCACGTCGCTGTACCGCGTCGAGGAGCGCTCGGTCGCGTTCGCCGTCGCAGCGCTGGCCAACCTAGCGATCACCGTCGCGACGAGCCTCGCCCTCGTCGTCGCGGCGCACATGGGGGCGCTCGGCGCGATGCTCGGCAACGCCGCCGGCACGACGATCGTGCTGGCGTGGCTCCTCTGGGATCGCCGGCGCGAGCTGCGACCGGCCTGGGACCGTGATCTCATCAGGGCGATGAACCGTTTCGGGTTACCGCTCCTGCCGGCCGGGCTCGCGCTCTGGCTCGTCGACTTCTCCGATCGCTACCTGCTCGCCCAGTTCCGCACGACGCACGACGTCGGCGTCTACGCGGTCGGTGTCAAGCTCGCGTCCGCGATGATCCTCGTGCAGCTGGCGTTCCGCACCGCCTGGCCCGCCTTCGCGTACTCGATCACCGACGACGCGGAGGCCCGACGCGCGTTCAGCTTCGTGCTCACGTACATCGCCTTCGTTGGCGGCTGGGTGTCGCTGACGCTCGGACTTGTCGCCCCGTGGCTCGTCCCGCTCGTTACTGACCAGACGTTCGCGGCGGCGGGCGCGATCGTCGGACCGCTCGCGTTCGCGGGCGCGTTGCTGACGGCGTACACCATGCTCGCGATCGTCATCGCACGCTCGAACCGCACCGGCCGTACATGGTTGATCGCATCTGCCGGCGCCGCGTTGAACGTCGCCGCCAACCTCGTGCTGATCCCTCGCTACGGCATCCTCGGCGCATCGGTCGCGACGGTCGCCGCGTCCCTCGTGCTCGTCGCCGCCACCGTCTGGTCGGGTCAGCGGATCTACCCGGTTGCGTACCAGTGGCGGCGCGTGGGACTGGCAACGATCACCGCGGTCGCCCTGTACGCCATCGGACGGGCGATCGCGGCGCCGCTCGCCGGACAGCTGGCGCTCGCTCTCTCCTACCCGCTCGTGCTGCTGGGCCTCGGCTTCTACCTGCCGGTTGAACGACGATGGATCACCGCGATCCCGAGACAGCTGCGACGGTGATCGACCTCCACTCCCACGTGCTCGTCGGCATCGACGACGGGCCGACCGAGGTCGCTGCCGCACTCGCGCTGCTGCGCGCCCTCGTCGACGACGGCGTCGAGCGGGTCTGCGCAACGCCGCACGTGACGCCCGAGTACCCGACGAGCGTCGATCGTCGCGACCAGGCGCTCGAAGCGCTGCGCGAGGCAGCCCGCTCCGAGGTGTTGCCGATCACCGTCGAGCAGGGCGGCGAGCTCGACCTCGCCTACGCGGCAAGCTGGAGCGACGAGGAGCTCGACGCCTTCACCCTCGCCGGCGGTCGCGCGCTGCTGATCGAGTTCCCCTGGGGCGGCGCCTGGCCCCTCGCGCTGGCACCGACCTGCCGGGCGCTGCGGCTCCGTGGGTACCTGCCGATCGTCGCCCACCCGGAGCGTTCACGGGCGGTGCAGGCCGCGCCAGAGCGCATCGACGAGCTGGTCGTCTGCGGCGCGGTCATCCAGCTAACTGCGGGGTCGCTGACCGGGCGGTTCGGGTCGAGCGCGCGGTCGAGCGCCGAGACCCTGATCAGGACCCGCCGTGCCCACGTCGTCGCATCGGACGCCCACGACGCCGTGAGCCGACCTCCCGACCTGACCGCCGCGCGCGGCCACGCACCCGGCTGGCTGTTCGAGGCGGGCGCGGACGTTCTGGCAGGCGTCGCCCCCAGGATCCCCCGCTGGTAGGAAGGTCGTCTACCCGAGCAGGGAGTGTGCGAACGGCGTGCGGGTGGAAGCCGGCGGAGGGCTCGAGAGCGGCGTCGGGCCACCGTCAACCTGTGTGTGATAGAGGGGCTCGTCGGAGTAGACGCGCTGGATCGCCGCGTCAAGGCGTTCGGCGGTCGGGCGCGTGGCCGGCACCGGAGTCGGCGCGACGACCGGCCGGAACAACGGCAGCACGCTCGCTGGCGGCACGTCCGCCGGCCGGGCCTCCTCAGGCAGGAATGCGGGCTTCAGAACGAGGGAACCGAGCTCGAACCCGGGCGGCAGGCACACGGGCAGGAGGATGTCCTCGCCAACGGGCCCCTTCACCTGCAGCCCGTATCCGGTCGGGAGCGGCATTCCCTCGGCCATCGGCTCGCGCTCGCGCTCGCGCCGCGGTCGCGGCGTGCGCTCCTCCACCGCTCGCGCGATCGTGTCGAGGCGGTCGTCGACCACCGCCACGCGTCGATGCAGGAGCCCACCAAAGACGAATGCCGTACCGAGCAGCGCCCGTTCAAGTCCCTTGTTCATTCCGTCGCCTCGCGTTCCGCCGTTGGGAGGAGTCCCTCACTGGATCGGAACGGGATGGGCCACCCTGCATCCCCCAGACGGCGTACGATGCTCGCCAGGACATGACGGACTCGCCGCTCACCGAGGCGCTCGCCTCGCTCGAACCATTGCTGCTCGATGACGAGTTTGTCATGTTGGGCTACGAGCGGGGGCTGGCGCCGGCGACGCCTGACGCGCTCGCCGGGGAGGCGTTTGCCGTACGCATCGATGATCCGTACGAGACGACGTTCATCCTCCGAGCCGCGATCGCCGAGGCGCTACCCGACCCGTCCGTCCGGGTCGGACCTCTACGGGCGATCGTCCTCGTCGCCCAGCTCGACCCGGGACTGGCCGGATTCATGTCGGTGATCGCGGGCGCCCTCGCCGAGCGCGGCGTGCCGCTGGTGCCGATCGGCGCCACAACCCGGGACCACCTGCTCGTACCAACCGCAAGCTGGCCTGAGGTGCTCGCGATCCTCCGCGGCCTCCGGGATGCGGCCCGCAGCCTGAGCGACGCACGATAGATTCGACGCCCGGTACGATCCTCCGATGACGCGGATCCAGCGAGCAGCGGGGATGCTGTTACTGGTCGGTCTTCTGATCGGATCCGGCATCGGCTTCGCCGTGGGACAGACGCTGAAGTCCGAGCTGAAGGACATCACGAGCACCGACTTCACTGAGGCGACGACGATCTCGCCGACGTGCTCGTGCAGCCACGCGACGGCGCGCTTCTCGCTCACGCTCTCCCGCGAGGCTCGCGTCGACGTCGCGATCGAGGCGCAGGGAGGAGGGACGATCGTCGTCCTCGCCCACCATCGACGCGCGCGCGGCGTGCTGGCGATGGCGTGGGACGGCCGCGACGGCCGAGGTGCGCGGGTGCGTGACGGCGTGTACCGCGTTCGCGTCCGGCTCGTTGGCCTGCGGTCGTTCTTGGTGCCCGCGACGATCACGGTGGACACCCAGCCGCCGGTCGTCAGCGGGCTCTCGTCGCACCCCGCATTGCTCACTCCTGGCGGCGAGGGCGATGCCGGTGTGCTGCGCGTGTCGCTCACCGCCGACGAGCCGGCGTCGGCGCGGCTCGCCGTGTACCACGTGAGTGCAGACGGCTCGGTCGCTCGCGTCTGGTGGTCCGATCCGCCGGCGCCGCTGACGCCGACCCAACGGACGCTGTTTGCCTGGCCGGTCGCCGAGGGGACGGCCTCCATGCCGGCCGAACCAGGCAGCTACCTCGTCGGGTACGAGGCGACGGACGCGGTCGGCAACGTCGTCCGGGTGCCCACGGGCTTCGCGCAGAACGAGCTTGCGGGGACGATCGGCGTACGCGTTCGAACGGTGGAGATCGACGCGAACGGCGACGTGCAGACGAGCGATCCGGCGACGGTCGAGCTCCGCCGCGCTGACGGGTCGCCGCTCGGGGCACTGGTGTGGACGGGAACCTCGAGCGCCTCGAAGCCCGCGAGCGCCGGGCTGTACGTGGAGCGGGCGACGACGCCGGTGGGCACCGCGACCGGCGTGATCGCCATTCCGGGCGGCGCGGCGACGCTCGTCGTCGTCCCGACCTATAGCTGGCAGATGGCGAACCCGTACGACGCAAACGAGGACGGTCTCCCCGACCTGCCGGGCGGGGCACAGGCGCTCGACCGTCCCCTCGCGGGCCTCGCCGACAGCGACATCGCCACGCTCGTCACCAGGGCGAGGAAGGTGCTCACCGCCAGTCCGGCAGCCGGCGCGATCTCCGACCAGCAGATCGAGGACACCGGCATTCCGCACACCGCGCGAACGCTCGTGTTCGTCAACGCGACCGTCTGGACGCCAGGGCTGCTCGCGCGGGTTCAGCGGTTCGTCCAGGAGGGTGGGAAGGTACGGCTCGTTGCATCGCCACTCGACCGCCGGGCGACACGGATCGAGGCGATCCTCTTCGTCGCCGACGGCACGGCTACGGCTATCCTCCCGACCCGATGACCGCACCGCTCGTAGGGATCGTTATGGGGTCTGACTCTGACCTCTCCGTGATGCGCGCCGCCGCCGAGGCGTTGCGCGAGTTCGACGTCCGCTGTGAGGTTCGCGCGCTGTCCGCGCACCGCACGCCAGACGACACGATCGCCTGGGCGCGCGGCGCGGTCGATCGCGGACTCCGCGTGCTGATCGCGGGAGCCGGAGGTGCCGCGCACCTTCCCGGTGTCGTTGCGGCCGTCACGCCGCTGCCGGTGATCGGCGTGCCGATCAACGCCACGCCGATGGGAGGGCTCGACGCGCTGCTCGCGATCGCGCAGATGCCGGCGGGCGTGCCGGTCGCGACCGTCGCCGTCGGCGGCGCGAGGAACGCCGGGCTGCTCGCTGCACGCATCCTCGGGGCAGGTGACGCGGAGATGCGCGGCCGGGTCGTCGCCTTCCAGTCGACCCTCGCCGACGCCGTCCGGGCGAAGGACGCGAACGTGCAGGCGGCGATCGCCGACCTTCTCTGACGCAACGCGATCAGCGCTATCGAGGGGCGAGACAGCGTCTCGCTGGTAACCCGCGGCGTAGGTAGACGGTGAGGCGGTCGGCGCGCGTACGGATGAACCGCTCCGGGTGGTCGCGAAGCTCGGGCGGCGGCCAGCCGTGGAGCTCCACGCCGACGAACGACGGGTCGACGATGATCGCGTCGAACGCGGCCGGCGCGTCGCCGTCGTGAGCGCCGACGATGCGCGTGTCACGACAGGCGTAGCCGAGGAAGGCCGTGCGCGGGCCGGCAACGAGGACGGTGCGCGCGCCGCTCATGGCGAGGCGCTCGCCAGCGAGGGCGTAGTCAGCCGGGCGGAGCGTGGCGATCCCCCACAGCGACGCCGCGCTGACGCCGATCAACGGGACGGCGAGCGCCAGAGCGACGATCCGCACGCGCCGGTGCAGCTCGATGAGCGCGGTCGCAGCGAGCAGCGTCACGCCCGGCGCCCACGCGTACGCGTAGTGCTCGAAGTACCGACCGGGGCCGAACGCGACGCTGATGATTGACACCAGGACCCAGCCGCTCGTGATCGCGACGACGGCCCGCTCACGGCGACGCAGGACCGCCGCGACGACGGTGATGGCGACCAGCGTGGCGATCGTGACGGTGAGGATCGCCGAGCGGTGCCAGGCAAACCAGGCCGCCGACCACCACGGGGCATGGGTGTACACCTGGCCGTCGACGAGCGTTGCGAACCCGCGTTGCGCCTCGTGGGTTTGAAAGACCCACATGGTGCGCAGCGCGTCGGCGATCGAGACGTCGAGCGGAAGATAGGTCACAACGAACGCTGCGACCGTCGCACCGGCGGTGAGCACGGCATGACGGATCCGACGGCGGGCGATCACGAGCTCGACGCCAATCGGCACAGCGACGAGGAGCCCGGGGAGCTTCGCGGCGCCAGCGAGGCCGATGACGACGCCCACGAGCAGCGCTCGTCGGGCGCGCGGCTGGTCACGATGCCGAACGGCGAGCAGGACCGCGAGCGTGGCGAACCCCGTCGCGAACACGTCGAGCATCGCGAGCCGGTCGACGCGCAGCCCGGCGGTCGGCTTTGGCAACGCGACCCAGAGGGCGAAGGTGAGAAGCGCTGCGCCGTCACCGGCGACCCGGCGTGCGAGCGCTGCGAGCACGAGGCCGGTCACGAACGCGGCGCTGACGGCGGCGAGCCGGGCCCCGGTCGGGCCGTGCCCGAACAGCACCTCGCTCGCACCGATCAGGTACTTGCCGAGCGGCGGGTGCTCGAGGTTGTACCCCGCGTGGCCCGCGATGTACTGACGACCGGCGCTCGCGTAGACGAACTCGTCGCGGTTCCATGACGGAACACCGAGGCGCCAGAGGTAGGTGAAGGCAGCGAGGCCGCCGACGGCGAGCCGGACGCTCGGCCTACGCGGCGTCAAGGCACACCGCAGCCAGGGTCTCAACCACCTGTCCGACGTCGGCTCCGCTCTCCACGGCAGCGTGGAGCCCGTCCGGTCGGCGCACCCGCACCGTTCGCCAGCCGAGAGCCGCGGGAGCGATGAAGTCCTTCGCCGGGTTGTCGGCGATGTAGACACAGTCCCGACCGTTCGCTCCTGCATGCTTCTGGAGCAGCTCAAACGCCGCCGGATGAGGCTTCGAGCGCCCCGGCCCGAGCTCGTCGGTGACGACGACCCGATCGACGAGGCGCTCGAGGCCCAGGGCAAGCACCTTCGCACGCTGGCTGACTGCCGGGCCGTCTGTCACCACGCCAAGGTAGGCGACACCCGTCAAGCGAGCGAGAAGGGCCGAGGCGTCGGGAAGCAGCGAGATCGCCGGCGCGTGCCCGCGGTAGGCGGCGACGCAGCGTGCGACGTGCTCGTCCGTCGGCTCGATCCCGATCTCGACAGCGGCACGGGTAAAGGTGTCTCCACGGACGCCAGCGAGAAACAGTTCCCAGCACAGGTCGCCGTACTCCTCCGCTCCGATCACGGCACCGACGGCACGAAAGCCGCTGCGCACGTAGTCGCGCTCGAGGTAGAGGGTGTCGTCGACGTCGACGACGACCAGCCGCATCACGCGCCGCCGATGTCCGCCGCGTCAACGAACACCGCCGCGTCGTAGCGAAGCATGACGAGCCCAGCCCGCCACGGAGCGACGGAGGGAACCCGTCCGAGCAGGTCCTCGATCGTCCAAGCCGCGAGGTGAGCGCCAGCCGCGTCGGCGAGCGGGAAACCGCCACCGTAACGCGCATTGATCTCGATCACCCTGATCGCTCCGTCGTCTGCGACGAACGCCTGGACGTTCAGCACCCCGTAGGGCTCCGGCAGCCGCTCGGCGATCGCCCGCGCGAGCCGCTCCAACGCCGGGTCATGGACGGTGACGCCCTTGGACACCTCGCCGGCGCGCACCTCGAGACGGCGGCGCGGGACCGCCGCCGCGCACGAGCCGTCGCGGAGCACCAGCAGGTCAACCGTGTGCTCGATGCCAGGGGCGACCTCCTGCACCACGACGTCCTCGTCGGCCCGTTGTACCAGCCGCGCTGCGTCGCTGACGATCTCAACGCCGATCGCCGCCGAGCCGACACGAGGCTTCACGATCAAGGGCCATGTCCACTGCGACGGCCCGGCGAGGACTGACGAGACCGTGCCCTGTCGGACCGTGGGAAAGCCGTTCGCGACGAGCCAGCGGTGCGTGTGGGCCTTGTCGCGGCCGATCGCGACCGCCTCGGTGCCCGACACCGACACGCGAGCACCGATCGCCGCAAAACGCCCTCGGGCGGCGGCAAGCAGCGGCAGCTCACCGTCGTGGGTCGGCACGACGAGCCGTACGTCGTGCTCGGCTGAGAGCGCGAGCAACGCGTCGATGTAACCCGGGTCGTCCTGTCGTGGGACGGTCACGTGGATGTCAGCGAGGTGGCGCGCCGCCGCGTACGGTGACGCGTCGGCAGCGATCACCGGGCCGTCGAGGGCGAGATCGGCGAGCGTCCGTTGGAGGATCGAGACGAGCGCGCCGCGCCGGCCAGCGCTCGACACAAGGATCGGGAAGCGCTCCGCCACGCCGGACATGGTATTACGCCTCCGTGCGAGCGAGAGCGGGCGACCTGATCAAGGCGGCGATCGACCGCGCGCTTGCCGGCGCGCTGCTCGTGCTGCTCAGCCCCGTGTTTCTCGCCGTCGCGATCGCGATCCGCGTCGAGGACGGTGGGCCGGTGCTGTTTCGCCAGCTGCGCGCAGGACGCGGCGGACGCCCGTTCGCCGTCCTGAAGTTCCGCAGCATGATCGTTGACGCCGACCGGCGGGGCCTCGGCCTGAACGTCGCGCGCGGCGATGACCGCATCACCCGCGTCGGGCACGTGCTCCGCAGCTGGTCGCTCGACGAGCTGCCTCAGCTCGTGAACGTCGTGCGCGGCGAGATGAGCGTCGTCGGGCCGCGACCTGGGCTCATGGAGCAGGCGGACCGCTACGACCCCTTCCAGCGCCGTCGACTCGAGGTGCGGCCAGGGCTCACAGGTTGGGCACAGGTGAACGGGCGCAACGCGCTGACCTGGGAGGAACGGATCGTCCTCGACGTCTGGTACGTCGAGAACCGCTCGCCGCGCCTCGATCTCGCGATCATTCGACGCACCCCGGGAGTGATCGTCCGGCGTGAGGGCCTGTTCGGCGACGGTGGTGCGAACGTCGACCTCGGCGGGTCGACGGATGCGAAGCTGCACGATCGCTGAGCCTCAGCCGCCTCGGTAGATCTCCTCCGTGCGGGCTGCAGCACGCGCCCAGGAGTACGCGCCAGCGGCGGCAACGCGACCGTTGCGCGCAAGCCGGGCCCGACGCACCGGATCGGCGAGCAACGCCGCGATGGCGTCCGCGAGCGCCACCGGGTCATCGGGAGGAACGACGACGCCGGCGTCCGCTGTCTCGACGACCTCACGCAGGCCGCCGACGTCGGTGACGACGACCGGCGTGCCGAGGGCGAGGGCGGAGAGGAGGATGCCGCTCTGGTCGATCGAGCGATAGGGGAGCACGAGGACGTCGGCGCGGCGCAGCACCCCGGCGAACGCCGCCGCGCTCGCGTAGCGGATCTCCGCGACGACGCCGGAGCCGCCGGACCGCTCGAGCCCGACCGCGCGGGCGGCGTCCGCATCGCCACCGACGGAGCGTCCGTACACGAGAAGCGTCGCGTCAGGGACGGCGACCCGCACCGCCGGCCATGCGTCCAGCAGCACGCTGAGCCCCTTGTACGGCCTGATCAGCCCGAGGAACGCCGCGACGGGCACACCCTCCGGCACCCGCGCAGGCTCGATCGCAACGACATCAGCGTAGGCGGTCAGCGCTCCGTGCGTGACTCGCCGAACGGCTTCTCGGCGAACACCGAGCGATGTGAGCGAGGCCTCGCCCTCGGCCGTGTGCACGATCACGCGTTCAAACACCGTCGCGTCGGCACGCACCTGCGCGGGCGAGCCGACACCATGCTTCACGATCGCGTTGTGCGCCGTGTAGACGACCCGCCCGCGCAGCAGGCGTCGCGCCACGCGCCACGCGATGCGATCGACGGCCGGGAGTGGCATCGCCTGGAGGTGCACGACGTCCGGTCGACTGACGACAAGGCGCCCGATCAGGAGCGCGAGGTCGAGCGGGTGCTCAAGGCCGCAGGCAACGCGTCGTAGGCTCGCAGGCAGGATGCGGCTGAGCCGGTAAAACGGCTCCCGGATCCTCACGCCGGGGGCGGGTGGGAGGTCGCCGCGCAGGAACCGCGACGTCACCAGCTCGACGGCGTGGCCGCGGCGGGCGAGCGCCGCGCCGAGCGCGTGAGCGTACGGGCGGACGTCACCGCGGGGGTCGACCAGCACGATACGCACGGGAGCGAGCGTACCGGACGCGCGATGCTCGTGGTCTGATTGCCAAGTGGCGTGGTCATTCGGCTGCCTGGATCGTCCTGCGCTGGTCCGCTCTGCCACCCGTCGGCTGGCTCCGCCAGCCAGCTACTGCGACCACGATCCGGCCCGCTGAGCGTGCCGGGCCGTGGGCTTCGCGGGAGCGTCGCACGCCGCTTGCGCTTGCCCCAGCAACCCCTGCGTGACGCGCAACGCTCCCGCTCGCTCTGACTGCCCGATGACCATGCCATTTGACAATCACACCACCAGGCGCTGCGGTCGAGCCCGGTCGTGAAGTCGTCGAGGGCCCGGTCGCGTTCGAGTGCACTGACGCGCCCGGGGCGCGTGATCTCGAGCATCAGCGAGTCGCGTTCGAACGCCGAGAGCTCCTCGATGACCGCAGCGGCCTGCAGCGGCCCCATCTGCGTGATCATCATCGCGGCCGCCCGACGCCGTGGCGACGCTCCGGTTGGGAGCGGTGGCTCGGGGTCGTCGTACCGGCCGAGCATCGGCGAGCGATCAGGCGGTCAGGCGGCCTTGAGGGACTCGCCCTCGAGGTACTCGGCCCGCACCTCGGACTCGAGCCGCGGCAGCGTGTGCTCGGTGATGTCGAACTCGGCCGCCGCGACGGCGTCCGGCCACTCGGGAAGGCCGGGCTCGTTGAGCCCGATCCCGGCATGCTTTGCGACCCACTCCGCTGCGTGCACGGCGCGGGTCAGCGCAGGATCGATCATCGCGCCGTCCGGGTTGTGGTGGTAGCGGAGCGTCTCGCACAGCGCCGGCGGGAACTTCCACTCGGCCGCGATCAGCGATCCGAGCTCGGCGTGTTCGAACCCGAGCACGTCCACCTCGACGTCGGCGAACGTTGCCCCAGCCGACTCCGACGCAGCCATCAGCTCGGCGAAGAGCGGCTTGCGGTAGCACACGAGGACGATCAGCCCGAGGTCGTGCAGAAGACCGGCGACGAACGCCTTCTCGCCGGAGATGCGCTTCGTGCGACCAAGGATTCGTGCGCCAACAGCGGTCCCGAGCGAGTGGTCGAACAGGTCGGAGCGGATCTGCGCATACTCGTCACGGTCGGAGGCGAGGAGCCGCGTGATCGAGGCCGTGATCGCGAGGTTCTTCACCGAGGCGAAGCCGAGGAGGACGACGGCGTCGGGAAGCGACTCGATCTTGCGCGCATAGCCGTAGTAGGCAGAGTTCGCGAGCTTCAACACCATCGCCGCGAGCGCCTGGTCGCCTGCCATGATCCGCGAGAGGCTCGACACCGACGCATCGGCGTTATCGCACTCCCCGATCACCTGCGCGAGCACCGCCGAGACGGTCAACGGGAGATCCCGTACCTCGTCGACCAGCTCCATCAGTGCCACGTTCTCCATCGAACTGCCTCCTCGCCGAGCGCTTCGCCTCACCCGGTATCGGCAGCCTCGACCGGATGGTCAAGGGGGAACTGCACCCGTTCGCCACTCCCGTCGATCAGGGCAGCTCCGCGCGACGCAACGCCCAGGTGGACGCGGTAACGCCCACGACGATGACGAGGACCAGCACGACGAGCGACGCCGTCGGATCCCAGTCAGGAACTCCCCCCCGACCGGCGTCCGGGAGCGCATCGGCAACGAAGGTCTTGCCGTATCCGGCGATCGATAGCCGCTGTGCGGAGGGAGCGAACCCCGCGATCACGCTCTCCCAGATGAGGATGTAGAGCACCCCGAAGATGACCGGGCGCCGGGTCGCGAGCGAGAGGAAGAGGAACACCGCACAGTAGGCGGCAACCGTCAGAATGGTCCCCGCGACGAGGTGCAGGAGGCCGCCGATGGTCACTGACCCGGCCGCGAGGATCACCACGACGGCGGCCGGCAGGAGGATCGCGAGGGCGGCAGCTGTGGCAGCGAGAAACGCGCCGAGAACCAGCGTCCGACGGGGTAACGGGGTAGCGGCGAGGAACAGGATCGTGCCGTCGTCGCGCTCGTCACCGAGGACGCCGGCGGCGAGGATGAGCGCGACGAACGCAGCGACCGTCGGCAGGAACAGCGACTCCAGCACGCCGGCGACGAAGGTCGTCGGGTCGGGGACGTGTACCCCCGTCGCAACGAGCGCGAGCAACACCGGGGCGAGGGCCACCGCGCCGAGCCCGAACATGCGCTTGCCACGCACGACGCCGCGCAGCAGCAGCACCGCCACGACGCCGGTCACCGTGCCGCTCCGCGGGCACGGGCGTGCAGGTACGCGTAGACGCTCTCGAGGTCGTCGCCCACCGGCTCGACCCGGCGAAGCGTCGCGCCAGCCTCGCGGGCGAGCGGGGCGAGCGCCCTCGCGAACGCGTCGACGTCGTCCGCCTCGATGACTGCTCCCTCACCATCGAGTCGCATCGCGCCGACACCGGGGACGCCGACGAGCCGTGCAACGAGCGTGCGTGTCGCCGCGCCCGCATCGATCCGCACGGCACGGGGCCGGTCGGCGATCAGCGCGCGAATCTCCGACGTGAACCCTTCCGCGACCAGTCGCCCGTTGACGAGCACGACGACGCGCGGCGCCATCCGCTCGACCTCGTGCAGGACGTGGCTCGACACGAGCACCGTCTTACCCGCCGCACCGAGCCTTTGCACGAGCTCCACGACGTGACGACGACGGGCCGGGTCGAGGCCGTTCAACGGCTCGTCGAGCAGCAGGACGTCCGGGTCGTGGACGAGGGCCTGCGCGAGCTTCACCGCCTGCCGCATCCCCTTGGAGAAGCCCCCAACGCGGCGGTCGATCGCGTCCTCCATCCCGACGAGCCCAATTGCACGCTCCGCGGCGGCAGCCGGATCCGCGACGCCGCGCAACCGAGCGAGCGTTGCGACAACCTCGCGCGCCGTCAGGAACGGCCAGATCGCGTCGCCGTCCGGCGTGATCCCGAGGTGCCGGTATGCCGATGGATCAACGCGCGGATCCTTCCCCAACACGCGCACGACACCCTTTGACGGCGGCGCGAAGCCGGAGCAGAGCTTGAGGATCGTCGTCTTCCCCGCCCCGTTGTGTCCAAGAAGCCCCGTAACTCCGGGCGAGAGCTCGAACGACACGTCCGCCACGGCGACGCGGTCGCCGTACCACTTCGCAACGCCGTCGACAACGACCGTCGCGCTCACCGGTCGTCTCCCTTGCGGTAGCGCAGAAGCAGGATCACCGTGGTGATAGCGAGAACGACGAGGTAGGCGGTGACCCATGATCCGGTGCTGACGTCGCCTTGGCGGTCGCGCCCGAGCAGCCGCTGTGCGACCTGGATCGGAATCACCGGCAAGGCAACGACGCGATAGCCGACACCGACACCGAGCCCCTCGCTGAGCGTTCCGGCAACGGCGACGCTCGCAACGATGATCCCCGCGATGGCACCCATGGCAAAGGGTCGGCGCTTCGTGAACGATGCGATCGCGAGGGAGAGCAGCGCGAAGTACACCGCTACGAGCGTCCCGGCGGCAACGATCCGGAGCGGCAGGCCACCCTGGGCCTCGACGTAGCCGAGCGGGTGCACGGCAAAGGCGATCCGACCGAGGTAGAGGGAGCCAAGTGGCAGCACCGTGACGGTCGCGATCGGCACCACGGCGGCGATCACCTTCGCAAGAAGGTACAGCCGCGGTGAGATCGCCGTCGGGTAGTAGAGGTCGAGAACGCGGTCGCGGCGGTCGGGACAGAGCAGCTCTGGCGCGATCACGACGGAGAAGACGATGATCAGCGTCGAAACGAGGCCCAGGTACGCGGTGTACGGCAGGAACCGGTCGAAGTCGAAGTTGACGCCGTCCGGGACGAGGGCGCGGATGCCGAGCGAGACGAACGCGGGCCCGAAGGCGAGGACGATGACGGTGATCGGGATCACCTTCGCCTTCCAGCCGCGGCGTAGGCCGAGCGCGCGCAGCGCGCTCCATCGAGCGAGCGAGAGGATGGCCGCAAGCTGCCCTCGACGCGGGCCGTCGTAGCGTGTGTAGCGCACGTCGACGAGCCGGCTGGCCATCACGCCGTCCCCTCGATCGCGCCGACGAGCACGTCCTCGATCGTCGCCACCGCTGGCACGAGCGACCGGAGGCCGACGTCGGCGTCGGCGGCGGCGTCGCGGATCGCGTCGAGCGCGCCGTCATCGCCGACCTGGACGACGAAGTGGTCCTCGACGCGTTCGATGACCAGCCCGCGCGCGGTGAGCGCGTCGCCGAAGGCAGCCTGATCGCCGGATACCCGCGCGCGAAACGCCCCGGCCGACGCTCCCTGGAGATCGACGAGGAGTCCAGCGCGCACGACCTCACCGTCACGCAGCAGCACGACAGCGTCGCAGGTTCGTGAGATGTCCTCGAGCACGTGCGAGGACACGAGCACCTTGATCCCGAGGTCGGCGGAAAGGCGACGAACGATCGTCAGCATCTCCTCGCGCCCGGCCGGATCAAGACCGTTCGTCGGCTCGTCGAGCACCACCAGTTCCGGCCCGTGCACGAGCGCCTGCGCGAGCTTCACGCGCTGGCGCATGCCGGTCGAGAACCCGCCGATCAGCCTCGAGCGCTCCTCCTCGAGCCCGACCTGAAACAGCACCTCCGACGCACGAAGAACGGCAGCGCGACGAGGCAGGCCCCGCAGCTGCGCGAGGTGGACGACGAGGTCGGCTGCGGTCATCTCGCGCGGCAGGCAGTCGTGTTCGGGCATGTAGCCGACGCGTCGGCGGATCTCGCGAGCAGCCGTTGTGGCGTCAAGCCCGAGGACGTTCATCGTGCCGGCGTCGGGTGACACGAGGCCGAGCAGCGCCTTCATCAGCGTCGACTTGCCGGCGCCGTTCGCTCCCAGCAGGCCCGTCGCAGGATGCTCGATCGCAACGGTGACGTCGCGGAGCGCCTGGACCGCTCCGAACCGCTTCGAGACGCCACGCGCCTCAGCCGCCGGTGGCGCTACAGCATCCAGCTCGGCCACGCCTCGCGGCCGCCGGCGACGGACGTGATGTCGTGGCGGACGATCAGCCAGAACGTGACGACGAGGATGCCGCAGAACAGGCCCGCGACCGCCGTCTTGGAATACCGCGACTGCGCGAGCGCCTGGCCGAGGCCGAGCACCGACAGCGTCAGCGCGCCCGCACCAGCCAGGAAGCCGACGGGGGAGAGCTTGATCGTCGCGCAGAGGATGACACCGATGATCCCGAGGGCGAACCCGGCGTTGGCGAGCCAGGGTGCCGGCTGGGAGGAGTCGTGCGCTGCGTGGGCGGGTGCGGCGTGATCGGACATGACTGGCCAGATCGTACACGGTCGATCCTCCCCCGAGAGAGGGAGCGACGTGTCGATCAGCACCGCCGATCAAACACGGGTGAGCGGACAGTCCTCAACGGACGAGGAGCAACGGCCGATCGGGCTCGGCCTGATCCGAGCTCGTCACGAGGAGGTCGAGCTCGCAAAGCGGTTGCGAGGGCGCGGCGTCGTCGCGGCAGGGTTCGACGAGGAGCGCCGCGGCGCGATCACGGCGGCGGTCGAGGCTTGTGGCGGTCGGCTTGTCGGGTTCGGCGCCGCGGGAGCGCTCGACCCTGGTCTGCCGGAGCCAGGGGTGGAGGTGTCAGCGCTCGTCGTTGGACCGGATCCGAGCCCCGTTGCACTGCGGGTAGCGGCCCTGCGCGGATGGGAGCCGATCGCGGCGACCGACTTCGTTGCGATCTGTCGCGCGGTCCTCGCCCAGGGAACGAAGCCCGCCGTCTCGATGGCGACCCAGATCGAGCGAGCGCGCGAGGAGGCCCGACGCAAGGCGCACGCCGCGCGCCTGAACGGGGGGACGACCGAGGCGGACGTGATGGCCGCCGTCACCAGACGCCTGCACGTTCGGGGAAGCGAGGAGCCCGGACGACGCCGAGCTCGCCCAGCGTCGACCGCTCCCGCTGCGGCGACGTTCTCTCCCGCTGCGGCGGCAGCGCCGACCAGGCCGCCGGAGGCACCACGAGCGTCCAAGCCGGAGACCGCCGAGACCGACCGCCGCGGCCTCGGCTCGATCCTCCGCGACGCGCTCGGCAGCGAGCGGCGGGCGCTACGCGATGAGGTGGTGGAGCTGCGCCAGCTCTTCGCGGCGAGCGAGCTTGCAGCGCGCACCGATCCTCTCACGGGGATCTCGAACCGACGACGGTTCGAGGAGGACTTGCCCACCGCGCACGACGACGCGGTGCACGCCGGGCGCGGGTACGCGGTGATCTTCCTCGACCTCGATCACTTCGGCGAGCTGAACAAGCAGCACGGCCACGAGGCGGGCGATGCCGCGCTAGCGGGGGCCGCCCAGGCGTTCGAGGCAGCGCTGGGCGACGACGGTCGCATCTACCGCATCGGTGGCGAGGAGTTCGTCGCGATCCTCCCTGGCGCCTCCGCTGAGGATGGGCTGGCGATCGGCGAGCGGCTCCGCACCGGCCTACGCGAGCGCGGCGTGCGGCGAGGCCCGGCGACGGATACCGCGTTCGTCACGGCGAGCGTTGGCGTTGCGGCACACGCGGCGGAGACCACCGACGCGAACGAGGTGCTCCGTCACGCGAACCTCGCGATGCTCGGAGCGAAGGGCGCGGGGCGCGACAGGGTTGCCGTCGCGGACGCGGCGTAGCCCGAGCCCACGCCATGGCGCACGGCGCACGGCGCACGGCTTTCCTCACCGTGCCGGCAGGCGTGCCAGCTGCTCCTCGTACGGGCCAACCACCGTCTCGGGCTCCGGGCCGTTCCCCGATGACAAGAGGCTTCGAACCTGTCCCGAAGCTTCGGCGTAGACGTACAGAAGCTCCACGAAGCCCGATGGTTGCAGGGTGCCGGCGAGGATGCGCGAGCCGGGCGCCGTGAGCTGGAGAACGTCCGGGGCCTGCTCGTCGCCACCGACCACCTGGACGGATCCGACACGACCGCCGAGAACCTCCGTTGAGAGGACCTGACCCGGCGGCCTCCCGAAGAGGAGCTTCACGATACGTCCCTCGATTGGCGTCGCGATCTTGTCGTTGGCCTCGGCCTCTGCGCGAGTTGGAGCGCGCGACTCCGTGATGTAGGCCGGCGCCGAACCGTCAGCCGTCGTCCAGTGCGCCACACCTGCCTGCAGACGATCCATGCGAACCACGAGGTTGACCCGAGCGTCTGCCACCATCGCGCCGAAGCTCCGATCGAGCGGAAACCCGCTGACGCGAATCGTCTGCAGTGGACGCTGTGTCCGATCCCGGGTGCCGAGCACGCCCTGCCAGACACCAGCACCTGAAACCGCGATCAGCAGGGCTGCGCTGAGGTAGACCTTTCGCCTAGCTAGCTCGTGCGTGATCACCGTGCGAACATCCGCCTGTCCGGCCGACTGGCTCATGATTCCAGCGGTGTTCCAGGTGAACGCCGTACTCATCGTCGTGTCAGCCCAGGTCATCGAGGCGGCACCCTGGCTTACAGCTGACGACTGCGTCTCCGCAGGAACGCCTGCGGTGGTTTGTCCCCGAACCACGTTGCCGCCCTGGCATGGTGGGCCACTCAGACACGGCGATACGTCGCGGAAGCGGAACGGAGAACCTGCGTTGTTCCACGTCGTCTGCGAGGCGCGAATTGCCGTAACCCATGAGGACGGCATGCTGCACCCAATCCAGACGGCGTGTGGTGACGCAGTTGCCCACTTCTGCCCCGAGCTGCAATACCCGAGCGCGGCGCTTGAAACCGCCACGAACGCGACAAGCGCCCCGAGGAGGATCAGGGGTCGCCGACGGAGGTTACGCTGGCGGCGATCCCGCGGTCAACGTAGAACTGCACTGGACCAGTGTAGACACCGCTCGCACCACGTAGCGCTCAGGCGGCACGGCCACCGTCGACGACGCGGAGCCCACGCGGGTGCGCGAGAGCCGAGCCGTCAGCGAGCCGCTCGAGCACGGTCAACACGTCGAGCGCCTCGTCCACGATGTCGACCCGCGTCGCCTCGTCAGGCTCCTCGGCAAGCAGCACGAGCAGCCTGCCGAGCTCGCGGTGGAGGGCAGGACGGGCGCTTGCGGGCGGTCTTCGATCCGTCATCGCCGACGTTGTCGGCAGATCGGTGGCGCTCCTGTAGCGTCGGCTAGCCGACGCGGCCGCCGCGGACCGGGCGCGTGCCCGGCGCGTCGAGGACCGCCGCCTGGTCGCCGAGCTCTTCGCGGGCGAAGTCGAGGAACGACCGCACCAGACGGCTCGTCGGCCGGCTGGCGAGCTGGACGGCGTAGAGGATGCGCCGCAGGTCGAGCCCTTCGACCGTCGCGATCGCGAGTCGCTCCGCGCGGATCTCGCGGTCGATCGACAGACGCGACATGAAGCAGACGCCGAGGCCTCCCTCGACCGCCGTCTTCGTCGACTCGGAGAGGCCGAGCTCCGCGACGACGTGCAGGTCGCGGGTGCGCAGGCCGGCGTGGCGCAGCTCGCGCTCGACGAGTGCGCGAACCCCTGACCCTTCCTGTTGCACGACGAGCGGTGTCTTTCGCAGCTCCTGCAGCGTCAGCCGTCGCCCCGCGTAGGCGCTGCCGGGGCAACAGCACAGCACCAGCTCGTCGCGGAGGAACGGCTCGAAGAGGAGTGACCGGTGCGGGCGATCCATCGCGGCGATCCCGAGCTCGACCTGGCGGTCGAGCACGCGATCGATCACCGTCTCCGAGTCGTCGACCCGGAGCGAGACGCCGACGTCTGGATGGAGCGCGCGGAACGCGCCGAGGATCGTCGGCAGCACCCGCTCTCCCGGACCGGACGAGGCGCCGACCAACAGCGGGCCGCTGACGTGGTCGCCCTTGTCGGCCAAGGTGCGCAGGATCTCGGACTCGATCGCGAGGATCCGCTGCGCCTGGCGGTACACGTGGCGCCCCGTCTCGGTCGGCTCGACCTGCCGTCCCGATCGATCGATGAGGGTCACACCGAGGCGCTTCTCCAGCGAGCGGATCGCGAGGGAGACGGCGGGCTGCGTCACGCCGAGGTGCTCAGCCGCCTGGGAGAAGGACGAGCGATCGACGACGGTGCAGAAGACCTCGAGCTGGCGGGTGTCCATCAGCTCACCACGTCACGGCTCGGCGCGGCAACCGTGTCCCAGACGAGCTGGCGCAACGCGTCCTCGTCGCCGCACGCGACGAGCTCCTCGATCGTTGCGAGCCGGTCGGCGAGCCAGGCGGCATCGATCTTCGGCCGGCGCGCGACGCGAAGCTTCTCGTGCCGCGTGACGGCGACCAGCTCGCTCTCCTCGAACAGCACCTCGTGGATCTTCTCACCCGCGCGGGCGCCGATCACGGTGATCGCGATGTCGACGTCGGGTTCCCGGCCGGCGAGGCGGATCATGTGGCGTGCCAGCTCCATGATCGAGACGGGCTCACCCATGTCGAGGACGAAGATCTCGCCTGACTCGCCCACGCCGCCGGCCTCGAGCACCAGCTGCGCCGCCTCCGGGATCGTCATGAAGTAGCGGGTCATCCGCTCGTCGGTCACCGTCACGGGGCCGCCGGCCTCGATCTGGGCACGGAAGATCGGGATCACCGAGCCCGAGGACGCGAGGACGTTGCCGAAGCGGACGGCGAGGAACCGCGTGGCAGATCCTGTCTGCGCCTCGGCCTCGACGACCCACTCGCAGAGCGCCTTCGACGCACCGAGCATCGTCTGTGGGTCGACCGCCTTGTCGGTCGAGATCAACACGAACCGCTCGACGTCCGCCTCGCGCGCGATCCGCGCCAGGTCGCGCGTCGCGAGGGTGTTGTTGCGCACCGCCTCACCCGGGTTGGTCTCGGTCATCGGCACGTGCTTGTAGGCCGCAGCGTGGAAGACGACGCTCGGACGATGCGTCGCGAGGATCGCCCGCATGCGCGCGACGTCCTTCACGTCGGCAAGCAGCGCCGTGACGCCGACGACGTTGCGAGCCGCGAGCTCGCGGTCGATGGTGAACAGGCTCGTCTCAGCGTTGTCGACGAGCACGAGCGACGTCGGGGCAACACGTGCGATCTGGCGCACCAGCTCGGAGCCGATCGACCCGCCGGCGCCGGTCACGAGCACCGTTCGACCCGTCAGGTAGCCGGCGATCTCCGACAGATCGAGCAGCACGGGCAGGCGCCCGAGGACGTCCTCGACGCGCACCTGGCGCAGCTGCCCGAGGCCGTTGTCACCCTCTAGGAGCTCCTCCGGTCCGGGCAGCGTGCGCACGGGAACACCGAGACGACGGCAGGTCTCGACGATCGCGTGGCGTCGCTCGCCGGGCGCGCGATGCATCGCGATCACGACCTCGTCCGGCGGCGACTTGATGATCGTCCGCTCGAGGTCGTCAAGACGTCCGACGACCTTCACGCCGGCGATCTGGATGCCCTGCTTGACCGGGTCATCGTCGAGGATCCCGATCGGCTCGTAGCCCGAGCGCGGCTTCGCCATCTCGGTCACGATCATTCGCCCGGCGGAGCCGCCGCCGATCACGAGCACCTCACGGCCGCGCACGAACGGGCCCGAGTGCTCGAACGCCGCCCGGGCGACCGCGCGGGCAGTGACGAGCAACAGGCCCGTCAGGATCAGGTCGATGCCGACGATGCCGTTCGAGACGGAGTGCCCGTGCATCGCGACCGGCGGCGAGAGCCAGAGCACGAGATACGCGGCGGCCTCGGCGACCGCGACAGCGCGAGCGAGCGCGACGACGTCGTGCAGCGACGTGTACCGCCAGAGGCGGGTGTAGACGCGGAGGCCGACCAGCACGACGACCTTGATCACGAGCACCCGTGGCAGTGCCTCGTCGCGAAGGTGCCGCCAGAACTGCGTGCTCGGGTCATCCGTGCCGAACAGGCGCAGGAAGAACGAGCCGTACCACGCCACCGCGAGCAGCGCCACGTCGGCGAGCAGGTGCCCGATCCGGTGGCGGTTCAGCAGGCCCATAAGCGACGATTATACGGTGTTAGCGGTCGAGGGCGAGCGCGACCAGCTCGGCGGGATCGCGCCGCACCCGCTGCTCGCCAGTCGCCGGCTTGCGCTCAAGCACCACGTCAGCAGCCGAGTCGAGCTGACGGAGTCGACCGGTAGCGATCAGCCTCTCGTCCACACCGCCGAGGCGCCCGGCGAACGTCGTGTAGACCGGCGTGCCGAGGACGACCGCCTCCCGGTTCATCGTCCCCCCAGCCGACACGACGAGGTCGGCCGAGGCGACGAGGCTCTGCCCGTCGATCGCCGTCGTCGGAACGGTGACACGAGGCAGCGCGAGGGCGCGCACGCGCTCCCCCTGCTCGCGCGTCCGGGGAAGGACGACCGTCGCTGCACCCTCCGTCGCCGAGAGCCGAGCGAGGACGTCGTCGAACACCGAGTTCTCGAACCGGTGGTAGAGCGCGAGCTCAGGCGGTGGACGGAGAACGGCAAGGAGCTCGCCGGCTGGCGCGAAGGCGGCGGCGACGGAGGGGTCCGCGACGAAGCCGGCGAGCGCGTACTCCTCCTTCAACCCCGGGTACCGCACGAGGCGGCGACCGCGCGCACCGAACCGCGCGAGGCGGTCTGGTGGGATCGCGTCCGGCACGAGCGTCCGCCAGGCCAGGTGACAGTTCAGCGAGTGCTGGAGGGTGGCGAACTCGTAGTCGAACATCGTCGTCGCTGGCACGCGCAGGGCGCGCGCGACGATCGGCTGGTCGGTCGACCCGTGGGCGAGCGCGCGGTCGAACCGGCGGCGCCTCGCCCAGCGTGCGAGCGCGACGACGCGATCACCGGCAGCCCTCGCCTTTCCGGCCCGCGTCGCACCACCGTGGTGTCCGACGATCTCTACATCGAGGCCGTGTAGACGGGCAAGCTCGACGGTCTGGGCGAAGTCTCGCGCCGTGACGTGCACCTCGTCGCCGCGCGCACGCATCGCCGCGATCAGGGGAGCGAGCACCACGACGTGCGGCGAGTTGGTCAGGTCGACCCAGACGCGCATCAGCGGCGATGGGACGCGACAGCGTCGACGACCGCGGCCTGCGCGCTCGCCGTCAGCGTCGGGAACATCGGCAGCGCGAGCCCCGTGCGCGCCGCGCGCTCCGTCTCGGGCAGCTCGCGCGCCGGCAGGTGCGCGAACACGGGCTGGCGATGCAACGGCGTGGCGTAGTGCACGACGGTGCCAACGCCGGCCGCGCGACACGACTCGACGATCGCCTCCCGCGACGTCGTGCGCACGACGTACAGGTGGTACACGCCCGACGGCGCCGGCAGCTCGACGTGGTCTCCGAGCCCGAGCGACCGGTACCGTTCCGCAGCTTCGACGCGCCGACCGTTCCAACCAGCGATCGCCCCGAGGAAGATCCTGAGGATCGCTGCGTGGATCTCGTCGAGCCGCGAGTTGTAGCCGATCTCGATGAAGGTCTGCTTGTCGCGCGAGCCGTGGAAACGCAACACGCGACAGCGCTCGGCGACGTCCGCCCGGGGCGTCGTGATCAGCCCGCCGTCGCCGAACGTCGACAGGTTCTTCGACGGGTAGAACGAGAAGGTCGCCGCGTCACCGACGAGCCCGACACCATCGGCGCCAAACGCCTGGGCGGCGTCCTCGAGGAGCGCGAGGCCGTGACGGTCACACAGCGCGCGCAGGGCCGCCATCCGCGCTGGATGTCCGAACAGGTGCACGACGACAACGGCGCTGGTACGTGGTGTGATGGCTGTCTCGACAGCAGCCGGATCGAGCGTCAGGTCGTCGGCACAGACGTCGGCAAACACCGGCGTGGCACCGATCGCCGCGATCGCCTCAGCGGTTGCGTAGAAGGTGTAGGACGGGCAGATCACCTCGTCGCCCGGCACCACGCCGAGCGCACGCAACGCGATCACGAGAGCGTCGGTGCCGTTCGCGACGCCAACGCCGTGTGCCGTCCCAAGGGCGGCAGCGGCCTCCGCCTCGAATGCGGCAACCTCAGGTCCGAGAACGTAGCGACCCGAGTCGATGACGCCGAGGACCGCCTCGCGAACGCGCGCCATGTGCGGGTCCCACTGGGCACGCGTGTCCATCAGCGGCACGGCCATGCGGATGAGGATACCGACCGCCCTCAAGCTCACCCCCCGATCGGGCGATACGTACCCCATGCGCGCCGCCGCCTCGGATCACGCCGCGCTCGCGCGGATCACGGCCCTCGTGGACGTCGCACCGCAGTTCGAGCACCTCGCGCCGACCGCGGCGGACGCAGCGCGCGAGCTCGCGGGCGCCCAGGGCGTCTGGGTCTGCGTGCGACGACGCCGCAACCGAGACGCGGTGCTGCGCCACACGCTCGGGATCGAGGCGCGCCACGCGACGAGCGGTGAAGTGCCGATCGGCGCCGACCCGCTGATCGAGCTCGCTGTGCTCGCGGGCCGCGACCTCTTCATCCCTGACTACGCGGTCTCAGACGTGTATGACCCGCTGGTCAACGAGCAGGGCGTCATCTCGGTCGCCGCTGCACCGATCGCGGCCGGCGGCCAGGAGCTGGGCGCGTTGATCGCGTTCCGCACGAAGGGCGAGCCGTTCGGCCCGGACGACGCAGCCCGGCTCGCGCAGGCAGGGACGGCTCTCGCCGTTGTCCTCACGGCGCACGAGGCTCGACGCGAGCACGCACGCGCCCTCGCCCGCGAGCGCCTTCTGGCACGGGCCGCGTTCGAGACGGCATCGGCGCCCGCTCTCGGCGTCGCGCTCCAGCGCACCGCTGAGGGTGCAGCAGACGTCTCCGACGCCGTGTTCGCGGCGGTGATCGTCGCTGACGAGGAGGGCTCTCGGATCGCCGGCGCGACTGCCGGGCCGGTACGCGACGACCTGACGGCGGTGGCCGGCGGTCATCTGAGGGGCGTGCGGCTCGCTGGGCTCACCGAGCTCGTGTCGGTCGAGTCGCTCGCTGCCGGTCGGCCGCTGCTGTTCGTCGACGCGCTCGCCCTGTTCGCGCGGCTCGGCCTGCCAACCCGCTCGCACGACGTGCGCGGCCGGCTGGCTGTCCTCGAGCCGATCGCCGAGGCAGACGGCGTGTACGGTGCGATCCTCGTGCTGCTTGAGGCCGACTCACCCGACCCGGCGGTGTTCGGCTCGCTCGAGACGCTCGCCTCAAACGCTGTCGGGGTGATCCGACGCGCCCGCTTGCACCGGGAGGTGGAAGGCGCCTACCTCTCGACGGTGACGGCCCTCGCAAACGCGCTCGAGGCGAAGGACGCGCACACCCACGAGCACGCGAGCGAGACCGCGCGGCTCGCCGTCGACGTCGGGCGCGAGCTCGGTCTCGACGCCAGTGACCTGCGCGACCTGGAGTTCGCGGCCGTCCTGCACGACGTCGGCAAGATCGCCATCCCCGAGGCGATCCTTAACCGCGATGGCCCGTTGACCCCGGCTGAGCGGCTCCTGATCGAGGAGCACACCGTCATCGGCGAGCGGATCCTGCGCGGCATCCCGTTCCTCGCCTCCGCCGCAACGGCCGTCCGCTCCGCGCATGAGCGATGGGACGGGCGTGGCTATCCGGACGCGATCGGCGGCGAGACGATCCCGCTGCTCTCCCGCGTGATCTTCAGCTGCGACACGTGGGACGTGATGACCTCTGACCGGCCCTACCGTCCAGCCCTGGAGCTCTCGGAGGCACGGCGGCGGCTGGCCGAGGCGGCTGGCTCACAGCTCGATCCGACGGTCGTCGGCGCGCTCGAGCGGGTGCTCGATCGCCGGGGCGGCGGCGGACGCGGCGCGGCGCGGCGCGGGCCGGACGCGATCGACCGCGCTGCGGCGTAGTACGCTCACCCGTGTGGCAGACACGTTGATCACGGAGACCGGCGACGTCGAGCGGCTCGCGGAGCGCGTTCGTGAGGCCGGCACGTTCGCGATCGACACCGAGTTTCTCTGGGAGAAGACCTACGCACCCGTCCTGTGTCTCGTGCAGGTCGCCGTGGGCGACGAGGTCGTGCTGATCGATCCGCTTGCTGGTGCGTCGCTCGCGCCAGTCGCGGCGCTGCTCGCCGACGCCGACGTCGAGGTGCTGATGCACGCGCCGTCCGCCGACCTCCTTGCGTTCGCGTTGCACCACGAGGTTCGGCCGAACCGGATCGTCGACACCCAGCTGATCGCCGGCTTCGTCGGGCTGACGGCGTCGGCGAGCCTCGAGCGGCTGCTCGCCGACGGCCTGAAGGTGACGGTGAACCACCACGAGTCGTTCTCTGACTGGAAGCGTCGACCGCTCACCGCCAGCCAGCTCGAGTACGCCGGCGACGACGTCCGCTGGCTCGCGGCCCTGGTGGCCGAGCTGCGCCGCCGGCTGGAGGCGCAAGGCCGTACGAGCTGGGCCGAGGACGAGCTCGCACGGCGCTACCCAGACGACGCCGACCCGTCGCCCGACCCGCTGGAGGCCTACCGCAAGGTGCAGCGCCGGGGACGGCTCTCGACGAAGCAGATGGCGGTGCTGCGGGAGGTCACCGCGTGGCGCGAGCGCGAGTCGCGCCGCCGCGACCTGCCAACTGGCTGGGTGATGAAGGATCCGACCCTCGTCGAGATCGCACGCGTCGCACCGGGAACGGCTGACGCGCTGAACCGTGTCCGCGGCGTTACCGGGCTCCGCGCGCCCGACATCGCGAGCCTGCTCGCCGCGATCGAGATCGGCAAAGAGGCGGAGCCGATCAGCCCTGGCTCGCCGGCGCCGCCTGCGGTCGCGCGCCGAGCCGACGCCGCGTCCGGGCTCGGTGGCACACTCGTGAAGGTGCGCTGCACCGAGGCCGGCGTCGCCCCGGAGCTCGTCGCGACGCGTACCGAGCTCGACGAGTTCCTCGAGAGCGTGATCATGGGCGAGCCCAGTGCTGTCCCCCTTGCTACGGGATGGCGCCGCGAGCTTGTCGGCAACGAGCTCGTCGCTCTCGTCGAAGGCCGCGTCGCTCTCTCCCTCGCCGACCGACCGCCCTACCTGGTGATCGGCCCGCCCGGCAACGGATGATCATCCTCCTTCCGCCGTCTGAGGGCAAGGCGAGCGGTGGGCGGGGCGCGCCGTGGGACGTCGCGAGCGGACGGTTCGGCCTGCCACTGGCAGGCGCCCGCATGGAGGTCGTCGAGGCGTTGCGGACGGGCGATGGCGGAGACGAGCGGCTGCTCGGCGTCGGCGGTCAGCACCTCGAGCGGGCGCGGACGGCGAACCGTGCGCTGTTGGGGGCGCCCACGCTGCCGGCGTCACGCCGCTACACCGGCGTCGTCCACGACCACGTCGGGTTGCCGTCCCTCTCCCCTGCCCTGCGGCGGAAGGCGCGCGAGTCGGTCGTCATCGTCTCCGGTCTGCTCGGCCTCGTCGCGCTCGACGACCCGGTGCCGGACTACCGCCTGAAGATGGGCGCGCGCCTCGACCCGGTCGGCCTCGTTGCACGGCACTGGCGCGACCTGCTGAGCGAGGTGCTGGCCAAGCACGTCGCTGGACACATCGTCGTCGACCTTTTGCCGGGCGAGCACCGGGCCGCCTGGACGCCATCGCCGGAGATCGACCTGCTCCGCGTCTCGCTCGTGGAGCGGTCCGGGGGCGCGCTCGGCGGCCACGATGCGAAGGCCGCGAAGGGCCGTCTTGTTCGTCACCTGCTGAGCTCACGCGCCGCTCCCCGCCGCTCGCTCGCCGCGTTTGACGACGAGCGCTATGCGGCCTCCGTGGAGCGCTGAGGACGGCGAACGCTGGTCACAACAGGCGAACGCCCGGCACCGACGACTCGACGAAGGGCGTCTGCGGGTCCCCCGCGGCCTCGGGCCCGATCGCCTGGTAGCCAAAGGTCACTGCGTGCGATCTGCCAACGATATCACCGGCTCGTCGGCCGCAGATCTACGCGGTCTTCGTGAGACGGGACCGCATCCAGAGGGCGACGACGCCCGCGACCAGCAGCGCGGCGACGAGGTAGTCGAGGTAGCGCAGGCGGTCGTGCCACTCCTGCCAGTGCTTACCGACCTGCACCCCCGCCAGCGTGAGCGCCGTGCACCACGGCAGCGCGCCGGCGGCGGTGTACAGCGTGAAGCGACCGAGCGGCATCCGGGCGATGCCGGCGGGGAGCGAGATGAAGGTGCGTACAACGGGGAGCATGCGGCTCCAGAAGACGACCTTGTTGCCGTAGCGGTCGAACCAGCGCTGCGCGAGATCGAGGCGCTTTGGCGTGACGTGAACGAACCGCCCGTACCGCTCGATTACCGGTCGGCCTCCGCGCGCCCCGACCCCCCAGGCGATCCACGAGCCGACGACGTTCCCGGCGACACCGGCGAGCACAGCAACTGCGAAGTACATGTGGTTCTGCGACACCTCGAAGCCAGCGAACAGCTGGATCACCTCGGACGGTATCGGGATGCAGGCCGACTCCAGCGCCATCAACGCGAACACGGCCGCTGCGCCGTAGTCGGCGATGTTCGTCGTCACCCAGTTGACGATCGACTCCGTGATCGAGAGGCTGATCACGGCTCGCGGCTCACGAACGCGCACGGGCGGCGGTCGCCGGGGAACGGCGAGGCGCCGACCTTCTGTACGCCATAGCGCGTGCCATCGCCGATCTCGACGAGGGTGCCAACGAGGGGCGCGTCGCCGTCGCGCTCCTCCAGGCGGTAGCCCTGGGGCGTCCAGACGTACAGCAGGTGTCCATCAGAACGCATCGCGCACCCGCCGGTAGTAGGTGTCGCGCTGCACCGGCCGCTTGCCCGCCGCGCGGATCGTGCGACAGAAGTCCTCGACGCTCGCGCGATACGTGGTGCCCGCTGCCGAGACGACGTTCTCCTCGAGCATCACCGAGCCAAGGTCGTCGGCGCCGAAGTGCAGCGCGACCTGGCCGATCTTCATCCCCTGCGTCACCCAGCTCGACTGGATGTGGTCGATGTTGTCCAGGTAGAGCCGCGTCACGGCCTGTGTCAGCAGGTAGTCAAACGACGTCGGTGTCGTCGTCACCTGCTGACCGAGGCGCGTGTTGTCGGGCTGGAACGTCCAGGAGATGAAGGCGCGGAAGCCGGGCGCCTCGTCCTGCAACGCGCGGATCCGGTGAAGGTGCTCGACGCGTTCGGCGACGGTCTCGACGTGTCCGTACATCATCGTCGCGGACGTGGACATGCCGAGGCGGTGTGCGTGGCGCATCACGCCGAGCCACTCGTCAGACTTCGTCTTCTTCGCCGCGATGATGTGCCGCACGCGGTCAACGAGGATCTCGCCGCCACCGCCCGGCAGCGTGTCGAGACCAGCGTCGCGCAGCCGCGTTAGGACCGCGGGGACGCTCAGGTGCGAGCGCCGCGAGATGTACTGGATCTCCGGCGGCGACAACGCGTGCACGTGCAGCGTCGGGAACCGTTCGCGGATCGAGCGGAACAGGTCCTCGTACCACTCGATCCCGAGCTCGGGGTTGTGTCCGCCCTGCATCAGGACGCCGGTGCCACCGATCGCGAGCGTCTCGGCGATCTTCTTGAAGATCACCGGCTTCGGCAACACGTACCCCTCGCGCTTGTCACCCGGGAGGCGGTAGAACGCGCAGAAGTCGCAGTCCGTGACGCAGACGTTGGTGTAGTTGATGTTCCGGTCGACGATGAACGTCACCTCGTCCGGATCAGCCTTGCGGTTGCGGATCTCGTTCGCGGCCTGGCCAACGGCGACGAGGTCGCGGCTCTGCAGCAGCACGAGCGCGTCGTCGTCCTGCAGACGTTCGCCCGCGACCGTCCGCGCGAGGATCTCGCTCACCGTCCGTGTTTGCGTTGCGACTGCCATCAGCTGACCCCGGTCAGGTCGGAGGCGAAGCGCATCGTCGGCGTCGCCTCGAGGATGCCGGCCGCGTGCGCCAGCTCGAAGAAGCGTGCGAGCCCCGCTCGCTCCCGCTCGCCGAAACGGTATCGGAGCTTCTCGAAGTAGCGCGCCAGGAACCCGGCGGGGAACGCGAAGCGCTCTGCCGCGTCACGGGCGACCTGTGCGGCGTGTGCCGCGCTGTCGGCGACGGCTGCCGCGAGCGCGGTGTCGAGATCCTCGAGCCGGTCGGTGCCGACCCGCGCCGCCCAGACAGCGAACACCATTGGCAGACCTGTTCGCTCGCGCCAGAGCGCACCGAGGTCGTGGTGGGGCGTCGGGTCGTCGAAGGCGGAGCGCAACGCCTGGTCGCCGATCAGGAGCCGGGCATCGGCATCGGCATCCTCTGCAAGGATCTCCGCGTGCGGCAGGAGGATGCGCGCGAGGACGACGCTCGACGCGCTGTGTGACGTCGCGGCGATGGTGCGCACGTCGTCGAGGCGGCGCGCCGTGACGAGCTGCACCGACTCGACGGCGCCGTCCGACCCGACACACAGCGACGGCAACAACACGTAGCTGTCGGCGTGGCGGGCGTACTCGACGCTCGACACGTTCGCCACGTCGACTGCCCCCTGGTGCAACAGCGCGTTGAGGCGGGTCGGGACGCCGACGACCTCCTCCGCGAGCCCCGCCGGCAGGTGTCGTGCCAGGCTCCAGGCGATCGGGAAGGTGTTGATGTAGTCGACGCGGCCGAGGCGGATCACGGGTCGAACCGCCGGATCACGTTGTAGAAGGTGTCGCGCTGCACGGGCACCTTCCCGGCCTCGCGGATGACGTGCACGAGGTCGCCGACCTTCTCCTCCGTCGGCGTCACGGCACCTGCTGCATGAGCGATCTTCTCCTCGACGACGGTGCCCTGGATGTCGTTGGCGCCGAAGTGCAGCGCGACCTGCGCGAGGGGCGTCGAGATCATGATCCAGTACGCCTTCACGTGCTCGACGTTGTCGAGCATGAGCCGTGACACTGCGACCATCTTCAGGTCGTCCATGCCGGTCGTGAACTTCCAGCCGCGCCGCTCGAAGACGGTGTTCTCCGGGTGGAAGGGGAGCGGGATGAACGCCATGAATCCGCTCGTGTCGTCCTGCAGGTCGCGCAGGGCGAGCAGGTGCTCGATGCGCTCCTCGTAGGTCTCGACGTGGTTGTAGAGCATCGTGCAGTGCGTCCGCAGTCCGAGCGCGTGGGCGGTGCGGTGGGTCTGCAGCCACGTCTCGCCGGGCTCCTTGCCGGGCGCGACGATCTTCCGGACGCGCGGGGCGAACACCTCGGCGCCACCACCCGGCAGGGTGTCGAGACCCGCCTTGATCAGCTCCTTGAGGACATCCTCGTGGGTGAGGCCCGACAGCTTGGTCATGTGGTGGATCTCGGACGCCGTGAACAGCTTCAGGTGCACGTCGGGCATCGCCTTGCGCAGCGCCGCGGTGATGTCGACGTAGTAGGAGAAGTCGAGGTGGGGGTTCTCGCCGCCGACCATGTGGATCTCGGAGAACTCCTGGTGCTCGCGAACGCGTAGCGCGTGCGCGACGAGATCGTCGATCTCCCACATCTCCGCGTCGGCCTGTTTCGCGGTACGAGCGAAGGCGCAGAACTTGCACTTGACCCGGCAGATCGTCGTGTGGTTCAGGTAGAGGTTGTTGACGAAGTACACCTCCTCGTTGCCGCCACGGAGCCGCCGCGCAGAGTCGGCGAGCTCGCCGAGCGACAGCAGGTCGTCGCACTCGAGCAACGTGATGCCGTCGTCGAGGTCGAGGCGCTCCCCTGCGAGGACCTTCTCGCGGATCGTTCGGAGCTCGGCGGAGACGGGGGTAGCGATCGCCATGTCAGACCTCCCGGTCGACGACCCCGAGCGCGACGGCGCGGAGCGGTTGGGTGTCGAGGTCATCTTCCAGCTCGTCGAGAGCCTCGTTCGCCTGCCGCGCGTAGGCGTGTGCAAGAACACGCGAACGCGCGATCGCGCCGGTGTCGGCGACCCGCGCGAGGACCTCGAGCACGTGGTCGCGCTCCGGGCCGAGCTCGACCGCCCGGGCGACAACGGGGTCAAGCGACGCCGCGACGAGCAGCGGGTAGGTCGTCGTGCCGTCCAACAGGTCGGTGCCAAGCGGCTTGCCGGTCGACTCGATGGAGCCAGCGCAGTCGAGGACGTCGTCGGCGATCTGGAACGCGAGGCCGAGCGCGTGGCCATACGCCCGAAGGTGGCTCAAGGCCTCCTCACCCAGCCCGCCGAGACGGCCGCCAAGCGCGGCGGCGGTCGCGAACAGCAGCCCGGTCTTCAGCCCGCACCGCTCGAGGTACGCCTCGAGGGTCGTACCGGGCTGACGTGCCTGCTCGACCTGCATCGCCTCGCCACGCGCAAGCCCGAGGGTGCACTCCGCGAGCTCGCTGACGGCCGCCATGTCGCCGGTCTCGGCGAGGATCGTGAAGGCTCGGGCAAAGAGGTAGTCGCCGGTCGCCGTGGCGACGAGCTCCCCATCGCGTGCCCAGACGGTTGGGCGTCCGCGGCGGAGCTGAGCGCGGTCGAGCACGTCGTCGTGCACGAGGGTTGCGGAGTGGATCAGCTCGACGGCCGCGCCGGCGAGCAGCACACCGTCGCCGGTACGCCCCGCCTCGGGTGCGCAGAGGTAGACGAGGAGGGGACGGAGGCGCTTGCCGCCGGTCGACGGTCGCGAGCGCTGCAACACCCGCCGGGCCATTCGAGGACGCCCCGGTCGTCCGAAGCAGGTCTTCGAGGCGGGAGAGGTAGTCGCGGACGTCGTCGCGGGCGAGGTGTGCGGACTCTGCCGTGGCGCTCATCGTCGCGGCACCTCGCCGACGTGGAGCGCGACGATCCCACCAGCCAGCAAGCGGTAGCGCACGTTCACGAGGCCGGCGTCGAGCATGACCTGCCCGAGCGCGGACGGCCCGGGAAACCGGCGAACAGAGGCCGGAAGGTAGCTGTAGGCGCCGTTGCCACCGCGATCAGCAACCTTGCCGATCGCCGGCACCAGCCGGTCAAACCACACGCGGTAGAACCGCGCGAGGTGTCCGTGCTGCGGGTTCGTGATCTCGAGGCAGACGACGCGCCCGCCGGGGCGGACGACGCGCGCGAGCTCGCGGAAGCCCTGCAGGTAGTCGGCGAGGTTGCGGACGCCGAACGCCACCGTCGCGGCGGCGAACTCGTCATCCGCCGCCGGTAGGGCCAGGGCGTCTCCCTCGATGAAGCGCACGTTGCGGGCTCCGGCGCGCTCGGCCTTGCTGCGCGCGACGGCGAGCATCTCGGTAGAGAAGTCGACGCCCAGCACCTCGCCAGCGTTACCGACGCGCCCCGCGAGCTCCAGGGCGAGGTCGCCGGTGCCACAGCAGCAGTCGAGCACGGTGGCACCAGCGCCGACCACCGCCTCGTCTGCTGCAAGCGCTCGCCAGCGGCGGTCGAGCCCGACGGTCATGACGCGGTTCATCATGTCGTACGGCCGCGCGATGCGGTCGAACATCGCCTGCACGCGCTCCGGCGGCAGCGTGCCAGACGTCTCAATGACGACCGGCTCGGGTGGCTCGAGGGGCTCGACCTCCGTCGACGTCATGCCTGCCCCCAGCGACGCAAGAGCCCGGCGTCGACGCCAATCAGGTCGAGCACCTTGCCTGCGACGAAGTCCACAGCATCCTGCAGGGTATCGGGGTGCCCGTAGAAACCGGGCATCGCGGGGGCGACGAGCGCGCCGGCCTGCCTCAGGGTGAGCAGCGCCTGCAGGTGGATCACCGACAGCGGCGTCTCGCGGGGAACCAGCACCAGCCGGCGGTCCTCCTTCAACGCCACGCCGGCGGCGCGGTGGATCAGGTTCGCCTGCCCGGACGTTGCGATCGTGCCGGCCGTCGCCATCGAGCACGGGCAGATGACGTAGGCGTCGCAGCGCGCCGAGCCGGAGGCGTACGGCGAGAACCAGTCGCGCTCCGCGTACGCTGTCACGGACGGGCCGCCGAAGTCGGCGAGGAAGCGGGCGAGCGCGTCGTCGGGTGCGATCGAGCGATCGCGGTAGAGCTCCCAGGCGATCACCTCGAGCCCGGCACGCGAGGCGCAGAGCCCGACGTCCGCCTCGGCCGCGACGAGGCCCTGCAGGATCCGCGCCGCGTAGGGCGCGCCGGACGCGCCCGTGATCCCGAGGAAGACCCGCATGGACGCAGTATCCCAGGCGTGGGGTGACCGGTCGGCAGGCGCTTACCGCCACCCTCCTACCGCGGCGGGGTCAGCGCACGGTGACGCCGACCTCGAGGTGCTCGAGCGCCCCTGCTTCGCGATCACGCGAGGTGGCGTTGGGCCGCGTCGAGCGTAACCATCAGCCGAGCGTCGTCGTCGGTCAGGCCCGCGAACCCGAAGCGGCGGTAAAACGCGGCGGCCGCCGCGCTGATCGCATCCACGACGATCGCGTGGACGCCGACGTGCTCGCTCGCCCGCAGCGTCCGGGTGACGGCGTCCCGCAGGAGCGCGCCTCCAAGCCCGACGCCCTGGTGGCGCTCGTCCACGGCGAGGCGTGCGATCAGGACGACCGGGACCGGGAAGCGCGGGGCGAGGGAGCGCGCGACGTCGCTCGTCGCTTCCGCGAGGGCCAGCGACGACGCGACGAGCGTGTAGTAGCCGACGATCTCGGTCGTCTCACCGTCGACCGTAACGAACGTGCGAGCTGCGTTCCGGCTCTCGTTCTGCCCCGCGTACACCTGCAGCCACGCGTCCGGGGCCGGGTGTCCGCATCGGAAGGAGTCGCTCCGCTGCCGTGTCGAATCGAACGCGGCCGGCGGCGCGTGGCGCGTCACGTCGCGAAGTGATCCCGGTGGCGGTTGAGGTCGGCGAGGCGTGTGGCCGTGTCGTCCACCACGTCCGCATCGAGGGTCGCCACGAAGCGCTGCGCCTCGGCCGTCGAGAGGAGGATCGTCGTGTCCTTGGCGAGCGTGCGTCTGGCCTCCTCGCGCGCCGCGCGGCGCATGAAGTCGCTCACCGTCTCGTCAGCGCGCGCCGCCGCGAGCGCGTACAGGCGCTTCTCGGACTCCGGTACACGAACCTCAACGCGATCCTGCTTGATGGCGGCCATGCCCGCGTTGTACGGACGAGGAGCCGTACGTGCAAGCCGGCGTCGGAGGTCACAGCATCGAAGGGGCCGACACCCGGAGGTGGCGGCCCCTTCGATGCTCGGCTACTTCGTCGTGCCGTCTGCTCCGGCGGCCTTGCAGGCGGCTGCGTACTTCGCCTGGTCGACGGAGGCTGCCTTCGCGCCGCCGTTCGCCCATGCCGCGACGTACGACGCCACGCAGGCGATCTGGTCGGCCGTCGCACCCTTCGCCTTGTACGACTGCATCGCGGTGCCAGCCTTGCCGTTCGTGATGAAGTCGAGCGCGGTCTTGTAGTCCGGGTTGAGCGTGTCGAGCACGGGCCCGACGGTGCCGCTGGCGCCGGCGTCCTTCAAGGTATGACAGCTCGCACAGCCCAGCCCGGTGTCAGCGAACAGCGCGGCGCCGGCGTGGCCCGAGGCAGCACCACCGACCGCTGGCGCCTGCGATCCCGACCACGTCAGCGCGAGCAGCACGATCGGCGTACCGATCGCCAGCGCCATCGAGACGGGGCGACGGGAGACACGGCGTTCGGGCCCGCGGTCGAGGAACGGCCACGCGAGCATCAGCACCATCAACATCGTCGGGACGATGATCGTGCCGAACAGCAGCAGCTCGGGCGTTGAGAAGATCCGCAGCAGCTGGAAGAGGAAGAAGAAGTACCACTCCGGGCGCGGGTCGTAGCTCGCCGTACCCGGGTCGGCCTGGGCCTCGTAGGCCGGGCCAAGGAACCCGCCGGGACGCTCGCCGCCAGCCTCTGTCGGGGCGGGACCGAAGCCCGAGTGCCAGAGGATCGTCAGGCCCATGATGAGGGCGACGACGACCAGGCTGGTGATCGTGTCGTGCAGCACCGCGTAGGGGAAGAACGGCTTGCCGGTCTTCTTCTGGAACTGGTACTCGCGCTGGTACGCCTCGCGACGCTCGCGCGCGGTCATCCGCGGCATTAGACCTCACCCGCCTTCGCCCGGTGCTTTGACCAGGGTGGTGACGAAACGCCGAGCCGGATCACGAGCCACAGGTGCAGCCCGATGAAGGCCATGATGCCGCCCGGGACGGCGAGCATGTGCAGCGAGTAGAAGCGGGACAGGGTGTGCTGGGAGAACTCTGGGCCGACCTTCAGGAACTCGGCGATGAACGGCCCGAGGATCGGTGCGGAGCCGTTGATGTTGATCGCGACGACGCTCGCCCAGTAGGCACGCTGATCGAACACCAGGAGATACCCCGTCAACGACATGAACATCACCATCAGGAACAGCACGGCCCCTGTAACCCAGGTCATCTCACGCGGATACTTGTAGGAGCCCATCAGGAAGACGCGTCCCATGTGCAGGAACAGGAGGATGACGAACATCGTCGATCCCCACTTGTGCATGCCACGGATCATCCAGCCAAGCGTCGCCGTGTCCGTGATGTACTGGATCGACGAGAACGCGCCGTCAGGCGTCGGCTGGTAGTACATCGCGAGCAACACGCCTGTCGTCGCCTGGATCAGGAAGGTCGTGATCAGGCCCGAGCCGAGCGTCTGCAGCCACGAGATGTCCTTCGGGACGTTGCGGAACAGCAGGTACTTGTGGCCCGAGACGAGCCCGCTGCGCTCCTCGATCCAGTCGACCGGGATCTGCGCGAGCTCCTTCGGGGAAGGAATGGGAGGTGCCATCTCGGGTTCCTAGCGCGGGGGCGCGGGGTAGAGGTACGAGAGGAAACCGGTGACGGGCTCGCCCGGATCCTTCCAGGAGTCGGTCATCACGACGCTCCCGTTATCGAGCTCCTTCGAGGCGAACACGCGCCCGATGAACAGGTGGTTCTTCTCGACGCGCGACTGGTAGCGGTTGAGCGGCCGAACCGGCGGGCCAGCAATGCGCCTACCCTCGCTGTCGTACTGGCCGCCATGGCACGGGCACGAGAAGCCGAGCGAGCCCGCCTGCACGGGGCAGCCGAGGTGCATGCAGGTGTTGGAGACGACCGTGAACGCGGTGTCCGTGTCGCGCCGCACGAAGGCGACGCGACGTGCAAGGTTGCCACCGTTCGGGGTACGCTCGAAGTGGACAGGCGTGTAGGACTTGTCGCCCGCCTTGAAGGCATCGACAGGGCCGAGGTCAACCCAGTACCACTCCTCGCCCGCAAACGACGGCCCGAGCGCGAAGCCGACCACCGGAACGGTCACGGCGGCACCGATCAGTCCACCGAGCCCCAACGTGACGCCCGTGAGGAAGCGCCCGCGCGAGACCGCCGCGGCGGCGCTCGCCGGGTCGGCGTACGCGCCGGCGGCAGCACCCGCAGCGTTCTGGGACTCGTTGTGGCTCCCCGAGGGATCCGCCACGAAGCTCAACCTCCTCCGATGGGCTGTACGCCCGCATTCTGCTCGCGCCGCCGGACAGGTGTCAACGTGAGAACGAAACGCACAAGCTCTCTCACGATCCCCTCCTCCCGAATCGGCTCCTACGCGCCGAGCTTGGGCCCGGCCGTTCCCTACCCGAAAGCATGATGCCCAGTTCGCCCCAACGGGCATCCACACCTGCCTTGGTCGCATCATCCATGCGTGCCACGGCCGGCCAGGTGCGGGCGTAGCCCTCCTCCGGCCACGTTGCCGTAGCATCGAAGCCGATCTTGCCCCCGAGGCTCGGCCGCGAAGGTGCGTGATCAAGCTGGTCGAGCGGACCGCTGGAGAGCATCACGTCACGGCCAGGGTCGACGTTCGCGCCAAGCTGCCACATCACCTGCGTGTAGTCGTGCACGTCAACCCACTCGTCGACCACGACGACGGCCTTGGTGAGGCTCAGCAGCCCCGTTCCCCAGATCGCGTGCATCACCTTCTGTGCATGCCCGGGGAAGGACTTCCTGATCGAGACGATGCAGCAGTTGTGGAACGCGCCCGCGAACGGCAGGTCGTAGTCGACGACCTCGGGCAGCGTCATCTGCACCGCCGGCAGGAACATCCGCTCGGTCGCCTTGCCGAGCCAGACGTCCTCGGAGGGCGGAACCCCGACGACGATCGAGGGGTAGATCGGATCCTTGCGGTGCGTGATCGCCGTCACGTTCAGCACCGGGAACTGGTCGACCGGCGTGTAGTAGCCCGTGTGGTCGCCGAACGGTCCCTCGGGTGCGAGCACGCCGCGCTCACACCAGCCCTCGATGATGATCTCGGCGTTCGCGGGCACCTCGAGGTCGACCGTCTTGCAGCGCACCAGCTCGACGCGCTCGCTGCGCAGGACGCCCGCGACGGCGTGCTCGTCGATGTGCTTGGGCAGCGGCAGCGACCCAGCGTAGATGCTGATCGGATCGCCGCCGAGCGCGATCGCCACCTCCATCCGACCAGCACCGGCGCGCCAGTCAGCTGCCGCGTCCTTGTGGATCTGCCAGTGCAGGCCAAGCGTCGTCGCGGAGTGCTTCTGCAGGCGGTACATGCCGACGTTGCGTCCACCGGTCACCGGATCGCGCGTGATCACGCTCGGCAGCGTGATGAACGGTCCGCCGTCCTCGGGCCAGCACTGCATGATCGGCAGGACGTCGAGGTTGGGCTCAGCCATCACGACCTCCTGGCACGGCGCCGAGGAGACGATCTTCGGCTTCGAGTCCTTCAGCGTCCGCAGGCCAGTCGCCGCCGCGCCGAGCGCCTCGCCGAGACCCTTCGGCGGGCTCAGGAGCTCGAAGATGTCGGCGACGCGCTGGCGCACCTCGTCGAGGCTCTCCACGCCGAGCGCGAGACACATGCGGCGCTCGGTGCCGAACTGGTTGATCAGCACCGGCATCGACGAGCCGCGGACGTTGCGGAACAACAGCGCCGGCCCACCGGCCTTCATCGTGCGGTCGGCGATCTCGGTGATCTCGAGGTGCGGGTCGACCTCTGCTGTTACCTCGACGAGCTCGCCCTCGGCGCGCAGCAGCGCGATCCATTCGCGGAGGTCCTTCACGCGAGGTCCTCGACGACGCTCGCCCAGCGTGCTGGATCGTCGGCAAGGCCTCGCGCGCGGTCGTCCGAGACGTCCGCGATCAGCCGCGCGAGCACGCGCACCGCCTCAATGCTGCCGGAGCGGCAGATCTCTACGAGGCCGGCCGCGTAGAGGTAGTCGCCGAGCAGGATCGCCTGCTCGGAGGTCGCTGGCGAGAACGCACGTCCAGCGCCGTGATGGACGAGGTAGCCCTCGCGGATCGTCTCGAGCCCCAGGGCGTAGGCGGGAGAGACACGCGTGCCGAGCTCGCCGAGAGCGCCAGCGGTCGGAGTCGCCTGGGCGCCCCAGACCGGGCTCGCCTCGGCGGCGCGACGGGCGATCTCGGCGATCACGCGAGCCACCCTGCCACGTCGACGGCCGAGTAGGTCATCACGAACGACGCGCCGGCACGGCGGATCGCGAGCAGCGACTCGAGCGTCGCGAGGCGCAGGTCAAGGGCGCCGTTCGCGGCGGCAAACCGCAAGGCGGCGTGCTCACCGGACACCTGGTAGGCGGCGATCGGCAGGGTCGTGCGCTCGGCCAGTCGCGCGATCACGTCGAGGTATGGGCCGGCCGGCTTGACCATCAGCACGTCGGCTCCCTCGGCGGCGTCAAGGAGCGACTCGTGCAGCGCCTCCCGGCCGTTTGCTGGATCCATCTGGTAGCTGCGCCGGTCACCGCGCTGCGGCGTCGAGCGTGCGGCGTCGCGGAACGGGCTGTAGAAGGCGGAGGCGAACTTGGTCGAGTAGCTCATGATGCCGACGCGCTCGGCGAAGCCCTCGGTGTCGAGAGCGGCCCGGATCGCGCGCACCCGGCCGTCCATCATGTCGCTTGGCGCAACCATGTCAGCGCCAGCCCGCGCGTGTGACACAGCGGTGCGGGCAAGCAGCGGCAGGGTGGCGTCGTTGGCGATCGTCCCGTCCGGCTCGACGAGGCCACAGTGACCGTGGTCGGTGTACTGGCAGAGACACACGTCGGTGATGATCGTCATCTCGGGCAGGGCCTGGCGGATCGCCCGCGTCGTCGTCTGTACGGGCGCGGCGTCGTTCCAGGCCGCGGAGCCTTCCGCGTCCTTGTGCTCTGGCAGGCCGAACAGCAGCACGCCGCCGACACCCGCATCGCTTGCGCGCCGTGCCTCCGCGACGGCAACGTCCGATGACACGTGCGCGACGCCCGGGAAGGTCGCGACCGGCTCGCGGCGATCCTCGCCAGGGACGACGAACATCGGCAGCACCAGCTGCGAGGGATCGAGATGCGTCTCGCGCACCAGGCTCCGGAGCCCGGGCGTACGACGCAGCCGGCGGGGGCGGCTATCCACGCCGGCCATCGTACTACGCGGCCGTCAGACCAGCCGCCGGGAAAGGGCGCGGGCAACGCCAGCGCCAGCAAGGGTCAGGAGCCCGAGGTGCACGATCGCCATGACGAGCGGGCCGGCCGGCGACGGGTCGTACAGGACGCCGGCGATCCCGTCGACGGACGGCGAGAAGGGGAAGCTGCCGGTGACGATCGCGACCGACCCTCCGAGGCGCGGCGCGAGGCCGACGAGGACGAAAGGCAGCGCGACGAGGGCGGAGACGAGCGCCGAACCGGCGAGGTCGCGGGCGAGCGTTGCGATCAGCGCACCGACCGCGCCGGAGGCGGCCGCGCTGACGGCGAACACCGGCAGCGCCAGGGCGATCCGGCCGATCCCGGGTGCCGGCGCGCCGGTCAGCACCGCAACGAGCTGGTAGAGCAGCGTGACGCCGAGGCCGAGCGCGGAGCCGACGATCGCGACGTGCGCGACCTTCGCCGCTACGACGGTCGTGAGGGTCACACGCCCGCGCAGGAGGCGCGTGAGCGTCTGCTCCTCGCGTTCAGCGGCGAGCGCGCCGGCGCCGAGCAGGACGCTGGCGAGGACGATCCCCACGGCGAGGACGACGCCGATCCCACGCGTGCCGAGCAGATCGTCGGTGCCCCGATGGTGCTCGGCGATCGTCACCGGCTGCGCGACGACCTTCAACGACGGATCGGCGAAGGCCAGCGCGAGCCGCGCAGCCGTCGCGAAGTCGCGCACCCGCAGCAGCGCGGCGCGATCTGCGGGCGAGGTCGCCCGGCGTGCAAGGTCGTCCACGGTCAAGGCCGCGGGCGCTAGGCCGAGCATGTCGAGCCGTGTGGTGCCGACGTGGATCGAGCCGCCGGTGACGACGAGGCGCAGGAACTTCAGCGCCTGCGCGAGCAGCTGCTTCTGCACGCCGGTGTTCAGCTGGTAGGCGAGCGACTCGATCTCCCGCACCGCGCGCTGCCCGCCGAGCCCGCCACGCACGGTGACGTCGACGGCCGGCGAGCGGATCGTCGAGGCGAGGTCGTCGACGAACCCTGCCGGCACGCGAACGATGGCCAGCACCGAGCCGTCAGCGAGGGCGTCATTGGCGTCGCGGACGCTCATCGGCACGACCTCGACGTGCTCGGCGACGCCGCGCAAGAGCGCGCCGTAGTCGACCGTCGATGTCCCGACCTTGAGGATCGCCGGCAGGTGCGCCTCGTCGACGTAAGCGATGCGGGGTCGCCCGCCAGCCTCGCGGGCGACGAGCGCGATCAGGACCGCGAGCAACAGCGGGTACAGGACCAGCCCGAGGAGCAACCCTCGGGAGCGCGCGAGCACCCGCAGGTCCTTTCGCACGATGAGCGAGAACGCTGCGATCACGCGACGGCTGGGGCCTGCTCGAGGAAACGGAGGAACACCTGCTCGAAGGGGTCAGCGTCGCCCGCATCGGCGGCCGCTCGGAAGGCCCCGACCGTCCCAGCGAACACGAGGCGTCCGGCGTCGAGCGCGACCAGGCGGTCGGCGTGCGCCGCAACCTCCTCGACGTTCTGCGTGGTGAACACGACCGCGCCACCGCGCTCCGTGACCGCACGAAGGAGGCCCCACAGGAGCTGGCGCTGCCGCGGATCGAGCGACGAGGTTGGCTCGTCGAGCAGCACCAGCAGCGGGTCGCCGAGCAGGCCAGCAGCGACGTTCACGCGTTGCGCCTGACCGACCGAGAGGTCAGAGACGCGCCGGTCGGCGACCTCGTCGAGCCCCGCGCGAGCGAGGAGCTGCGCGGTCGCCTCCTCGGCATCGCCAACGCCGCCGAGGCGTGCGAGCAGCGCCAGGTTCTCACGCGCCGTCAGGCGGCTCCACAGGGCGGAGCGCTGTGGCACGTACCCGGGCACGGCAACGCGGGATGAGGAGCCTTCGGTCGGCTCACGTAGCCCGGCGAGGATCGACAGCAGCGTCGTCTTCCCAGCGCCGTTGGCGCCGACGAGCGCGACGGTCTCCCCGGCAGCGACGTGGAAGGAGACGCCGCGGAGCACCCATCGCGCGCCGTAGCGCTGCCCGACGCCTTCGGCCTCGAGCACCATCAGGCGGTACAGTGGGTCGCGTGGACGACCCGGACCTGTTCGGGGACGGGGACGAGCCGTTCGCCGAGGGCGCATGGACTGGCTCCCCGGAGCATCGTGGCCATCCTAGCAGCACGCCCGCGGCACCTCTCGTGCCCGTCGGCGAGCCGGCCGTCGAGCTCCCGATGGAGCCCATCGCGATCCCGATCCGGCACCGCTCTCGTCGTTCGACGCGACGCCGCCGCCGCCGAGCGCGCGAGCCGCAAGGGCGCACGACCGCTGAACGCCGACGACCACGGAGCGGTGCGGAGCTGCGCCGCATCCGTCGCCTCGTCGCGCTCGGGATGGTCCTGATCGCGACGAGCGTGACGCTCGGCTCGGCGCTGCGTGACGACGGGCCAGCCGTACCCGACCCGGCGGGTGGCGGCCCGGCGCCAGCCGCTGCACTGATCCCCAGCGGGCCACCGGTACCGCTCAAGCTCGCCTCACGAGGCTCGGTCGTGCTGTACGTGCCGATCGCCGCGGCACGGGTCACGGCGATCGACTACCACACGGTCGACGGCGCACGGGCGCTCGACCTGACGCCGTCGGGTCGCCTGTTGAACGCCAGCCTGCTCGACCGGCTCGAGCGCCAGGTGATCGGCGGGACGGCGGCGACGCCGTCGTACTACGAGTCCGGAGGATCGACGCAGAGCGTCGACGTTGGCGCCGCCGCTGGCACGCAGCTGTACGCGCCGGTGACCGGAGTCGTCGTCGGGATCACCCCGTACGTCGTCAGCGGCCGCGCGTGGGGCTCGGTCGTCTCCGTCCAACCGCTCGGCGATCCGACGGTCGTGGTCGTGTTGTCGAACCTGGCGCCCGACCCATCGCTGCGGGTAGGCTCCGATATCTCCGCCCAGACGCCGACGCTGCTGGGCACCGTCGTCGACCTCTCCCCGGTGCTGAAGATGGATATCGCGCAGTACACGGCTGATGCCGGCAACCACGTCCACATCGAGGTTCGGCCGGCCGAGGTGCTGGCGATCCCGTGACCGAGATGCGGATCCTCTTTCTCGGCGACGTGTTCGCCTCGTCCGGGCTCAGCGCGATCGAGCGCCACGTCCGCGACCTGCGCGACGAGCTTCAGCTCCACCTCGTCGTTGCGAACGGCGAGAACGTCGCGGACGGTGCCGGCTTCACGGCGCGCCTCGCCGAGCGGCTCCTCGCTGCCGGCGTCGACTGCCTGACGATGGGCAACCACACGTGGCGGCGCACCGGCGTCGGCGCGTACCTGACCACCGCAGAACGGGTTGCGCGGCCGGCGAACTTCCTCGCGACGCTCCCCGGCCGCGGCCTCGTCGTCGTCACCGCCGCGAACGGGGTGCGCGTCGCCGTCGGGAACCTTCTCGGCCGCTTCGCGCTCGAGCCGGCGCGATCGCCGTTCGAGGTCGTCGACGGCCTGGTCGCCGAGGCGCGCGCGGCGGCGCCGATCGTGTTGCTCGACATGCACGCCGAGGCGACGAGCGAGAAGGTCGCGATGGGCTGGCACCTGGCGGGAAAGGTGACGGCCGTGGTCGGCACCCACACGCACGTGCAGACGAACGACGCGCGCGTCCTGCCGGGCGGCACCGCCTACATCACCGATCTCGGCATGACGGGGCCACACGACTCCGTGATCGGGGTGAAGAAGGAGATCATCCTCCGCCGCTTCCTGACGCAGCAGAACCAGAAGTCGGAGCCCGCGGATCAGGACGTACGTCTCGAGGGCGCCGTCATCACGTGCACCACCGAGGGGAAGGCGACAGCGATCGAGCTCTTCCGGCGGTCCGCGTAGCGGATCAGGCGACGGTGCGGCGGGGCAGGCGCAGCTGGAGCACCAGCGCGCCGGCGAGGACGAGCGCGCCGCCCGCCATCTGAGCGGGGGCGAGCTGGGTGCCGAAGACGACGAACGCGAGGCCGACGGTCAGCAGCGGCTCGAACGTCGAGAGGATGCTGGCGCGAGACGCGCCGAGGCGGGCGACGCCCGTCAGGAACGCGCCGATCGCGAACACGGTCGAGGTGAGCGCGACCGCGACGACCCAGATCCACCCCGTCTCGTCGAACCCGAGGGACAGCTGACCCGAGGCAGCACCGGCGCCCGCGCAGCCGACCGCGGCGCCGCTGCAGACCAGCGCGGCGAGAACGAGCGGTTCGGCGCGGCGCATCACCGAGTCGGCGGCGAGGATGTAGGCGGCATACGCGACCGCGGCTCCCAGCGCGAGCACGATCCCGGCGACGTCGACGCGGGCCGCGCCGCCGGCGACGAGCACCAGCACCGTGCCGGTCGAGGCGAGTCCCAGCGCCGCGGCGCGCCGGAGCGAGAGGCGCTCGCGACGGAGGGCGACGGCCCCGACGGTGACGATCGCCGGGTAGGTGTACATCAGCAGCGCCGCGAGCGGCGCGTTCAGCCGGGCGACGGCGTCCAGGAACAGCATCGACTCGACGCTGTAGGCTCCGGCCCCGAGCAGGAGTCCGATCGCGATCGTCCGCCGGCCAACGCGCGCGTGGCCGGAGCGGGCCACCAGCACCCAGAGCACCACGGCGGCAATCGTGAAGCGTCCGGTGAGGATCGTCGGGATCGTCGCGCCGGCATCCGAGGCGAGGCGCACGAACACGGTCAGGCTGGCGAACGCCAGCGTCGCGAGCAGGATCGCGATCAGGCCGCGGCGCTCCTCGGCGATGCGGCGCCAGCGGCGGAGTCCCGGACGGATGGAGGCGATCAGGAGGGCGACTGCGAAGATCATGGTCTTACCGTACGACGCTGTCTGCAATAGAAATATATGAGATGTTCGACAAGAGCGATAGGATTACCCTATGACGCTTCAGCAGCTGCGGGCCTTCCTCGCTGCCGCCGACCACGGCTCGTTCACGGCAGGCGCGCACGCCCTCCGCATCGCCCAGCCGTCCCTCTCCGAGCACGTCCGGACGCTCGAACGGGAGCTCGGCGTCGCCCTGTTCGTCCGCGCTGGCCGTCACGTCGAGCTGACGGAGCCTGGTCGCGCCCTACGCCGCCACGCCCGACGGGCGATTGCCGCCGCCGAGGAGGGCGCGCAGGCGGTCGCCGCCGTACGCACGGTCGTCGCCGGCACGGTCACCTTCGGCGTGTTCGGAACCGCGTCGTTCTACCTGATCGCAGACCTGATCGCGGAGTTTCGGCGACGACACCCCCAGGTGAGCGTCCGCACCGTCGGACTGAACTCGGCCGACGCCGCAGACGAGGTGCGCGCTGGACGCGTCGAGGCAGCCCTCGTCGTGCTCCCGGTCGATCCGGCCGGTCTGGAGATCCGCCCGATCGCGACCGACGCCGTCCTGTACGTCTCGGCGACGCTCCGTCGGCTCGCGACGCCGGTCACGATCGAGCGGCTCTGCGCCGCTCGTCTCGTGTTGCCGCACGCAACGCACGGTCTGCGCGATCCGATGCGCCGCCAGCTCGCCGAGCGCGCACAGCGGGCGGGGCTGACGCTCAGCCCCGTCGTCGAGGTTGAGGACGTGTGGGTCGCGCTCCAGCTGGCGGCCCTCGGCGTCGGTGACACCGTCGCGAGCGCGGCGATCGCCCGCCACCCGAGCCTGCCGAAGGGGCTCGGGACGGTCGCCTTCGCCGACCCGGTGATCGACACGTTCGCGATCGTCACACGTCGCGACGTCGCGACGAGCCCCGCGACCCGCGCGATCGTGCGGATCGCCGAACAGCTGCTGCGCGCGAGCGACGCGCTCGGCGCTGCCGACGGGTGAGCGGGCCGTGAAGGACTCAGCCAGCGGCACGCGAACGAGAGGGCAGAGATGCTTGCCGCCGCCCTGGTCTGCTCGCTGGTCGCCCTCGCGCTCCTCGTGAACATCGAGGCGTGGCGGCGTCGGACGATCGCAGAACAGTCGAGCAGCGCACGCCGCGCAGCTGCCCGCGACCGGGCCTGGCAAGCGGTGTCGGGGTTCGACGGCGCAGGGGACTAACGCGCTTCACCGCAGCCAGCGCGGCACCCGCCAGACGGTGACGCCGCCGATCTGTCGGCCGGTCGCGACGGCGCCCATCAGTGCCTCCCATCTGGGGTCCTGCCCGTCGACGACGACGACGTCGTCAACAGCGCGTTCGACGAGGAGCCGGCGCAGCTCGCGTGCCGGCTCGAGCACGGGCTCGCGCGTGAACATCGAGCGGTACGTCGGGTAGCGCCACAGCTGGTCTGGGGGGATCGCGCTGACGTACCCACCCGTCATGCGGAACGCGAAGCCGGTGCGCGCCTGCCAGAACATCGAGTTGCCGGCGAACCCCGGCGGCACGATCAGCACCTTGTCGTTCTCGCGCACCGCCGAGCGCCACAAGCCGTTGTCGAAGAACGCGGGAACGGTGAGCGACGTCGTCCACGACGAGCGATCAAGCGACGGCACGAGGGTGAGTGCGAGCGCGGTCGCGAGGGCAATCCCGGCGGCCGCCGGGAGGCGGGCGACGAGCAGGGCGGTGAGCACGGCGAGCGCGAGCCAGACGTAGACGAACACCCGAACGAGCAGCACGGTGCGCATCAGCGGCTGGCTAAGGATCCAGCCAAGCGGCAGCTCACCGACGGGCCGGCCCGCGTAGTAGATCGTCGGCCCGATCGCGAACGCGAGAGCGATCGCTGCGAAGGCGAGCGTTCCCCACAGGAGCCGTGAGCGTCGTAACGCGGCGATCGCGAGAACGACGACGAGCGGAACGATCGGTCCGACGTAGGCGCCCTGCTCGGTGAAGTTGTCGCCGTTGACGATCTGCCGCAACGGGGCGAGCGGGCGGAGCCAGTGGTGCTCCGTGACGCGGGTGGGCGAGAGCGTGCTCGCGAGGTCAAGCGGGTACGCGCCGCCCGCAAGGACCTGGGATACCTCGTTGCCGGCCAGCATCGCGTGCAGGGTGTACGGCGCCGTGAGCAAGCACACGCCGACGTACGTGATCAACGCGATCCGTGTCGTGCGCCACAGCCGCACGCTCGCCTGACGATCGACAACGACGTGGGCGATCACGAGTCCGACGGCAGAGAGGACCGAGAGCGTGAGGAAGGTCTCGAGGAAGATCGAGTAGCACGCAAGGAGGGGGAGCGCGAGCTCGACAACGAAACGGCGCGTCGTCGTGCGCCCGCGGGCGTGGCGGAGCACCGCGAGCGCGGCGAGCGGGAGCGGGAAGCAGAGCGCGAGGTTGACGTGGTTCACCATCTGCGACGCCATGAAGGTCGAGAAGCCGAACACGAGACCACCGATCGCTGATGGTGCGGTCCGCGCCGTCAGCTCGCGACAGAGCAGGAACGCCGACTGAGCGGCGAGCGCCGGCGCGAGCAGTGCCAGCACGTTGAGGGCGACAACGGGGCCGAACGCCGCGGTGACAGGCCAGAGGGCGAGCGCCGGCCCGCCGATCACCGATGTCCACGCAAGGTTCCAGCCGGTCGGCGCGTACACCAGGTCGGTCTGCAGCGGATCGTGGAGCGTCGTGATCGCGTGCGGCCACCACTCGAGCGACCACATGAACACGCCCTGATCGCTGCCGCCGAGCCCTACGACCGACCCCGACGGATCGGCGAGAGCGCCCCTCCCGAAGAGGGCGACCGAGAGGGCAAGGTAGGCGAGTGCGACGAGGGCGGAGGAGCGCCTCACGCCCGCCGGCTCCCCGTTCGCGGGGCGCACAACGCGATCGCTAGCGCCGGCACGAACCACGGCATGTAGAGGTACGACCAGTGGGTGAGCACGATGTGGATGCCGACGAGGATCGCGCCTACCAGCGCCGCGACGCGCGTGATGTCGAGACGCCGCGGGAGAACGTAGAGCAGCCCCGCGACGGCGATCAACGCGAGCCAGAGGAGGCGCTTGACACGGGCAAGGTCAGGGAACCCCGGATAGTCACCCCAGTCCCAGATCGAGAACGGCGAACGCCGGTCGAGCTGGAAGCCGAACGTCCGCTCGTAGAACAGGTGCCACGACCAGTGCGCCATCGGCAGGAGGATGCCGAAGGCGACGATCGCTGAGACGGCGACGCCGAGCGCGAACGACACGCCGCCAGGGCCGGGCCGGACGAGGTTGACGACGGACCGCAGGCGGCTCGGGCGGCGCACCAGCGCCGGGCCGCCGCTGCTGAAGGGCCACTCCGCTGGTTCCTGCCACGGTCGTCGGTCGGCGCGCAGCAGCACCGCCAGGCACAGGACCGGCGTGAACTTCGCGAGAGCAGCGCAACCGAACGCCACCCCACGCCAGAACGGACGGCGAAACACCGCGAACGTCCAGGCGAGGAACGCGGCGACGATCGCGTCGTTCGAGTTCGAGGACATCGCGTACAGCGTGAACGGGTAGGACGCCCAGAAGAAGCCGAGCGTCGCCGCCAGGCGCCGGCCACCGATCTGCCAGCCCGCGACGACGAGCCCGAGGAAGGCGAGCCCGTCGAACACGACAGACGTGACGTGCGCCGCAGGCAGGTCATCCCATCGCCCGGTCCAACCGAGGGCCTCGGTGAACGGGGCGTACACCTCGTAGGTGATCGGCCCGTAGGTGTCTCCCTGCTCGACGGCGGACTCACACCGACCATCCGGCTGGATGTAGGCCGAGTACGAGCCATCGGCGTACTTCACGCCGCAAGGCCGGGCGGTCGGTTTCGGCATGAACCCGTACGGGCTCTGGCCGTGGAGCAGCCGGTCGGCGCCAGCGACGCCTGCGTAGCCAACGTCGATGACGTTCGATGACCACGCGTTCAACCCACCGCGGAACCCCATCGCGAAGACGGCGAGCGTTGCGATCACCCAGAGCGGCCAGCACGTCACGTACGCTGGCCGAGGCGCGCGGCCCAGGGCGATGCCGAGGAGCCGGGCAAGAAGGTAGACGAGCGACGGGTAGACCGTCGGCACCGACCAGAACACCTCGCCCTGGATGAAGAACCAGAGCGAGACGGAGAACGCGGCGAGGGCGACGACGTCGACGGTGCGCAGCGACCAGAGGCGCCGGAAGTCGAGCAGCCCGAACACGAACAGCGCGAGGAGCGGTGCGAAGATCCACGGATCGTTGATGCGCTTGCCGAACCCATCACCACCGCGAGCCATCGACCAGGCCACCTGTGGGCCGATCCACGCGCTCTCGATCGCGCGGGTGCGGTCGTTCACCGTGACGCGGGCGATCTCGCCACCCACCGACCACCAGTGCCGCGTCCAGATGCCGTTCGGGTCATACGACGTCTGCGTCGTCACGTGCAGGTGATGGGACTCGTAGCGCACAACCCAGTCGCGAACCTTCGCTGGCGCGCCAGCGAGCCGTTGCGCCTGCTCCGTGCGGAGGTTCGCGATCCCTGGCGTGTCCCCGGGGACGACCCGAGAGCCGAGCACCACGCTATCGCGATCGCGCACCGTCACCCACGCCAGCACCGGTCGGTCAGGCTCGCGGAGCGACGCAACCCACCAGCCGCTCGTGCCCGAGTACGCCGCGAACCAGACGGCGAGCGGGTGTCCGAAAACGACCGACGAGACGACGGTGTTCGCGCCCGCGATGTCGTTGACCTTTCGCTCGTCGAGTCGCGGGCCGGCGGAGAGGATCCCGCCCGGGTCACCAACGATCGTCGACGACGCTCTGGCGAGCGCACCGGACGGCGCCGCGACGAGCACGGCCAGCGCGAGACCGCCGAGCGCTCTGCGTACCCTCATCGTCGTCGGAAGGACCAGAGCCTGTTCCCGATGAACGACACCGGCGTGACGAGCACGACGGCGATCATCTGGGCGACGACCTTCCCTACGTGTTCCCGCTCGACCAGCTGCGACAGGAGCGCGAGATCGATACCGAGGGCGACGACCGAGACGGTGAGGAAGCGAGCGAACTGGAAGCCAGGGTGAACCTCGTGACGCACCTGACGAAACGTCCAGGCGCGGTTCCAGACGAAGTTGTTCGCGACGGCGACGGTGAAGGCAGCGACGGCGGCGGCGATGTAGTGCGCGCCGGCGCGCAGAAGGAGCCAGTAGATGCCCGTGTTGATCACGAAGCCGCTCGCTCCAACGAGGCCGAACTTGACGAGCTGCCACCAGTTGCCGCGGTGGCGAAGGCCGGCGGCGACGCGCTGGCCAGCGGTCGCGGGCTCGCGCTCGACCGGCGGGGGAGTGTCGGTGACGTGCGCCACGGCGCCGGGAGTCTACCGGGTAACGATCGTCGGCTCGACGTCCGCGTCGCGACCAAGCCGGGCGACGAGCCGGCCGCCATCGCTCCGAAGCTGGCTTTCGAGGCGGCCAGGCACCTCGGCGATCGGATAGGTGACGATGATCACGTCGAACGGTCCGCCGTTCGCCACGCCACGGGCGGCATCGGCGGCAACCACCTTGACGTTCGCCAGCCCGAGCCCTGCGAGCACGCGAGCCGCGCGCGCAGCGAGCTGCGGCACCCGCTCAAGCGCTACCACCCGCTCGACGACGGAGGCGACGAGCGCCACGAGGTACCCCGAGCCGGCGCCAACGACGAGCACGTGGTCGGCCGGCCCGACAGCAGCGGACGCGAGCAGGCTGGCGGCCTCGTACGGCGCGAGGAGGTGTTGCCCGTAGCCGATCGGGATCGTGCGGTCGGCGTAGGCGTCCGCGTGGTGCTCGACCGGCACGAACAGCTCGCGTTCGATCACGCGGGCGGCGCCGAGCACCATCACGTCCGCGATCCCGAGCGCCCTGAGCTGCTCGTCGACCATCCGTTCGCGCTCGTCAAGACGCGACCTGGTCATATCCCGAAGTGTCCGCGAACGAGGGCGTGGACGTCAGTGATCGAAGGCTCCGGCCCGAGGGTGGGCGTGGGATCGAGACCGACGGTGAGCAGCGGGACGACGCTGTCGTCCGCGGAGAGCGAGCCGTGCGAGCCGCCGCCAAGGTGGTGGGATCCACCGGCATCGCGGAACTCGAACCCCGCGGCGGCAGAGCACACGACCTCGCCGGCGTTGACGCACTCGAGCAGACAGGCAACCCGCTCGAGACCGTTCGGGTACGCAACGGACGCGAGCAGCGCACCGTCGCGCACGAGCAGCAGGGCGTCGGGGTCGCCGGTAACCGTCCAGGCGTTCCCGCGCGGGTCGCGATCGCTCCCGCCGCGACGCGCCCGAAGCTCGACTCCCGCGCGCCGGATGACGAACGCGCCGTCCTCCACGAAGGCCGACACGTCGACCCCGTCCAGACGCTCGAGGCGCCCTGCGATCGCGCGGGATGGCGGCGCCCCGGCGAGGCGGTACACCATCCCGACACGGTTCGAGGCGGCGAGCGCGACGTGGCAGGCGGTCGGGTCGCTGCGGAGCGAGCCAGCAAACAGGTCGAGATCGGCGAGCGCGGGAGCCAGGTCACACGTCTCGCGGACGGCAGTCTGCCCGTGATCGGCGAGGAGGATCACCGCGTGGCGCTCGAGGAACGGGTCGAGCCCGCCGGCGGCGGCGACGATCGCGGCGATGCTCGCGTCCGCGGCGGCGACTGCCGGCAGGGCGCCGTCCGGGCCGCGTCGGTGCTGCGCCATGTCGACGTCTGGCAGGTAGAACAGCATCAGGTCGAAGGCGTCGCGCGTCACGAGCCATGCGCCAACCTCCGCTGCGTGCCGGTCGTGACGCACCTTGACGCCGAGGTTCGGCTTCGCACCGGTCCGCTCCGACCCGAACAGGTCGCCAAAGTGAAACCGGGTCGGCCCGTAGGCGGCGTCGAAGACGCCGATCCGTCGTGCCAGGGCGCTCACCGCGCGATGCTTCAGGGGGTGGCGAACGCGGCCGCGGAACACGTAGTAGTTGATCGACGCCGCGACGAGCCCGGCGTCCTCGACCACCTCGAACACGGTTCGCTCGCGCTGGGAGAGGTGGAGGTGGTTGAGGTTCAGGATGGCGTCATTGATCGCCATCTGCGCTCCTTCCACGAGCGTCGCGTTGAAGCTCGAGCCGTACTCGACGAAACGGTCCTCGCCTCGCCGGTACCAGGTGAGGCCCGGGATGAACGAGCCGTCCGGGTGGCGCCCGGTGGCGATCGCGGAGAGGCAGACCGGCGTCAGCGACGGGAACGAGGAGACGCACGGCGCGTGCAGCGTCCCACGTTCGATCAGCGCGGCGATCGTCGGCGCCACCCCCTCCTGCACGGCGCGGTCGAACAGCGGGCGTCCGAGACCGTCGATGACGATCAGGACGAGCTTCTTCTGCCTCAATCCGGCGTCGATCGCGGTGTTCTGATGACGCCTGAGCGACGGCACGGCGCGGCGAGCGATGCCGGATCAGGGCTCAGCGCAGCACCCTCAGGCCAGCGTACTTGCGGTCGGCGACCTTGCGCGATCGCCAGCCGAACCACGCGGCTGCTGGCGCAAGCAGGTAGCCAACGAACGGGACGAGCGCGGCCGCACCGACCGCAAGCCCCATGCCGCCGGCGATCATCGCTACCCCTGAGACGGTTCCGCCGCCCGCACGGGCACCGTCGAGCATGCGCGACACCGCCCACCAGCCGAGCACGCCGAGCAGCGCGCCGAGGGCGACCGGCACGAACGGCAGCCGGTCTCCGGCGACCAGCTCGCAGACCGCTCCGCCGCCAAGCGCCGCGAACGCTGCCTGGACGCGCGCGGGAAGCGCCAACGGTACGGCAGCGTCGGCGACGCCAACGATGATGCTCGACACGGCGAGGCGCAAGCCCTCGTACACGGTCAGTGCGCCAGGGAGAAGGCCGAGAAGCGCGGCGACCGCGCCGATGCCAAGCGGGAGCAGCGCAACGAGGCCACAAGCAACGGCGAGCCCTGCTCCCTGTCCGATAGCGATCGCCGTCTGCATCGTTCGCCACCCAGTCTATCGCGCACGACGTCGACCCTCTACACGAGCAACCGAGCACCGTCGCGATCGATCCCGAGATCGACCTCGGTCACGTCGCCCACGTCGTCGCCGTCGACCTCGGCAGGCAGCGGCTCGTCACAAACGAGGCGCGCGACGGTCACGTCGTGCGCGTACAGGATCCGCGGATCACCGTCCCCGACCGCGTGCTTTCCGCTCACGAGCAGGTAGGTGGTGAAGCGCGGCACCATGCGCCGGCGCAGGGTGCGCGGCGCAAGCAGGTCGAACCCCGCCTCGGCGATCGCCTGCGGGGCGACGAGGACCGGTCGGGAGCCGACGTACGTCCACGGGTGAACGTTCGCTGCGATCACCGACCCAACCCGCTCCGTACGCCCGTCGAAGGTGAGCGTGACGAGCGGCCTCCGGTAGCGCCCACCGAGGAGAACACGTCCGAGGGTCGATGCGTAGTAGACGTCACCGGGCCGGCGCCCACGGGCGCGCCCACGCGCGTCGACGCGCCGCACGACGTCCGCGTCGAGCCCGACGCCGCCGGAGAAGGCGAAGCGGCGACCGTTGAGCGTGCCGAGCTGGATCCAGCGCTCGCGCCCCTGCGCGAGCGCTGCGCTGACCTGCGCAGCGGCCGCCCGCGGATCGCGTGGGAGGCCGAGCGAGCGCGCGAGCACGCTGGTCCCACCACACGGCAACACGCCAAGCGCGACGCTGTTGCCGACGCCGTTCAGCACCTCGTTCATGGTGCCGTCTCCTGCCATCACGATCACCGCGTCAAAGCCATCGGCGACGCCCTTCGCCGCGAGCTCGACGGCGTGCATCGGACGCTCGGTGTGGACGAGCTCGGCCGCAACAACGCCGGTAAGCTCGCCCATCACGGCGGCCTCAACGCGCGGCGTCACGCCTGAAGCGACCGGGTTCGCGATGACGAGGACGCGCTTCACGACCCGCCGAACACCGCCGGTCGCTTCTCGAGGAACGCCTGCACGCCCTCCCGGTGGTCGGCGCTGGCGAGAGCGTCGACCTGGAGCCGGGCCTCACGTGCGAGCAGCGTTGGAAGCGGCGCGTCGAGAGCCTCGCGCAGAAGCGTCTTCGTGAGGCCCGTCGCGGGGGTCGGCCCGGCAGCCAGCCGGCTTGCGAGCTTGGCAGCGGTGCCGGCGACCTCGTCGTCTGCCACGACGTCGAGCACCAGCCCGAGCGCTTTCGCCTCCTCCCCCGCCACCCGCCGGCCGGTCAGCGCGATCTCCAGCGCGCGCTGGTACCCGACGGTCCGGGCAAGGAACCACGAGGCGCCTGAGTCGGGGACGAGGCCGATCGAGACGAACGCGCAGCTGAGAAACGCGCCGGCGGCCATCACGCGTAGATCACAGGCGAGGGCAAACGCGAGCCCCGCGCCCGCGCACGGCCCGTTGATCGCCGCGATCACGGGCTTCTCGATCGTCGTCAGCCGCTCGATGATCGGGTTGTACTCGTCGATGATCGCCTGCTCGACGTCGGCGACCTCGGAGAACTCCTTCAGGTCCTGACCCGAGCAGAACGCGCGCCCCGCCCCCGTCAGCACGACCGCGCGGGTCATCTGGTCAGCGGCGACGTCGTCGAGGACGGCCAGAAGCTCGGCGCGGAGGCCGGTCGTCAGAGCGTTGTAGCGGTCGGGGCGGTTGAGGGTGATCGTCGCGACCGCTCCGTCGCGAACCAGCAGAACGTCCATCGCTACAGGCTACACAAGGCGCGACGTGTGTAAGGTTCGCGCATGGACACGATCGCCAAGCGGTTCGCGCGACAACCCGGCCAGGTGCCGCGCGCAGCTGTTGCGTGCTACGCCGCTGCGGTCGGCACGGCCGTCGTAGCGCTCGGCTACGGCATGTTCCGCGGCAACGGGCGCAGCGTCTCGCTTGGCCTGCTCGAGGCGGCGGCTGGCGCGATCGTGTGGACCGTCCTCGGCACCACGCTTGCGCTTCTAGCCGAGATCGCCGACCGTCCGTAACGGAAAGCCCGCCACGGCAAGCGCCGTGACGATCTCCCCGCGCACCGCCTCTCCACCCGTGTAGGAGACCGTTACCTCGCCTGCGAGGGTCGTCCGGCCGCCGGTCACGCCGGGAACGGCGCCGAGCGCAGCGGCGATCTTCGGCGGGCACTGCAAGCAGTGAATGCCATCGACGAGGATCGTCTCGGTCTGCTCCGTCACGCGCAGATCCTACTCCTCCCGAGGCCGATCCAGTATCACTTGAAAGCGCTAAGCGTACGGCGCGGAATGCCGATAGATGTCCTGCGATGATCCGGTTCCGTCCACGCCGAGCGCAGCAGCGCCCCGCCCCGCCGCTCACGATCCCGCGCGTCAACTCGCGCGTTGCCATCCTCACCGACGGCGCTCGCTACGAAGGTCGGCTCGACGACGTCGAGCCGGGTCACCTGGTGGTTGCCGCTCCCGATGCCATCATGACGCCCGAACGACCGATCTTACTCGAGTGGCAGGACGCCGGCGGCGTCTGGCAGATGCCGTGCCTCGTCTCGTCGACGCGGGAGATGCCGTTCGCGGTGGTCAAGCTCCGTCCGAGCGGGCGCAGCATCTGCATCTCGGAGTCGCACGTCGACGCGCCCGATGGCGGCATGCGGGTCACGGCCCGCGCCGTCGAGGCCGCTCGGATTCCCGCTGGAACGCGGGTTCCGGTCACGTCATTGCAGCTCGCCGGCGATCGGATCGCCTTCTGGACGATCCTCCCGCTCGAGGCCGGCGATCACGTCGAGCTGATGGCACGAACCGCCACCGGTGGCGTGCTGCGCGTCGGGCTCGTCGTCGCGATCGCGAACCGCACCGCCGGCTCGTGGCTCGCGCGCATCGACTGCGACGCGGAGAACCCACACGCACCCGCGATCGCGCAGCTCGTCGCCCACCTCCTCGCCGCGGCGAGCCTCGAGCTGCCGCCCGTCGCAGCTCGCTGATCCAGCGACAAGATCACGACGAATGTACCGCTCAGAACGGTACGCTCGGCCCTAGCCGACCGGCCAGTCGCCGCCTACGATGATGCTGGAACTCCCCCCGGCCGACGCCTCCCCAGCTGGCCGGGGGGAGCTACTGCTTCAGCGGCTACCCGGTCTTCGTGGGCCGCGCAGCGAGGATGAGCTTGACCTGGATGGTGGCTGCTCCCCGCACGACGGTGAGCGTGACGGCGTCACCGGGCTTGTGGCCTTGAACGATGCTCTGGAGGTCAGCGATCGCCGTCACTGCCTTGCCGTCGATCGCGGTGATGATGTCGCCGCCGACGGCGTACCCGGTCCCATCGATCGTCACCTGGCCCGTCGATGCGCGGAGGCCCGCGCGATCGGCCGGGCTGCCAGGCACGACTGAGCTGACCATCGCGCCGTGATCGACGGAGAGGCTCTGTTGCTTCGCGAGCGCTGCGTCGACGGTCGAGAGCCCGACGCCGACCCACGGGTGCTGGATCGCCCCGTGGGCCTTCAGCTGCTCGGCGACCGACTTCACCAGATCGATCGGGATCGCGAAGCCGACGCCGACGTTGGCGTTCACGCCGGAGTCGGCGATCTGCGAGTTGATGCCGATCACCTGCCCCTGGATGTTCAGCAGCGGCCCGCCGGAGTTGCCGTGGTTGATCGCCGCGTCGGTCTGGATCGCGCCGTTGATGGCGGTGTCGCTCGGCGAGGTGATCTGGCGGTTGAGCGCCGAGATGATGCCAGAGGTGACGGTGCGGTCGAGCCCGAACGGGTTGCCGATCGCAACGACCTCGTCACCAACCTGGATCGCTGCGGAGCTGCCGAGCGTTGCGGGGTGCAGCGCGCCGGGCGCCACGGTGACCTTGAGGAGCGCGACGTCGGTGGACGGGTCGGAGCCGACGATCGTCGCCTGCGCTCGGTCGTTGTTGGAGAACGCCACGTACACCGGTCCCTGGCTCGAGACGACGTGCGCGTTCGTGAGGATGTACCCGTCGCTCGAGATGACGAACCCGGATCCCTGACCGGATGCCTGGGTGACGGTGACGACGCTCGGACCGGCCTGACGGTAGATGTCGCCGATCGTCAGCGAGCCAGCGGGAACGGTGTGCGGAGCGCTCGCAAACGGCGAGCTGGTCGCGACGGGTGGCTGGCCGACGGTGACGGTTGCGGTCGTGGCCTGATCGCCGTTGACGGCAGTGACGGCGAGCGCGGAGACGCCGCCACCGAGGATCGCAGCGAGCACGAGCGGAACGGCGTTGAGTCGAGCACGGCCACGCGAGGCGGTCTTCGCCTGCGGCGGGCTCCAAGGGGTCTGTTCATCCATGACTTGAGTTCTACGCTCGATTCGTTGAAGGAGATGCGCGATCTCGTTGAAGGTTCGCGCGCTGACGTTAAGGGTTGATAAATCCCGTCGCCGCCACGACGCCTCGAACTGAGGCTCACGCTCACGCGGAGAATGGTCGATCCCCGAGACGATGATCGCGACGCTCCTTGCTCTCGGCGCTGGCCTCGCCGCCGGACTGCTTCTCGCCAGCGCGCGCGCTCGCCGGGACGGGGCGACCGACGATGTCCCGCCGACGCTGGCGGAGCAGGCGCCGTCCGCCGCGACCAGGGCCGCAGTCGCCGCCCGCGTGCTCGAGCAGGTCGCGCCGGTCGTGCTCGAGATCCTCGACTCCTGCGACGACGCGGCAACGTCGTCGGGCGAGGCGCACGGCGTCGCCGATGACATCACCCGCAGCGTCGAGCGACTCGTTACGGCTGTCGGCGAGGCGGATGGCGCCGTTGCCGCAATCCGGTCGGCTGCTGACGCGTCCTCCGACGAGGTCGTCGTCGCGCTCGGGCGTGTCCGCGACCAGGTGCTGGTGGGAGCGCGCCAGCTCGAGGAGCTCGCGGGCGAGGTGCAGCGGATGACGTCGTTCGTCGACGTGATCGGCGACCTCGCGGAGCAGACGAACCTGTTGAGCTTGAACGCGCGCATCGAGGCTGCCCGGGCTGGTGACGCCGGGCGAGGCTTCGCGGTCGTTGCCGAGGAGGTACGTAAGCTCGCCTCGACCTCGCGCGAGGAGGCCGAGTCGGTGCGCGCCGCGATCGCGAGCGTGACGATCGCCGCCCAGTCGACGACGACCACGATCATCGAGGCAACCGATCGGATCGAAGGCCTGTCCCGCGAGCTCGCCGCGCTCCGGGACGGATCGGCGGAGAGCTGGGGTTCGGCGCTCGCCGAGATCGGCTCGATCCGCGACCGGGCCCGTGACGTCGAGGTCGCGAACCGGCAGGCGCTGACAGCCGTCGACCGCACGGGCGAGGACATCGGCGCGATCGCGACCCTCGCGACCGGTCTGGGAAACCTCGACCTCTCCCGTCTCGATCTGATGGCGCCGGCTCGTCCACCCGACGCGCTGCTCGACGAGGTGCGCAGGCGGGGCGTGCTCCGCGTCGGGGTCTGGCACGGGTTCCGCGGCCTCTCCTTCAAGCACCCCCGGAGCGGACAGATCGTCGGGCTCGAGGTCGACCTGCTCGAGTCCCTCGGCCGCCGCCTCGGTCTCCGGGTCGAGACCGTCGACGCGCCATGGGTTGACCTTCCGAAGCGTCTCAAGCGACGGGAGTTCGACGTGCTCTTCAGCGCGTTAATTCCCTCGCCGGACTACCGCGGCCTGGCCTATAGCGCGCCCTACCTGGACATGGGCCTGGTCCTGATGCGGCGTGCCGGTGACGCCCGGATCAGCGGCCCGGCGAGCCTGAACGGCAAGACCGTGGCGATCATCGCCGATCCGGCGGCGCGTGAAGCGATCGACGCGGCCGGGATCCGACCGGCCGACCTGCGCCAGATCTACGATGACGACTACTACGAGCCGGTCGCCCAGGGCATCTTCGACGCGTTCGTGATCGACCTACCGATCGTCCACTGGTGCGCGAACGACCCGGCGAGCCCGTGGCACGGCCGGATCGAGACGGTCGGCGACCCGATCACCCGCTGGATCTACTGCGCCGCCGTTCGCGACACGCCGACGAGCGCGAGCCTCCTCCACGAGCTGGATGGGGCGATCGCTTCGCTCCGCGCCGACCCCGAGTATCGCCGGATCGTCGAGCGGTGGCAAGGGCGTGTGTACGACTGGAAGCTGACGGCAAGCGACCTGCTGTAGGGGTGAGCGGTGACCCGGTGCCGGTAGCCTGCCGGCGTGGCGCACCCCGAGTCGAGCTCGCCCGCGACGCCAGAGGGCGGTGGCGGCGACCGCTCCGCGACAGGGCGGGGCACCTGGCGCCTGAACCTGCTCGTCCTCGTCGCCGGTGCCTGCTCGCTCGCGACGGAGATGGCGGGGGCGCGGCTCCTGGCGCCGTACTTCGGCACGTCAAACGTCGTCTGGGCAAACGTCATCGGGCTGATCCTCGTGTACCTCTCGCTCGGCTACTGGCTCGGCGGGAAGCTCGCCGACCGCCATCCGACGGAGCGCGCCCTTGGCCTCGTGGTGCTCGTCGCCGCGCTCGCGATCGGCGTGCTGCCGTTCGCCACGACGCCGCTCTTCGCCGCTGCCGCAAGCGCGTTTGCAGGCGTCTCAGCCGGCGCGTTCATCGCCTCGTTTGCCGGCACGCTGCTGATGTTCGCGATACCGGTGACGGCGCTCGGCGCGGTCGCGCCGTGGGCGATCCGGCTCGCCGTGACGGACGTCGCCGAGGCCGGCGCCGTCGCCGGCCGGCTGTACGCGCTCTCGACCGTCGGCTCGATCGGTGGCACGTTCCTGCCCGTCCTCTACCTGATCCCCCAGGTCGGCACGCGACGGACGCTGCTTCTCGCCTCGCTCGCACTCGCGCTCGCCTCGCTCCCGCTCCTGCCCCGGCGCGCGCTCGGCGCACCGGCGATCTTGCTCGCGCTCGCGCTCCTGCCGCCCGGCCAGGTGAAGGCGGCAACCGATGGCCGGGTGCTGTTTGAAGGGGAGTCACCGTACCAGTACGTGCAGGTCGTCGAGCGCTCCGACGGCTCCCGGGTGATCCACCTGAACGAGGGGTGGGCGCTGCACTCGATCCGCCCCGCCCACGGGGTCCTGACCGGCGGCTACTGGGATGCCTTTGCGACGCTTCCGCTGCTCGATGGTGCGCCCGCCGGGCGGATCGCGGTCCTCGGCAACGCGGGCGGGACGGTCTCCACGATCATCGCCGCCGCGTGGCCCCACGCGCAGATCGACGGCGTCGAGCTCGACCCGCTGATCAGCGAGGTCGGCAGACGATACCTCGGCATGGGCGGCGCCAACCTGGTGGTGCATACCGGTGACGCGCGCTTCTGGTTGGAGGGCTCAACGCGGCGCTTCGACGCGATCATCGTCGATGCCTACCGCCAGCCATACATCCCGTTCCACCTCGTCTCGCGGGAGTTCTTCCAGCTCGTCCACGATCACCTGACGCCACACGGCGTCGTGGCGATCAACGTCGGCACGCCGCCAGGGCTGACCGGCGTCGTCGACTGGGTCGCGCGCACCATGCGCGCCGACTTCCCGGCGGTGCAGCAGAGCCGGTACGACCGGTTCAACTCGATCCTCGTCGGCTACGCCAACGCCGCCGACGCCGCGGCAGCAGACGGCCGCCTCGCAGCGGCGACGGGACTCGAGGCCGCTCCGGCGAGCGCGCTGCGCAACACGCTCTCGGCCGTTCCTGCCGGCGGGGACGTCCTCACTGACGACCGCGCGCCGATCGAGTGGCTCACCGATGTGGCGTTGCTTCGCTACCTCCAGGAGGGCGCGCCCGGGGCCTGACCGTCCCGTCGGCGAGGGCTCGCGGCGTTTACACAGCGATCGCTGCGTAAACCCGGTATGATGGAGGCGGAACACTGAGCGGCGCCACGTGCGCGCCAAAGGAGCACGACCTTGGCCGACCTCGTCATCCGCAACCTGCACGCGAAGATCGTCGACTCCGACAAGGAGATCCTGCGCGGCATCGACCTCGAGGTCTCGCGCGGCGAGACGCACGCGATCATGGGCCCGAACGGCTCCGGCAAGTCGACGCTCTCCCACGTGCTGATGGGTCACCCCGGCTACGAGGTGACCGACGGCGAGGTGCTATTCCACGGCGACGACCTCCTCACGATGGCGCCGGACGAGCGCTCCCGCGCGGGGCTCTTCCTGTGCTTCCAGTACCCGTACGCCGTTCCCGGCGTCACCGTCGCGAACTTCCTGCGCACCGCGATCAACGCGCATCGCGGCAAGGGCGACCCGATCCGCATCCCCGAGTTCCGCACCCGGATGGAGGCGGCGATGAAGCTCCTCGACGTCGACCGCAAGATGTCGAGCCGCTACCTCAACGACGGCTTCTCCGGTGGCGAGAAGAAGCGCCTCGAGATCCTCCAGCTAGCGATGCTGAAGCCTTCGCTCGCGGTGCTCGACGAGACGGACTCCGGGCTCGACATCGACGCCTTGAAGATCGTCGCGCACGGCGTCAACGCGCACATCGGCGACGAGATGGGCGCGATCGTGATCACGCACTACCAGCGCATCCTCGACTACATCACGCCGAGCCACGTGCACGTGCTGATCGAGGGACGCATCGCGCGCTCGGGCGGCGCGGAGCTCGCGAAGGAGCTCGAGCGGGCCGGTTATGCCGACATCGCGGCGAGCGTGGAGGCCTAGGCGATGGCCGCCACCGACCAGGACGTCGAGTCCCTCGAGGGGATCGGCGACGGGTACAAGTACGGCTTCCATGACGAGGAGAAGCCGGTCATCAAGGTCGACCGTGGCCTGAACGAGGGCATCATCCGGCAGATCTCCGCGCACAAGAGCGAGCCGGCCTGGATGCTCGAGTTCCGCCTGAAGGCGTACGAGATCTTCCTCAAGAAGCCGATGCCCGAGTGGGGTTCCGACCTCGGCGAGATCGACTTCGCGAACATCTTCTACTACCTGAAGCCGGCCGAGGAGAACGCGCGCTCCTGGGACGACGTGCCCGAGGACATCAAGAACACGTTCGAGCGTCTCGGTATCCCCCAGGCCGAGCGGAAGTTCCTCGCTGGCGTCGGCGCGCAGTACGAGTCCGAGGTCGTCTACCACTCGCTGCAGCAGGACCTCGCCGATCAGGGCGTGATCTTCCTCGACACCGACCAGGCGCTGCGCGAGCACCCGGAGCTGTTCCGCGAGTACTGGGCGACGGTGATCCCGGCGAACGACAACAAGTTTGCCGCCCTCAACTCGGCGGTCTGGTCGGGTGGGTCGTTCATCTACATCCCCAAGGGCATCAAGCTCGACCTGCCGCTGCAGGCCTACTTCCGCATCAACGCACAGAACATGGGCCAGTTCGAGCGCACGCTGATCATCGTCGACGAGGGCGCCTACGTGCACTACGTCGAGGGCTGCACGGCGCCGACGTACTCGTCCGACTCGCTGCACTCAGCCGTCGTCGAGATCGTCGTCAAGAAGGGCGGCCGCTGCCGCTACACGACGATCCAGAACTGGTCGAACAACGTCTACAACCTCGTCACGAAGCGGGCGATCGCCGAGCAGGACGCGACGATGGAGTGGGTCGACGGAAACCTCGGCTCGAAGATCACGATGAAGTATCCCGCGGTGATCCTGAAGGGCGAGGGCGCCCACGGCGAGGTGCTCTCGATCGCGTTCGCAGGCAAGGGCCAGCACCAGGACGCGGGCGGCAAGATCACCCACATGGCGCCGCGCACCTCCTCGGTGATCACGTCGAAGTCGATCTCGAAGGACGGCGGGCGCAGCTCCTACCGCGGCCTGCTGCGCGTCAACCCGGGCGCCGTCGGCTCGAGGTCGAAGGTCGTCTGCGACGCCCTGATCCTCGACGAGCACTCGCGTTCGGACACGTACCCGTACATCAACGTTGGTGAACCGAACGTCGACATCGGCCACGAGGCAACGGTCTCGAAGATCGGCGAGGAGCAGCTCTACTACCTGATGAGCCGTGGCCTGCCGGAGGCCGAGGCGTCCGCGATGATCGTCGCCGGCTTCGTCGAGCCGATCACCAAGGAGCTGCCGCTCGAGTACGCCGTGGAGATGAACCGGCTGATCCAGCTGCAGATGGAAGGATCGGTCGGCTGATGAGCGCCTGGCTGACCGAGGCTCGCCGTACCGCGGCCGAGCAGAGCTCGACCATCGCAGTGCCGACGATCGCGAGCGAGCACTGGCGCTACACGAACCTCCGCGGGATCGACTTCGCGGCGTTCGCTCCCGCCACCCCCGCCGATCGATCCGCCGAGGTCGAGGGCGCGATCCTCCTGACCGGTGCGGAGGGTGGGCGGATCGTGCAGCGCGACTCGACCGTCGTCGTCGCGACGCTCGACCCGGCGGTCGCGGCGGCAGGCGTGACGTACTGCTCCCTCGAGGAGGCGGCCGTCACCCACCCTGCGCTCGTTGAGGCACACCTCGGCTCGATCGTCACCGGCGCCGAGCGGTTCGCGGTCGAGAACGCTGCGCTGTGGACCGGTGGCGTCTTCCTCCACGTCCCGCGTGGCGTGCGCGTCGAGCAGCCGTTGCACGCAGCCTTCGAGATCGCAACGGCGGGGGCTGCGCAGCACTGGCGCGCGCTGGTCGTGCTCGAGGAGGGTGCCGAGGCGACCTTCGTCGAGGAGCACGTCACCGGCGTCGCCGGCTACGCGAACGGCGTCGTTGAGCTGGTCGTGGCGCCCGCCGCACGCCTGCACTACGTGACCGTGCAGAACCGGTCGACCGAGGCGCTGCACTTCGCCACGCACCGCGCAGAGATCGGCCGCGACGCGAACCTCGAGTGGGTGTCCGTCGCGCTCGGCGGCAAGACGGGCAAGACCCGCCTCGAGTCGCGGATGGCCGGCACTGGCTCGTCGGTGCGGCTCACCGGCACCGCCGTCGTTGACGGCACACAGCACGTCGATCTCGACACCACCCAGGAACACGACGCGCCGCACGCGACGAGCGACCTGTTCTTCAAGGGCGTGCTGCGTGATCGCGGCCGCAGCGTCTGGCGCGGCGTGATCCGCGTCGCGAAGGACGCGCAGAAGACCGACGCGTACCAGCAGAACCGCAGCCTGATCCTCTCCGAGAAGGCCCACGCAGACTCCATCCCTGGCCTCGAGATCGAGGCGAACGACGTGCGCTGCACGCACGGCGCCACGATCAGCCGTGTCGACCAGGAGCTGTTGCACTACCTGCGCAGCCGTGGGCTCGACCGCGACACGGCCGAGCATCTGATCGTGCAGGGCTTCTTCGCTGACGTGCTCGAGCGGATCTCGGACGAGCGCCTGCGTGAGGCGGTCGGCGCAGCGCTGCAGACCCGTCTCGGGTAGCTCCGGGTGAGGTTCCGCGTCGGTCAGCTCGTTCGTGGGCCGTTCGGCATGCTCATCGGGATCCGCCTCGCCTACCTCGTCGGGGCGGCTGCGCTGCTCGCCTGGATCCCTCCCGGGAGGCTGCCGGGACACTCGGTGGCGGACGCCTACCGGCACGACACCGCGTGGGGCGGGCTGAGCGACCTCGTGTTCGGCGTGTTCGCGCGCTGGGACTCCTCCTGGTTCCTTGCGATCGCCCACGACGGGTACGGCTTCACACCGCGAGCGCCGGCGTTCTGGCCGCTGACGCCGCTCGTGCTGCACGCTGGCGGCGTCGTCCTCGGGTCGGCGCTCGTCGCCGGAGTGCTGGTGGCACTCGTCGCTTCCGGCATCGGCGCAACCCTCGTCGCGCGGATCGGCGAATGTCGGGCGACCGCCGCCGTTGGACGAGAGGGCGCGTTGCTGCTGGCGCTGTACCCGCTCGCGCTGGTGTTCAGCGCGCCGTACAGCGAGGGTCTCTACCTGGCGTTGAGCGCGGGAGCGATCCTTGCAGCGTTCCGCGGCCGGTGGCGGATCGTCGTCGTCCTTGCGTTTCTGGCGGTCTGCGATCGCGTCGTCGGCGTCGCGCTCGTGCTGCCGCTGGCGATCGTCGCGTGGCCGGGCGCACCCGGCCTTCGCCGTGGAGGGCGGATCGCCACGGCCATCGTCGGACCGGCCGCCGCGGTGGCGACCTACTCGCTGTACCTGCACCAGCGCACCGGGGACGCCCTCGCTTGGCTGCACCAGCAGGACGGCTGGTATCGCGATGCGAAGGCCGTTCCGGTCGTCGAGTCCCTGTGGCGCGCTCTGGTCGCCGGCCTGCGCGGCGGCTGGCACCTCGTCGCCCACACCACGGATGGCGGCGCGGCGCACGTCGCGGCGACCGACCAGGTGTCGATCACGAACGTCGTCCTGCTCCTGCTGCTCGTCGGCTCGCTCGCGCTCGCCGTCGTCGCGTGGCGGCGGCTCGGACCGGCTCTTGGCGCGTACGGGTTCGCGGCGCTGCTCGTGCCGATCGCCGCGCCGACCCACGCGTTGCCGCTGCTGGGTCTGACACGCTTCGTTGTCGTCGACTTCCCGCTGTTCCTGGCGCTCGCGTCGGTCCTCACCGACCACCCCCGGTTCCGGACGCCCGCGCTGACGACGCTCGCGACGCTTGGCGGGGTCGCGGCGTTCCTGTTCAGCCGCAGCCTTAGCGTCGGATGAGCGCGGGGTTTGGACAGCGATCGCTATCGAAACTCCGGTAGACTGAACCGCGTGGACGCCGTCGCCACACCCGCCTCCGTGCTCCGCGCCGACTTCCCGATCTTCGAGCGTGTCATCGACGGACACCCGCTCTCGTATCTCGACTCGGCGAACTCGGCACAGAAGTCGCGGCACATGCTCGACACGATGATGTCGTTCTACACGACCTCCTACGCGAACGTGCACCGCGCCGTGTACCAGCTTGGCGTCGAGGCGACCGAGGCGTACGAAGGGGCGCGCGAGACCGTTCGCGCGTTGATCGGTGCGGCCTCGACGAAGGAGATCGTCTTCACGCGCGACTCGACCGAGGCGATCAACCTCGTCGCGCACAGCTACGGGCGCGCCAACCTTGCCCCGGGCGACGTGATCGTCTGCACGGAGCTCGAGCACCACTCGAACCTCGTGCCGTGGCAGGTCCTCTCCCAGCAGACGGGCGCGGCGATCCGCTACGTGCACATCGACGATCGCGGCGAGCTGCAGCTCGACGAGCTTGACGAGATCGCCCGCTCGGGGAACGTTCGGCTCCTGGCCGTCGCTGAGCAGTCGAACTCGCTCGGCACGTCGAACCCGGTTCGCGTGCTCGCCGACTGGGTGCACGAGCAGGGCGGCGTGATCGTCGTCGACGGCGCGCAGTCCGTGCCACACCGCCCGACGGACGTCACCGCGCTTGGCGCCGACTTCCTCGTGTTCTCGGGCCACAAGCTCGGCGGGCCGTCCGGAGCGGGGGCGTTGTACGGTCGGCGCGAGCTGCTCGAGGCGATGCCGCCGTTTCTGACCGGCGGCGAGATGATCCGCTCGGTGCGTCTCAGCGGCACGACCTACAACGAGCTGCCGTGGCGGTTCGAGGCGGGGACGCCGGCGATCGCCGAGGTGGTCGGGATGGGCGCGGCGATCGAGTACCTCGTCGGCGTCGGTCTCGACAACGTGCAGGCGCACGAGCAGGCGATCACGCGCTACGCCCTCGGACGCCTTGCCGAGGTCCCTGGCATCACGGTGCACGGACCGACGGAGCATTCACGCCGAGGCGGCGTCGTGCCGTTCTCCCTCGACGGCGTCCACCCGCACGATGTCGCGGAGATCCTCGGCTCTCAGGGCGTGTGCGTACGCGCCGGGCACCACTGCACGCAGCCTGTGATGGAGCGACTCGGGCTCCCGGCGACGACGCGTGCGTCGTTCTACCTCTACACCGTTCCCGACGAGATCGATCGGATGATCGACGGCCTGCACCGTGTGCGGAGGATCTTCGCCTGATGGACGACCTGTACCGCGAGCACATCCTCGACCACTACAAGAACCCACGCAACCACGGTGCGCTCACCGACGCGGACGTGTCGGTCGAGGGAACGAACCCGCTGTGCGGTGACGAGCTGCACCTCGACCTGAACATCATCGCCGGCCGGATCGAGGAGATCCGCTTTCACGGTCGCGGCTGTTCGATCTCCCAGGCGGCGACATCGATGATGACCGAGCTCGTCGAGGGCAAGACGGTCGAGGAGGCTGCCGCCCTGACGCGCGCCGACATCGAGGAGGAGATGGGGATTCCCCTCTCTCCGGTCCGGCTGAAGTGCGCGCTCCTCGGCCTGAGCACGCTGCGGGTCGCGCTCAACCGGCACGCCGGCGTCGCGCTCCCCGAGGGATGGGCTGGCATGGACGGCGTCGACTGGCGCTAGGAGCCCGCGTCGGTCAGCGCGCGCCCGCGGATCGCGAGCTCGAGCCGGAACCGGTCGAGCGGGTCGTCGACGTCAAGCCCGGTGAGCTCGGCGATCCGCGCAAGCCGGTAGACCGCCGTTCGTTCGTGGATCGCGAGCGCGCGCGCTGTTGCGGCGACGTTCCCGCCAGCGTCGAAGTAGGCCCCGAGCGTTCGCAGCAGGGGGCCGGCTCCGTGACGGGCGTTTGCGAGGGCGGCGAGCGTCGTCTCGACGAGGGCCTCGAGCCCAACGCGATCGTTGAGCAGCAACGCCTCCGGCAGCACCTCACGGAACGGCACGACGCCGTGCAGGTCAAGCCGGTTGGCGACATCAAGGGCCCGCCGTGCCTCGCGGTAGGAGCGCCGGATGCCCGCAACGCCAGCGCCCGGCCGGCCGAGACCGGCACGTTCTGAACCACGGGGCGGCGGTCCGTCGATCACGGCGACGACGACGCCGTCGCGCGGGGCTGCCAGAGCGCCATGGTCGCGCAGCCGCTCGAGCACGACCTCTGACACCGTCGCAACGACGAGCACCGAGCGTTCCGACACGACGTCCAACCCCAGCCGTTGCGCGGCTGCGAGCACCTCGTCGACCGGCGCCTCGCCGATCAGGACGTCAAGCAGCGCGGCGCGTGCTGACTCGTCGCGACGCACCGCGGCACGCTGCTCGTGGACGAACCCGTCGGCGAGCGCTTTCGCGCCGTCGTCGAGCGCGCGAAGCAATGCTCCTGCGAGCCGTCCGACCTCGCGCACGTCGCCGCTCTCCTTCTGCAAGGCGCCCCAGATCACCCATCCGGTCGTCAGCCACGTGTCAACGACGACCGGTAGCGGCAGACCGTCCCCGGCCGCCCGCGCTCCTGCCTGCGTCAGATCGGAGACATCAACCCGGCCGAGCCGCTCACCGGCGCGCGCGGCGCGTTCGAGCCGATCGATCCAACCCGCTACGTCGACACGGTCGGCGCCTTCACCGACGTCGGCGCGTACGGCGAGAAGTCGCTCGTCGACCGATTGGCGCACCCGAGGCACAGGACGAACCCTACCGCCCCACTCCGAACGACGGCCGAGCCAGAGCGGGCGTCTCCTCTACGAGCACGGCCCGGCCGGTCATGGAGCCGAGAAGTTCCGCCAGTACGCGCTCGGTGTCGGCCCCTGTTGCCCCTGGTACTTCGAGCCGAGCCCTCCCGTTCCGTACGGCCGGTCGCTCGGGCCGGTCATCGCGAGGAACGAGAGCTGGCCGATCTTCATCCCCGGGTAGAGCGTGATCGGCAGGCTCGCGACGTTCGTCAGCTCGAGCGTCACCTGGCCGTCGAATCCCGGGTCGATAAACCCGGCGGTGGAGTGCACCTGGAGGCCGAGACGCCCGAGCGAGCTCTTCCCTTCCAGACGCGCAACGAGGTCGTTGCCGAGCGCGACACGCTCCATCGTCGCGCCGAGGACGAACTCGCCGGGATGCAGGATGAACGGCACGCCGTCCTCGCAGGTGACGAGCTCGGTCAGGTCGGGCATTGGTTCCCGCACGTCGATGTGCGCGTAGCGGTTGTTGCGGAACACGCGGAACCGGTGATCGCAGCGCACGTCGATCGACGCGGGCTGCACCAGGTCGTCGTCGAACGGGTCGAGCCGCACCCGGCCCGAGGCAAGAGCGTCCCTGATCGCGCGGTCGGAGAGCACCATGTCGGCGAGTGTACCGGCGACGGCGAGCCCGGCCCGGCGGGTGCTACCGTGAGTAGGTTCCAAACACCGTGCATGAACCGACACGAGGAGCCGGCCGTGGGCGCGATCGTTCTCAGGACGGAGGTTCCCGGGCCGCGCTCGCGCGCGTTGACGGCGCGCAAGGAGCAGTCCGTCGCACGGGCGAAGGACCTCTGGATGCCGATGTGGGTCGAACGCGGCGACGGGGCGCTGCTGACGGACGTCGACGGCAACACCTTCATCGACTTCGCCGGTGGCATCGGCTGCCTGAACATCGGCCACTCCCACCCGCGCGTGACCGCCGCCGTGAAGGCGGCCGCTGATCGCTTCCTGCACACCGACTTCACGGTCGTCCCATACGAGAGCTACGTCGAGCTCGCCGAGCGCCTGCTGCCGCTGATCCCGATCAGCGGCCCGAAGCGCGCCGCGTTCTTCAACTCCGGAGCGGAGGCGGTCGAGAACGCGATCAAGATCGCGAAGGTCGCGACCGGGCGCCCGGCGGTGATCGCCTACGAGTCGGCGTTCCACGGACGCACGCACATGGCGATGTCCCTCACATCGAAGGTGCACCCGTACAAGGCGGGGTTCGGGCCGTTCGCCCCCGAGGTGTACCGCGTCGCGTTTCCCAACGCCTACCGGCTCGGGCCAGACGCGACGGCGATAGCGCTGCGCGACCTGGCGACGGCGCTCAAGACGCGCGTCGCGCCTGAGTCCGTGGCCGCGATCATCATCGAGCCGGTGCAGGGCGAGGGCGGCTTCGTGCCCGCTGCACCGGGCTACCTGTCCGCCTTGCGGGAGCTCTGCGACGAGCACGGGATCGTCCTGATCGCCGACGAGGTGCAGTCCGGCTACGGGCGCACGGGGAAGATGTTCGCGATCGAACACTTCGGCGTCGAGCCCGATCTCGTGTGCGTCGCAAAGTCGATCGCGGGAGGTGTGCCGATCTCGGGCGTCGCCGGCCGAGCGGCGATCATGGACGCCGCGGCGGAGTCGACGATCGGCGGCACGTACGTTGGCAACCCGCTGGGTTGCGCCGCGGGAATCGCCGTGCTGGACGTCCTGCGGGACGAGCGACTGCTTGAGCGCGGGATCGAGATCGGGACGGCGATCCGACGCCGGCTCGAGCGCGTGCAGTCAGAGAACGCTGCCGTCGGCGACGTTCGCGGCCTCGGCCCGATGATCGGCATCGAGCTCGTCGCGGACGCCGCGGGCACTCCGGCGCCAGAGATCGCCAACGCGGTCGTCGCTCACGCCCTCGCGGCCGGCTTGATCCTGCTGAAAGCGGGGACGTACGGCAACGTCATCCGGACGCTCGTGCCGCTCGTCATCTCGGACGAGCATCTGGCCGAGGCGCTCGACGTGCTGGAGGGAGCGATCGCAGCGGCGACCATCGGCGTCCCTGCGTAAGCATTCGCGAGGTTTCCACCGGTTGAGCGAGATCCCGTTTGCGCGCGACCCGTTGCTCGACTACAACCTGATCGATGCGACGGTGGCCACGGCTTCTCCTCCTCGGCGTGCTCGCGGCTGCGCTCGTGCCGAGCGCGACCGCCGGCGCGGACGAGACCGACGCCAGCACCCTCCTCGCTCGAGTGAACGTCCTTCGTGCCGAGCAGCACCTGAAGCCGCTTCACGCCCAGCCGGCCCTTGCGGGCTGCGCAGGCACGCAGGCGCGCTACATCGACACGATCCAGCGCCTCCGCCACAGCTCGTCCGACGGAACGCCGGCATCGACACGAATCCGGCGCGCCTACCGAGCGAGGGTCGTCGGTGAGGTTCTCGGCTACGGCCCGAGCATCGCCTGGATCACGCGTGCGTGGATGCGTAGCCCGATCCACCGCTCGGTGTTGCTCGATCGGTCGTTCCGGTCGATCGGGATCGGCATCGTGCGTGACGGCAACACGTACTGGATCACCGCCGACCTCGGTTCCTGACCGGTTCGCTCACCCGACAGGGGGAGATCGGGCGGAACGCTCAAGCCGTGCTGACCGCCGTCCGATACAGGCTGTGTGGCACCCCGGCGATCAGGCGAACCGAACGAGCCAGTCCGCTCCGAGCAAGGCGTGGAACGCTCGCCGGTAGGCGACTTCCACGTCAAGAAGATCATCTTGCCAAGCGGGAAAGCGGTCGAGATCGTCTACTTCGAGACGCTCGGGCCGCCGGACGACGCGGTCCGCTCGCTCGCCGCTGGTCTGGAGCCTTCGCCCCCGCCGGCGCCGAACGTGCCGCGCCTCGAGATCTGCCCGTGCTGCGAGGGCGAGCTGGTGTACCCGGTCGATTGGCGCGAGGCCGACGGCGAGCGCTGGGAGCTCGAGCTGCGTTGTCCGTCGTGTGAGTGGATACACCGTGACGTGTACGAGCAGGGCGTCGTTGAAGCGTTCGATGATGCGCTCAACGGTGCGACCGACGAGCTGATCGACACCCTCGAACGCGTGTCGCGGGAGAACATGCGTGACGAGATCGAGCGGTTCGTCCGAGCGCTCGAGGACGGCCACATCCTTCCGTTCGACTTCTAGGAGCGACGTCCGGTAGGCTCCCGGGGTGGTCGGAGAGCGGATTTCCCAGCGCTACGAGCTGGCCGCGCGCCTCGGGTCGGGTGGAACCGCGTCCGTCTGGCGCGCGAAGGACACCACCAACGGCGACGCGGTGGCCGTCAAGCTGCTGCACGTCGACGCCGCCGACAACCCCGAGGTGCTGGCGCGCTTCGAACGGGAGGCTCGCCTTCTCGCGGCGATCGATCACCCGAACGTTGTCGCGCTCCGCGATCGCGGCTCCCACGATGACCGGCCGTTCCTCGTGTTCGACCTCGTCGAGGGGGAGAGCCTGCGCGAACGCCTTCGCCGCAGCGGCCCGCTCCCGCTGCTGGAGGCCACGGCGATCGCGGAACAGCTCGCGAACGGCCTCGCAGCGGCGCACGCGGCGAGGCTCGTTCATCGCGATCTGAAGCCGGCGAACGTGCTGATCGCGCCCGACGGACACGTCAAGCTGGCCGACTTCGGGATCGCGCGAGCGCTCGAGGAGCCTGGGATCACCCAGCCGGGAAGGGTGCTTGGCACAGGCGAGTACGTGTCGCCGGAGCAGGCGCTCGGCCGACCGCTCGACGCACGATCCGACCTGTACGCTCTTGGCGTCGTCCTCTTTGAGATGCTCGCCGGACGACCGCCGTTCCGCGGCACCGGGTTCGCAGACGTTGCCGCCCGCCACGTCCGTACGGCACCGCCATCGCTCGCCGACGTCCGGCCGGAGGCGCCACGAGCGCTCGTGGCCCTCGTTGCGAGCCTTCTTGCGAAGACGCCCGACGGGCGGCCTGGGTCTGCGGTCATCGCGCGTGACCAGCTCCGGACGGTGATGCGCGAGGTCGCCCTGGCCGAGCCGGACATCGAGCCATCGGAGATCGTCGATACCGCCCTCCTCACCACGGACGATGCGCCGGCAGTGGCTGACGATGATCAGTCGGAGCCCGCTCCGACGCCGCAGCCACCCACGCCGGCGACCCGCGACGACGCGACCGGCGAGGTGGAGGTGGCGGCAGTGGTGCGCGCGGCGTTCACACTGCCGGGTGCGATGTCCGATGACCTTGCCCCATGGGAGGATCTGACGCCCCCCTCGATGGACTTCCCGCACCTCGCGGAGGAGCTGCAGCGACGGTCGTCCGGCCGCTCACGCGAGAGATCGATCGCACGTGTCGTTGCGGTCGTCGCGCTCCTCGCGGCCTCGCTCGGCATCGCGCTGGTCGTGCGGACGGCCTCGACGCCCGACCCCGTGACGAGTGGGGGGATCGAGACGTCGCACACCACCGGACCGTTCATTCCGGTCCCGACCGTCGTCTCCACCGCCGTCTCGACGGGCACGACGACGGCCGCCGACATCCCGCTCGCCGGCGTCCAGACCTTCGACCCGCGCCCTGGCGGCGATGGCGCCGAGAATGACGACCAGGCGCGCAACGCGATCGACGGTGATCCGACGGGGACGTGGTGGGAGACCGAGATCTATCACGGCGGCAGCGACCTGACGACCGGGAAGGGTGGCGTCGGCCTCATCGTCGAGCTGACCGACCCGGCCAGCCTCGCCGCCGTTGAGCTGCGCACGCCGATCCCGGGGTTCACAGCGACGCTGTACACCGCGACGACCACCGACCCACCGGCGCTGCTCTCCGGCTGGCACGTAGCCTCCGCGGCGACGGTCGTGTCGAAGAAGCGACAGCGGCTGAAGGTCCGCTCAAGCGGGAACGGGGTGCATTACGTGCTCGTGTGGATCACCAAGCTCGCCACCACGTCGGGCGGGTACAGCGCGCGGTTGAGCGACGTCCGCCCGATCGGCACCTGAGGTGCCAGACGACGCTCGGCGACTCCTCGCCCGGCTCGACAGCGGAGCCAAGGATGCGGCGCTGCTCGCCATCGCCGACGCGATCGAGGCGCGTGCCAACCCGATCGTCGCGGCGAACGCCGAGGACGTCGCGCGCGCTCGGGCGAGCGGGACGTCGCGCGCGCTGATCGATCGTCTCGCGCTCGACGGTGCAGACGTCGCGGCGCTTGCGGCGGCGGCGCGCGCGGTCGCCCTGCTCGCCGATCCGTGCGGGACGCTGGTATCGGGCCGCCGCCTCGCGAACGGTCTGGAGGTGAGCCGCGTCCGCGTGCCGCTCGGACGGGTGCTGGTCGTCTACGAGGCGCGCCCGAACGTCACCGTCGACGTGGCGGCGTTGTGCCTGAAGGCCGGTTGCGTGGCGTTGCTGCGCGGCTCGACGAGCGCGAGCGCAACGAACCAGGCGCTCGTCGCGGCGATCCATCAGGGGCTGGACACGGTCGGGATACCGCACGGAGCGGTCGTCTCTCTTCACCTCTCCCGCGAGGAGCTCGCGACGTTCGTCAGCGCACCGGCGAACGCCGAGGTGGTGATCCCGCGCGGAGGCGAGGCGCTGAAGGGCTTCCTGCTCGAGCACGCACGGATCCCGGTAGTGGTCGCCGCTGGTGGAAACTGTCACGTGTACGTTGACGCCTCGGCGGACGCAGCGATGGCGGAAGCGATCATCGTCAACGCGAAGACGCAGCGGCCCGGCGTCTGCAACGCCGCCGAGACCCTTCTCGTGCACCGCGAGCGAGTCGGTGACCTACCGCGCATCCTGGGTGCTCTCATCGCCCGCGGGTGCGCGCTGCGTGGCGACGAGGCGACCCGCGCCGCGGCGCCCGACCTGGCGATCGAGCCGGCGACGGAGGCGGACTGGGCGGCGGAGTACCTCGATCTCGTGCTCGCGGTTCGCGTCGTCGACGATCTCGACGCAGCGATCGAGCACGTCGGGCGCTACTCGACCGGGCACTCTGAGGCGATCATCACGGCGAGCCTGACGGCGGCCGACCGGTTCCTCCGCGAGGTCGACTCGGCGTGCGTCTACGTCAACGCCTCGACGCGGTTCACCGACGGCGGCGAGTTCGGCTTCGGCGCGGAGATCGGCAACGCGACCGGGCGGCTGCACGTCCGCGGCCCGATCGGACTGGAGGACCTCACCTCGTTGCGGTATGTCGTCCGAGGTGACGGGCAGGTTCGCCCCGACTAGTGGTCTGATGTCAAAGAGCGGCGTCATCGGGTGTCTGGAGCGAGCGGGGGCGTTGCGCGTCGCGCAGGGGTTGCTGATCGCGGGCGTGCTGGATAGCACGCCCGCTCGCACGCGTGTCAAGGCGAAGGCCTTGACACGCTAAGTGCAAGCGGCGCGCGACGCTCCCGCGAAGCCGGAGCTGGGCGGCAGAGTCACCCGAAGGGTGCGGAGCCGGCAAGCGCAGGACGATCCAGGCAGTCGGATGACCATGCCGTTTCACAATCAGACAACTGGGCAACCCACCGGCGCTCCGATTCCAGAGATCGGCAAAGATGACACGACTGTAACGCTTTACTCTTCAGTTCTGCGGACCGGCTGTCGATAGGTCACCCATGGCTGTACCGACGCAGAACCGAGAGTCGCACCCTGCCGGACGCCCGATGCGCAACGCCACCGTCGCGCTACGAGGTGGCAACGGCCGCGACGTCGTGTCCCGAGTGGTCGACGGCGACGCCAACTTCATCTGCGTGTCGCCGGCGCCGCGGCTCCCTTCCGACTCGTCGATCGACATCGTCTGGGGATCGGGGATGGCGTACCAGCGCGCCACCGCGCGCGTGATCGACACGACGCCGGCGGGCCTGTGGCTCGCGATCGGCGAGGCGCAGCCGATCGAGCGCCGCTACTTCCAGCGTGCCGCACCGCCGCGCCCGCTGATCGCGGAGGTCCGGTGCCTCGATCGCGCCGGTAAGGTAACGACGCTGCTCAACTGTCCGGTGAACGACCTCTCGGTCGGCGGCGTTGGCTTCCTGATCGACACGAAGCTCGACGAGGGGTCAGCGGTCGAGATCACCCTCCGCGAGCGCGACGGCCGCGTGATCCTCCAGCGTGTGCGCGGCGAGGTCGTGCGCGTCACCGTTGACCCGCGTGGGCAGATCGCGGGTGCGAGGTTCGATACGGTATGGGAGTGCGTCCACGCGCTTCACGACCTGCTCGGCTGACAGCGATCGCTGGCGGGCGTCACCGATGAGCGAGGAGGCACCGGGGGTCGGCGCGGCGATCGCCGTCCGCCTGCACGACGGGCACGAGCAGGTTTCTCGGGTCGTCATCTCGTTGCCGCCGCTCGTGCACATCGAGCCCGAGCTCACGGCGAGCGACGGCGAGACGATCGACGTTGCCTGGGTCACGCCCGACGGCAAGGGGCGGCGCGGACGAGCCAGGCTCCTCTCGCACTCCCACCGCCAGACCGTGCTGGAGATCGTCGGGGTCACCGAGCTCGCCGGTCGCTTCTTGCACCGGTTCGTCCCGATCAACGGGCTGGTTGCTGAGCTCGTCGTGTTCGACGACTTCGGGCAGATCTCCCACGAGGTGACGGGCACGGTGCGCGACCTCGCGCTCACGGGCGTGGGGCTTGCCGTCGACGGACTGGAGGGCGGCGAGACCGTGCTGATCACGCTCGCCGAGCTCGGTGGACACGCCGTCGTGTCCGGGCTGGAGGCTCGTGTGACCCACGTCGAGCTGCGCGGCGACGTCCGCGTCGCCGGCATCGTGTTCTCCTCGCCGTTCGATGCAGCGCCGGCGATCGCGGTCCTCGAGGCGGGGTGAGCGGGTCGCGGGAAGCCCGCGCCTCAGCGCGGTAGGACGAACGGCGCGACGAGACGCACGCGCCGCGCGGGGCGGTCGGTCGTGTCCTCGTGGCGGTCGGCGGAGCCAAGCACGCCGACGATCGCGCGCGAGGCGAGGAAGCGGATCGGCTCGGGCTCCCACCGGCGCGACTGGTGCCCGACCCAGGGGAGCGACACCAGATCGGTCTGGCGGTCAAGCAGGAGGTCGGCGAGCGTCCGACCGGCGATGTTCGCCGCGACGACGCCGTGCCCGGCGTATCCGCCGGCCCAGCCCAGACCTGACCGCACGTCGTAGCACACCGCCATCGACCAGTCGCGGGGAACGCCGAGCGGACCTCCCCAGTGGTGCGTGACCGCCGCGTCTCTCGCCGCCGGAAAGTGCCGACGAACGGTCGCCGCGAGCCGTTCGCGTACCACGTCGTTCCGCTCGTTCACCTCGTCGATCGGCGAGCCGAGCCGGTAGGGAGCGCCCCGCCCGCCGATCGCGATGCGGTCGTCGCTCGTGCGCTGAGCGTAGAAGAACAGGTGGCGCTGGTCGTTGATCGTCTCGCCGCGCTCCCAGCCGATCTCCTCCCAGATCGCCGACGACAGCGGTTCCGTGGCGATCATCAGGGAGTAGAGCGGCAGGAACCGCCGCTTCTCGCCCGCGAGCTCTGTCGTGTACGCCTCGGTGGTGCGCAACACGTGTGAAGCGCGGACGACGGCGCCCGTTGCGCACTCGACACGTCCGCGTCCGATGCGCCGAGCCTCTGATCGCTCGAAGATCATCACGCCGAGACGCTCGCAGGCGTCAGCGAGCCCACGCACGAGGCGCGCCGGGTCGATCCGTGCCGTATGTGGCGTGAACGCGCCGGCGAGCGCGCCGGCGACGCGCACGCGCTCGTCCAGCTCGGACGCCTCGAGGAGCCTGACGTCGTCCGCGGTGAACCCTCGTGCCCGTCGGGCATCGACGCTCGCCTTGAGGCGCGCGAGCTGAGGACGCGTGGTTGCAACGGTGACGGTGCCGCCGTGGACGAAGCCGCAGTCGATCGACTCGAGCGCCGCGACGCGGCCGATCTCGCCGACGGTCGCGAACGTCTCGCGCTCAGCGCGCAGGACGCTCCCGGCGCCATGCCTGCGCAGGTAGACCTTCGGCGATGCGGCAATGCCCGCCGACGCCCAGCCGCCGTTCCTGCCTGACGGCCCGAAACCGGCGATCTCGCGCTCAAGCACGACGACCCGCAGGTCGGGAGCCAGCCGCTTGAGGTAGTACGCCGACCAGAGACCGGTGAACCCCGCCCCGACGATCGCCACGTCGCAACCGACGTCGCCACTGATCGTGGGGCGGGGCTTGAGGCTCGCGCACCCCTCGAGCCAGAGGCTCCGCTCGCGATAGCGCGCTTGATCGAAATCGACGTGCATCGCGAAAGCCTACTACGCGGCCTCGAGCACCTCGCTGCTGGCGGCGATGAGCGCGGTGAGCAGCTCGGAGAGACGGCTGCGGACGGTCGCCGAGCTGCCTTCCTGGTGCACGTGGCCGACCGAGAGCGCGTCCTCAAGCGGCACGGCACCGCTGCGCTCCAGCACCCTGCGCAGGTCGGCGAGCGCCCATGTCCCACCAAACGAGGACGGGCTCGAGGAGACCATCGCGACCGGCTTACCGACGATCTCTGCCAGCCCGTAGGGACGGGAGGCCCAGTCGAGCGCGTTCTTCAGCTGGCCCGGGATCGATCCGTTGTACTCGGGAGTGACGATGACCAGCGCGTCCGCTGCGCCGATCGCGGCACGGAACGCGAGGACCGTGGCCGGCGCCGCCTCCTCGTCATCCTCGTTGAACGGCGGGATCGTCGCCAGCCCATCGTAGGGTTGGAGCTCGGCATGCTCCAGGAGCGACGCGGCGAGCTCGACGAGCGCCCGCGAGTGTGATCCCCGACGAAGGCTGCCGGCGATCGCGAGGATCCGGACGGGCGACGCCTTCATCACGCCTCCCGCACGGCCTGCACGGCAAGCGTCAGCTTGACCGACTCGGCGAGGGTCAGCGCGCCGTTGGCGAGGGGCACGTTCCAGGTGATGCCGAAGGCGGTGCGGTCGATCGTCCCGCTTACCTCGACACCGATCTTCTCGTTGCCGTACGGGTCGGTGGCGACACCGACGAGCTCGCCACGCAGGGTGATCTGCTGCGTCACACCGCGAAGCGTGAGCTCGCCAACGATCACGACCTCCTCGCCCAGCTGCTCGATCGAGGTCGAGCGGAAGGTTGCCCGCGGGTGGCTCGCGGCGTCGAAGAAGTCGGGCGACTGGAGATGCCCGGTGAGGTTCGCATCTGAGGTGACGACGTTCGCCATCTCGATCTCCCCGTGCACGGTGGCGAGCTCGCCACCGGTGGTGGTGATGAAGCCGGCGGCGCCGGCGAACGAGCCGCGGTAGGTGGAGACGCCGAGGTGGCGAACGGCGAAGCCGATCGAGCTGTGGACGGGGTCGATCGTCCAGCTGGCGGTCGGGACCTCGGTGGCGATGGCGCTCATGGTGGGAGCCTCCTGTAGTTGCTTACGCACTGATTGCGCGCACAATGAACAGTGCCATATGTCCCAGCTAATTGCAAGCGCAACTTGAATTCGTCCGTATGGCATACTTGATGCATGGACGCCGAGCGAGCGCGAGCGGAACGCGCAGCATTCCGAGCGCTGCTGATCGCGCACAGCCGCCTGACGGACCGCGTCGAGGCCGACCTCGCCGACGCCGGCTTGCCGCCGATCGGGTGGTACGACGTGCTGAACGCCGTCTCCGAGGCGGGCGAGTGCGGTCTACGGATGTTCGAGCTGGCCGACGCGACGGCGATGAGTCGAAGCGGCATGACCCGACTGATCGACCGCCTCGAGGCGGACGGGATGATCGAGCGCCGGAACTGCCCCTCCGATCGGCGAGGGCAGGTCGTCGTTGCGACCGCACGAGGCGTGTCAACGCTGCGCGAGATGTGTCCCGCCTACGGCGCCGCGATCCACCGCCATTTCGGGGCACACCCGATCGACGTGTGCGCGCTCGAACGCGAGCTCGGAACGCTCGTCGACGCCCACGCGCCGACACCGGTCGCCTGACCGGCTACGCCGCGGCGTCGAGCTTCAGAGCGTCCTCCACGAGCGCGGCAAGGGCGACGACAACGACCGGGTCGAACGAGGTACCGGACTCCTCTCGCAACAGCGCAAGGGCGCGCTCCGTCGGCCACGCAGCCCGGTAGACGCGAGGCGAGACGAGAGCGTCGTACACGTCACAGGTCGCCATGATCCGTGCCGGAAGCCCGATCGCCGCTCCCCGCTTGCCGGCCGGATATCCCCCACCGTCGAGGCGCTCGTGGTGGTCGAGCACGAGCTCGCGGACGCCGCGGCCGAAGCCGCCGAGAGAGCGGAGGAGGCGTTCGCCGTCCGTCGGGTGTCGCTTGATCGTCGCGTACTCGTCGTCGCTCAGCTTCGCCGGCTTAAGCAGGACGGCGTCCGGCGTCGCGAGCTTGCCGATGTCGTGAAGAAGCCCTCCCTCCGCGAGCGTGCGAAGCGTGCTCGCCGAGAGGCCAAGACGTTCGCCGACCGAGACGGCCAGGTAGGCAACCCGCCGTACATGCTCCTCGGTCGAGCGGTCCTTCTGCGCGAGCTCACCAAGGAGGCTGGCGACGCGGGTGCCGAGGAACGCCTCGGCAGCGAGCACGAGCTCCGCGGCGCGCAGATCGCCTGAGAGCGGCCGAGAACCGGTCGAGCGGCGAAGATCGAGGGCGACGGAACCGGATATGGCGAGGATCGCGAGGACCTCGAAACCATGTCCGAGCCACCAGCCGAGGTCGGCGAAGGTGATCTCGAGCGACGCGACCAGCGACGCTCCGAGCCAGCTGAGCCCGACGACGACGAGCAGGTCGCTGGTGCGTCGCGTCAGCGTCCACGTGCGAATCGCGCGGGTCGCGACGAGCCCGAGAAGCACGAGACCAACAGCGAGGACCCCGCTGGCAACGGGGCTCCCGGCGAGCGGCGGTGCCGGGAACGCGTCCGGGTTGGCGAGCGATACCGCTGCGATCGCGCCGAACGCGCCCGCGAGCACGACGTTGCCGAGCAGCACGAGCCGGATCCGCTGCGGGCGGCAGAGCGACGGAACTGCCGGAAGCAGGAGGATCGCCGCGCCAACCGGGATCGTCGTCGCGCCGGTGAAGGCGGCGAGCCAGTAGTCGTCGACGAGGAAGTCGGGGGTGACGAGGCCGTGGACGGTGAGGATCATCCCCATGCCACCGAACGCCGAGCCAACGAGGACCGTCCGCACGTCGGACCGGCGAACGCCGGCAGCGACGACCGCATACGCCAACGCCGTCGCGACGAACGCGCTGACGCCAACGACCAGCGCGTGTCCGATCGGGGCCATCGAGAACGGACGCAGCCCGACGAGCGCCAGAAGGGCGTAGGGGAGCAGGGCGATGGGGGCGCCAATGCGCATCTCCGCGGTCGTTGTCGGCGACCGCGACGAAACCCTTGAGCGCCGGCCTGCCCACCCGCCCCCGCGCAGGCTCGACGGCTCACAGCCGATCCGGTAAAGTCACGGCATGTCGAGTAGGGTTTCCCCCCTGTCGCGCGTCGCACGCTCGCGCAACCTCCGACGCGTTGGACTCGGGTTCCTCATCTTCAACGTCGCCGAGTGGGGGACGTGGGTGGCGATGCTGGTGTACGCCTACCAGCAGGGCGGAGCGACGGCGAGCGGCGTGGTCGGCGGCGTGCTGCTCCTCCCCGCCGGCCTCGCCGCACCAGCCCTCTCGGTCCTCGCGGACAGACACCCGCCAGCGTGGTCGGTGCTTGGCGGCTATCTCGCTCAAGGGACGTCGATGCTCGCTCTCGCGGCGGCCATCACAACGGACACGCCGGCGCTCGTGGTGTACGCCATCGCGCTCATCTACGCAGCGACCTTCGTCGTCAGCCGCCCGGCGCAGGCAGCGTTACTCCCGCTTCTGACGGAGTCACCCGACGAGCTCACGGCCACCTACGTCGTCGCGGGCTGGATGGAGACGGGCGCCCTCGTCGCCGGTCCGATCATCGCCAGCGCGCTCCTTGCATCGCACGGTCCGGGCCTCGTGTTCGCCGTGTTCGGCGTGCTCTCGATCGCCTCGGCGTTCCCGATCTTGCCGCTCACCCGCCTCAGGCTGGCGTCCGCCGAGGGCGTTGCGACTGCGGAGCCCACCACCGGCATGGCCGCCGAGATCCGAGCGGGCCTGACCGTCGCGCGGACATCACGAGGATTGCCCTGCTGGTGGCGATCCTGCTCGCCGGGGCGCTGGTGCTGGGCGGGCTCGACGTGCTCTACGTTCAACTCGCCCTCCACGACCTCGGCATGGGAAGCGCCGGAGCGGGCCTCTTGAACGCAGCGTTCGGGGCCGGCGCGGTCGCGGCCGGGGCCGGGACGGTGCTGCTGATCGGCCGGCGCCGTCTCGTACGCCCGCTGTACGTGGGCATGGCCGTCCCTGGCGCAGCGCTCCTCCTGCTGGCCGTCGACATCTCACGACCGGCAGCGTTCGCCGCGATCGCGGGCGCCGGCGCAGGGCAGGCGCTGCTGAACGTTGCCGGTCGCACGTTCCTGCAACGGATCACCCCGGAGGCGACGCTCGGGCGGGTGTTCGGGCTACTCGAAGGCGTCTGGTACGGCGGGCAGGGTCTCGGTGCACTCGCCGTTCCGCTCTTGATCGGGGTCGGCGGGACGCGCGCCGCCGTGATCGGCGTCGGCCTGACGCTGCCCCTCGCGGGCGCGTTCGCGTTGCGCACGCTCCGGGCGCTCGATGCCGCCGGACCGGATCGGTCGGCAGCCGTCGCGCTGCTCCACTACTACCCGCCGTTCGCCCTGATCCGTCCTCCGGGGCTCGAGACCCTCGCCGCCTCGCTGATCCACGTCGCCGTGTCGTCCGGGGACGTCGTGATCCGACAGGGCGAGCCGGGAGACCGCTTCTACCTGATCGAGTCGGGAACGACCGTCGTCACCATCGACGGGGTCGAGGTGCGGCGGCTCGGCGCCGGAGAGGGCTTCGGCGAGATCGCACTGCTGCGTGATCGCCCGCGCTCCGCGACCGTCACCGCAACGTCGCCGCTCACGCTCTGGGCGCTCGGCCGCGAGCCGTTCGTGCTGGCCGTCACCGGACACGCCCCGGCCTCGCGGGCAGCCGACGAGCTGATCACGAAGCTCGCCGGCGCCTGATGCGCGCAGGCCTCTCGGGGCTAACGGCGGTCCTCGCATCGCGCAAGCTGCGCTCGCTCGCGTTCGGGTTCCTCGTGTTCAACCTTGCTGACTGGGGCTCGTGGATCGCGATCCTGGTGTACGCCTACGGCCACGGCGGATCGAGCGCATCAGCGCTGGTCGTCGTGGTGCAACTCGTCCCTGCGTCGCTGATCGCACCGGTCGTCGGCGCGCTCGTCGACCGGCACGGAGCGATCCGGGGACTGGTGTTCGGCTACGTCGTCCAGGCCGTATCGCTCGCGCTCGTCGCCGCCGGCATCACGTTCGCGGCACCGGTCCCGGTCGTCTTCGGCGCGTCGATCCTCTACGCCATCGCGTTCGTGATCACGCGCCCGGCACAGGCCGCAGCGCTGCCGTTGTTGACGAGGACGCCCGAGGAGCTGGCGGCGACGAACGTCGTGAACGGGTGGATGGAGACCGGTGGCTCGTTCGCCGGCCCCGCCCTCGCAGGGCTCGTGCTGTCGCAGAACGGCGCCGGAGCGGTGTTCTGGGTCTTCGCCGGGCTCTCTGCCGCCTCGGTCATTCCGTTGTTCCGACACCGCCACGCCACGACAGGTGCGGACGACGACACCGCGAGCGAGGTGGACGGCGCGAACGAGAGCGTTCTGATGACCGTATGGAACGGGATCCAGGCGGCTCGCGCAGATCAAGGGCCGTTGCAGCTCGCTGCCATTCTGACCGCCGCCTGGGCGTTGATCGGACTGCTCGACGTCGTCAACGTCGTGCTCGCGGTGTCGGTCTTTCACCTCGGCGACGGCGGCCCGGGGTATCTCGGTTCGCTGTTCGGGCTCGGTGCGTTCGCTGGCGGAGCCGCGGCCGTGCTGCTGATCGGACGCCGGAACCTCGTCCGGCCGATGCTCGTGGCCGCCGTGCTCTCTGGCGCGCCGCTGGTGCTTCTCGCGTTCCATCTGACGACCGGGCTCGCGGAGGTGACCTTGGTGTTCGCAGGGGCCGGGATGGCTGTCACGGAGGTGGCAGGAAAGACGCTCCTGCAACGATCGGTGCCGGCGGAACGCCTCGCGGCGATCTTCGGGCTCGTCGAGGGCGCGGGTCTCGCCGCCGAGGCGCTCGGTGCCGCCGCCGTACCGCTCCTGATCCGCTTCGGCGGCGTGCCGCTCGCGGTCGTCGGCGCAGCAGTTGCCCTTCCAGTCCCCGCGCTCTGCGGGTACCGGGGCCTCCGCAAGCTCGAACGCGGTACGCCGGCGCGCACCTCCGAGGTGACGCTGCTGCGCCATGCGCCGCTGTTCGCGCCGCTGGGAGCGCCTGCGCTCGAGACGCTCGCCTCCTCCCTGCGCCCGCGCCTCGCCGCGGCCGGCACGCGCGTGATAACGCAAGGCGAGCACGGCGATGCCTACTACCTGATCGTCACCGGCACGCTCGCTGTCTCGATCGACGGCGTCCGGGTGCGGGCTCTCGGCCCGGGAGATGGGTTCGGCGAGGTCGCCCTCCTCCACGACGTGCCGCGGACAGCGACCGTCACGGCGATCGACGACGTCGCGTTGCTGGTGCTCGAGCGAGAGCCGTTCATCGAGGCGCTCACCGGCCACCGCCCATCAGGTACCCTCATCCCATGATCGGGAAGGCCGGCACGCCCATCAGCGCGATCTGTCAGGCGTATCCTGACCGTGTCGAGGTGCGCGGGCGCGACCTGTGCACCGACCTGATGGGGCACGTCACCTTCACCGAGTACGCGTTCTTGCTGATCACGGGGCAAGACCCGACGGCCGACCAGCGCGACTTCCTCGACCTCCTGCTCGTGGCGATCGCCGAGCACGGGATGATGCCGACCAACGTCGCCGCCCGGATGACGCTCGCCGCCGATCCGGGCGCGCTTCAGGCCGCCGTTGCCGCGGGGCTGCTCGGGTGCGGACCGGTGATCCTCGGCACGGCGGAGAGCTGCGCACGCCTCCTCGCAGACGCGCAGACGCGGGTCGGCGCGGGAGAGCAAGCCCACGTCGTTGCGTCTGACCTCGCCCGCAAGATCCGCGCGGGCGGCGGCAAGGTTCCGGGGTTCGGGCACCCCGTCCACCGCCCGGTCGACCCGCGTGCTGAGCGGATCCTCGATCTCGCAGACGCGCGGGCGATCGCCGGCCTCCACGTGCAGCTCGCACGCTGCTTTCGCGATGCCGTCGCGGACGCGTGGGGCCGCCCGCTGACGATGAACGTGTCGATGGCCAGCGCCGCGGTCCTGCTCGATCTCGGTTTCCCGGTCGCGATGGTGAAGGCGGTGCCAATCCTGGCGCGCACCGCCGGCCTGCTCGCCCACCTCGCCGAGGAGCAGCGCAACCCGCTCGGGTTCCTGATGGCCGGTTTCGCCGAGGGCGCCGTCCGGTACGACGCCGGTGCTTGACCGAGCGGTCGAGACCCGGCCGTGGGACGAGCAGCTGCGGCTCGACGATGCCGCCTACCGCACGCAGCTCACCTACCTCCTGACACGGTCAGCGTTCTACCGTGAGCGTCTCGCGGCGATCGGCATCGTTGAGCCAGCGGCAGCCGGTGGGATCGGCGGGATCGGCGCGCTCCCGTTGACGGAGAAGGCAGAGCTGACGGCAACCGCCACGGAGGAGAACCCCGTCGGAACGCACCTGTGCGTCGACCGCAGCGCGATCGTGCGCTTCTACTCGACCAGCGGCACGACCGGGACGCCCGCGTTCATCCCGCTCACCGCATCCGACCTTGATGGGTGGCTGACGACGTCCGCTCGCAGCTACGCGGCGTCCGGCATCCGCGCCGGCGAGCGGATCGTCTCGACGTACAACGCGGGGCCGTTCGCCGCCGGCGCGGCGCTCGCCGCGTTCGATCGGATCGGCATGTGCCACGTGCCGTTCGGTACCGGCAACACGGAGCGTCTCGTCCAGGCGATCCGGCTTCTGCGTCCGGAGGCTGCGGTGCTCACGCCTTCGTACGCCGCGCACCTGATCGAGTGGACGGCTGCGCGCGGCATCGACCTGCACGCATCCAGCATCCGCCGGGTCCTGGTCGCCGGCGAGCCGGGCGGCGGGGAGCCCGGGTTTCGGGCCCGGTTAGAGGACGGCTGGGGGGCGAAGGTAACCGAGGCAATGGGGATCGGCGACGTCGGCGTGTCGCTCTGGGGCGAGTGCGAGCACCAGGACGGCATGCACCTTGGGGGAAGGGGGATCGTGCACCCGGAGCTCATCGACCCCGCCACCGGCGCGACGGTCGAGATGGCCGACGGTGCCACCGGCGAGCTGGTGCTCACACACCTGCGCCACCAGGCGGCGCCGCTCCTGCGCTTCCGCACGCGCGATCACGTCCTCGTGCGGACGAGCCCGTGTCCATGCGGCCGAACCGGCCCCCGCGTGCGCTGCATCGGCCGCACGGACGACATGCTGATCGTGCGGGGCGTGAACGTCTTCCCGTCCGCGATCCGCGAGGTCGTCGGGCAGTTCCTCCCGCGGGTGAGCGGCCACGTGATCGTCCGGCCGACCGCACCCGGCGTGAAGCAGGAGCCGCCGCTACCGGTGCAGGTCGAGCTGGCGTCCGAGGAGGCGGGCGACCCCTTGCTTGCAGACGCGATCCGTGAGAGACTCCGCTCCGTGCTGGTTGTGCAGACAACGATCGACCTGGTGCCCTTCGGCTCGTTGGCCCGGAGCGAGTACAAGTCGAAGCTGGTCGAGCGCTGATGCGAAAGCTGCAGAGCCAGGGCGTGCACCACATCACCCTCACGGGCGCCGACCGCCAGACGTCGATCGACTTCTGGGAAGGCGTGCTCGGCATGCCGTTCGTGTTCGAGCAGCCGAACTTCGACAATGCGGCGGAGAGCCACCTGTACTTCGATCCGGGCGACGGGCGCCTGATCACGATCTTCACGAACGAGGGGCGCACAGCCGACCCACGTCGCACGCCGACCGATCCCGGCTGCGTGCACCACGTTGCCTTCTCGGTGTCGCACGTCACGTTCAAACAGGCGGTTGAGCGCCTCGAGGAGCGGGGGATCCGTCACAGCGGCGTCAAGGATCGCGGCTTCATGGACTCGATCTACTTCGACGACCCGCTCGGCCTGACGATCGAGCTGGCGTGCTACCGGTTCGAACCACCCGCCGGCCATACGCACACCGAGGTGTTGCTCGAGGCGTACCGGATCCGCGTCGCGCGCGGCGACGGGTTCATCGCCGAGATCCATCTCGCGGACGCGATCGAGCTCCTCGTTGCGCGCTCCCAGCAGTCGTTGTCATCCGACCGATCACCGAAGCACCCGTTCTAACCCCACCAGGAGGCGACGATGTCCGCAACGAAGATCCACGTGCTCCCGCCGAGCGTGAACAACCTGACGGTGCGCATCTTCTTGCGCGCCGCGGATGTCGAGCACGAGGAGACGAACGCGTGGGGCACCACGACCTCAGAGGCGTTCGGGGCGATGAACCCGTCGCGGTTGACGCCGACCCTTGAGGACGCCGACCTGCCGCGCGCCGCGATGTGGGAGAGCTGCGCGATCATGCAGTACCTCTGCAACAAGCACGGCCTGACGGCGTTCTATCCTGCTGAGCCAGCTCGCCGCGCGATGGTCGACAGCGCGATGTTCTACCTGATCGGTACGCTCTACCCGCTCGTCGCGCGCGCGACATACCCGAGCCTGAAGTTCCCCGGCTACCCGGGCGAGGTGTGTACCTCTGACGCAAGCGACGCGGCGAAGGCAACGGCCGCCGCCGCCGCCCGCGATGCTCTCGCCGGGCCGCTCGACGTGTACCGCTCGTTCTTCCTCGCCGGACAGCGCTTCATCGGGAGTGACAGCCCGTCGATCGCCGACATCCGGCTGGCCGCGACGATCGAGTTCCTCAGCGTCATCGACTACGAGCTCCCCGGCTGGCTGGCGGACTACATGGCCGCCGTGGAGGAGGCGCTCGGGGACGCCTACAGCGAGCCAGCAGGCGACGTCCGCGGGTACATCAGCTCCGTCCGCCCGTAGGCGGCCGCGTCATCGCGCGCCGGCGCGGCGACGCGGCTTCCACCCCGCGGTCGGGACGCTAGCGCGCAGGAGCTGGGTGTAGGGCTCCTGCGGGTCGTCGAGCACCGCAGCGGTCGCGCCCCGCTCGACGATCCTGCCGCGCTGCATGACGATGACCTGCTCTGTCAGCTGACGGACGACCGCGAGGTCATGCGAGATGAGCAGGAAGGACACGCCGGTCGCAACGCGGACATCGGCGAGGAGGTTCAGGACCTGGGCCTGGATCGAGACGTCCAACGCCGCGACGGACTCGTCGAGCACGATCACCCGCGGAGTCGCGGCGAGCGCGCGCGCGATCGCGACGCGCTGACGCTGGCCGCCGGAGAGCGCGCCGGGTCGTGCACGCATCTGCCGCTCGTCCAGCCCGACGAGCCCGCCGAGCTCGCCCACGCGAGCACGCCGCGCGTCGGCGTCGAGGTCGGCGGCGTGAAGCCGGAGCACCTCGTCGATCGCTGCGGTGACGGCCTGACGGGGATCGAGGCTCGAGTACGGATCCTGGAAGACGATCTGCACCTCGCCACCTCGCCGACGGCGCTCCGCAGCGCCACGAGCGGGCGTGGAGCGGTCCCGCCCGCAGGCGATGATCGCTCCTGCTGTCGGCCGCTCCAGCCCGACGATCATCCGCGCGACGGTCGTCTTGCCCGACCCCGACTCGCCGACGATCGCGAGCGAACCGCCAACGGGGATCGCGAAGTCCACGTCGTCCACCGCAACCAGCGGCCCGAACTCCTTACGCAGGCCGACGACGCCGAGGATGGCCAGTGGCTCAGACACGAAACGCCTCGGCGAGTCGCCCGCGGAGCGCGACCGCGTGGTGGCAGCGCGCGGCGCCCTCATCGATCGTGGCAACGTCCGGTCGGGTCGCGACGCAGACCTCGTCGGCGTGTCCGCAGCGGGGCGCAAACGCGCAGCCTTCCGGCGCCTCGAACGCCGACAGCGGACGGCCGGGGATTGCCGCCAGGCGCGGGCTCGTGCTACTGATGCTCGGTCGCGCAGCGACGAGCCCGGCGGTGTAGGGATGCAGCGGATCGTCGTGCAGGAGGTGCGAGGCGCGCTGCTCGACGATCTGTCCGGCATACATGACAGCGGTCCGATCGCACACCGCTCCGGCGAGCTCGAGGTCGTGCGTGATGAACAGGAGCGCCAGCTCACGGTCGCGTCGAAGGTCGTCGAGGATCGCCATCACCTCGGCCTGGGTCGTCACATCGAGCGCCGTCGTCGGCTCGTCCGCGAGCAGAAGCCGTGGCTCCGTCAGCAGGGCAGTGGCGATCATCACACGCTGCAGCATCCCGCCGGAGAGCTCGTGTGGATGCTGGCCGAGCCGGCGCTCGCCGTCCTCGATCCCAACCTCGGCGAGCAGGGCGACGGCACGGCGGCGCGCCTCGGGACGTCGGAGCTTCCGCTGCGTACGCAGCGTCTCGGTCATGAAGTCGCCGATCGTGCGGACCGGGTTCGTGTGCGCACGCGCATCCTGAAACACGAAGGCGACCTCGCCGCGGTAGTCGCGCAGAGCGGCGCCACGCAGCGCGAGCACGTCTCGGCCGTCGAAGCGGATCGCGCCGCGCACCGTCGCTCGAGCCGGCAGCAGGCGGTCGACGGCGCGGGCCGTCATCGACTTCCCCGAACCCGACTCCCCCACGAGCCCGACCGCCTCACCGGCACCGATCGTGAGCGACACGTCGCGCAGCACCGTGCGCTGCGCGCCCTCCACGGCAAGGTCGACCCCGAGCTGCTCGATCTCGAGCAACGCCGTCACGGGCGCGTCAGGAACGTCGGGCGCCGGGCCGACGTGTCATACGCCGGCTGCGCGATCTCGAGGGCGGCGCCAATCCGGAACGGGATGACGTCGTCGTATGGCCGGCCGACGATCTGCATCCCGGTCGGAACGCCGTTGTTGCCGAACCCGGTCGGCACGTTCAACACCGGGCAGCGACTGAGCACGTTGAACACGGGCGTCAGCAGCGACTCGAAGTAGTCGGCCACGTGCACGCCGCCAACATCGAGGCCGTGGTCGGCATAGCTGTCGCCTGCGACGAGCCCCCGCGTGCCGACGGTCGCGCAGAGAAGGGCGTCGTAACGCGCGAGGGTCGGCTGCACGCTCTCCCAGATCGCGCCCTCGAGCTCGAGTCCGTCAACGATTGAGAGCTCGCCGGCGCTCCGCCGGCTCATCTCGGCGACGGCGATCGCGTAGTCGGTGACGAGCTCCGGCGATGCCGCGGCGATCGAGCCGATCCAGCCGGTGAACATCGCGTTGAAGTGGACGCCGATCGCTGCTCGGAGCGTCGGCTGGTCGATGGTGAGGTCGACCTCCTCGACGATCGCTCCGCAGCGGGCGAGCAGAGCTGCCGCGGCGCGCGTGTTCGCCTCGACCTCCGGGTCGAGCGGGAACGAGCCAAGCCCGGGTGACAGCGCGATCCGCAGGCCGGCGACACCATCCAGCGCGGAAGGGATGTCGAGACGCCCCGGCAGCGAGGCGTGGTCCATCGGGTGCTGCCCGGCCATCGCGTTGTGGAGCAGCGCGCAGTCGGCGACCGTGCGCGCGAGCGCACCGTTGTGGCAGTAGTGGTCGAGGTTGAATCCCCGTTCGACGGGAACGCGCCCGTACGGCGCCTTGAAGCCAACGACGCCGTTAAACGAGGCGGGGATCCGGATCGACCCGCCGATGTCGGAGCCACCGGCAAGCGTCGCGGTGCCCGCCGCGAGCGCGGCGCCCGAGCCGCCGGACGAGCCACCGACGCCATAGTGCAGGTTCCAGGGGTTGCGGGTGACGCCGTTGATCTTCGAGTGCGTGAACCCCGCGCACGAGAACTCCGGCGTCGTCGTCGAGGCGTGCATCACGACGCCGGCGGCGAGGATCCGCTGTGCGAGCGGCGAGGTCTCCGTCGCGATCGTGTCGGCGTAGACGAGGGAGGCCATCGTGTACGGCCTGCCCTCGATCGGCATCTCGTCCTTGATCGCGAACGGGACGCCTTCGAGCGGCCTCGGGGCGTCGCCACGCCCGCCGTAGCGCGCCTCGGCGGCAACGGCCTCGGCTCGCGCTTCCTCAAACCGCGTCCAGACGAAGGCGTTGATCGTCGGCTCGACCCGTTCGGCCTGCTCAACGACGGCGTCGAGCAGCTCGACGGGCGAGAGCTCGCGCGTCCGGAACCGTCGTAGGGCCTCCGTTGCTGTCATGTAGGCGAGATCGCTCACCGTGTACCTCCACGTGCACGCTCGGTCAATCGCTCGCCGAGCACGTTCACGGCGATCACGACGACGATGATGGCGAGTCCCGCAGAGAGGGACTCGGCCGGGTATCCCTGCAAGAGGCCGGTCTGGCCGCCGGCCACCATCACGCCCCAGTCGGCCTGCGGAGCCTGGACGCCAAGGCCGATGAAGGAGATCGCGGCGAGGTCGACCATCGCGAAGCCGAAGAGGATCGTGCCTTGGGCGACGACCAGCCCGATCATGTTCGGCACGAGGTGGCGCGCGCAGATCACCCACGCGGCGAGTCCCTGCACCTCGAGCGCGGCGATGTACTGCTGCGCGCGTTCGCGCAACGCGGCGCCACGCAACACGCGCGCGATGTACGGCATGTACGCGATCGCCAGGGCGATCGACGCCGCCTGCAGACCGGCGCCGAACACCGCGGCCGCGATGACGGCGAGGAGGATCCCGGGGAACGCGAAGAGGACGTCGAGGATGATCGCCGAGATCGCGTCGAACCGACCGCCGAGCCACGCGGCCGCCACAGCAATTGTCGTACCAACCGTCATCGAGAGCACAACAACGATGCTCGGCCCGGCGATCGCGGTGCGTGCCCCGACCAGCAGCCGCGAGAGGATGTCTCGCCCGTTTCCGTCAAAGCCGAACAGGTGATCCCCGCCGGGCCCGACGAAGGAGTAGGAGAGCGAGATGGCGTTCGCATCGTGCGGAGAGAGGGCGCTCCCGGCGAGCGCGACGACCGCAGCGATGACCATGACCGCCGCACAGAGGTGGCCAACGACGCCGGTTCCGCGCAAGCCCGGGATCCCCGTCACGTCGCCCGGCTCCCGAGGGCGACACGCGGGTCGAGCGTGGCGTACAGCAGGTCGACGATCACGTTGACGACGACGAACGCCACGACGAGCACGAGCGAGATGCCCTGCACGACGGCGAAGTCCTTCGACAACGCCGCCTGGACGAGGTACGAGCCGAGCCCGTTCAGCGCAAACGCGCGCTCGACGACGCTCGAGAGCGCGATCAGCGAGGCGATCGTGAGGCCGGCGACGGTGGTGATCGGGATCGCCGCATTTCGCAACACGTGTCGCCGCACGACCGCTGGGAACGGGATGCCTCGACTGATGGCGGTCTGGACGTGCTCACGGCCCAGCTCGTCCCGCACCGCTGCCCGCGTGATCCGCGCGACCAGGGCGATGGACGTCAGTGCCAACGCGCAGGCTGGCAGGGTCAGGTGCCGAAACCCATCGACGACTCCCGTCCCGGTTCCGAACGCCGGGAACCAGCCGAGGTTCACGGCGAACACGAGCAACAGCACGATCGACGCGACGAAGGAAGGCAGCGCGGCCGAGATCGTCGTGAACACGATCACCGCGCCGTCAACGGCGCCAGGGCGGAGCGCGCCGAGGATGCCGAGCCCGACGCCGACGACGAGGATGATCACCGCCGCGTACGCAACGAGCGCGGCGGTCGTGCCGATGCGCTCGCCAATCAGCGTCGAGACCTCCTGGTGAAGCGGGATCGAGACGCCGAGGTCGCCGTGCAGCGCGCCGACGAGCCAGTCCCAGTAGCGCACGAGAAACGGATCGTTCAGGTGATAGCGGGCCTCGAGGACGGCGATCGCCTCGGGCGTCGGCGTGCGGCCACCGGTGAGCGTCGCGATCGGGTTTCCGGGTGCCGCGTAGAGCGCGGAGTAGATCGCGAAGCTCGCGACGACGAGGGTCGTCGCGAGCAGCGCGAGTCGTTGAAGCAGGAACCGCAGCATCTGGCCTCGCGTTACGCCTTCCCGAGGTACGCGGCCCAGGGACCGAACATGTAGTTGAAGGTCGCCGGCGGCCCGGTGATGTCCTTCGTCATCACGAGAGCAGTCTCCGGTGCGACGACGGCGATCCAGGGCAGGTCGTTCATGATGATCTTCTGCGCGTCGGCGACGAGCTGCGCCCGCTTGGCGTCGTCCTGCTCGCCGCGCGCCTGTGTCAGAAGGTCGGTCACCTGGGCGTTCTCGTACCCCGAGAAGTTCTGCGAGCCGCCCTTCATGGCGAGGGTCGCGAAGAGTGCCGCCGGGTCGGCGTAGTCCGGGTAGTTCGCCGTGAAGAACCCGTCGATGCCATCCCGCGCCTTCGCGTCGATGAAGAAGTTGATGTAGTTCGCGGCAGACGTGGACACGAGCTCAGCCTTCAGCCCGATGCTCTCGGCGGCAGACTTGAACGCCGCGGACTCGGTTGCGAGGGCGGGTAGCTCGCTTGACATGCCGAGCCGGATCGTCTTGCCGGTAGCACCGGCCGCCGTGATCAGCGCCTTGGCGGCGTCGATGTTCGTCGTCGCGTCGGGCAGCGCGTTCCAGGCGGCGGTGAAGACGTCCTTGCCGTACGACCAGGTGCCCGGGTTGCCGAGCGCGCGTGCCGGGAACCCGGCGCCCTTGTACGTCGCTTGCACGAGGCCCGGACGGTCGATCGCCATAGAGAGGGCCTGGCGCACGCGCACGTCGCCCAGCGCGCCCTTGAAGCTCGAGACGATGAACGCGTCAATCCCGTAGGAGGGACCCTTGTAGACGTTCACCTTGCCGCTCGAGGCGAGCTGGTCGAGGGTCGACAGCTGGATCCCGTAGACGCCGTTCAGCTCGCCCGTCTCGAGCCCTGAGGTGATCGCCGCGTCGTCCGGGATCCCCTTGATCGTCAGACGCGTCACCTTCGGCACGAGCGCCGTGTCCCAGTACGCCGTGTTCGGCACCATCGAGACGCCTTCGCCGGTCTTCCAACCGTCGAGCTTGTAGGCGCCGGTGCACATCGTTCCACCCTTGACGGTGCCGAAGTCCTTGCCCTTCGTCGTCGCGTACCGCTCCTCGACGATGAAGCCAGCCGTGCCAGCGAGCTCGCCACGGAGCCAGACGTCGGGCTTCGACAGCTTGATCGTCACCTGCGACGGACCCGTCGCAACGATCGAGCTGACGTTCACGAAGGCGCCCGAGTAGAAGCCGCCGGCCTTCGGGTCAGCCTGGCGCTTGAGGCTGAAGACGACGTCCGCCGACGTGAGGGTCGTGCCGTCCCAAAAGCGTGCGTCGGTGCGCAGGTCGAGGACGAGGGTGGTCGGGTCGGTGAACGTGGCTGCTGTCGCAAGGCCCGGCCCGATCGTGCCGTCAGGAGCCTGTCGGAGCACGGCGTCGCAGAGCGCAGCGATCGCCGTGTTCTCGGGGTAATCAAAGGCGATCAGCGGATCAAGGGAATTCGTCTCCCGGTAGACGCCCCAGACAACGTTGCCGGCCACGCCACTCGGTGTCGGCGTCATGATCGTTGCGGCGTCGGTCGGTACGCCGGCGGGGCCGGTTGGCGTCACGGCGGTCGAGCCCGGTGGCGGTGCGGCGGTCGTAGCCGGAGGCGACGTCACCGACTTGCCGCACGCCGCCGCCAGAGCGGCGACCGCGATCGCAAGGCCAACCGTGGCCACGCGCTTGTAGATCGTCATGCTTGCTCCTCCACTCCGACCGCTCCCCGGCGGCCAGCTCGTTGTTCGATCCCGTCGAGCAGGAGCTCGACGAGGAACCCGAGGACGTCGTCCCGGGGCGGGTACAGGTGATCAGCGAGGCCGCGGAGCGCCGGATGCGTGCGCTCGTCCAGCTCAGCGAACGTCGTGCGCATCGCCGCACGGTGCTCGATGGTCGAGAACGTCGGTGTGGTGGCCCGAAACAGCCCGACGCCAGCGACGACGTCGAAGATCGCGTTCAGCGCCCGTGCGCCGTCCTCTTCGCCGAGCCCGGCGCGGTACAGCTCCACGGCGACCCGCTCGGCGTGCTCGACCAGTGCGGGCAGGTCGTCGGGCGTGCGTGCCAGCGCGACCGCCACACCGGGGTGGCGCTGGTAGATCGCAAACCCGCTGTGGAGGATGCGACGCAGCGCGTCCCGCCAGCCTTCCGCCGCGCACGGCTCAGCGAGCGGCTCGGCGAACATCCGCTCGGCCATCGCGACGAGCAGCTCGTCCTTGCTCGCGAAGTGCCGGTAGACGGCTGTCGGATCAGCGTGCAGCTCACGACCGAGACGGCGCATCGTGATCGCGCCCGGACCCTCCCGATCACCGAGGGCACAGGCAGCGCTAACGATCACCTCGCGGTCGAGGCTCGCACGACGGACGGCGCGGCGGGGAGCGGGGCGGCGGACGGTTGCCATCGTTGCAGGAGTCTACGGGACTCCGCAAGGCGCTGTCAACGCCGTTGACTTCGGAAGGTTCGCGCACCCCCGATCCCCTCGCGGCGCCTTCCGGGGGCCATTTCGTGCAACGAGGCGGCGCAGGAATCGAACCTACCAAGCGCCGGGAAACGCCGCCCTACCGGTTTTGAAGCGATCTTGAAATCGCGTCCCGCTTCAAACTATCTGGCAGGCCGGTTATGAGGGCATTACCATTACCTCCTGCCATGACTGACAAGCCTGAGGTGCTCGGAACATCGGGCGGCGTCCCGGTTACCGATGAGCTCATCGAGCTACTGGCGGAGGAGGCAGCGCGCGGCTACGAGCCGGCGAAGCTGACGGTCCGCGGCCGCCCGCGCATCGGCTCCGGCCCGTCGGAGATCGTGCCCGTCCGGCTCGACCGCGGACTGCGCAGAGCGCTCGAGGTACGCGCCGCCGACGAGCACACGACGCAGAGCGACCTGATCCGCCGCGCGCTCCAGGCGTTCCTCCACGTGGCCTGACGCGCGTGCGGCTCGCACTCGATTGGCGTCGATACGACCTGGCGGGAGCAGCCTCCGAGTCCGCCTCCACGTCCCGTGCGTGCGATAGCCTGTCTCCGAGATGAAGGACGACACCGGTGTCGATCCGATGTGGACAGGCGTTCCCCGTTCGGTGAGGGTTGCGGTGTGGGTCGTGACCGTGCTCTCCGCGCTTGGAGTGACGACGGCTTCGATCTACGTTGCTTACCGCGCGGTCGCACGCTACGTCGGATCACGCGAAAGAGGCGGGAAACGGGTGCGCGCCATTGTGCGCCATTCTCTGCTCCGTTCAGCGGTCACCTGCGGATGGAGCGAAGGTTTCGCCGCGACGCATCGTCCAACTCACAAATAGTGTGAATTACCAGGTAAATCGCACGAACGAGGCGGCGCAGGAATCGAACCTACCAAGCGACGGGCTACGCCGCCCTACCGGTTTTGAAGACCGGATCCCCCACCAGGGAGCTGCCACCCCAGGTGCCGCACCTTAGCGCCGTCGCGCCGCGGCACCGCCATGGAACGCCATCGCTTCGAGCGCGATGCGGTTGCCGAGCTGGCTCGTCGCGATCGTCGGGTCGAGCGTCGGCGCGATCTCCACGACGTCCACCCCGCACAGCCCGTGCGTGGCGATCCCGCGGACGAGCTCGATCGCCTCGCGACTCGTCAGGCCAGCGGGCGTCGGCACGCACGTCCCGACGGCGAACGCCATGTCAAGCGCATCGATGTCGAACGACAGGTAGATCCCGTCGGGCGAACGGGACGTGGCGAGCGCCTTCTCGATCGCCCACGCCGTGCCGTGCTCCCAGATCTCCTCGAGCCAGATGATGGTGATCCCGTTCGCGCGGCAGTAGTCGAGCTCCGTACGCGGGTTGAGCCACCCGGAGATGCCGATCAGCGTCATCTTCCGTGGATCGAACCCGGCCTCGACGGCGCGGGTCACCGGGCAACAGTGGTTCAGCGTCTCGCCACCGACGTCCATCGCCGTGTCCAGGTGCGTGTCGATCAGCACGAAACCGGGGTCGGCGACGTGCTGCTTGACGCCTCGAACCGCGGGGATCGTCGTCGAGTGATCGCCGCCGAGAACGACGGGCAACGCACCGGACTCAACGATCGCCGCGATGTCCGCCTGTGCCCGCGCGAACGTCTTCGCAGGGTTCGCGAGAGCGATCACACAGTCACCACAGTCGACGAGGTTCAGCTCGGCCACGACATCGAAGTCGAACAGCGCGTGGTAGCTCGTCGTCTGACACGAGACGTCACGCATCTGCCGCGGGCCCATGTTCGCACCGGTGCGGCTGATGCTCGTTGCGTCCCACGGCAGTCCATAGATCGCTGCTCTCGCACCGTGCGCGCGCAGCTGCGCGGCGTCCGGTGGAACGTGCGGCGTCTTCAGCCAGGTCCCCGCAAGACCGGCGTGCAACAGCCCTGTCCACATCGTCGAGTCGCTCATCGTGCCTGCTCCCTCTCTCGATACCTGTCCCTCGCCGCGGCTGCGGCACGCACGTGCTCCAAGGTGAGCCCGCAACAACCACCGATCACGCGGGCGCCCTCGTCGATCCACCGATCATAGAACTGCCCGAGCCGATCCGGCTCGATCGTGTCAACGAACTGCCAGTCAGGCATCTCGAAGTACCCGGAGTCGGGATACGCGCTCAGCGGACCGGTAAACCGCGTCCGCAGGATCGCGTTCCCCTCCCCGAGCACCTCCGCCCCGGTGTGCATGCAGCCCGCCACGTCCGCGCCAGCAGGGATCAGGTCGGCGATCGCTTCGAGCGGTAGGTCCCCGGCGTGGTAGAAGCTCAAGACGCGCCCGTCACGGCCGCGCCGCGCGCTGGCGCCAAACCACACCGGTAGACCTGTGGAGAGCGCAGCCTCGACCGCAAGGCGCACACGGACCGGGTGGTACATCATCTCGAGCAGGATCAGCTCGACACCGGCAGCCTTCAGGATCCCGGCAACCTCGACGTACGCCTCGCGGCACTCATCGTCCGGCGGAACGCTCGCGAGATCCACCTCAGCGGTACCTTCCGCCACAGGCACCATGTGCGACAGCGAGCCGGCGACGACGACCTCGCGCGTTGCAACCATGTCGTCACGGGCGCGCAGCGCGGCCTCCACCGCCCGCGTGTTGATCTCACCGACCCGGTCGGCGAGCCCGGCGCCACGCAGCATCAGCCGGTTCGAGGCGAAGGTGTTGGCGGTAACGACCTCGGCCCCCGCGGTGATGTAGTCGCGGTGAATCTCCGTCAACAAGGCGTCGTTGTGCAGCGTTGCCGCGCCACACCAGGCCGCCGGATCCATCGGCGCTCCCCGGCGCTGGAGCTCCGTCCCGGTGCCGCCATCGAGCACGATCACGTCGCCACGGTCGAGCCGGGCCTTCAGCTGCGCGTATCCCATTGGGGAAGCGTATGCCATGCTTGCCGGGTGACGATCGTGTTCGGACTCGCAGCGGCGCTGCTATGGGGCATCCCCGACATCCCGCTCGCCGTCGCCGTCCGCCGGGTCGGCGAGATCCCGGTGCTGGTGTGGTCGTTGGCAATCGGCCTCGTCGCGTCCGCACCGCTCATGCTGGTCGCCGGCACGCCGCACGTCTCAGGTCGCGGATTGCTGATCGCCGCTACTGCCGGCGCGGTCACCGTCGCCGCCTACCTGACCGCGTTCACGTCGTTCCAGACGTGCCCCGTGTCGATCGTCACGCCGATCCTGTCCTGTGAGGGCGCCGTCGCCGCGGTGATCGCCGTCGCGTTCGGCGAACGGCCGAGCACGAAGCTCGGGGTGCTGCTCGCCATCGCCGTGTTCGGCGTGATCCTCGTCGGCGTGACGGGCGGCGACGAAGGCCGCTCTCGGATGCGAGGAATCCTCTTCGTCTCGCTTGCCGCCATCATCTGGGGCGTGGTGCTGGCGCTCGAGACGCCGGTCACCGATGAGCTCGGGGTCTGGTGGGGCTTCCTGCTCGTGCGCGCGTTCACGTTCGTCTTCGCGGTCGTCTTCGCGCTCGGTCGCCGCTCCCGTACCAGGTTGGTGCCAAGCCTGCGGGCCGAGCCGTGGCGGATCGCTGTGTGGGGGATCTCCGACGCTGGCGCCTACGCCAGCTTCTACATCGCGGCCCACAACGGCCCGCTGGCGCTGGCAAGCGTGCTCGCGGCGCAGTTCGCCGTCTTTGGCTCCATCGCAGCCGTCGTGATCCTCGGTGAACGTCTCCGGCGGCGGCAGTGGCTCGGTGTCGTGATCGTGGTGGCAGCCGTCAGCGGCATCGCCTCGCTCGGGTACTAAGCTAGTGGTCTGATTGTCAAATGGCGTGGTCATCCGACTGCCTGGATCGTCCTGCGCTTGCCGGCTGCGGCGACCACGCCCCGGCCCGCTCCGCGCTTTCAAGAGCCAGCCGGAGCCCGCAGCAGGACGGACAGGCTCGACGGCTTGCGAAACACCAGGCCGCGCGGGACGCTCGGCAGGTCCGGATCAAGCCGCAGGTGAGGGAAGCGTCGCAGCGTCTCACCAAGCGCCACGTGGGCCTCAAGACGGGCGAGGTGCATCCCCAGGCACACGTGCGGCCCCTGCGCGAAGGCGAGGTGGAGGCGCGCGTTCGCACGATGGGGATCGAAGCGGTCGGGATCGGGGAACGTCTCGGGGTCGCGATTGGCAGCCGCGACGGAGACGGTGACGAGAGAGCGCCGCGGGATTCGGACGCCGCCGAGCAGAACCCGACAGGTGGTGTAGCGGTCGATCGTCGCCGCGGCCGGCTCGAGGCGTAGCGACTCCTCGACGGCGTTCGCCAGCAGCGCCTCGTCGTCGAGCACGGCAAGCGCAACGCCCGGCGCTGCGAGCACGTGCAGGAGCGCGTTTGCGATCATCCCGTCGGTCGTCTCGATCCCGCCGAACAGCAGCACCGCGGTGTCGGCGAGCTCGGCAGGTCGCGCGACGAGCCGCGCCAGCCTGGTCATCGCATCCGCCGCAGCCGATGGCGGCTGCGCACCCATGGCGAGACCGCTGACGGCGGCGGCGATCGTCTCGTAGATCGCAAGGACCTCACTGACCGGGGCGTCGAGCGCAAGCGCGTCGACCATCGTCGCAGCAGCGAGGGGAGCTGTCAGACGCTCGCGGAGGTCTACCGGCCCGTCCGGCGGCATCGCGGTCAGCAGGCGAGCCACCTCGGCGCGCACGCTCGCAGCGTGTCGTTTGCGAACCGCGGCGAGGCGAAACGGGCGGGCAAACGGCGCGCGACGGCGCGCGTGCTCGTCACCGTCCGTCGAGAGCATGCTCGCTCCGAGGACGCGGCCGGTGGTGAAGCGCGGGTCGTCGACGGTGAAGGTCGCGTCGTCGCGGAGAACCGTCAGCGCGAGATCGCGGCGGGTGACGACGAACGCGCCAAGCTCCTCAACCCACGCCACGGGCCGCGTTCGGCGCAGATCCGCGAGGATCGCGTGCGGGTCTGACTCGAGGGCGCGAAGGTCAATCACAGAAACGGGACACATTCTCGCGGTCCCCCGCGGTATCGTTGTCAACAACTGACTGGAGCGCTCGTGATCAAACCGTGGGAGATCGTTGTCGGGCCAGTGGCCCTGATCGTGCTGATCATGCTCGTCCGAGCGATCAGGGTGATCCCGCAGGCCCGCGTCGGCGTCGTCGAGCGGCTCGGGCGCTTCAGCCGTAGCCTGGAACCAGGGCTGCACGTGCTCGTCCCGTTCGTCGATCGCGTGAAGATCATCGTCGACGTGCGCGAGCAGGTCGTCTCCTTCCCACCGCAGCCGGTGATCACGCAGGACAACGTGACGATCGGCATTGACACGGTGATCTACTCGCAGGTGACCGACCCGGTGCGCTCCACGTACGAGGTCGCAAACCTCCTCGTCGCGATGGAGCAGCTGACGATCACGACGCTGCGCAACGTCATCGGTGCGCTGACGCTCGAGGAGGCGCTCACGTCGCGCGACAAGATCAACACCGAGCTGCGGCTCGTGCTCGACGACGCGACCGAGAAGTGGGGCGTGCGTGTGAACCGCGTCGAGCTGAAGTCGATCGACCCGCCGAAGTCGATCCAGGAGGCGATGGAGAAGCAGATGCGCGCCGAGCGCGACAAGCGCGCTGCGATCCTCACGGCCGAAGGCGAGAAGCAAGCTACGATCCTCACAGCCGAGGGCGAACGGCAGGCGGCGATCCTCCGCGCCGAGGCGCAGAAGCAGTCGGCGATCCTGTCTGCAGAAGGAGACCGGCAAGCGAAGGTGCTACGCGCGCAGGGTGAGGCAGACGCGATCGCCGCGGTGTTCGGCGCGATCCACGCCGGCAAGCCGACCCCTGACCTGCTTACCTACAAGTACCTCGAGACGCTGCCGTCGATCGCCGACGGGAAGGCGTCGAAGCTGTTCATGGTGCCGAGCGACGCGATCGGCGCGCTCGGGTCGCTGGCTGCCGCCGGCGCCGCGTTCCAGGCCGGGCAGGACCAACCACCAGCTCCGACGCAGTGACCGGTCAGGCGATCGTCTGGCTCGTCATCGTCGGCGTCGGCATCGTCGCAGAGCTGCTGACCACTCAGCTGTTCGCTGGCTACCTCGCCGTCGGCGCGCTCGTCGCCCTCGGCGCCGGCGCGGCCGGGGCATCAGAGGTCGCGCAGGTGGTCGCCTTTGCCGCAGCGAGCGTGCTGCTGATCGTGTTCACACGCAACCCGCTGCGCACGATCCTGTACCGATCGACGCCGCTGCGGCCGATGAACGCCGACGCGCTCGTCGGGCAGCGTGCGACGGTGACGACCGTGTTCGACCCGCCCGACACCGGCCAGGTGCGGATCGGTGGCGAGATCTGGAAGGCGCGCGGCGCCGACGGCACACGCCTCGCCGCCGGCGAGCCGATGACCGTGCGCGCCATCGAGGGCGTCACGGCCGTCGTCGAGCCGCGAGCCGCCGATCGTCAATAGCGCACGCGCTCGCGCCGGCGACGCGAAACGGTCAGTCGGCGCTCGACGCGATCAGCTGCGCACGAGCGGCTTGTACTTGATCCGGTGCGGGGTGCTCGCAGCTGAGCCAAGGCGCTTCTTGCGGTTCTCCTCGTACTCCGCGTAGCCGCCCTCAAACCAGATCACCTGAGAGTCGCCCTCGAACGCGAGGATGTGCGTGGCGACCCGGTCGAGAAACCAGCGATCGTGGGTGATCACGACGGCACAGCCGGCAAAGTCAAGCAGCGCGTCCTCGAGCGCGCGCAGCGTGTCGATGTCGAGATCGTTCGTCGGCTCGTCGAGCAACAGCAGGTTGCCACCGGACTTGAGCAGCTTCGCGAGGTGCACGCGGTTTCGTTCGCCGCCGGAGAGCTGGCCGACAAGCTTCTGCTGGTCGCCGCCGGTGAAGTTAAACGACGCGCAGTACGACCGCGAGTTCACCTCGCGCTTGCCGAGCACGACGATGTCGAGGCCTTCGGAGATGACCTGCCAGGCGTTCTTCTCGGGATCAAGGTCAGACCGTGCCTGGTCGACGTATGCGAGCTGCACCGTGTCGCCAATCCGCAGTGAGCCCGAGTCAGGCGTCTCCTCACCGGCGATCATGCGAAAGAGCGTCGTCTTTCCTGCGCCGTTCGCGCCGATGATGCCGACGATGCCGCCGGGCGGTAGTGAGAAGTTGAGGTCGTCGAACAGCAGCTTGTCGCCGAACGCCTTCGAGACGCCCTTCGCCTCGACGACGACGTCGCCGAGCCGGGGCCCAGCCGGGATGTGGATCTGCACCTGGTCGATGCGCACCGACTGCTCCTCGGCGAGCAGCTTCTCGTACTGGTTGAGACGCGCCTTCGACTTCGCCTGGCGCGCCTTCGGCGACAACCTGACCCACTCCAGCTCGCGCTGCAGCGTGCGTCGCCGCGCGTCGTCCTGACGGCTCTCCACCGCGAGCCGCGCTTCCTTCTGCTCGAGCCACGACGAGTAGTTGCCCTGGAACGGGATGCCCTTGCCGCGGTCGAGCTCGAGGATCCAGCCGGCGACGTTGTCGAGGAAGTAGCGATCGTGGGTGACCGCCATCACGGTGCCCTTGTAGTCCTCGAGGAATCGCTCCAGCCACGTCACCGACTCCGCGTCGAGATGGTTCGTCGGCTCGTCGAGCAGCAGCAGGTCGGGCGTCGACAGCAACAGACGACAGAGAGCGACGCGTCGGCGCTCGCCGCCGGAGAGCTTCGTGACGTCGGCATCGGCAGCCGGCAGCCGCAACGCGTCCATCGCGGTGTCGAGCATCCGGTCGAGGTTCCAGCCGTCGTGACGGTCGATCAGGTCCTGCACCCGACCCTGCTCCTCGAGCAGGGCGTTCATCTCGTCGTCGCTCATCGGCTCGGCGAACCTCATCGAGAGCTCGGTGAAGCGGTCGAGGAGATCGCGCACCATGCGCACGCCATCCTCGACGTTGCCGCGCACGTCCCTTGTCGGGTCGAGATCGGGCTCCTGCGGCAGGTAACCGACGGTACGACCAGGCGTCAGCTCGGCGGTGCCGTTCGACACCTCCTCGAGCCCGGCCATGATCTTCATCAAGGTCGACTTGCCGGCGCCATTCAGGCCGAGGACGCCGATCTTCGCGCCTGGCAGGAACGAGAGCGTGATGTCCTTCAGGACGTGCTTATCAGCGCCACCGTAGAACTTGTTGGCGCGATACATGGTGTAGACGTATTCCGACACGCCAGGAGGGTAGCGGCGCGGCGAATCGGTGCTGCTGCACGCAGGGGCGGCGGCGGCGGCCGGCAGGCCGCTACCCTGGGGATCGGTGGCGACGACGACGCAGCCGTTCGCGATGACGGCAACCGAGCTGGTAGGGGCGCTGCGCAGCGGCGTGCTCTCAGCCGTCGAGGCGCTCGCCTCGGTCGAGGAGCGAGCGGACGCCGTCTCGGAACGCGTCAACCCGTTTGCCGTCCGTGTGCCTGACCGGGCACGCGTCGCCGCACGACGCGCCGACGAGCTGCTCGCCCGCGGCGGTGGCGGACCGCTCTGCGGCGTGCCGGTGACGACGAAGGACTCGCAGTGGCTCGCGGGCGTCGAGTCGACCTCCGGGTCGCTGATCAACCGGGGCTTCGTGCCAGCTGAGACGGCGGAGGCGACGATCCGTCTGGAGGAGGCCGGCGCGGTCATCTTCGCCACGACGACGACACCCGAGTTCTGCTTCTCGGGCATCACCGAGTCTCCCGTGCACGGTGTCACTCGCAACCCGTGGGACGCCGAGCGAACCCCGGGAGGGTCATCGGGCGGCGCCGCTGCGGCGGTCGCCTCCTGCGCGGGGGCGCTCTCGTTGGGCGGCGACGGCGGCGGGTCGATCCGCATCCCGGCGGCGTTCTGCGGCGTCGTCGGCTTCAAGCCGACGTTCGGCGCCATCCCGCGGGAGCCGTGCGGACACGCCTGGAAGACGCTCGTTGCAAACGGTCCTCTTGCCCGAACGGTGGCCGACGCGCGGCTGCTGTTCACGACGATCGCGGGACGCGACGTGCGCGACCCGCACAGCGCCGATGTGCCGCTGACCTACGGGCCGCTCGGGCTTCGCGGCCTGCGCCTCGTCGTCTGTGACACGCGCGGGCCGCTCGACGACGGCGTCCGCCGCGTGTGGGACACCACGTTGGCGGTTCTCGAGTCGGCCGGCGCCGAGCTCGTCCATGACACGCCGGCGATCGGCCGCTCGATCGAGCCGTGGGCGTACATCGCGAGCGCGGACGGCTGGGTCGAGCACGCGACGCACCACGCCGAGCGCTACGACGAGCTGACGGCCGGCGTGGTCGGCTTCCTCGAGTTCGGGCGCGCCGTCACGGCGGAGCAGTACGTGACGGCGCAGTTCGCGCGCGACGCGATCTACGAGGCGTACGTGTCGTTGCTGCGCTGGCACGGCGCGACGGCCGTCCTGACGCCGACGCTCGGCTGCACGGCGTTCCCGGTCGGGCGGCGCTTCCCCGAGACGGTCGGCGGCGAGCCGATCGACCCGCTATGGCTCGACTGGGTGCCGTACCTGCCCGACGCGAACCTCGCCGGCCTGCCGGCACTCGCGCTCCCGATCGGCCTCGCCGACGACGGTCTCCCGGTGTCGCTGCAGGTGCTCGGACTGCGCGCCGCCGACATGTCGGTGCTCGCGGTCGGTGAGGCGATCGAGCAGGCCGTCGGGTTCAGCGCGCTTCCGTCGAGATGACCCGGACCTCGATCCCCGAGGACCGTAGCTTGCGTGCGACCGTCTTGCCGACGTCGCCCTCGACGAACCCCCGCAGGCCCGTGCCCGGCGACGCGTCGATCACGACGTAGCGAACGGCGCGCGCCCGGGCGACGCGGATGATCTGGCCGACGGGCTTCCGCGTCGCCGCGAGCTGACCATCCGCCTCGACGCCCCTCTTGCGGAGCGCGACGACGGCCCGCTCGATCCAGTCCTGGCGCTCCTTCACCTCCTCCTTCGACGGCAGGAGGCCAGGGTTTGGGATGCCGTACGCCGTCCCGTAGATCTTGGCGATCGTCAGCACCGCGACCGGGCCGGACACGGCGAGGGCGGCCGCCTCGGCGACCGCCCCCTTCGTGAAGTCCCGTCGTCCGTCCGAGGCCAGGAGCACCTCGCAGGGAGCCGTGGGCTGCGCGTCGAAGCTCTTCCGAGCTCGCCGACCGAACACGCGGTCAGTCGCCCGCCGCGGAGCGGGAGTACTCGGTCGTGCCCATCGACCGGTCCTCCATTCGGCGCCAGAAGACGAGCGGCACGTAGAGCGCGAGCAGCAGGAGCCCGACCCAGTAGAGCCAGCGGAACCCGGCGCCGACCGCGTAATCGGCGGCGTAGTAGCCGCCGATTACCCACAGCAAGAGCCCGAGGACACCGAGGAGGATCGCCGTCGGACCCATCCACGCGGGCATCTTCAGCGGCCGCTCCATGTCGCCGCGACGGGCCCGGAAGATGCCGTAGCCGATCATCGAGACGCTCAGGGCGAACAGGTAGCCCATGTTTGAGAAGATGTAGATCTGCAGCGCGGAGCCGACCATCAGGACGACGATCGAGAGGACGAGGCTGAGCAGCATCGCCGTCGACGGCGCGCCGTGGCGGTTCGTCTTGCCGAACCAGCGCGGGAGGATGCCGTCGTGAGCGTTCTGCCACAGGCCGCGCGAGGCGCCCATGATCGCGTTCAGAACGGACAGGATCAGCGCGATCGAGAGCGCAAGGCCGACGAACCACTTCCAGAACTCGTTCGTGCCGAAGATCGCGTTCACGTAGCCCTGGAAGATCACGTTCGCGTCCCCGGGGGTCTTAAGGTCGGCGAGACCCTTAACGCCGAGCACCGATAGCAGCATGATCGGCAGCGCGCCGTAGACGAACATCCCGAAAAGGCCCTCGACGGTCATCGCGATCTTCGCGTCGCGGGCGGGGTCGCGGCACTCGCCGATGTAGCAGGCCGCCGCCTCCATCGCCCAGACGCTCCAGGTGAAGATGAACGCCCAGCCGAGCACCATCTGCCAGCTCCCCGTCACGCCTTCCGGCAGGCCGAGCCCGTCGAGGCGGCTGAAGTCGATCGTGCTCGGCTTCGCGAGCGGGAGGAGAATCAGCATGATCAGCGGCACCATCGACACGACGCCGAGGATCGACGCGAAGGTCGCGCCAAGGCGGATCCCGAGCCAGCACGGGATGAACATGACGATCAGGATCACGACGCCGGTCGCGAACGCGCCGGTCGTGACCGGCGCACCGAAGTTGGTGCTGATCGGACCCCAGGTCCTGCCGTCCGGGATGCTGAAGAGCGAGTTCAGGTACAGCGCGGCGAGCAGCGCGTTGATCGGTGCGACGGTGAACCAGCCGAGCCAGTACGCCCACGAGCTGAGGCCACCGACGTGGCGTGCGAAGGTCTCGCCCATCGGCTTGAACGTCTCGAAGGCATACGACGGCAGGCCGCCGGCGCGCTCGGGGAAGGCCGCGGCGAGCTCTGCGAGGCAGAAGCAGAGGAACACGCCGACGGCGGTCAGGAGGAGGAAGAGGACGATCGCGAAGCCGCCGAGGGCGACGAGCGCGTAGCCGACGAGGCCGAGGACGAGGATCGTGCCGGCGAGGCCGATCACGAACGCTCCCCACCAGTTCGTCTCGCGCGAGAGTGTCCCCTCGACGGGAGCAGATGCCGAACTCACGTGATTGCTCTCCTTCCTACCCGCGCCGCCCTTCCCGGGGGAGGCTGCCTATATAGAACGGCCTTAGAGGTCTGGTGTCAAGACCTTTTCGCAAAGTCGTTCGCTCCGCTACGATCGCCAACATGGGAATCGCCGTCGTGACGGGTGCGGGATCGGGCATCGGGGCAGCCTGCGTTGCCCGACTACAGGCCGCTGGTGACCAGGTCGCCGGCATCGATCTCCGCCCGGCGAGGTGCGACCTCGGCCTCGTCGCGGACGTCTCCGACGCCTCCGCGGTCGAGGCCGCGATCGCACAGATCGAGGCCGAGCTCGGGCCGATCGACCGCCTGGTGACCGCCGCCGGCTACTACGAGCGCGTGCCACTGCTCGAGCTCGATGAGTCGCGGGTCGCGCGCATGATCGCCGTCCACGTGACCGGCACCCGAAACGTGCTGCGCGCAGCGATCGCTCGGATGGCTCCACGCCGCGCCGGCGCGATCTGCACGATCGGCTCGGAGCTCGCGCTCTGCGGCGACGGTGACGCGATCCACTACGCCCTCTGCAAGGGCGCGATCCACGCCCTCACGAAGACGCTCGCGCTCGAGCTCGCACCGTCGGGCATCCGGATCAACTGCGTTGCCCCGGGCCCGACGGACACGCCGCTGATGACGACCGAGATGCGCGATCCGGCCTACATCGCCTCGCTCGTCCTGCAACGCCTCGTGACACCGCAGGAGATCGCCGCCGCCGTCACGTTCGCCCTCGCGGTGGAGCAGCACAACCTTGTGGGCCAGGTCATCTCGCCGAACGCCGGGGCGGTGATCTGATGCGGCTCGAGGGGATTGCAGGGCGCGTCGCGCTCGTCACCGGCGCCGGCCAGGGGATCGGGAGAGCGATCGCCGAGCGGCTCGCAGATGAGGGCGCGCGGGTCGCCGTGAACGACCTCGACGCGGCAACCGCGGAGGCGACCGCGAGCGCGATCGGTGGCCTCGCGGTCCCGTTCGACTGCTCCGATCGCGCCGCCGTGCACGCCGGGTTCGCCCGGGCGGCAGCCGAGCTCGGCACGGTGGAGCTCGCGGTCGCGAACCACGCCTTCATGACGATGGCGCCGTTCCTCGAGGAGACCGACGCCGACTGGGAGCGCACGCTTCGCGTCAACCTGCAGGGCGCGCTGTGGGTCGTGCAGGCCGCGGCCGCGGGCATGGTCGCGGGTGGCTACGGGCGGATCGTCTGCATCGCGTCGGAGTGGGGGCTGTCAGGCTGGCCGGAAGCTGCGGCGTACACGGCGAGCAAGGGTGGGATCGTCACGCTCGTGCGCTCTGCCTGCCGCGATCTCGGCCCGCGCGGGATCGCGATCAACGCGATCGCGCCAGGCGTGACGGCGACACCGCAGCTGCAGGTCGACGCCGACGCCGCAGGCATCACCTATGACGAGATGGTCGGCGTCTACGCCAAGGATCATCCGCTCGGGCGGATCGGCCGCCCCGAGGACATCGCCGCCACCGCGGCGTTCTTGCTGTCCGAGCCTGCCGGCGCGCTCGTCGGCCAGGTCCTGAGCCCGAACGGAGGATCGCTCACGTGACCGGCATCCCGTCCCCCGCCTTCCCAGCCGGGATGCGCGCCGCGCTCTCGCTCACCTTCGACGTCGACGCGGAGACCGGCGTGCTGATGGTCAAGCCGTCGGGCTGGAACGACGCGATGGCGATGACCCACCAGGCGTTCGGGCCGAAGGTCGGCGTGCCGAGGATCATGCGCATCCTCGCCGAGGAGAGGGTACGCGGCACGTTCTTCGTGCCCGGCTGGACAGCGCGGCGCTACCCGCAGCTGATCGCCTCGATCCTCGAGGCGGGGCACGAGGTCGGACACCACTCCGACCTGCACTACCCGCCGCCGACGATGGCGCCCGACGAGGAGCGCCGCGACTTCGAGCGGGCGCTCGAGACGCTGCAGGCGCAGGGCGTCGACGTCGTCGGGCACCGCGCGGCCTGGTGGCAGGCGAGCTGGCACACGCTCGACCTGCTCGCCGAGTACCGCTTCCAGTACGACTCCTCCCTGATGGACGACGACCGGCCATACGTGTTGAAGGTGAAGGGACACCGGATGGCGGAGCTGCCGCCGCACTGGTCGCTCGACGACTGGGAGCAGTACGGCTTCCTGCCCGACCCGAACATCGGTGCCAGCATCGAGCCGGCGTCGAAGGTGTTCGAGCTGTGGCGCAGCGAGCTCGACGCACAGCGCAAGGAGGGCGGCCTCGTCGTCGGCACGATGCACCCGTTCCTGTCTGGACGCGCCTCACGTGCCGAGGTCGTGCGGCAGATGATCGACCACGCGCGTGCCTGCGGCGACGTCTGGATCGCGCCGCTCGGTGAGATCGCGACGGCGACCCTGGCGCACCCCGACATCCCCGAGCGCGAGCCGGACATCCCCGATTTGACGCTTGGACCCTACCTGCCGTAGGATTTCCACGTCTGTCGTTTCTGAAACGCGGGGCTGGGAGGCCTGGGTGGCATCGCTCGACAACGACAACCGTACCTTTGCAGTTGAGCAGCGGGGGATCTAGTTCGTCCCGGAGAACGCCCGAACGATGAACGTGCGTCAGCTCGGCGTCTTCTGGTTCGGCTCGAGCATGTACCCGTTCAACCTGCTGCTCGGGCTGCTCATCTACAGCCTCGGCCTGCCGCTCTGGGTGGCAGTTGTCGTGACCTTCGTCGGGGGGGCGCTGAGCTACGTACCCGTCGCTCTCGGCTCGATCGCCGGTGCGCGTTCCGGCATGCCGACGCACATCGGCATCCGCGCGACGTTCGGCGTTCAGGGCGAGCCGATCAACGCGCTGCTCGGTTGGGCTGTCGGCATCATCTACGAGATCATCGACGTTGCCGTCGGCGTGTTTGCGCTGAACGCGGTGTTCGACGAGCTTGGGTGGCACTCCACCGGCAGGGCGCAAACGACGGTCTCCCTGATCATCGTCTACGGGCTCTGCATCCTGCTGCCGCTGCTCGGTCACGCGACCATGATGGTCGTCCAGAAGTTCTTCACCGTGGCCCTCAGCGTGGGCGCCGTCCTGATGTTCTTCAGCATCGTCGGCGACGTGAAGTGGGGCTAACACCTCGGCGAAGGTCTCGATACGAAGACGACGATCGAGATGCTGTCGGTCGGCATGGGGATCGCGTGGGCCGGCGGCTACTCGTACATGATCGTCGCGCTCGACTACCCGCGCTACCTCCCAACAAGCACGCAGTCGCGGTCGATCTTCTGGCAGGTGTTCGGCGGCTCAGCCCTCGCCGCGGGCTTCCTCGGGCTCGTCGGTGTGATGCTCGCATCACGCTCGACGAACGCGATCTTCGACCCGATCGCTGGCACGAAGGCGTTGATGCCGCACTGGGTGTTCGTCGTCTGGATCATCGCGGCGATCGGTGGATCGATCTCGAACAACGCGCTCACGCTGTACTCCGCCGGCCTCGCGGCGCAGGCCATGGGCCTACCGCTGAAGCGCTGGCAGGCCACGCTGGTCGACGGCGCGCTCGCGATCGCCGGCCTCGTCTACGTGCTGATCATCGACGACGCAGGCACCTTCCTCGCGAAGCTCAACTCCTACATCGTCCTCTCGATCGCCTGGGTCGGGCCGTTCGGGGCGATCTGGCTCGTCGACCTCTGGTGGCGCAAGTGGTACGTCCGCCCGCACGAGGCGCACGGTGGTTCGGCCAGTCCGTTCTCGGGTTTCAAGGGCTCTCGGGTGGCGGCCTGGGTCGCGTTGACCGCGGGCGTAGGCACTGCGCTCCTCACGATCGGCACGCCAGCGGCCACCGGGTGGATCGCCAGACACCTGCTCGAAGGGACCGACACGAGCTGGGCGACGGGGCCGATCGTCGCGCTCGCGATCTACGTCCCGTGGGCCTATCGCGCTGTGAAGAGCGAGACCGCCGAGCTCGCGGCCGCGAACGGCGACTGACGCATCGGATTGCGAGAGGGGGCCGCGACCGCGGGTTGCGGCGCGGCCCCTTTCGCGCAATGATCTCCGCATGACTGCGACGAGGCCCGTGCTGCGCGGAATGGCGGAGGTCCGTGCGTTCTTCCGCACGAACACGACCCCAATTCACTTCGTCTCGCCGACGGCGTTCAACCTGCTCGGGCTCGACCGGTGGGTCCGCAACCTGTACTACGTCAACTACTTCGACTCGTTCCAGACGCATCACCCGCGCGTGTTCGTGCCGCGGGAGCGTCCGTACCGCGAGTTCCAGTCCGTTGAGGAGATCTGCAACTACCTTCTCGGCCACAAGGAGGTCGCCGACTTCGTCGACCACCACGGGCCAGGCGGGAAGGCCGCGTTCGTGATGTTCGACGAGGAGACCGAGCGGATGGCGGCGGCAATCGGGCTCGAGATCATCCACCCGCCGGCGGCGCTGCGAAAGCGCCTCGACTCGAAGATCGTGACGACGGAGATCGGCAACGACGCCGGCGTGCCAAGCGCGCCGAACACCCTCGGACGCGCAACGACGTACGAGGAGCTGATGACGCTCGCGCGCGCGGCCGACCTCGGTGAGGACCTGGTCGTGCAGACACCATACGGCGACTCGGGACGCACGACGTTCTTCATCCGCACGCAGGCCGACTGGGAGAAGGACGCCGACGACCTCGGCTCCCAGGATCTGAAGGTGATGCGCCGCATCCGCCCGTACGAGGTCTGCGTCGAGGCGGTGATCACGCGACACGGTACGATCGTCGGACCGTACGTCGCGTCGCTCATCGGACACCCCGAGCTGACCCCGTACAAGGGCGGCTGGTGCGGCAACGACCTCTATCCCGAGGTGCTGTCCGACGCGCAGCGCGAGCAGGCAGGAGCGATGACCCGCCGCCTCGGCGACCGGCTCGCGAAGGAGGGATACCGGGGCTTCTTCGAGGTCGACTACCTGGTTGACACAGAGACCGGCAACCTCTACCTCGGCGAGCTGAACCCGCGCGTCTCTGGCCTCTCGCCGATCACGCACGTCACCCTTGGCGCCTACTCGGACGCGCCCCTGTTCCTGTTCCACCTGCTCGAGTACCTCGACGTCGACTACGAGATCGACATCGAGGGGATCAACGAGCGGTGGGCGCGGATCGGTGCCGACGACGTCTGGAGCCAGCTGATCGTGAAAGAGACCGTCGACCAGGTCGAGCAGCTGACCGTCACGCCACGCACCGGCGTTCACCGCCTCGCCGCGGATGGCAGCTTCCAGTGGGTGCGCCCGGCGAACGACTGGCACAACCTGATGACCGAGGACGAGGTCTTCTACCTCCGCGTTCCGTCTCCGGGCGACTATCGCTACAAGGGCGCTGACCTCGGCGTGATCGTCGCGCGCGGCCGCATGCAGACGGACGACCTGCAGCTGACCGATCGCTGTCGCTCGTGGATCGGTGCGCTGCGCGGGTCGTTCCATGGCGTACCGATCACGCCACCGAAGCCGTACGACTCCCCCATCTCGCTGAAGGGCTGATGTTCTCGCTGCCGCTCACGTTCCGCGCCGTCGCGGAGGCGCGGCCAGGTGGCGAGTTTGCAGCGCGCTTCGCCGAGACGTGGCCGGCGTACCGCGCGTGGTTCCTCAAGGACGGCGACGCTGCCCGACCATCGTTCGTCGCATCGCGCGCGGCGTTGCGGCAACACATGCCCGAGCTCGTGGAGGTGTGGGAGCGCCTCGTGGAGCTTGCCGGCGGCTCGGACAGCGCGGCGCGGATGCTGTCGTTGTGGTGTCCGCCCTCCCACGTTGCAGGGTGCACGCAGGCGGTAATCCGTGGCCGGGCGCCGGTGCTCGCACGCAACTATGACTATGACCCGAGCCGGTTCGACGCCGTGATCCTGTCCTCCGCGTATGGCGAGCGGCGCGTGATCGGCATGAGCGACGCTCTCTGGGGCCTGCTCGATGGCATCAACGACGACGGCCTAGCGGTCTCGATCACCTTCGGCGGGTCGAGCGCGGCGGGCCCGGGATTTGGGATCGCGATCATCGTGCGCTACCTGCTGGAGACCTGTTCGACGACAGCCGAGGCGATGACGCGCGTCGCGCTACTGCCCGTGCACATGGCCTACAACGTCACCGCCCTCGACGCGTCCGGAGCGAGCGAGACGGCGTTCATCGGCCCGGGGCGCCGCGCGGCACACGTCGCACCGGCGATCGTCACGAACCACCAGGAGGAGCAGGGCACCGAGCCGTTTGCCGCGCTCTCACGCTCGCGGGATCGCGAGCGGGCGTTGCGTCCCGTGCTCGCGGCGGGCGAGGAGCGCGTCCTCCAGGCGTTCCTGGAGGCACCGGTGTACTGCGCGCGGTTCGCTGAGGGCTTCGGGACGCTGTACACGGCGGTGTACCGCCCCGAGCAGCGTTGCGTGGACTACCGCTGGCCGTCGTCGCTGTGGCGTCAGTCGTTCGAGGCGTTCACGCCAGGAGAGCACACCGTGCCGCTGATCGCGAGCCCGGCCTCCTCGAACGCTTGACGCAACGGCGCGACGAGGCCGACGACGAACGGCCCGAACTCGGCATACTCGGCCGAACCCTCGTCGTAGCGCATCTCGTAGACGACGTCCTTGATCGCCTTCGGGTCGTCGGCGAACAGCGTCACGCCCCACTCCCAGTCGGAGAGTCCAGTGGCGGCCGTGATCATCTGGGTGATCCGACCCGCGAACGCACGACCGGTCTTGCCGTGCCCGCCCATCAGACGTCGGCGCTCGTCGAACGGCAGGCTGTACCAGTTGCGATGGGCTGCGCGGCGCTTGAGCATCGGGTAGAAGCAGAGCACCCGCTTCGCTGGGAGCCGGTACGGATGCAGCCGCGCCTCGCGCATCTCCGCCCAGCGGGCCGGATCGTCGTTCGGGATGTACTCGCTCGCCTCGGTGAGCGACACGAAGGACAGGTCGCGACACGGCCGGAGGCGATCGCCGACGGCGGAGCGCTCGATCGCTCGCTGGAACGCCTGGAGCCGCGTGAAGTCGGGTCCGACGAGCAACAGTCCGACGTCGGCGCGCTGGCCGAGCACGCTCATCGCCCGCACCTGGTAGCCGTCCTCTGCGACGAACGCGGCGAGGGACGCCTGCACGTCATCGAGCGCGACAGGATCGCGTCGAGAGCCCTCGATCAGGTAGTAGAGGTGGAGCACGGCCCAGCCCTCGCTGGGGATCGCCGGGTCGCCTGCGCTCATGGCATCAGGGTAGCGAGGGGGTTGGGGGAGTGCCGCCTCTCGGCGGCGCGGGCTCCGGGGCTGACCGTTCGGTCGTCGCGTCGGCTCCCCCCAGGCGCTGGCTCCCGGGTGCCCTGCTCCCCCTCTCACTGACAGTGATCGGCGCAGCCCGGGCCCCTCGGCACCCCTACGAAGGGGGATCGTCGAGCAGCAGACGGAGCGCGCCCGTGAGCACGTCGATCCCGGCCTCGCAGTCCTCTGCCGACGCGTGCTCTGACGGGTTGTGGGAGACGCCGTCCGGGCTACGGACGAACAGCATCCCACTCGGGATGCCTGCGGCGCCGAGCACGCCAGCGTCGTGCCCGGCGTAGGACGCGAGGTCGATGACGGCGATGCTCGCCCGTGCAGCCGCCACGCGCAGCGCATCGCGAACGGTCGGGTGGAAGGCGACACCGGGATCGGTGGAGAGCGGCTCGAGAGCCACACCCGCAACGATCTGGAAGATGCCGGCGGTGATCCGGTTGCGCCCTTCCGGCGTGGGTGCGCGCACGTCGAGCGTTCCCGTCACGCGGTCGGGGATCACGTTTGAACCGCCGGGTTCGACGATCAACTGTCCGACCGTCGCTACGCCGCCTGGTTCCTCGCGTGCCGCGGTGTCGGCGGCGAGGACGAGCCGGGCGGCCGCGACGAGGGCGTCGGCGCGACCCTCCATCGGCGTCGTGCCGGCGTGGTTCGCGACGCCTTCGACGGCGAAGGCGTACCGGGCGCGCGCAGCGAGTCCCGTTGCCACGCCGAGCGCAGCACCAGCCGGCGCGAGAGCGCACCCTTGCTCGACGTGGACCTCGATGAAGCTGGCGAGCCGCCCGTGGCCCCCTCTCGCGTCGAGCGCTGTCGGCGGGCAGACATCGCCAAGCCGCACGCCGTGCGCGTCGCGTCGGTCGAGGACCGCGGCGCCATAGCCGCCGGTGAGCATGCGGGAGCCGAAGATCGGTGTCCCGAACCGCCAGCCCTCCTCGTCGGCGAACGAGATCACCGCGAGCCGCTCGAAGCCATGCACAGCTTCCGTGCGCAGGCGCGAGACGGCGGCGATGGCAGAGACGACGCCGAGGGCACCGTCGAAGGCTCCGCCTTCGGGAACGGTGTCGAGGTGCGAGCCGGCAGCGATCAGCCCGTCGGCGGGCGCCCCTTTGTCGGTCAACCAGAGGTTGCCGGCGCCGTCCCGCGTCGCCACGAGCCCGACGGCGGCGCCGGCCGCGACGGCGAGCTCCTCGGCCGTGTGCACCTCGTCGCTCCACGGCGCTCGTGTCCATCCGCGCTCGCTCCGTCCAACCTTGGCGACTGCCGCGAAGAGCGCCTCAAACGTCGTATCCACCTACGGCACAGGCGGCCGGCCGAAGTCCTCCGGCAGGATGGCGTCGGTGCCGAGGGCCGACACGAAGCCGGAGATGCGCTCCTCGAGGTCGATCCGTTCGATCTCCTCGAGGTGACGTTCGAGCTCGGCCCGCGCCGTCTTCAGGACGGTGTCGAGACGTTTCACCGCCTCGGTCGGCACACGCTCCTGCCACGTCTCGCGGCAGTCGGGGCAGCGGAGCTCGATCTCCCAGGCGTCATAGGCAAGCCGTCGCCAGCGCAACGGGTGGGCGAGCTGGGACGGACAGTGCCGACATCGTTCGAGCATCGCCTCAGGCCCACCCGTGAGAGACTGTTCGCCCACGGGAAGACAGCCTAGGCGCCGCATCGGACGGAGCGCCGACGGTGGCCCTCGGGTATCCTCAGGCCAGCGGGCCCCCATCGGCTAGCGGCCTAGGCCCCCGCCCTTTCACGGCGGTAACACGGGTTCGAATCCCGTTGGGGGTATCCACTCTTTTCCCTGCATATCGCCACTTTCTTTTGACGACGGTGAAGCAGGGAGCGTCCGGTCGGAACCGGTCGCTTTCCGCCGATTTGGCCCACGATTGGTCCACCATTGACCCACGGGACCGGTCGTGAAAGCGCCGCGTTCGGATACCGGGCCGCTGCTCGTCGTGCCGTCCTGGCTCGTCGCGGTAGACGGGGTCGGGGCGCGCGAGTTGCAGGTGTACCTGGTGCTCGCCGAGCAATGCTGTAATCGCGCGCCCGCTTGCGAACGGGTACCGCGCCTCGGGTCGGTACCTGTTGAGGTTGAGCATGAACACCGGACGATCAGCATCGCCCTCGGCGATCCCCTGAAGACCTCGATCTCCTCCGCCCGAACGCTCGGCAGGTCTGCCATCGCTCGACCTCCTCAGGCCCTGGTCAGTGAGGGAAGCGGCTCGCGTCGATCGCGCCAGAGCCTCGGGATGCCGGCGCTTCCAACGCGCGCCGCGCTGATCCCGCACGCGATCGCGCAGGTCGTATCGCGGTCACCGAGGCCAGCGACGGTCCGCCAGAACGTCTCCTCGAACGAGTCGAGCGATCCGGCCACGGCCCAGAGCGCGAAAGGGACGGTGTCGAGCGCGGAGATCTCACGTCCGCTCCCGAGGATCGACGCTGCCTCGCTCGAGGGCGCGGCCGTCGGTACCCGCAATCGCACCGTCGATCCCCTCCCGGTGCCGATGCCGTGTCGATCACGATCGAGAGGCTATCAGGGGATCGCCTGCTCCCAGCGCGAGACGGCAAACGCCGCTCCGGGGCGGCCGCCGATCGCCAGCGCCGACGTCCCGTCGACCAGCGCGCGCGCCGACCGCAGAGAGGCCGGGTCGCGGACGAAGACGAGGGTGCCCGCCGGCGCGTCGAGCTCCTGGCCGTCGACCGTGAACACCGCATGGCCGCTGACGACGACGAACAGCTCCTCGTGCCCCTCCGTGCCGTAGTCACTGTCCGCACGCTCGTCGTGCTCGGTCACGAGCTGGTCGCCGGCATTGCCCGAGGCACCGTTCACGCCGAAGCTCTGCACGTCGAAGTGGCGACGGACGAGGTGGAAGCTCGCCTCGCCCGGCGCGATGTCCGCGGACGAGCGCGGGACGGACGCGAGCCTGATCGCGGAGGCGGAGGCAGTCCTGGGGTCAGTCATGGTTGACGATCGTGTCAGACGAAAGCCCCGGCGTCAACCGGAGGCGCGATACTCCGCCCATGACCAACGTCCGCCTGACCATCACGACGTCCATTGACGGGTTCGTCGCCGGGCCCCACCAGAGCCTCGAGGACCCGCTCGGGGTCGGTGGGATGGCCCTGCACGCCTGGGCGCTCGAGCTTGCCGCCTGGCGGTCGCAGCACGGCCTCGAGGGCGGCGAGGTGAACGCGAGCACGGACGTCGTCGCGAAGAGCGTGGCGAGCACCGGGGCAACCGTGATGGGCCGCAAGATGTTCGGCGGGCCGCCAGGGCCGTGGCCGGACGACCCCTGGAGCGGCTGGTGGGGCGACGATCCGCCCTTCCACCATGCGGTGTTCGTCGTCACGCACCACCCGCGTGCTCCGCTCGTGTGCCAGGGTGGGACGACCTTCACGTTCGTCACGGAAGGCGTAACGGCGGCGGTGGAGCTGGCACGGGCCGCTGCAGGTGAGCGCGACGTGAACGTGGCAGGCGGCGCGTCGATCGGCAACCAGTGCCTCGCGGCCGACCTCCTCGACGAGCTGCACCTGACGGTCTCACCCGTGTTTCTCGGCGACGGCGAGCGGCTGCTCGCCGACCTCGGCGTGGGTAGCCCGCAGCTGGCACACCGCGAGACGGTCGCCGCACCGCGTGCCGTGCACTACCGGTTCGACCGCGCGCGGTGAGCGCGCTGCCGCAGGCGCCGGCCTCGCTTCCCGACTTCGCCGCGCTCGCGGCCTGCTGGCACCCGGTCGCGTATGCCTCCGCGCTGACCGACAAGCCGCTGCACACGCGCCTGCTCGGCCGCGACCTGGTGCTCTGGCGGGACGGCGCGGGAACGCCGCGCGTGCTCGCCGACCTCTGCATCCATCGCGGAACCGCGCTCTCGCTCGGTCGCGTCGTTGACGGGCAGATCATGTGTCCGTACCACGGCTGGCGCTACGACGGCGACGGCCGCTGCACCCTGATCCCCCAGCTCGCCGACCCGACCAGAGTGCCGGCCAAGGCGCGCGTCGCGGCCTACCAGGTCGTCGAGCGCCACCGGCTCCTGTGGGTCGCCCTCGCGGAGCCTCGCTTCCCGCTGCCGGATGTCCCCGAGCTGGTGGACGAGGGGTGGACGACCGTCGAGACGGGACCGTTCACGTGGAACGCGGACGCCTCGCGCCAGCTCGAGAACTTCACCGACCTCGGGCACTTCCCGTGGCTGCACCCCGGCCTCCTGGGCGATCCTGAGCGCCCGGTCGTTCCGGGCCACACCGTCCACGTCGAGGGGGCGGTCCTGCGCTACGACGTCGTACGGCCCGAGGCGCCGAACTCCCGGGACTTCCCGGTCTTCGGGAACGAGGTCGTGGCGGCTCCGGAGCGGCGGAGCAGGTACGCGCTGCACCTGCCCTACACGATCGCGCTCCGGCTCGGGTGGGGCGGCCAGGCAGGGATGATGTACCTCTTCGCGTCCCAGCCGGTCGACCACGACCGCTGCACGGGGTACGTCGTGATCGCGCGCAACTACGACCATGACCAGCCGGACGAGGTGCTGCGCGACTTCGAGGACACGATCTTCGAGCAGGACCGCATCGTCGTCGAGTCCCAGCGCCCGGAGCGGGTGCGGTTCGATCTCGCGGACGAGCTGCACCTGACCTTCGACGCCGTCGCGGTCGCCTACCGGCGGGCGATGCGGGCGCAGGGCCTCGCGCACGCGTCAGGCTGAGACCGCGAGCACGGCGGCCGCCAGCTCCGGTAGCCCCCGCCCCGTGCGCGCGCTCACGGCATGCAACGGGACGCGCCGCCCCGGTCGGGCTAGGCCGACCGTCGAGGCCAGCTCGGCGTGCGCGCGCGAGGCGAGGGACTGCTCGTCGCACTTCGTGAGCACGAGGGCGTCCGCGACCTCCATCACGCCGGCCTTCAGGTGCTGCAGGACGTCCCCGGCAAGCGGCTGCAGCAACAGCAGGACGTGGTTGGCGACCCCCGCGATGTCGTCCTCGGTCTGTCCGACGCCGACCGTCTCGACGAGCACGAGCCCGAACAGCCGACGCAGGAGCCACACCACGTCACCGGTCGTCGCCGCGAGACCGCCCGGCTGCCCACCGGAGGCCTGCGAGCGGACGAACAGACGATCATCGCCGCCCGGCATGCGTGCCCGGTCGCCGAGAAGCGCGCCTCCGGACACGCGGCTCGAAGGGTCGACGGCGAGCACGGCGACCCGCCGGTGGACGGTCAGGTGCGGCACGAGCGCCCCGATGAGCGTCGACTTCCCGACGCCCGGAGCGCCCGTCAGGCCGATCACGGGCGCGACGGGAGCCTGTGCGAGCCGCGCCCGAACCGCGTCACGCTCCCGCGCTGCCGCCGGATCGTCGCGCTCAAACACCGTCACGAGCCGCGCAACCTCCCCCGCAGTCACCGCGGAGCCGACGCGATCACGTCAACGACCCGCGCGATCACCTTGACGAGGTCGTAGTCGCGCGGCGTGAAGATCGCGCGCACGCCAAGCGCCTCCAGCGCGGGCACGTCCGCGACGGGAATGATGCCGCCGACGATGATCGGCATCGACGCTGCACCCGCCGCGCGCAGCTCGGCCGAGAGCTGTGCCACCGTCGCAAGGTGCGCGCCGGAGAGGATCGAGACGCCAACCACGCTCGCATCCTCCTGCACCGCCTGTCGCGCGATCTCCGCTGCCGAGAGCCGGATGCCAGCGTAGACGACGTCGAGCCCGCAGTGGCGCGCCGCGATCGCGACCATCTCGGCGCCGTTGGAGTGCCCGTCCAGCCCCGGCTTGCCAACGACGACGCGGGGGCGGCGCCCGCGATCGACGGCGAGCTGCGCGACCCGCGCCCGCACGTCGCTGACGGCAGCGTCGTCCACCGCGAGGCGCTGCCCCTCGACCCCGGTGAGCGCGCGGTGCTCACCAAACACCCCGCGCAGCACCCCTGCCCACTCGCCGGTCGTAACGCGCGCGTGGGCGCACGCGATCGAAGCGGGCACGAGGTTCGCGTCGCCCGCCGCGTCGAGCCGCAGGCGCTCGAGCGCCGCCGCCACCGCCATCGGGTCGCGGTCGGCGCGAGTGCGCGCAAGGCGCGCGAGCGCCGCGTCCGCGCTCCCACCGACGAACGTCCCGCCGTCATCGCCGCCGACGAGCGGTGACGGGATCCCTTCAACGTGCCGGTTGCGTCCGACGACCACCTGCTCGCCGGAGGTGATGCGCCCGATCCGCTCCGCCTGGCTCGCGACGAGGGCCGCCTTCATCACGCCCGACTCGAGTGCTGCCAGGGTGCCGCCAGCGTCCGCGATGCGCCCGATCTCGGCCTCCGCTCCGGCAACCAGCTCGGCAACGAGACCCTCCACGACGTGCGAGCCGTCGAACAGGTCGGGATACTCGAGCAGGTCACTCTCGAGCGCCATCACCTGCTGCAAACGCATCGACCACTGCTGGTCCCACGGACGGGGCAGCGACAGCGCCTCGTTCCAGGCGGGGAGCTGGAGCGCCCGGCACCGGGCGTCGCGCGACAGCAGCACGCCGAGCATCTCGATCGCGATGCGCCACGCGTTGTTCTCCGGCTGCTCCTCGGTCAGGCCAAGCGAGTTCACCTGCACGCCGTAGCGAAACCGCCGAAGGCGCGGATCGGTGACACCGTAGCGCTCGCGGCACGTTCGATCCCAGAGCTCAACGAAGGCGCGCATCTTCGCGAGCTCCTCGACGAAACGGATGCCGGCGTTGCAGAAGAAGGAGACGCGACCGACCGCCTGGTGCAGCTCGTCCGTCGTCAGCGAGCCGCGATCGCGCAGCGTGTCGAGCACCAGCGTCGCCGTGGAGAGCGCGAACGCCAGCTCCTGCACGGGGGTCGCGCCAGCCTCCTGGAAGTGGTAGGAGCACACGTTCGCGGGGTTAAAACGCGGCACGAGCCGGATCGCGTGCTCGTACATGTCGGCGATCAGCCGCAGCGAGGGCGCGGGCGGGAAGATGTACGTGCCGCGCGAGAGGTACTCCTTGACGATGTCGTTCTGCGTCGTCCCCTCCAGCTCGCCCCAGGGCACGCCCCGCTCCTCGGCGAGCGCCAGGTACAACGCGTACAGCCACATCGCCGGCGCGTTGATCGTCATCGAGGTGTTCGTGCTCTCGAGCGGGATGCCGTCGAGCAGGGCGCGCAGGTCGTCGAGCGAGTTGACCGGCACGCCAACCCGTCCCACCTCGGGAAGCGCGATCTCCTCGTCAGACGAGTAGCCGCACTGCGTCGGCAGGTCGAACGCGATCGACAGCCCCGTCTGCCCGTGAGCGAGGTTCTCGCGAAACAGCTGGTTCGACGCCTCCACCGAGGTGTGCCCCGCGTACGTGCGGAAGATCCAGGGCCGGTCGGGCTCCGGCAGCCGCGTCATGCCTCGCTTATGCCCTGTCCCGGCTCGGTCGCCCCGACGAGGACGACCATCTTCCCCAGGTGCGCGTTCTCACGCATCATCTGGTGGGGCACCGGGCACTCCGCGAACGGGAACGTCCCCATCAACACCGGGCGCACCTTCTTCTCGATGATCAGCTGGTTCGCGCGCGTCGCCTGGTACGCGTTCGCGAAGTGTGAGCCAATGATCGACTTCTGTCGCATCCAGAGGTAGCGAACGTCAAAGTGGAGGGAGAAACCGGACGTCGCGCCGCAGATGACGACCGTCCCGAAGGTCTTGCAGACGAAGACCGAGGTCGCGAACGTCGCCGCGCCGACGTGCTCGAACACGATGTCGGCATCGCGGCCGCCAGTCGCCTGCCGCACGGCCTTGCCGAACCGCTTCATCTCAGCGACGTCCGGCTCGCCGGTCGAACGGTCGACGAGATCGAACTCTCGCCGGTCGATGACAGCGTGCGCGCCGAGACGACGACACAGGTCGATCTTGTCCTCGCTCGAGACGACGGCGACGGCGTTCGCGCCGTAGAGGCGACAGATCTGCAACGCCATCGAGCCGAGCCCGCCGCCAGCTCCCCACACGAGCACGTAGTCGCCGGCCTGCACGCGCGCCTGGTCGACGAGCATGCGATAGGCCGTGAAGTAGACGAGCGCGTAGGAGGCAGCCTCCTCCCACGACAGGTGCGTCGGCTTCGGCACCAGCTGCTGCGCCTGCACCTTCGAGTACTCGGCGAACGATCCCCAGTTCGTCTCGTAGCCCCAGATCCGCTGCTCGCTGCACGCCATCGGGTCGAGCCCGTTGCACTCCGGACACTCGCCACAGCTCTGGTTGCAGTGCACCACCACCTCGTCGCCGACCTTCCAGCGCCGAACCCCCGGACCGACCGCGGCGACAACGCCCGACGCGTCGGAACCGAGGATGTGGAAGTCGTCGCCGATCGCCTTGAACGTCGAGACCGGCTTGCCCATCGCGGCCCAGACGCCGTTGTAGTTGACCCCAGCCGCCATCACCCGCACGAGCACCTCGCCCGGCCCGGCGACGGGAACGGCGACCGTCTCAAGCCGCATCGCGTCCTCCGGCTCGCCGAGCCGGTCCGGTCGGATCACCCAGGCCTGCATCGCGTCCGGCACCATCATGGTCGGAGCCTACAGCGCTTCGCGCAGCGCGGCGACGAGAGCGGCGTGGTCGCGTGCGGTCTGCTCGGCGTACCCCCGCGCGAACGAGGCAACGTCACCTACGAACCCGGCGTCCCGGGCGAGGGCGTCCGCGATCGCCGCAGCCGCTCCCGTGCGGCAGTGCGCCGTCGCGAGCGTCGAGGCGCAGACCCGGGAGTAGGCAACGAGGTCGCGTGGGCGAAGGTCGTCGAGCCGCACCTGGAAGCGGAAGTCGTGCAACTGGCGCACGTGGTAGTCGCGACCGGCCGCGGAGAACCAGCCAAGTAGCGGGTCGGCGTCGGGCTGCAGCAGCCGCTGGCCGCGGACCACCCGCTCGCCCTGGTGCCCGTCGGCGACCGCCGGCGGGGCAATCGCGGACGCCACGGCCTCCTTCGCCTCCAACGTGATCGTGTCGTCCGCCGACGCGCGAAGACGGATCGAGTAGCAGCGCAGGCCAACGCTGCCGATGCCGACCACCATCGCCGCGACCGTGTCCAGCCGATAGCCGGCGAGGAGGGCGTCGCGGTCGTCGGAGAGCGTGGCGAGGTACGAGGCGACCGCGGTCCCGTCGATCTCAGCACCGTTCGGCAGCGAGGCCTCGGTCGCGCCAAGGCCCGACTCGTGGAGCGTCCGGGCGAGGTGGAGCGAGCGTCGCGACCCCTCACCGCCGGTGGCGAACCACGCGTCGAGCCGGCTCACGGCGCGCAGCTCCGCGACCCGCTCGGCGTACGTCCCGGCGGTCACCTCGATCGCCTCCTGGGTGCGCCGGCGGCCAGCGCCGACGACCTCGGCGGCTACCGCAACGCTCGCGGCAAGGCGCAGGACGTCCCACTCCCACGGCCCGACGGCCGTCTCGTCGGGGTCCTCGATCGCGAACACCAGCCGCCTGCCAGGCGTGGCGTGGAAGCCGAAGTTGAGCAGGTGCGCGTCGCCGCAGAGCTGCGTCGTGACCCCGCTCGTCGGCACACCACGCAGGTCGTGCGCCATCACGACGGCAGCTCCGCGCAGGAACGCCAGCGGCGAGGCAGCCATCCTTTGGCGCCGGACGGGGACGAGGGCGGCGAGGCGATCCACCTCCTGCGCGGCGAGCAGCGCAAGCGGATCGCGCTCGGTCACGAGCTGCGAGCGCGCCGGAGCTCTGCCCGGCGTTCGCGGACGCCGCGCACCGTCAGCTGGCCGCACGCCGCGTCGATGTCGCGACCACGGGACTGCCGTAGCGAGTGGTCGATCCCCCGCCGCTCGAGGATCCCCTTGAAGAGACCGATCGCGTCGGGACCGCTCGCTCGGTAGTCCGAGCCCGTCGGGTTGTAGACGATGAGGTTCACATGGAACCCACCAGGGGCCGTGCGATGCAGCAGCGAGGACAGCTCGTTCGCCTGGTCGGGGGCGTCGTTCACGCCCTCGAGCAGCAGGTACTCGATGAAGATGCGCCGCCGCGTCTCATCGCGGTAGCGCTGGCACGCCTCCATCACCTCGGCAACGGGGTAGCGCCGGTTGACGGGCATCAGGCTGCCGCGGATCTCATCGTTCGGGCCGTGCAGCGAGACGGCGAGCTTGACCTGGATCGGCTCCTTCGCGAGGCGGTCGATCCCGGGGATCCAGCCTGCGGTGGAGATCGCGATCGAGCGCGCACCGAGGCCGTAGCCGTCGGCGTCGTTCGCGAGCCGGCAGAAGCCGAGCACCTCGTCGTAGTTGTGGAACGGCTCGCCCATCCCCATCAACACGACGTTCGAGATCCGCGCGCCGTCCTTTTTCGCCTCGCGCGCGGCCCAGAGCAGCTGCTCGAAGATCTCGCCCGCGTTGAGATTGCGACCGAGCCCCATCGAGCCCGTCGCACAGAACGCGCAGGCGAGTGCGCAGCCAGACTGCGAGGAGACGCAGACGGTGCGCCGTTCGCCGTGCTGCATCAACACCGTCTCGAGCGGGAACCCGTCGTGGGTACGGAAGCGCGACTTGACCGTGCCATCGCTCGAACGCTGCGTGTCCTCCGACACGAGGTCGGCGAACGGAACGGTGTTCTGGAGCCGGGCGCGCAGCGTCTTCGAGAGCGTCGAGACGCCGTCCCACGACGCGACGAGATCGCGCGTGACAGCCGTCCGCACCTGGGCACGGCGGTATGCGGGCTCGCCCCACCCGGCGAGCGCGCCGATGGCGGCATCGAGCTGCACGCTCCTAAGGGTACTACGTCGCGATCTTTCGGCCGATCTCGAGCGCAACCTCGACGAGCGCGCGCACGTCAGCGGCCGTCGTGCGGTAGTTAACGATGCACGGGCGAAGGCAGGTCACGCCGTCGATTGACGCAGAGGAGACGTACACGCGGAAGTCCCGCTGAAGGGCCTCGACGAGACGGCGGTTGTGCGCGTTCAGGTCGACGACGCCAGCAGGACGGTGTCGGAACGGGACGACCGTCAGCTGTGGCCGGTCGACGAGCAACTCGAGCTCGGGCTCGTCGCGCACGAGCTGTTCCAGCAGCCGCGCGAGCTCGACGTTGCTGGTCAGAGCAGCTCGGAACGCCGCCGCGCCATGCACCCGCAGGGCGAGCCACAGCTTGAGCGCGCGGAACGGGCGCGAGTACTCGAGCGTGCGGTCGACCGCGTTCAGCTCGTCGTCCTCATGCAGCATGTACGCCTCGTCGTGGACGAACGCGCGCTCGAGCGTGCGCCTGTCTCGCACCAGACAGACGCCACACGCCTTCGGGAGGTACAGCCACTTGTGCGCGTCGACGGTGACGGAGTCGGCGCGCGCCAGGCCGGCGAACAGGCCAGCGGTCGCCTCAACACAGGCTGCAGGGAGGCCGTAGGCGCCGTCAACGTGGAGCCAGACGCCGCGCGCCGCACACACCTCGGCGAGCTCGTCGATCGGGTCGACCGCGCCGGTCAGCGTCGTGCCGGCGGTCGCGACGACGGCAACCGGAGCGATGCCGGCGGCGACGTCCCGATCGATCGCCGCCGCAACGAGGTCGGCCCGAACACGTCGCTCACCGTCGATCGCGATCGAGCGGACGGCACCGGCGCCAATGCCCAGGACCTCCGCGGCGCGGCGCACCGAGTAGTGCGCCTCAGAGGAGCAGTAGAGCGCCGCTGGCCGCGCCGCAAGCCCCGTCGTGCGGACGCCGGGGAGCGCCTGCTCGCGAGCCGCAACGAGCGCCGTCAGGTTCGAGATCATCCCGCCGCTCGTGAACACGCCGCCGTCCGCGGGGAACCCGACGAGCTCGGCGAGCCACGCGATCGCCTGTCGCTCGACGAGATCGGCGACGCCAGCGTGCGTTGCGAGGTTAACGTCGTGACAGCTCGCGAGCGCGTCGGCGAGCACGCCAACCTCGAGCCCTGAGGAGCCGACGAAGGCGAAGTACCGCGGACGCGCCGGTGCGAGGCTCTCATCCAGCGCCCGCGCGGCGTCGTCGAGCGCCTCGAGGACCGGCATCCCGCTCTCCGGAAGCGAGCCGGAGAGGATCCGCCGGAGCGGGCCGTCGAGGAGCGGCTGATCAGCGCGCGCGACGTCGAAGCTGGCCCACGCGGAGCGCACGTGCTCGCTGGCTCGCGCGAGCGCGTGCTCGCGGGGAACGTCAAGCGGTAGCCCGGGTCTGTCCACGGAGCCAGCGTACCGGAGGCGTCACAAACGTCCCTCTGAAAACGCTGAAACCTTGCTAGTGTGCGAGCCTATGCCGCCTCGCCGCAAGGGTCCGCCGCGCGCCACTCCGACGCTGCAGCAGGTGGCGAAGGTGGCAGGCGTCTCCATCGCGACGGCTTCCCGGGTCGTCACCGGCGCCGTGCCCGTCTCCCCCGACCGCAAGATCCGCGTCGAGCAGGCGATCGCACTGCTCGGCTACGTCCCGGACGAGCGCGCGCGCGACCTTCGTCGGAACGCGCAGAAGACGGTCGGGCTCGTGATCCCGTCGTTTGCTTCGCCGCTGCACGGCAGCGTGTTCCGGTTGCTGCATCGCCACCTCGCTGCCGAGGGGTTTGCGCTCCTTGTCTTCGAGACGGACGGCGACCCGAAAGCCGAGCAGGCAGCGGTCGAGTCGCTGATCCGTGGCCACGCCCGGGCGATCGTGATCGCCGCCGCAACAGGCCTCGCCCCCGACCTGATGGCCGTGCTCCGCCGTCGCGACATCCGCGTCGTCTTCTTCGACGACCGGCCACCGGAGCCGACGGCGACGACGATCTGTGCTGATGATCGGGGCGGCACGCGCCTTCTCACCGAGCACCTCATCGCGCTCGGTCACCGCCGCATCGGGCTCGTCTCGGGAGCGCTCGTCGGGTCGACCGGCGTGGATCGCCACGCCGGGTACGTCGAGGCTCTACGCGACGCAGGCGTCGCCGCAGCGCCCGAGCTGGTGCGCGGGTTCGGCTGGACGATCGCGGTTGGTAAGACGGCGGCGGCCGAGCTGCTGGCCCTGCCGGACCGGCCGACGGCGATCCTCGCGACGCACCCCGTCCTCGCCGCCGGCGTGCTGGTCGCCGCCCGGGAGGCGAGTCTGCGAATCCCCGACGACCTGTCCGTGGCGTCGTTCTTCGAGTCCGATCACATCCGCTACGTCGACCCGCCGATCACAACGCTCGTCGGCGTCGAGGCGGCGATGGCAGCGGCGATCGTCGACGCTCTCGACCGCGGCGCCGCGCCCGGTCGGCACGACGTCCCGCTCGCGCTCGATCACCGCGCGTCGACCGCAGCACCACGGTCCTGACGAGCTACCGCGCGATCATCGAGTCGTTCGCCTCCACCGGCCTCGCCGTCCGTGGTGGGCTGGTGGACGGCGACGGCGCGATCGTGCTGGTCGGCAACGTCGGCGGTGAGATGTGGCCGGCGTTCGAGGCGGGCCGACGCGACGAGCCACACCCGCTCGACGCGTGGACGGCGAGGGTTGTCACGCCTATCGCCGATCGATTCGAGGCGCGCGCCATCTACCCGAACGACCGGCCGCACGCCCCGTTCCAGCAGTGGGCGATGCGTGCCCAACCGGTCCATCGCTCGCCGATCGGCCTGCTGATCGATCCCGATCACGGGCTCTGGCACGCCTACCGCGCCGCGCTGGTCCTGCCGGCGGTGCCGGGTGATCTGCCTCGTCGTGCCGACCGCCCGAGCCCGTGCGCGACCTGCGCTTCGCGGCCATGTCTCTCGGCGTGCCCGGTCGGCGCCCACTCCACGACCGGCTTCGACGTCGCCACCTGCGCGCGCCACGTGCGCTCCGCCGACGCACCGCGCTGCCTCGAGCGCGGCTGCGCCAGCCGCGACGGCTGTCCGGTCGGCCGTGCGAGCCGGTTCCCGGCGGCGCAGATCGCCTTCCACCAGCGCGCGTTCGAACGAGCGGTCTAGTGGTCTGATTGTGAAATGGCGTGGTCATCCGACTGCCTGGATCGTCCTGCGCCTGCCGGCTCCGCCACCCGTCGGGTGGCTCCGCCGCTCAGCTCCGGCGACCGCGCCCCGGCCCGCTCTGCGTGCCGGATCGTGGGCTTCGCGGGAACGTCGCGCGCCGCTTGCACTTAGCGTGCCAAGGCCTTCGCCTTGACACGCGTGCGAGCGGGCGTGCTATCCAGCACGCCCGCGATCAGCAAGCCCTGCGCGACGCGCAACGCTCCCGCTCGCTCCAGACACCCAATGACCATGCCATTTGACAATCAGACCACTAGGAGCCCCGCTCAGCGGAGTCCGGCGAAGCCGGGCGCGGTCTCCCCGGCGAGAGCGAGAAGCACGCCCGGCTGAGAGGCGCCGGGCCCAACCTCACCGCCGGCCGCGGCCCGCAGGACGGCGGCGTGGTCGAGCCCGCTCGCAGAGGAGATATCGGACGCCGCCTCGATCACCGCGGAGCCGTCCGGCACGCCCGTTGGTCGCGGAGCAGGCTCCTCACCCGTCGCGATACCAGCCGTGTGGCCCTGCCACCGTCGCACGTACTCGAACGGTGGGACAGCCCAGCCGCCGCCCGGGTGGATCTCGAGGTGCAGGTGAAACGGCGTGCCGCGGGCGTCGCCGCTGTCGCCCATGAACCCGATCACGTCGCCAGCGTGGACGACCGCGCCATCGTGCGCGAGCGGTGCGTAGCCGCTCAGGTGCGCGTAGTAGAAGAGGTTCCCGCGGCCGTCGTCGAGCCAGAGCCGGTGGCCACCGAGCCGGTTCCAGCCAACCTTGAACAGCGTTCCGTCGTGGAGCGCGACGAGCGGCGTGCCGTTCGCGGCGAAGAGGTCAATGCCCTGATGGAAGCCGGTGTCGGCCCGTGGCCCGCCGAAGTCGTCCGCGAACGACGCTCCGCCAACGACGGGAAACGCGTAGGTGTCGTCCAGCAGGCCCGCTCGCGCTGAGGCATCGATTGGCGGCGACCGGGTGAAGCCGCCCGGCGGCGGCGCCTCCGTGATCGCCGTGTCGTGCCCGTCGACCGGTCGTGCGCTAACCCGGCTGAGCGACGTGCGCGGCGCCGCGGCGCCGGCGTCGGCGTAGCCGACGAGCAGCTCGGTGCCAGCCGGGTACCCGGAGCGAGCGGCGGTGAGCCGGACGTGTAACGCGGTGATGAACACGCGCCGGCCGGTCTGCCCGCGAAGCGCCTCGACGCTTTCCAGCGTCGTCACCGTCGCGACGCCCGGCAGCACGAACACGGCGTTGCTGGCCGCGGTGCGCGCAACACCTCCGATCATCAACCCGGCGATCGCGCCGCCGGTTCGCGACGTCGCGGTACCCCCCGCGGCGCGGCCGTCCGCCTGCACGGCGATCGAGCGAGCGACGACCAGTCCGGCAAGAAGGCTGACGGCACCGGTGGTGAGGTGTGCGGCTGCATCGGCGGACGACGACGTGGCGCTCGCCACCACCCTGGCGTTGGCGTCCGACACCGACACGAGCGCGCCAAGCGTCGTCTGGGCCACGCTCCCGGTTCGCGTCCCCGACCGCGTGTGGACGAGACCGAAGGTCGTCGGCGTCAGATCCGGCGGCACGACCTGCACGACGAGCGTGGTCGCGCGCGCGGCGGCTGCCTCGCCCGGCGCATCGGCTGCCGGCGCGAGCGTCGCGACGGTGGTGAGCGAGAGGACGATGAGAGTCGGCAGGACCGCGCGGTGCATCTCTCCCGATGGTACCCGACGGCGGGGTAGTAGGCTTCCCCGCGTCAGGACGCGAAGGAGCGAGCGGGCATGGTCGAGGCGATCGAGACACTTCTGGAGGAGCGGCGGCGGATCCCGCCACCGGCGGCCTTCACGGCTGCCGCGCGCGTCGCCGATGCGACGATCTACGACGAGGCCGCGACCGACTTCCGAGCGTTCTGGATGGGGCACGCGCTGCGTGAGATCAGCTGGTTCCGGGAGCCGACCGAGATCCTCGACGATCGTAACCCGCCGTTCTACCGCTGGTTCGCGGACGGCGAGCTGAACGTGTCGTACAACTGTCTCGATCGACACGTTGCCGCGGGCGGCGGTGACAAGGTCGCGTACACCTGGATCGGCGAGCCGGCGGACGAGGAGCGGGTGCTCACCTACAGCGACCTGCTGGCGGAGGTGTCCCGCTGCGCGAACGCGCTGCGCGAGCTGGGCGTACGGAAGGGCGACCGCGTCGCCATCTACATGGGGATGGTGCCGGAGCTTCCCGTCGCGATGTTGGCCTGCGCGCGACTTGGCGCCGCGCACTCCGTGGTCTTCGGCGGGTTCTCCGCTGCCGCTCTCGCGGACCGCATCAACGACGCCTCGTGCAACGTCGTGATCACCTGCGACGGCGCCTGGCGCCGCGGCCAGGTCGTGCCGCTGAAGGTCCTGGTCGACGAGGCCCTCGTCTCCACGCCCGGCGTCGAGCACGTGCTCGTCCTGCGTCGGACCGGCCAGGAGGTCGCGTGGCAGGAGGGACGCGACGTCTGGTGGCACGACGTCGTGCCAGCCGCGAGCCCGGAGTGCGCGCCCGAGCGGATGAACGCCGAGGACGTCCTGTACCTCCTCTACACGAGCGGCACGACGGCGAAGCCGAAGGGCATCTGCCACACGACCGCGGGGTACCTGCTCGGCTGCATCATGAGCCACCAGTGGGTGTTCGACGTGCGCCCAGACGACGTCTACTGGTGCGCGGCGGACTGCGGCTGGGTCACCGGCCACTCCTACATCGTCTACGGACCGCTCGCGAACCACACGACCGGCGTGATGTACGAGGGGACGCCCGAGCACCCGAGCTGGTCGCGTCACTGGGAGATCGTCCAGCGCCACCGTGTCTCGATCTACTACACCGCACCGACAGCGATCCGCGCCTTCGTGAAGGCGGGTGACGAGCACCTCGCGCGCTTCGACCTCTCGAGCCTGCGGCTGCTCGGTACCGTCGGTGAGCCGATCAACCCGGAGGCCTGGATGTGGTACCACAGCCGCGTCGGGCGTGGTGAGTGCCCGATCGTCGACACGTGGTGGCAGACGGAGACGGGCTCGATCATGATCGCGCCGCTGCCGGGCGTGACGACGATCAAGCCCGGGTCAGCGACGCGCGCTCTCCCAGGGGTCGTCGCCCAGGTCGTGGACGAGCAGGGCGCGGAGGTGCCGCTCGGCTCTGGCGGCTACCTGGTGCTCAAGCAGCCGTGGCCGTCGATGCTGCGCACCCTCTGGGGCGACGACGACCGCTTCGTCTCGACCTACTGGAGCCGTTTTGGCCGCGACGTGTACTTCACCGGCGACGGCGCGCGCCGTGACGAGGACGGCGACTTCTGGCTGCTGGGCCGCGTCGATGACGTGATCAACGTGGCTGGCCATCGGATCTCGACGACCGAGATCGAGTCTGCCCTCGTCGGTCATCCGGCGGTCGCGGAGGCGGCGGCAATCGGCGCGCACGATGCGATCAAGGGCGAGCAGATCTGCGCGTTCGTGATCCTGAAGGATGGCATCGACCAGTCGGTCGAGCTGCGTGGCGCGCTCGTCGCGCACGTGGCGACGCAGATCGGCAAGTTCGCACGACCCGGAATGCTTCTGTTCACAACTGACCTGCCGAAGACGAGATCAGGGAAGATCATGCGCCGGCTCCTGAAGGACGTCGCCGAGGGGCGGGAGCTCGGCGACGCGACGACGCTCCGCGACCCGGCGATCGTCCTCGCGATCAAGTCGCAGGCTGACGCTCAGCTCGGCCGGTGACGCGCCCACCGGCACGGGAGTGGGCCGAACGCCATCTCGAGAACGCCCACAACTACTGGCTCGCGACGACCCGACCAGACGGCCGCCCCCACCTCGTACCGATCTGGGGGGTGTGGCTGGGCGAACGGTTCTGGTGTGCGACGTTCGCCGGCGTCAAGGTGGAGAACATCGCGGCGCAGCCCACGGTCGTGCTGACGACCGAGACCCCTCGCGAGGTCGTGCTCCTCGACGGGCGTTGCTCGCGCGTCAGCGAGGGTGACCTTCCGCCTGGCTACGCGGCGACGTTCGAGGCGAAGTACGGTCCCGGCTGGTCAGGCGTTGGCGAGCCTACGGCGATCCACCTGTGCATCGTGCCGACACACGCCCGGGCGTGGCGCGAGAGCGACGCATCGCAGCCGCCGGCTCGGTGGCGGTACCCGAGCGCTGGATGACGCGTGCGCCGGAGCATCCCGACGGTGGTCGCGCCGCCGCTACAACGCGTCGGTGATCGCGGCGAGCGCCGTCGGGTCCTCGAGCGTCGAGAGGTCGCCGGGGTCCTCGCCAAGGACGACGGCGCGCACGACGCGACGGACGATCTTCCCGCTCCGTGTGCGCGGCAGGGTACGCACGAACTGCACTGACTCCGGCCGGAAGGACGACCCGAGCCCCCGCTCGATGAGCGCCCGCAGGGCCACCCGCAGCTCCTCCGACGGCTCGACGCCCGCCCGGAGCGTCGCGTACAGCCGCACCGTCTCGCCCTTCACCGGATGCGGCACGCCCGCGGCGCACGCCTCAACGACGTCTGGATGGGCAACCAGGGCCGACTCGAACTCCGCTGGCCCGATCCGCTTGCCCGCGATGTTCAACGTGTCGTCGCTGCGTCCGTGCAGGTACCAGTCGCCGTGCTCGTCGATCGAGGCCCAGTCGCCGTGCACCCACACGTCAGGCCAACGCGACCAGTAGGTGTCGAGATAGCGCTCGCGGTCGCCCCAGATGCCGCGCGTCATGCCGGGCCACGGGCGGGTGCAGACGAGCTCACCGACGGCGCCACGGAGCGGCTGGCCGTCCGGGTCGAACACGTCCATCGCCATGCCGAGCGAGGGTCGACCAAGCGAGCAGGAGCGGTGCTCGAGGCAGCCGTCAGCAGCGACGAAACAGGCAGCGATCTCGGTGCCGCCGGAGATGTTCACGATCGGCCGCGTCCCTCCCCCCACCTGTTGCTGGAGCCAGGCATATGGCGCCGGGTTCCACGGCTCACCGGTGCCGCCGAACGCGCGCAGGCTGGCGAGGTCGGCGGCGGCCGCGTGCTCCGCACCGTGCCCCATCAGCGCGCGGATCAGCGTCGGCGACACGCCGAGAAAGGCAACGCGATGCCGCTCGACAACCCGCCAGATCCGCCCGGGGTCGGGGAAGTCGGGCGCGCCGTCGTAGAGCACCAGCACCCCGCCGACTGCGTGTGTCCCGACCGTCTCCCACGGCCCCATGATCCAGCCCATGTCCGTCAGCCAGCAGAGCGCCTCGCCAGCCTTCAGATCGGCGGCGAACGCGACCTCCTGGGCGATCTTCACGAGGAACCCGCCGTGCACGTGCACCGCACCCTTCGGACGACCGGTCGTGCCGCTCGTGTACGCGACCAGCAGCGGGTGCTCGCTGTCGACCGACCGGTAGTCCGCCGCGGCGGTGTCGGGGAGCTCGTGCCACCAGCGGTCGCGCGAGGCGTCCCACGGGACGTCGATGCCGATGTAGCGGTGCACGACGACCGCCCGCACGGTCGGCGCGTCGCGCACGGCCTCGTCGACGGTCGCCTTGATCACGATCGGCTTCTGCCGGCGTCGATAGCCGTCAGCCGTGACCACGCACACGACGCCGCAATCGACCAGCCGCGACGCGATCGCCGCGGCGGAGAAGCCGGAGAAGATCGGCACCACCACCGCTCCGAGGCGAGCGATCGCGTAGAAAGCGACGACGACCTCGGGAGTCATCGGCAGCACGAGCGCGACGCGATCGCCGACGCCGACGCCGAGCTGCGAGAGCTGGCCAGCGAATCGCCCTGAACGCTCCTCAAGCTCGGCGTAGGTCACGCTGCTCGTCGCGCCGTCCTCGCCCTCCCAGCGGATCGCCTCCGACCCCGCTGGCAACCCGACGGCATGACGGCCGACGCAGTTCCACGCAAGGTTCAGCCGGCCACCGACGAACCAGCGCGCCCACGGCGCGCCGTCCGACTCGTCGACGATCGCCGTGTACGGCGCATCCCACTCGATGGCAAGGTGCGTCGAGACGGCGTCCCAGAACCACGCCGGGTCGGCAACCGAGCGCGCGTACAGCTCGTCGAACGTGCGACAGCCATGCGCTCTAGCGAACGCCAACGTCGTCGATCCGGCAAGCCACTGCGCGCTCGGTGTCCAGAGCGCCTCCACGCTCACCGCTCGATCTGGCGGACCGTCACCGCGGTCCCGTACGCTGCGACCTCGCTCATCTGCGTCGCGATCTCGTTGCAGTCGAAGCGCATCGCCAGCACGGCGTTCGCGCCCTTCGCTCGCGCCGCCTCGGTCAGCCGTTCCAGCGCCTGGTTGCGGCTGTCCGTCAACAGCGTCGTGTAGCCCTTCGCCTCGCCGCCAACGACGGTGCGCAGCGACGCGCCGATGTTCGAGAACATGTTGCGCGCCCGGACGATGATGCCGAACACCTCGCCGTGCACCTCGACCACCTCGTAGCCGGGGAGGTCGTTCATCGTGGAGAGAAGGATGTCTGCCATGCCGCAAGGGTACAACCCCGCCAGGGCGATCGGCGGTCCGCGTCAGGCGCGGAGGCCGAGGTGCTGCTTCAGAGCCTTCGTCTGACGGCGCGCGACCTCGAGCACCGTCCCGGCCTCGTCCGCGAGTCGTACCCCTGATCGGCCCGGCGCGATCACCTCGAGCGCCGCGACCCGGCGCAGGTTCACGAGGTGCGAACGGTGGATGCGGAAGAACACCGTCGGCGGCAGGGCGTCCTCGAGCTCGCGCATCGACTGCGTCGAGAGCAGCCGCTCGCCGCGGGCGTGGATCCAGCAGTAGTCGCCCTCCGCCTCCGCGTAGACGACGTCGTCGAGGTCGAGCAGCAGCGTCTCGCCACGCCGGGTCACGGCCACCTTCGCGAGCTCGGGCCCGGCCCGTCGCGCGCCCTCACCGCCACGCAACGCAGCGATCCGGTGGACACAACGGGCGAGCCGCTCCTCGCTCACCGGCTTCAGGAGGTAGTCGACCGCGTCGACCGCGAACGCCTGGATCGCATGGTCGTCGTGCGCCGTGACGAACACGACGGCTGGCCGCTTCGGCCAGTGCGAGATCTCCCGGGCGGCCTCCATCCCCGTCACGTCCGGCATGTTGATGTCGAGGAAGACGACGTCGTAGGAGAGCCTCGTCGCGAGCGCAAGCGCCTCCCGCACCGAGGCCGCCTCGCCGACGACCTCGACCCCGCCAAGGCCTTCAAGCAGGTAGCGCAGCTCGGCGCGAGCGGGCGCCTCGTCGTCGACGATCAGGGCGAGAAGGCTCAAAGCTCGACCTCGCTCGGCGGAGCGATCGGCAACAGCACGGAGACAAGCGTGCCAAACAGCGGCGACGACATGACCCGTAGCCGGCCCTGGTCGCCGTACAGCGCCGTGATGCGCTGGTCGACCGAGGCGAGCCCGAGCCCTGCGGCGCCCGAGCCGACGCCGGCCTCGAGCACGTGCTCGATCGCCTCGCGCGGGATCCCCTTGCCGTTGTCGCGCACGCTGATCCGCACGCGATCGAAGCGCACGTCCGCGCGGATCGTGACGCGCAGCGGGCGATCCGTCTTGCCATGCTTGATCGCGTTCTCGACGAGCGGTTGGATCACGAAGGGCGGTACGGAGGCGGCGAGGGCAGCAGGCGCGATGCGTCGCTCGATCTCGAGCGACTCGCCGAAGCGCGCCTCCTCGAGGGCGAGGTACGCGTCAACGTGCCCCATCTCATCCTCGAGCCGGACGAACGTCGACGGCCGTCGCAGCGCGGAGCGGCAGTAGTCGGCGAACGAGAGGACCAGCCGCCGGGCGTCGTCGGGTCGGGTGCGGCAGTACGCGGCGATCGTGTTCAGGGCGTTGAAGAGGAAGTGCGGCTCGATCTGCGCCTGGAGCGCGGCAAGCTCGGCCGTCGCCGTCGCGCGGGCGTGCACGTCGAGCTCCCCGACCTGGATCTCCGTCGATAACAGGTCTGACAGGCTCTGGGCGATCGCACGATCGCGGTCGGAGACGTTCAACGCACCCTCCGAGAACAGCATCACCGAGCCGACGACGCCGGCCCGGGTCGCGAGCGGCGCGACGACGGCCGACCGTAGCGGGCAGTCGCGCCCATCACAGCCATGGCCCCAGCCGACCGGCAGGCGCGACACCCGTCGTGCCGCCATTGACGCCACGGCTCCCGGTGGTGCGTCGGTTCCCGCGCCGTGGTGGTCGACCGCCAGCCCGGCGTGCGCCAGGACGTGCTGGCGGTCGGTGACGGCGACCGCGCCATACCCGAGCCGGGCATGCAGCTCATGCGCGACGATCCGCGCGCTCGTCTCGGTGAAGCCCTCGCGCAGGGTGGTGCGACAGACCTCGACGGCCTCGAGGATCGCCGCCGCCGGCGCCTGCCCGATCGGCACGACGGCGCCGAACGCGTGGCGCACGAGGCCCATCCACAGGACGAGCGCAAGCGTTGTCGCGGCGACGACCGGGACGAGCAGCGACAGCGACCAGCCGAGGCCCTGGAGCGCGCGCAGGGCGAGGTACACGAGGCCCGCCTGCACGAGCGCGAGGGTGGCGGAGGCAAGCAGCGGCCCACGGACGTCGCGCCAGCGCCGCCCGACGCGGGCGGCGGCGATCCGACGCCCGGTCGACACCCAGACGAACGGCGCATCGCGTCGGCGATCGTCTGGCGGCGTCGCCACGTCAGACCCCCGGGGCGGCCGTCGACGCGCGGGCCAGCAGCGTCGGGACGACGACCATCCGCTGGCGCGCCGCGTTCCCGGCAAGCGCGTCGCCGAGGAACCCGGTCGCCGCCCGTGCGACCGCCTCGACGTCCCATGCCGTGGACGTCAGAGACGGCTGCAGCAAGCGCGAGATCGGGTGGTCGTCAAACCCGACGACGGAGACGTCGGCCGGGATCGCTAGCCCAAGCTCCGCGCAGGCGTGGTACACGCCGTAGGCGATCGAGTCGGAGAGACAGAAGACCGCTGACGGACGGTCGGCGCTGGCGAGCAGGTCGAGCGCGAGCGGTCGGGAGCCGTTCAGCGAGTACGCGCAAGGCACGAGCATCACCTCCATGCCGATCGCCTCGGCGTGGCGGCGGACGGCGACCTCCGCGCGCCGGCCCGGCGACGTCTCCAACGCCCACGAGAGCACCGCGACACGGCGATGGCCGAGCGTGTGCAGGTGCCCGAGCGTTGCGGTAACGCCACTGTCCGTATCGAACACGACCTCGCCGGCCGTCGGCACACCAGCCAGCGCATCGCCGATCGTGACCATCGGCACCGAACCGGCGATCGCGCCCCAGTCGTCGCCGGGAGGCCCGACAGGCGAGGCGATCAGCCCGTCAACGCGGTGGTCAACCAGGCGCCGTGCGAGCTCGAGCTCGCGACCGGGCTCGCCGTCCGCGTCAGCTACCAACGCGTGCAGCCCGCGCGCACGCAGCTCGCGCATCACCGCCCGCACGAGCTCCTGGTTCCAGAAGTCGGCGAGGCTACCAACGATCAGGCCGACCATCCCGGTGGCGCCGCCACGCAACGCGCGAGCGATCGGATCAGCCTCGTAGCCGATCTCCTCAGCAGCACGGCGGACACGCTCGACCGTCTCCGCCGACACGTGGATGCCCCGTAACGCGTAGCTCACGGCGGAGGCTGAGAGGCCGGTGTAGGCCGCGAGCTCGCGGATCGTCGCGCGCTTTCTCCGCCCGGTCACGCGGGTCGTCGCTCTCGCATCGCCACGACCTCTGTCCAAGGCCGGGTGTTGACGATCTGCTCGGCGGTCGCCCAACCACGCCGCGCGGTCGCAACGCCGTACTGCATGAACGACATCGTGTCGGTGCGATGCGCGTCCGTCGAGATCACGATCCCGACGCCGGCGCCGATCGCGAGCCGGACCTGCGGCGGGGCGAGGTCGAGCCGACGCGGGTTGGCGTTGATCTCGAGAAACGTGCCGTGCTCGACACAGGCCGCGATCACCGCCTCGAGATCGTAGTCGTACGCGTCGCGTTCTCCGAGCTTGCGTCCCGACGGGTGCCCGATCACGTCGACGTGCGGGTTCGACGCGGCAGCGACGAGCCGGGCGGTGAGCTGCTCGCGGCTCTGACGCTGTGCAACGTGGACCGCCGCGACGACCCAGTCGAGGCTCGCCAGCAGGTCGTCGTCGTAGTACAGCGAGGCGTCAGCCATGATGTCGACCTCGGCGCCTGCGAGGAGCGTGAAGCCGGCGGGGGCGACGATCGCGGCGACCTCACGGACGCGTTCGGCATGCGCGCGCATGCGGTCGGCCTCGAGCCCGATGCCCATGCCGACTCCGGCGGAGTGGTCGGTGATCGCGAGGTACGCGTAGCCGCGATCGATCGCCGCTGCGGCCATCTCCTCGATCGACGCGGTCCCGTCCGAGGCCGTCGTGTGCGCGTGCAGGTCGCCCCGCATCGCGCGCTGTTCGACGAGCGTCGGCAGGATGCCGTTGCGCGCCGCGTCGAGCTCGCCGCCGTCCTCGCGCAGCTCCGGCGGAACTGGCTGGTAGCCGAGGAACCGGTAGACGGCGTCCTCGTCGGTCGCGCGGAACGTCTGCCCGGTCTCGGCGACCTCGATCCCCCACTCCGAGATCGATAGGCCGCGAGCAACCGCCTCCTCACGCATCCGCACGTTGTGGCCCTTCGAGCCGGTGAAGTGCTGCAGGAGGTTGCCGTAGCTGGCCTGCGGTACGACGCGGAGGTCGACCTGGATGCCGTCATGGGTGACGATCGAGGCCTTCGTCTCGCCCTGCGCCGTCACCTCTGCGACCCCGGGGAGCGCGCAGAAGGCGACGAGAAGCGCAGGAGGGTCCTCGCTCGCGGCGATCAGGTCGATGTCGCCAACCGTCTCACGGCGACGACGGAGCGAGCCTGCCTCCGACGCTGCCAGGCAAGCCGGGTGCTCACGCACGCCCGCGAGCAGCTCGCCGGCACGTTCGAGAGCGCGATCGAGCAGGATCGCTCCCTTCCTCGGCCCGCCGCCGGCTGCGATCGCCGCGAGGATCTTCTCCTCCGCCTTCAGGCCAAGGCCTGGAACATCGCGGACGCGCCCGTCCTCGCAGGCGCTGCGCAGGTCGGCGACCGAGGTAACGCCGAGCTGGTCGAACAGCTTGCGCGTCGTCTTCGCGCCGAGGCCCGGCAGGTGCATGACCTCGACCAGCCCGGGCGGGAAGCGGCCCTCGAGCCGCTCGAGGGCCGCGATCGTGCCGGTCGTCCGTAGCTCCTCGATCTTCGCGGCGATCGTCTCGCCGACGTCGGCGAGCTCGGTCAGCCGACCTTCCGACGAAAGCCGCTCGACGGACTCCCCGGTCTGACGCAGCCGCGCCGAGGCCTTCCGGTAGGCGAGGACGCGGTAGATCACGGCGCCATCCAGCTCGTACAGGTCGCCGAGCCGATCGACGAGGTCTGCGACCTCTGCGTTGCGGAGCGCCACCATCGGCGATGATAGCCCGCATGGGCACGCGGAGCGGCGCCGTTGTGTGTCTACCGACCTACAACGAGCGGGAGAACCTGGCGAACATGGTGGCGGCGCTCGAGGCCGTGCGCCAGCGCGAGCCCGATCTCGACGTCCTCGTGATCGACGACAACAGCCCTGATGGCACCGGCGCGATCGCGGACGAGCTCGCAGCGACCCGGCCATGGCTGAACGTGCTGCACCGCGCCGGCAAGGAAGGGCTTGGAAAGGCGTACCTCGCCGGGTTTGCCTGGGCGCTCGAACGGGACTACGCCCAGGTGTTGGAGATGGACTGCGACTTCAGCCACGACCCGGAGCGGATCACCGCGTTGCGCGACGCGCTGCGCAGTGGTGGCGCTGATGTCGCGCTCGGATCGCGGTACTGCCCGGGTGGTGGGGTGCGCAACTGGGGCCTCGTGCGGCGCATCATCTCCGCCGGCGGCTGCACCTACGCACGGCTGGTGCTGTACCTCCGCGTCCGCGACCTGACCGGTGGCTTCAAGTGCTTCCGCCGCGAGGTGCTCGAGGCGATCGACCTTGCAGGCGTGACGGCGGAGGGGTACGCGTTCCAGATCGAGATGACGTTCCGCGTCGCGCGGCTCGGCTTCCGGATCACCGAGGTCCCGATCACGTTCGCAGACCGCATCGCCGGCGGCTCGAAGATGTCGCGTCGGATCGTGCTCGAGGCGGCTTGGCGCGTTCCGCAGCTGCGCGTCCGCGCGTGGCGCGGTCAGATCCCGCAACGCTGACGGCGGGCGAGGCCGAACGCGAGACGCACGACGAACGCCGCCGCGAACGCCGGCAGGGACGCTCCGATGGTGCCGTCGCCAAGCGCCGCCGGCACGAGTGGCTGGAGCGCTCGCACCGTCGTCGGTTGGATCCACTCGTAGACCAGAAACCCGACCGCCCAGGCGATGAGCGTCGCGAGCGGGTCCGCGCTCATCAGCCGATCAGCGAGCACCGCGCCGAACAGCGGCAGGAAGAACGCGCCGAGCAGGAACAGGAACTGGAAGAGCGACGGCACGTCGAGCTGGTAGGCGATCGCCGTTGCGACGACGCCGACGGCGACGACCGTCAAGCGTTGCGGCAGACGCGGCAGGAGGTTCTGGGCTGAGACGGCGGTCGAGTAGATGTTCGCGAACGTCTTCTCGCTCTCGTCGGTGACGAGGATCCAGGCGGCGAGCGTGCCGAACGCGAACGGCGTGACGCTCGCGAGCGGTGCGTTCGGATCAACGGCGCCCGCAGCGGCGGCGAGCAGGCCGACGGCGAACACGAGGAGCGTGCCGAGGAGGTACCCGACACCGGCGCCAACAGCAGCGTCGCGCGGGCGGCGTGTGTACCGGGTGTAGTCGGGCGCGAGCGGCAGCCAGGAGGCGTTGTAGGCGATCACGAGGTCGAGCGCAGCAAGGCGGGAAAGCGACCCGGAGCCGCTCGCCGCGGGGTGCGCGTTCGCGCCGAGGCGGACGAGGAGGTAGGCGAGAGACAGCAGGAGGAGCGGCGTCATCACGCGACGGAGCACGCGCCGCACGACGCCGAGCGGCCCGACGACCGCCAGCGCCACGCCGGCGGCACCCGCGACGAGGTAGTACGGGAGCGCCGGGCCGCGGCCGACGAGCGCCTGAGCGGTGGAGGCGACCGTCCACGTCTCGACGGCGCTCCAGCCGACGAGCTGCGCGACGTTCAGCAGGCTCGGCAGCGCCGCGCCGCGGTCTCCGAGCGAGCGCCGGAGGATCGCCATTCCCGGTCGCCCGGTCTCGGCACCAAGCCGCGCGGAGAGGGCGAGAAGCGTCGCGCCCAGCACGCCGCCGATGAGGATGATAGCACCCGCCTCCCAGAAGCCGAGCGCGGGGATCAGGCTCGCGGCGGTGACGACGCCGACGAGGCTGACGCCCATGTTCGCCCACAACGTGCCCTGGTCGAGCAGCCCGAGCGTGCGCCTGACGTCGGGGACGGCGTCGATGCCGTCCGTCGGGCCGAGCTCGATCACGCGAGGTGATCCCAGCCCGAGAGCCCGCCCGCTGCACCGTCGCCGAGGAACGTCACGCCCGCGCCTCCCTCGATCCACCCGATCGCCGTCATCCCGCTCGGCACGGTACCCGCCGGCACCGTCGCGAGCAGCTCGTAGTCCTCGCCGCCAACAGCAGCGAAAGCGCCCGGCTGGCGACCGAGCGAGCGGGCGAGGTCGGCGACGCCCGCCTGCAGGGGCAGCGCGTCGAGGTCGACGACGACGCGGACACCGGACGCCTCGGCGAGCCGGCGAGCGTCGGAGGCGACACCGTCGGACACGTCGAGCATCGCCGAGGCACGCCCGACCAGCGTCGCCGCCACGTCGAACCGTGGCACCGGCCGGCGATGGCGCAGCGCGAGCGCCACGTCCGCCGTCGCGCCATCACGCTCGAGCAGGTGCCGACCCGCCTCCGACCCGCCAAGTGCTCCGGACACCACGAGCACGTCGCCCGGGCGCGCGCCGGAGCGCAGCACCGGCGCCGGTGCTGCCGCGTGCCCGAGAACGGTCACGGCGAGCGCTAGGCTCGGGCCCCGGGAGACGTCGCCGCCGACGATCGGACAACGAAACGCTTCCGCACACGCCCCGACGCCCTCGTAGACGGTGACGAGGTCATCGTTCGACCATCCCGGTCCGACGGTCAGGCCGACGAGCGCACCGCGCGGCGTCGCACCCATCGCGGCGAGATCGGACAGGTTGACCGCGAGCGCTTTCCAACCGATGTCCGCCAGCGCTGCCGTCGTCCGGCGGAAGTGCACGCCCTCGACGAGCAGGTCGGTCGACGCGACGAGCCCGTCAGCGAACACCGCGGCGTCGTCACCGATGCCCACCGCGACGCCCGCGCCGGCCGCGACGCGAGCCGCGAGACGCCCAATCAGCTCGAACTCTCCCACCAGGGCACACTAGACCCTGTGCGTGTCCGCGGCCACTCCCCACCGCCACCGCGCCGGCCGCTCGACCGGCGCTAGCGACCCGTCGACGTCATGGTTTCGTCTTGACGGACCGCGCTTGACCCGGTTCGTCCGACTGATCACGGTCTCGGCGGCGCAACACGACCTGAGGTGCTGTGAACCCCAACCCTCGGGACGTCACGACGACGGTCACGGCTCGGTGGCTCTCGAGCCGACAGACTATCTCGGCGAATACCATTCCTGCCACCGAAAATGACGACAAGAGCGTAAGAGAGACCCAAGGGCCGAGCACCAAGCGCATCGCTACCGCCAACAAAACGGTGCGGACGATGAATGCCGACCAAGGTACGGGCACAATAGCGTCCGTCGCCGACTCTACATGTCCGGATGCCATCTTTCGCAAGACCCGAATCGTGTGAATAACGAGCCACAAAGCCGCCGGCGCGCCGAGCGCGAGATACTCGGCTCGGAAAGCGCCGGCACTACTACTTACTGCGACTTCAACGCAAAGAATACCACACAGTACTCCCTCAGGCACCGCCTGGGCACGGTAGGCGCAGACCGCACGGATCACTTCCGACCCACCCGAACGTAGACGACACCCCCGGCGGCGCATGCGACCGCCGCGCCAACTGGGCCCGCGGGCATCCCAGCATCGCGGTAGCCGGTCACCCGTCCCCCGCGTCCCGACCGCCGCAGCATGACCGACCCACCTCTCATAACCTCTGGCCGAAGTATATCCAAATTACGGCGGTCTTGTCGTTTCCGTGGGTCGGTAGTCGTGCGCACGCCGCTCTGGGCCTAGTGTTCCGGCTTGTCGGAGCTGGTTCTCTAGGAAGGCAGGTGCGGCGTGCGCTTTGGCAGCGTATTCGCTCAGATCGGTGGTGTCGAGGGAGGGGTCGTCGAGGGCGTCTCCGTCGAGGACGGGGTCGTTGTCGTGCATGCGCGGGCGCGTGGGCGGTGCCGGTCGCGCTGCGGCGTCTGCGGCAGGCGCTCGCCGGGGTACGATCAGGGGGCCGGTCGGCGGTGTTGGCGATCGCTTGATCTGGGCGTGACGCGGTGCTCCATCGAGGCGGACGCGTCTCGTGTCGGCTGTGCGGAGCACGGGGTCGTTGTTGGCGCGGTTCCGTGGGCTCGGCACGATGCGGGGCATACGCGTTCGTTCGACGGTACCGTCGCGTGGCTTGCGACGCAGACGTCGAAGTCGGCGGCGTGCACACTGATGCGTACCGGGTGGCGGACGGTCGGCGCGATCATCACGCGGGTTGTCGCTGATGGCGAACGTGTCGGCCCTGACCGGTTGGATGGGTTGCGGCGGATCGGGATCGATGAGATCTCCTACCGCGTCGGTCAACGGTATCTGACCGTCGTCGTTGATCACGACACGGGCCGGCTGGTGTGGGCGTCGGAGGGTCGCGACAAGAAAACCGTCCGGCGATTCTTCGACCTTCTCGGTGTCGAGCGGGCTTCGCGGATCGAGGCCGTCACCAGTGACCTGGCGGCCTGGATCACCCGTCAGGTCGACGAGTCCTGCCCGAACGCGACGCGCTGTATCGACCCGTTCCACGTCGTCGCGCTCGCGACGGACGCGCTCGATGTCGTGCGCCGCGAGATCTGGAACGACCTGCGCCGCGGCGGCGACAAGCAGGGCGCGCGGTTCCTGAAAGGCGCGCGCTTCTGTGTCTGGAAGAACCCGGAGAACCTGACCGAGCGCCAGCAGGTGAAGCTCGCGAACCTCCAGAAGACGAACAAGCGGCTGTACCGCGCGTACCTGTTGAAGGAGTCGCTGCGCGCCGTCTTCCACGCCGACACGCCCGACAACGCGATCGGGCTGCTCGACGGGTGGCTCGCATGGGCCCGCCGCTGCCGGATCGCGAGCTTCACGTAGCTCGCGAAAACGATCCGCACGCATCGGGAAGGGATCGAAGCGACGCTCCGGCTCGGCCTCACCAACGCCAGGATCGAGGCCGCGAACACGACGCTTCGGCTGCTCGTACGCCGCGCCTACGGCTTTCACAGCGCCGACGCGATGATCGCGCTCGCGATGCTCACCTGCGGCGGCCTCTGCCCCGCCCTCCCGGGACGCGCATGAGCGGCCCTACCGGGCCGCTGCGGCGATGCTCCGCCAGCTCGACGGGGCGGCGCTCCGCATCGCCGCAACAGAACACTCGTTCGCCCACATCTGTGACAGGAGCCCC
>JANYCN010000011.1 GCA_025360225.1 Actinomycetes bacterium | reverse complement strand
CGCGCCGTGCACTTGGGGTCCGCCCCATCCCGACCAGGCTCCTACGTCCGCCAGACGCGGCGCGCGCGGCCGGCGAGCTGGTCGAGCTTCAGCGTGGTGCACGGACCGATCGTTCCCCAGTCAGCCTTACCCGGGCCCGAGCAGCGGTAGCGCTGCTGGAGCGTCTTGATCACCTTCGCCAACGCGGGCGTGTAGTGGGTGTCGTCAGCGGTCTGCACGAGGCCGAGCAGGATCAGGCGCTGCTCGACCTGGCGCAGGAACGACAGGCGAACGCCCGTCTGCGCGCGGGTGTCGACCCAGAGCTGGTCGCCGTGGGCTCCGTCGAGCGCTCGGTCGCGGATCAGGTGCAGCGCGCGCAGCGGCTGGACGGTGACGATCAACCGGGAGGTCGTGCCGTCCGTCGTCGTTGCCTCGATCACGTGACGGCGACCGGTGGTGATCACGAAGCGGCCGCCTGCGAGGCGCGTGATCCGCGCACCGTCGATGCGCACCGCGGCGAGCGACGACTCGCCCGCGATCACCGAGACGTCGAGCGGGCTCGTCCGGCGGACCGAGAAGGTCGCTGCCGACGCTCGGATCAGCGGCGCGCCCGCGTGCACGACGAGCGTGCGCGTGGCCGTCGTGGTGTTCCCGGCGGCGTCTGTCGCAGTGACGACGACGACGTGCGTGCCGGGCGGGATGACGATCGATAGGTGGGTGCCTGGTGGCACGATGACGGCTGCGCCGTCGATCGTCACAACGATCGTCTTCACGCCCGACTGGCTGTCGAGCGCGGACACGTCGAGAACGCCGTGGCTGACGGTGCCGAACTTGATGATCGGCGCCGTCCCATCGACGATCAACGTCGCGCGCACCGTTGTCGACGATCCTCCGGCGGTCATCGCAACGACCGATGCTCCGTGCTTGCCCGTCGTCAGGAACGAGTGGGAGACGTCGGCGCCGGACGCCGTTGAACCATCGTCGAACGTCCAGTCGTAGGACACGACCGGCGGAGAGGTCGCGTCAGGCGTCGCGGTGAACGTCGCGTCGTGCTTCGGCGCGACCGCCGATGGCGTCACGTTGACCGTGATCGCTGGTGGGTTCACGCCGTTGTGATCGCCGACCTGGATCTGCAGCGGGCTCGAGTCCGCAGAGACGTTGCCGGCGCCGTCCACCGCCTCGATCAGCACGACGTGCGTCGAGTTGTCTGGCCGAATGCCCGCGAGGTGCGCAGACGGTGTCGTGGTCGTCTGCGTCTGGACGCCGTCGACGATGACGCGGTAGCCCGTGACGCCGCTCGCTGCGCGGACTGCGAGCGGCACTCCGAGCCCACCGACGTTGCCTGCGGCGTCCGTCGCTCCGGCACGGTACGTGTACGCCGTTCCGCGATCGGACGTTGGCGGCCAGGCGACGTTGAAGCCGTCGGACACGACCGAGGTCATGTGGATGCCGGCCGGCGCGTCTGGGGCGGCCGCGTCGGTGGCGCCAGCGTCGACGTACGGCGTCGCAGCGTCGACCGCGATCGGCGCGCCGTCACGCGTAACGCGCATCGTCGCGCCCGGCTCGCCGGTGAGCGCCAGGCTGACCGGGTAGCCGCTCGCGGCGACCGCCGGCGCGTCGGGGGCGGTGCGGTCAGGCGTCGTCACCGTCACGGACACCTCGGCCGAGGCATTGCCGGTGCGGTCGTAGCTGACGGCGGTGTACGTGATCGTCGCTCCATCGGCGACGTCGTCGCTGACGGATGCAGCGGCGCCGTCGATCAGCGTTGTCGCATCGCGGACGACGACGACGCGGGTCGAGCCAGCGCCCGGTTCCGCGTGCACGTCAACGCGGCCGCGTGCGCTGCCAAGCGGCAGGGTCGCGTCAGCGACCGCCGTCAGGGTCGGTGTCGCCGGCGGCGTGTTGTCGACGGTGATGTCAAGCGTGGCTGGAGACGCGTCGACGTTGCCGGCCGCGTCGCTCGCGGTGAACGTCAGGTGGTGGGCGCCGGGAGCCAGCTCGTGCAGCGTCCACGGGCTCGTGCACGGCGCGGGAGCCGAGTCATCGACCGTGCAGGTGAAGGTGGCGGTCGCGTCGCTCGAGCCGAACTCGATCGTCGTCTCGCTGCGCGTCGGGCTCGGTGGCGCCGCCGTGATCGTCGTCTCCGGCGCCGTCGTGTCGTACACGACCGTGGCCGGCTCGCTTGGCTCGCTCTCGATCTGCAGGTCGTTGACCGCCGTGACGGTGTACGCCTCGCTTCCGTCGGTCGCGAGAGCGGTGTCGGTGAACGTGGTCTCGGTCGGGTGGGCAACGACCTCGCCGTTGCGGCGAACGACGTACCCGATCGCCGTGTCGACCGGTGCCCAGCTCAAGGTCGGAGCGAGCCGGGTCGGCGAGTCGCCGGCGATCAGCCCGGCAGGACGCGCCGGCACGGCACCGGCGCCGACCGGCAGGCCGCTGGAAGCGTCGCTCGCGTTACCGGCGCCATCGACGGCAATCACGGTGATGCCGTGCGGGTCGTTCGCCGTGACGCCGTTCAGGTGCGCGGTCGGCGTGTCGACCTCAGCAACCTGAACGCCGTCGACGAGCACGCGGTAACGGCGCACGCCGCTGGTTGCCGTCACGGTGACGGGGTCGGACGTCGCGCCCTGGTTGCCGGCCGCGTCTGCTCCCTGCAGCGTGTAGGCGTAGTCGGTGCCGTGGTCCGTCGGTGTTGCCCAGGACACGGTGACGCTCGTCGCGGTGCGCTCGTCCACCGTGAGCCCGGTCGGCGCGTCGGGCGCCGACGTGTCCATGGCCGCCTCGTCGACGAACGTCGTTGCCGCCTGGCGCGCGGCAAGCGTGGCGTCGCGGGTTAGCGTGAAGCTCGCGCCTGGATCCGGGTTCCAGTGGAGGGCGAGCGGGTAGGAGTCGCCCGCCAAGCTGTCCGGCTTGCGTGGGGCGGTGCGGTCCGGCGTGTCGACCGTTACGGTCGTCGGTGCCGAGGCGTTGCCGGCGGCGTCGTACGCGACCGCGGTGTAGGTGTAGTGCGTCGAGTCATGCAGGCCGTCGTCACGCACGTCGGTAGCGCCCGGCGTGTCGGAGATCGACGCACCATCGCGCTCGATGACGATCCGCGTCACGCCGTCGGCGGCGGCGGTGTGCAGGAGCACCGCGCCAGCACCGCTCCCGAGCGGGATGTCCGTGTCGGCGACGGCGGACAGCGATGGAGCGTCCGGCGCGGTCACATCAGACGTGATGTCGGTCACGACCGGCGTGCCGTCGACGTTGCCCGCGGCGTCCTGCGCGGTGATGGTGACGTGGTGCACGCCGGTTGCGAGGTGATCGATGACGAGCGGGCTGGCACACGCCGTCCAGACGTCGTCAACGGTGCAGGCGAACGTCGCGGTCGGGTCGTCCGACGTGAACGCGAGCCGCGCCGAGCCGCGTACGGCTCCGCTCGGCTGAGCGTTCAGAAGCGTGTCCGGCGCGGTCGTGTCGACGACGATCGTCGCCTCTGGCCCGGCATCGCTCGTCGACCCGTTCGCAGCGATCGCCGACAGGCGGTAGCGGTACGTGCCCTCCGCGGTGGAGAGGTCATCCTGGTAGAAGGTGCTGGTTGGGCGTGCGATCTCCACGCCGTTGCGCTCGAGCACGTAGCCGGCCGCGTTCGGCACGGCATCCCACGTGAGCTGTGGCGCGAGGGCCGTCGGGGTGTGACCGACCGGCGCGCCAGGTGACGCGGGAACGCCCGGGCGGTAGACGACGGCGACGACGCTCGAGCGCTCGGAGCGGTTGCCAGCGCCGTCCTCGGCGACGACGACGTAGTGGTAGGTGCCGGCGTCGACGACGGTCGTGTCCGCGCCAGCGGGATCGGTGAAGCGGCCGACGGAGACGCCGTCACGCTGCAGGTCGTAGGCCGCCGCGTCACCCACGGCGCTCCAGTGGAACGAGGGACTCGAGGTCGTCGGCGACTCGTCCGCCTTCAGCCCGAGCGGCACCGATGGGGCGAGGTGGTCGACGATCACGGAGACCGGAGCGGACGGCTCGGACCGGTTGCCGGCGGCGTCGACCGCGGTCACCCGATAGGTGTAGACCCCATCCGTCGTCGCGGCGGCATCGAGCCAGGTGCCGTCCGTCGTCGTCTCGTGGCGACCACCGTCGATCGTGATCTCGAAACGGACGGCGTCGCCGTCGCTCGCCCACGAGAGGAGCGGGAGGGTGTTCGTCGCCGGGTCGGCGTGCACCACTGGGCGGACCGGTGGATGGGCGTCCACGAGGACGTTGACCTGGGCGCTCGCGTCGGACGCGTTGCCGGAACGATCGACCGCAACGACGCGGTAGGCGTAGGTTCCGTCCGCGCTCGAGGCGTCGTCGGTGTAGGTCGCCTCCGTCACGGTTGCGATCGGCACCACGGTCGTGCCACGGAGCACCTCGTAGTGGGCGGCGCCGTCGACGGGCTGCCACGTGAGGTGGGGAGCGGTGCGGGTGGGTGAGGTTGCCCCGACGACGGGTGCGGCCGGCGGGGTGGTGTCGAGCGTCACCGATGTCTCGGCGCTCGGCCTCGACTCGTTACCTGCAGCGTCGATCGCGATCACGGAGTAGACGTGCACGCCATCGGTGGCGAGCAGCGCATCGAGGTACGAGGGAACCGCCGTCTCGGCGATCGCCGTGCTTTCGCGCAGCACGCGGTAGCGCACGGCGCCCTCGACCGCGGGCCAGGTCAGTGACGGCGCGCCGCTCGTTACCGCCTGTGCCGACGGCGCCGCGGGAGCGTCAGGGGCGGTAGCGTCGCGCAGCACGTCAGCCGGGTCGGACGGACGGCTCGCATTGCCGGCGGCGTCGATCGCCACGACGGTGTAGCGATACTGGCCATCCTTCCCGACACCGACATCGGTGTACGTCGGGTCGGTCGCATTGCCGACCACCGCACCGTCGCGAAGGACGTCGTAGCTCGTGGCGTCGGCGACGGCCAACCAGTGCAGAACGGGCGCGCTCGCGGTCGGCGTCGCCCCCGTCAGGGCCTCGGGGCGGATCGGCGGCGTCGCATCGACGACGATGGTGACGGTTGGGGAGGGTGCGGAGAGGTTGCCGGCGGCGTCGCGGGCGCGGACGGTGTACGTGTAGTTGCCGTCAGCGGGGATGTCGGCTTCGCTGAAGGTCGCTCCGGCGACGTCGGCCATCGAGGTGCCGTTGCGGCTGACCTCGTAGCTGGTGGCGTCGCTGACCGGTGTCCAGGCGATCGTTGGTGCCTTTGGTGTCGGCGTCGTCCCGGTCGGAGCTCCCGGCGCTTGCGGCGCATACGTGTCGATGGTGCTGGTGATGGTTGCCGGGTCGCTCTCGTTGTCGGCCGCGTCGACGGCGGTCACGGTGTATGTGTGATCGCCGTCAGCCGGGATCGTCGCGTCGGTGAACACGGGCACGGTGACCGACCCCACGTGGTGTCCATCGCGGCTGATCGTGTAGGACGCGGCGTCGTCGACCGGCGTCCAGCTGATCACGGGGGCGTGACGGGTCGGCGAGACGGTCTCAAGACCGGTCGGGGAGGACGGCGCGGTGGTGTCGACGATCACCGTCGCGGCGTTGCTTGCGACGCTCTCGCCGGCGATGCCGGTGGCGGTGACGGTGTAGACGTAGGTGCCGTCTGATGGGCGGGAATCGGTGTATCGCGTCGCCGTCGTCGTTCCGATCTGGACTCCGTCGCGGTAGATCGTGTAGCTGGTGACCGGGTGTGTTGCCGCCCGCCAACGCAGACCGGGCGCGTCGGCGGTTGGCGACTCGCCGTGCAGCGCGGTCGGGCCGTCGGGGAGCACGGAGTCGAGGTGAACCGTTACGGGTGCCGATGGCGTTGAGGCGTTGCCAGCGGCGTCGACGGCGACGACCGTGTAGGTGTAGGTGCCGTCGGTCGGGGCGGGAGCGTCAGTGTAGGTCGGGGTGTCGGTCGTTCCGGCAAGGACGCCGTTACGGAGCACGCGGTAGCCTGTTGCCCCGGGCGTCGCGTCCCACGTGAGGGTCGGTGCCTTGGCGGCGGTCGACGGAGTCGTGAGACCTGTCGGTGGCGTCGGTGGTGTCGTGTCGACGACGATCTCGGTCGACGATCGATCGCTCACGTTTCCGGCGGCGTCGATCGCTACCACGTGGTAGGTGTAGGTGCCGTCGGCGGGCATCGTCGGTGCGCGGTAGTCGGGCGTCGTTGGCGTGGCGATCACGGCCTCGTCGAGCGTGACGCGGTAGTGCAGCGCGTCGCTGATCGCGGGCCAGGTCAGGTCGGGCTCGGACGCCGTTGGCGTCTTGGCCGTGACGACCGGCGTCGTCGGCGCCGTGGTATCGACGGTGATGGTGACGGTGTTCGATGCATCGGAGACGTTGCCCGCGGCGTCGGTTGCGGTCACGTGGTAGGCGTGGCTGCCGTCGGCGGGGGGCTTCGGCTCGGTGAATGTTCCGACCTTCACCTCGCCGGCGGCGGCATCGTCGCGTGTGATCTGGTAGGTGACGGCATCGTCGGCGGTCGTCCACGTCAGCACCGGCGCGGCGTTCGTCAGCGGTGCGTCGGTCGACAACGTCGGCGCTGCCGGTGGGGTGGTGTCGCGGGTGACGGTGGTGGCGGGGCCTGGTGGGGATTCGTTGCCGGCGGCGTCGATCGTGGTGATGGTGTAGTGGTAGGTGCCGTCGGTGGCGAGGTCGGTGTCGGTGAAGGTTGCGTCGCTGGTGGTG
>JANYCN010000067.1 GCA_025360225.1 Actinomycetes bacterium | reverse complement strand
TCGTGCCGACGCTCGAGAACCGACGCCCGATACGCGTGAACCGTCCCTGACCGGGTAGCAGCATCCAGCAAAACAGACACAGCTCGCGCGCCGCGCGCGCGTTTCCCCGCGATACCCGGTCAGGGACGGTTCACGCGTATCGGGCGTCGGTTCTCGAGCGTCGGCACGAAACGCAAGGTGTTCTCGTGGCCGGGTCGGCCCGCCAGTCGTCCGGCGCTCCGGGACGGAGGACGAGCTCTCTCACCGTCTCGTTTCGCCGATCGCCGGGTCCGGCGCGGCAGAGCGCATTCGCTCGGCCCACTCCGTGCACTTGGGCGCCCCCCCAAAGCCCAAGGCGGGGGCGGGCTAGATCGTCAGCCGTCCAACGAGCGTGGTCATTCGCGCGCCTGGATCGTCCTGCGCTTGCCGGCTGCGCCACCCTGCGGGTGGCTATGCAGCCCAGCTCCGGCGACCACGCCCTGGCCCGCTCTGCGTGCCGGATCGTGGGCTTCGCGGGAACGTTGCGCGCCGCTTGCACTTGCCCCGGCAAGCCCTGCGCGACACGCAACGCTCTCGCTCGCTCCAGACACCCGATGACGCGGCTCTTTGACAATCAGACCACTAGATCGTCAGCCGTCCAACCAGCGTGTGCAGTTCGGTGGCGCGGTCGGCGATCAGGCGGGAGGCGTTGGCGACCTGGTCGGCGGCGGCGGGGAGGGGCGGGCGTGGATCTCGGAGGCGGCGGCGCCTGATGTCTCCTTGACGGACGCCTGGGGCCGGAACCTGTATAGTCGCCAGGTTACGCGCGCCGTGAGGGGCGTGGAGGAGAACAACGGAGGAGCACGAATGAGAAGGGTCCTGGCACTGGGCGCAAGCCTCTCGATCGCGATCGTCGCGGCCGGGTGCGGCTCGACCGACGCGACGTCGACGCCGACCACCACCGGCGGGGCGAGCTCGACTCCGACCAGCACGCCGACAACCGGGCCCGTCAAGGCCGCGTGGATCTACGTTGGTCCGCACGACGACCACGGCTGGTCGCAGGCGCACGACGACGGGCGTGTCGCCGTCGAGCAGGCGCTCGGTACGAAGGTGCAGACGACGTACAAGGAGAACATCGCGGAACCGGCCGTCGGCCCGGTCATCGACCAGTTGATCGCCGACGGCAACAAGATCATCTTTGCGACGTCGTTCGGCTACCAGCCTGCGATGGTCGCGGCGGCGGCGGCGCACCCGGACGTCAAGTTCGAGATGGCGACCGGCTACGAGACGGCAGCGAACCTCTCGGCGTTCTACGGCGCCGGCGAGGATGCCATCTACCTGTCCGGCATGGCTGCTGGCGCGGCGACGAAGAACGGCGTCATCGGCTACATCGCGCCGTTCCCGATCCCCGAGGTGATCCGCCACGTCAACGCCTTCGCCCTCGGCGCGCAGAAGACCCACCCGGGAGCGAAGATCAAGGTGATCTGGACGAAGTCCTGGTTCGACCTCGCCGGCGAGGCGAAGGCCGCCCAGTCGCTGCACGACGCTGGCGCTGACGTGATCGGCCAGAACGTCGACAGCTCCGCCGCCGGCCAGGTCGCGGAGAAGGCGGGCGTTCCGTGGGTCGGCTACGACTCCGACCAGTCGCAGTTCGCACCGACGCAGTACCTCACCGGCGCGATCTACCACTGGGGCCCGTACGAGACGAAGGAGGTCCAGGCAGTGATCGACGGCACCTGGAAGTCCGGCAACTACTACGGCAACATCGGCGACGGCTTCACCGACCTCGCGCCGTTCGGGCCGTCCGTGTCGCAGGCAACGAAGGATGCGATCGCTGCCGAGATGGCCCGTCTCAAGACCACACCCGAGGCCGAGTTCACCGGCCCGTTGAAGGACCAGTCTGGCGCTGAGAAGGTCCCGGCCGGCACGACGCTCGGCATGGACACCCTCGGCAAGATCGACTGGTTCGTCCAGGGCATCGAGGGTAGCCCGAAGGGCTGATGCCCGACGGTTCGGACATCGCGACTGCAGGGGCGTCGCCCCCTGCAGTCGCGCTCCGGCGCGTGACGAAACGCTTCCCTGGCGTCGTCGCGAACGACCGTGTCGACCTCGTCGTCCAGCGTGGCGAGGTGCACGCACTGCTGGGAGAGAACGGGGCAGGGAAGAGCACCCTGTCGAACATCATCACCGGGTTCTACCGCCCGGACGAAGGCGTCGTGGAGATCGACGGCGTCGCTCGGCACTTCCAGAGCCCGCGCGAAGCGCTCGACGCTGGCGTGTTCATGGTGCACCAGCACTTCCGCCTCGTGCCGGTCTTCACGGTCGCCGAGAACGTCGTGCTCGGCGACCGCGTCGGGATCGGATCGGCGTTCCGCATCGACGCGCGTGCCGTGCAAGCGCGCGTCGGCGAGCTCTCCGAGCGCTACGGACTGCACGTCGATCCGACCGCGCGGGTCTGGCAGCTCTCGGTCGGCGAGCAGCAACGTGTCGAGATCCTCAAGGCGTTGTACCGGGACGCGCGGATCCTGATCCTCGACGAGCCAACGGCGGTGCTCACGCCCCAAGAGGCTGACGCGTTGTTCGTGACGCTGCGCACGATGGCCGCCGAAGGTCGCACCGTCATCTTCATCTCGCACAAGCTGCACGAGGTGATCGCGGTGTCCGATCACGTCACCGTGCTGCGGGGCGGGCGCTCGATCGAGACGCTGCCGACGCTCGGCGCCACGCCGCGCTCGCTCGCGGCTCTGATGGTCGGGCGGGAGATCGCCACGGTTCGCAAAGCAACGGCCCTCACGGTGGAGGGCGCGCCGCTGCTCGCCGTCAACGGGGTCAGCGCGTTCGGTGACCGCGGTCAACGGGCGCTGCGAGACGTGACCCTGCACGTTGGCGCCGGCGAGGTGCTGGCGATCGCGGGCGTTGCCGGCAACGGCCAGCGCGAGCTCGCCGAAGCGATCACCGGGATGCGCACCCGCGAGTCGGGCACCGTCACCGTCGACGGTGTCTCGCTGCCCTCCGGAGACCCGCGCGCGGCGATCGAGGCGGGCGTCGCCCACGTCCCCGAGGATCGTCTCGGTACCGGCGTCGCGCCAAGCCTCGCGATCGCCGCGAACGTCGCGCTGAAGCGGTACCGCAAGGCGCCGACATCGCGCGGACCTCTCCTGCGCCGCGCGTTGATGCGCCGCGCCGCGACCGAGCTGATCGCGCGCTACGACGTCAAGGCGCCCGGCCAGGGAACGCCCGCCCGGCTGCTGTCGGGCGGCAACCTGCAGAAGGTCGTGCTCGGGCGCGAGTTCGCCGGGTCGCCCCGCGTGCTCGTCGCCGCCTCGCCGACGCGAGGGCTCGACGTGGGCGCGATCGAGGCCGTCCACGGCTACCTGCGCCAAGCAGCAGCCGACGGCATGGCGGTGTTGCTGCTCTCCGAGGACATGGAGGAGATCCTCGCGCTCGCCGATCGGATCGCCGTCATCTACGAAGGCTCGATCGTCGGCACCCTCGCCGCGCCAGAGGCGACGGTCGAACAGATCGGGTTGATGATGGCCGGAGCTGCAACGTGATCCAGATCGAGCGGCGGTTGACCACGCCACGCTGGCTGATCGGCGTCGTGCCGGGAGTGTCCGTCGTCACCGCGTTCCTGCTCGGGGCGCTCGTCCTCGCCCTCACCGGACACGACCCGGTCGCAACCTACCGGCGCCTGCTTGACGCTGGCTTCGTGCGTGACGGAGCCCTGACCGGCGCGCTCGAGAACGCGACGCCGCTCCTCTTCACCGGTCTCGCCGCAGCGATCGCGTTCCGCATGCGGCTCTGGAACATCGGCGGCGAAGGACAGCTCTACTTCGGGGCGATCGGCGCATCGGGAGCGGGGATCGCGCTCGCCGGGCAGGGCGCAGCGGTCGAGATCGTCGGGATGCTGCTCGGTGGCGCGCTCGCCGGCGCCGTGTGGGCGTTGATCCCGGGCCTCCTGCGCGCGTACCTGTCGGCAAACG
>JANYCN010000064.1 GCA_025360225.1 Actinomycetes bacterium | reverse complement strand
CAAGGCCTTCGCCTTGACACGCGTGCGAGCGGGCGTGCTATCCAGCACGCCCGCGATCAGCAAGCCCTGCGCGACGCGCAACGCTCCCGCTCGCTCCAGACACCCGATGACCATGCCATTTGACAACCACACCACTAGCCGACCTCGGCCGCCCCGACCGCGTCGATCTCGGCCTGCTTAGCGTCGATCGCTGCGCGCGCTGCCCGAACGGCCTCTGCGTCAGCAGCGAGGCCGTCGACGCTCAGAGCGTCAGCCTCGATCGCCGAGAACGCGTGGCGGCCGATCGCCGTGTACGCATCGTCGAGCGCCCCTTCGAGCTTGCGCAGCTCGAGCTTCAGCTGCTGCGTCCGGGCCAGCTCCTGGCTCTTCTCGAGCCCTTCGGATGCGAGCTCCCGGCCCTTCTCTAGCCCTTCCGCGGCCGCGCTCTTGACCTTGTCGAGGAATCCCATGGCGCCACGCTCTTTCGTCTCGTTGTGTCGTCATTGTCGCACTCGGTCGCGCTGGTACCATCAGGACGGTGATCGCGAGCGCGCTGGGTATCCATCACGTCGGGCTCGCTGTGACCGACATGGCGTTGGCGATTGAGCGCTACACGTCGACGCTCGGGGCGAGCGTCGACCACGAGGCGCTGGTCGTCGAGCAGGGAGTCCACGCCGTCGCCTTGACCTTGCCAAGCGGCCCGTTTCTCGAGCTCCTCGCGCCGCTCGGCGACGATACCCCCGTTGGTCGGTTCCTCGAGCGGCGCGGCGAGGGGATCCACCACGTCGCCTACGAGGTGCGTGGCATCCAGGGCCATCTTGACCGCCTCGCCGCCGAGGGCATCCAGCTGATCGATAGCACTCCCCGCACCGGGCTTTTCGGCCTGCAGGTCGCGTTCATCCACCCAGAGAGCCTGTTCGGCGTCCTCGCCGAGCTGGTCGAGCCAAGGAGCACCTCCCATGTCTGACACCCAGCGATTCGACCTCGGCTTCGTCGGCGGCGGCACAACCTCGGGCACGCTCTCCGGCGCGGAATGGACGCGTCTCGAGTCGGCGTTCACGGGTGGCGGCGACGCGGTGATCCGCGTCGAGGAGGCGACCGGCATGCTGTTCGTCCGCGCCTCACAGATCGCCTGGGCGCGCGTGCACCAGCGCGACGCCCGCGTTGGCTTCTGACGTCCTGAGCGGTCGCGCGTCGTGAGCCTCGACCGGTCGTTCCTCCTCGCCGTCGCAGGGCTGCGGCGGCCGTGGCTTGACCCGTGGATGCGCCGGTACTCGATGCTCGGCAACAACGGCATCGGCTGGGTCGTCGCCGGCGTCGTCGTCGCGATCGGCGAGCGGTCGGCCCGTCCTGCGTTGGTCGTCGCGGCGACGACCTGGCTAGCGCTCGCCGCGAACTTCGCCGTCAAGGCGATCGTCCGGCGTGACCGGCCCGGTGGGCGCGTGGGGCTGCCGGCGCCGCTGATCAGCGCGCCGGCCAGCCACGCCTTTCCGTCATCGCACGCGGCGATGAGCGCGGCAGCGGCGGTGGTCCTCGGGCCGATTGCCTGGCCGTTCGCCGTGCTCATGGCGGTCAGCCGGTTGTACCTGGCGGTGCACTGGCCAAGCGACGTCGCGGTGGGACTCGTTCTCGGTTGCGCGATCGGGCTCACTGGCGCTACGCTCGCCTCGTGACACACATCCACATCCACATCCCAGCCCGGGAAGGGCGAGCGTTTGCGGTTGCCGCCGGGCAGTCGTTCCGCGTCATCGATGCGGAGGGAGCGCAGGTCGCAGACCTCTTTGCCTTCGTCGCCGATACCACCGGCGAGTGGCTCTCCGCCGAGCATACGCGGGTGGCGCTTGGGCGCCTCTTCCCACGCGTCGGAGAAGGCTGGTGCACGAACCTCCGCCGGCCGATCCTGACGTTCATCGCCGACGACTCGCCGGGCGTGCACGACATGCTGTGCGCGGCGTGCAGCCCATCGCGGTATGCGCTTCTCGGCGTTCGCGGACACCACGCGTCGTGCGAGGAGAACCTGCGCGGTGCGATGACCGATCTCGGTCGCCGAGACGTCGTCGTTCCCCAGCCGGTCAACCTCTTCGAGAACAACCCGATCCTGCCCGACGGTGCGCTCGGGATCGAGCCGGCGCCGACCCGGCCGGGCGACTCGGTCACGCTCCGTGCCGAGCTCGACGTGATCGTCGTCGTCACCGCGTGTCCACAGGACATCACCGCGCTCTGTGGCGGCGTGCCCAGCTCGATCGACATCGAGCTGCTCACGACCTGACCGTCACCCGACCTTCACCGCACCGCATCCCGCGCGCCATCGCGCCGTCCTACGCTGGCGGCATGAAGGACGCGATCCTGATCAGCGCCTGCGAGGCTCGCCTCAGCGAGCTGCGTCGCATCTCCCACCACGTCGCGGTCGCTGCCGAGCACCGGCCGGTCCTGCTCTCCTCCCGCGCGTGGCAGGCCCTCGAAGCTGACCTTTACTTCGCGGACGTTCACCACTACGAGGGGCCGCCGGCTCGAAGGATCACGCTCGGCGGGATCGCCCTCGCGGTGGTGTTGCGCGACGACCTCGAGCCGCACGAGACGGCAACGCTGCTGCGTGCGTGTCTCGGTAACCGCACGCGCCTCGCCGTCTCTGCCGACGGAGCGATCGCGATGCTCGAGCAGATGGCGCGATCGCGAGGCGCTAACGCCTTCGCGTGACGGGGTCCTACCGCGGGAACCAGAGCGCGTCGTCGCCGAGGCGCAGCCAGCGGATCGCTCCGCCGGCCTCGTGCACCAGCAGCTTCTTGAGCGTCCCCTGGCGGTCGACCTCGTCGAGCGAGTCCGTGCACGCCGTTGCGACCTCCTGCGTCGTCACGCCGTACGGGAATGCCTGCACGAGCTCGAGCGGCGTCGGTGTCGGCCGACGGGCGAGGTCGGGAGCGAGGTTCGCGACGCAGACGTCGTACGCCTCGAGCGACTGCCAGCCGCCGGCCACGAGCCGCTTGTCGCCGCGCGAGAGGATGAGGCTCGGGGCCGTGAAGCGCACCGCGCCGTCGGTGTCTGTCGTCTTGTCCTGCGCGATCGCAACGACGCCCGTCGCCGCCGCGTCTCGCGTCTCGGCACGGTCACGCTGGTAGGCGTCCTCGACGGCGGTGGTCTCGGCGTCGGTGAGGACACGCTCGACGTCGAGGCCCGGCACGATCGTAAGCGCCTCACGGATCGCGTCCGGCGTGTCCATCAGCAGGTCCGACGCGAAGAAGCCGAACCGAAGCGCACGGGCCGCGGCGTTACCGAGCTCGATGCCCTGGAGCTCCGCCGCCTTGATCGCGCGACAGGCCTGCCCCGTTCCCTGGTTTCGTGGCCGGGCGTGGTGCAGGAACGGCATGCCGAACCGTCGAGCGTAGCTCGTGCGGCTTGCCGCGCTGCGCTCTGGCCGGTAGCCGCGGGCGTCGTAGTCGGCTGGCGACTCGGTCAGCCCGATCGTCACGAGGCGCCAGCGAAGCCCGGTGCCGTAGCGGTAGCGCAGCGTCGTGAAGGCCGGCTCGGCGGAGTAGGCCCACGGACAGCCTGGGTCGGTGAAGTGCGTGACGTCGATGATGGCGGTCATGCGAGGCTCGCCGAGATCCGATCGAGGAAGGCGCGCGTCGTCGCGAGGTAGCGGTTCGGCTCTTCAACGAACGTCATGTGTGCGCTCTCCTCGAACACCACAAGCTCGCTTCCCGGGATTCCGGCGGCCATCGCCTCCGCTGCCTCGATCGAGCATACCCGGTCGTACCGGCCGGCGTGGACGAGCACGGGATGTGACACCTCGACCAGTCGATCCTCGAGCTCGATCCCGCCGTAGCCGTCGGCGGCGAAGGCGCGTAGGACGTCGGGGGAGAACACCGTCGACGCGGTCGCCGCGGCGTACTCGGCGATCCGCGGGTCGTCCGCGTCACGGAAGTGGAACGGCCACTGGTCGTCCATCAGCGCGGCGCAGTCCGCCTGTGTCCGTGCCGAGGTCTCGCGCGCCCAGCTTGCGGCAACCTGCTCGCGCAGCTCGACCGGCTCGAAGACCGCGAGGTTTGCCGCGACCACGTCGAGGTAACGCATCGACGGGACGCCGCTCGACACGATCGTCCCAGCCGGCTCGCCGCTGAACTCGACGGCGTGTTGGAGGGCGACGAACGCGCCGAACGAGTGCCCGAGGACCACGTAGCGGTCGAGCTCGAGCGCCCGGGCGAGCGCGGTGACGTCGCGCGCCATCTGGGCGATCGTCCAGGTCTCGGGTGGCGCGACCTCCGAGAGGCCCTGGCTGCGCTGGTCGACCAGCACGAGCTCGTACGCGTCGCACAGCGGGTCGAGGTAGTGCGCGAACTCGTGGTGGTCGAGGCCTGGCCCGCCGTGTAGGCAGATCACGGGGAGCCCCGCGCCGCGACGGATGATGTTGAGCCGGGTCTCGAGGACGTCCACCAGTGCCATGTCGGAAGCGTACCTGCCGTACCGTTCCCGCCATGGCAAGCCTTGAGATCGGCATCATCGGGCTCCCGAACGTCGGTAAGACGTCGGTCTTCAACGCCCTCACGAACGCCGGTGCCGAGGTCACGTCGTACGCGGCGACGTCGGTGTCGAAGAACGTCGGCGTCGCGGCCGTGCCCGATGCACGCCTGGACAAGCTGGCTGTGCTGCTGGCGTCGCGCGAGACGATCTACGCGACCGTCGAGCTCTGTGATGTTGCGGGACTCGTGCGCGGTTCCGGCAAGGGGGGCGGTCTCGGCGGCGAGTTCCTCGGCAACCTGCGGACGATGGATGCGATCCTCCACGTCGTCCGCACGTTCCCCGACGAGGACGTCTTCCACGTCGACGGGCGCGTCGACCCGGTCGCGGACGCCGAGGCGGTCGACCTCGAGCTGTTGATGGCAGACCATGCGATCGTCGAGCGCCGGATCGAGCGTCTCGCGAAGGCGGGCCGTACAGGCGATAAGGCGGCGATCGCCGAGGGTGCGCTGCTCGACCGGCTCCTCGCGCACCTCGACGGTGGCGCCCCGGCACGCACGTTCTCCGAGCTGATCCCGGCTGGCATCGACCTGCTCACCACGAAGCCGCTCCTGTACGTCGCGAACACGTCCGAGTCCGGTGACGGCGTCGCCGTCGAGGCGCTGCGAGAGTACGCTGGTGTGATCGAGGTCGTGCCCGTCGCGGCGAAGTTCGAGGCCGAGCTCGCGGAGCTTGACGACGATGAGGAGCGGGCAGCGTTCCTCGCCGAGATCGGGCAGACGGAGGCGTCGATGCCGCGTGTCGCACGCGCCGCGTTCCGGCTCTTGCACCTGATCCAGTTCTTCACGATCGGGCCGAAGGAGGCGCGCGCGTGGCCGCTGCGTGACGGCTCCTCCGCCGTCGACGCCGCCGGGAAGATCCACTCCGACATCGCCCGCGGCTTCATCCGCGCCAAGGTCATCTCGACGTCGGACATGATCGCGTGCGAGACGAACGCCGAGGCGGTGCGTCGGGGCCAGCTGCGTGTCGAAGGCCGCGAGTACCTGATCGCTGACGGGGATATCATCGACGTTCTCTTCAACGTCTGACGCACCCTGTACGCTCGCGCAGCATGCGCGTCATGATCATCGGTGCTGGACAGGTCGGGACGGCGGTCGCGCTCGCGCTCGAAGCGCGCCACGACGTCACCGTCGTCGACATCGACCCTCAGCGTCTGGCGGCGCTCAGCCTGCGTGGCGACATCCTCGCCGTCGAGGGGAGCGGGACGACGCGCGCGGCGCTTCTGCGGGCGGGCGCGCGCGACACCGACCTCGTGATCGCCGCCACGGACCGCGACGACTCGAACATCGTCGCGGCGATGATGGCGCGGGCGATCTGCAAGGGAAAGATCGTTGCGCGCACGCACTCCTACGAGTACGTCGAGGCTTGGCGCAACGGCCACCTCGATGTTGACTTCGTCGTCTCGTCTGAGCAGGAGTCGGCCCAGGCCGTCGCCCGGGCAGCCGGCTATCCGACGGCGGTGCAGACGGACGTCTTCGTCGGCGGGCTCGTCGAGATGATCGAGTATGTCGTCGACGTCCGCTCCGTCGGGATCGCTGGGCGGACGGTGGCCGAGGTTGGTGTCCCCGATGAGAGCGTGATCGCCTCGATCATCCGCGGTGATCGACTGATCATCCCGGGCGGAACCGACAGGATCGAGGCTGGCGACCGGCTCGTGCTGATCGCCTCACCGGCTGCTGCGCGCGGATGGGCCCAGCGGCTCGCTCCTGGTCACGCTGCGATCGACGACGTCGTCGTCGTTGGTGCCGGTGCGACCGGCACGAGGATCGCCGCGCTGCTCGCCGAGCTGGGCCTTCACGTGCGGCTCGTCGAGCGCGACCGCGATCGCGCGCGGCGCGCCGCTGAGGACCTGCCGGGCGTGCGGGTGTTCTGCGCGGACGGCACCGATCTCGACTTCATGGCGCGCGAGGGGGTCGGGCGCAGCGACGCGCTGATCGCAACGACGGGTGACGACGCGCGCGACCTGCTCATCGGCCTGATCGGTCGACGCCTCGGTGTGCGCGCCGTCATCGCCGTCGTTGCCGACCCAGCGTTCATCCCGATCTTCGAGGCGGCCGGGGTCGATCTCGCGCTGAACGAGCGGCTGGTGACCGCGGAGGAGATCGTCCGGTTCACGCACGACCCGCGCACGACGGGGTTCGCGATGCTCGAGGGCGATCGCGCCGAGGTGCTCGAGATCGAGGTCTCAGACCGCTCGACGATGCTCGGCGTGCCGTTCCACAAGCGACCGCTGACCGGGGCGATCGTTGGCGCGATCGTGCGTGGCGAGCGCGTGATCTTTCCCCGCGGGCACGACTCGCTGCAGGTCGGCGACCGTGTCGTGCTGTTCGCCGACGCCCGCCGCGTCGCCGAGCTCGAGCGGACGCTGTAGTGCGGGGCGTCGTCGAGCCTCACGTCGACCTGCGCGCGTCGGCACGGAGCATCGGCACCATCGTCCGCTGGTTCTCTCTCGCGCTGCTGGCGCCGGTGCCGCTCGCGTACGCCGAGGGCGAGTCGCTCCGCCCGTTCGTCGTCTCGTTTCTCATCGGTCTGACGATCGGCGTCGCTCTCGAACGAGCGGCACCCGCTGGCGCACGCGTCGGTGCGCGGGAGGGATTCCTCATCGTCGCGGCCGCCTGGGCGGTCGCGGCCGGCGTCGCCGCGCTGCCGTACATCCTCGAGGGAGGCGATGCGTCGCGGCCTGTTGATGCCTACTTCGAGGCGATGAGCGGGCTGACCACCACCGGGTCGACGATCATCGTCGACATCTCCTCGCATGGTCGTGCGATCGTCTTCTGGCGCAGCCTCACCCAGTGGCTCGGCGGCGTCGGGATCGTCGTCTTCGCCCTCGCGCTGCTGCCGCGCGTCTCGGGCTCGTTCTTGCTGATGTCTGGCGAGTCGCCCGGGCTCGAGTTCGAGAAGCTCTCGCCGCGCATTCGCCAGACGGCGCGGCGGGTCTGGTCGGTCTACCTCGTTGGCACGCTGTTTGAGGTCGCGCTCCTGTTTACCGGCGGGCTCGTCGGGCTCGCGCCGCGGATGCACCTCTACGAGAGCGTCGTCTACACGTTCTCGACGGTGTCAACCGGTGGCTTCTCTCCCGACCCGCACTCGCTCGAGGGGTACGGGGCCTACGCCCAGTGGGTGGTGATCGCCTTCATGGTGTTCGGTGGTTCGAACCTGGGGCTGTGGTTCCTCGCGGTGCGCCGGCACCGGCGCCACCTGCTCGGGGACGAGGAGTTTCGCTGGTACCTGGCGATCCTCGTCGGTGCGAGCGCCATCGTCGCCGCCGAGCTCTACGCCCACGGGGCACACCGCCTCGCTGAGGCCGTCAGGCACGGCGCCTTCCAGGTCGTCTCGATCATGACGACGACCGGGTTCGGGTCGGAGGACTACACGGCGTACACGCAGCTCGCCCTGTTCGCCCTCGTGATCCTGATGCTCGTCGGTGCCAGCTCGGGGTCGACCGGTGGCGCACTGAAGGTCGTTCGTGTGCTGATCGTTGCGCGCATCCTCCGCCGCGAGGGGCGGGTCGTGGTGCACCCGGAGGAGGTACGCCCGATCCGCTTCAACCGGTCGGTGCTGAGCGAGCCGGCCGTCCGGTCGGTCCTCGCGTTCACCATCCTCTACCTCGTGCTGTTCGCCGTCGGGGCGACGATCCTGATGGCCGACGCCTCGCTACGAGAGCCCCGCATCTCACCGTTCGAGGCGCTCGCCGCGGCCGCCACGAACCTTGGCAACGTCGGTGGTGGACTGACCTTCTTCGGCCCGTTCGGGTCATCCGCGCCCTTCTCCGACCTCTCGACCGTGACCTTGTCGACGTTGATGTGGCTCGGGCGTCTCGAGCTGATCCCCGTCGTGGTCCTCCTGACCCGGTCGTACTGGCGTCGGTGAGTTGGTAGCATCGCTGCGGTGACGGCTCACCTCTCTCTGAACCGTATGGGTCGGGCGGTGTTGTTCTTCGGCTTCGCGTTTGCCGTGATGGCCGACCCGGTCTCAAGCGCAGCCTACGCCCCGGAGGCGGCGCTCCGCGCTCTCCACGGCCACCTCGAGCTCCTGTTCCCGACGATGGCGCTCGTGATCGGGCTGACCGCGCTCGTGACGCTGAACTACTGGTTCCTCGTCGCCCGGTTCCCCGAGGGCGGCGGCGATGCCGAGGCCGCCGGCCGTGCGTTCTCGACCGCCTGGGCGTTCCCGGTGATCGGCGCGCTGATCGTCGACTTCGTCCTCACGATCGCGATCTCGATCGCGGCGGCCTCGAGCGCGATCATCGCCTACGTGCCGGCCCTCTCGTCCGGCCGGATCCCGCTCGCGCTCGGCCTGCTCACGCTCGTCGCCGGCATCACCTGGTTCGGCCATGGCGGCCGCGTGCTGTTCGCCGTCTTCACGACGCTCTTCCTCGTTGCGACGGCGATCGTCGTCGTGCCGGGGTTCGTGTCGCCGACCGTCGCGCACGGGGTTGCGCGCGTCACGGGCGCAGCAGACCCAGCGTTTCTCGCGGTGGTCTTCGCCTTCCCGGTGGCGATGGCGCTTGCGACCGGGATCGAGGCGCCGCTCACCTCGATCGCCCAGCTGGGCCAGCTCGACAACGACGGCAAGCGTCGGTTCGGTCGAGGTACCCTGCTGCTCACGGTGCTGATCGTCGGCACGATCTCGCTCCTCCTGACCGGCCTGGCAGTCGGCGTCGGTGTCGGCGTTCCGACGGGCGAGACGACCTGGATCGCCGATCTCGCTCGCGCCTCCGTCGGGGACGGGGCAGCGTTCGGGTTCTTCCAGCTCGCGAGCTCGATCCTGCTCCTGTCCGCTGCGAGCTCGTCCTACCAGGCTGGGCCGGGGCTGTTGAAGGCGCTCGCCCGCAACGAGCGCGGTCATGGCCTTGGCATCCTTCCCGGTCCGCTCGGCCGCACGAACCGGCACCACACCCCGTACTGGTCGGTCGTCGTCTACCTCGCGATCGCCGCTGTCGTGATCGTCGCGGCGCGTGCTCAGGAGCAGGAGCTGGTGCTCTTCTACGCCGTCGCGGTGTTCGCGAGCTTCCTCATGGGCCTGCTGGCGATGGCGCGCTTCACCTTTCGAGAGCGGAACTTTCGGCTGTTCGCTGTGAACTGCTGCTCCGCGACGTGCGTCGCCTTCACGCTTGCAGTGAACCTCGCTCGGCTGTACCCGATCGCGTCGTTCCTGGCGGTCGTCGTCATCGCGATCCTGCTGTACCGCCTCTGGGTGAGAGCGGGGCGTCCCGAGGGATTGGCCGAGCTCGAACGACACCTCGAGGACGAGTAGGGCTCGAGCCGGCGCTACCGCCGTGACGCCGACCGGTCTGGAAGCGGCACCGGCTCCGCGCGCGCCGTGGGGGACGATGGTGATCGTCCACCGCCCCTTCCCGAGCACGAGGTGTACCGTCGCCGTTCGCCGGCGGCGCCTTGCTCGGCTTCAATCTGGTGGAGATCGTGGCGTCTGGGCGACGTTCCGACGCCGGGAGATGCGCCGGATTGAGGCTCAGACAACGTGCGAAACGAGGTGATCGATGGGACACCTGCACGCAGCGCAGGTGCCCCATCGACGACTACAGGGCCGTCGTCACCGGGCCCGGGCGCTCCCGCTCGGACTCGTACACGTCGATCGTCCCGACGCGCAACAGCGTCAGCGCGATGTCGTCCCAGCCGTTCAGCAGGTTCGTTCGCGTCGTCGCATCGAACGAGAACGGGACGACGCGGCCTGACGGAAGCGTGACGGTTAGCGACTCGAGGTCAACAGTCGCCTCCGCAGGTGCGCCGTCGAGCAGTTCCCGGACGTCCACCGCGTCGAGGACCACGGGCAGCAGCCCGACCTTCGTGCAGTTCGAGCGGAAGATGTCCGCGAAGGATGGCGCGATGATCACGCGGTAGCCCCAGTCTTGCAGCGCCCACGGTGCGTGCTCACGCGAGGATCCCGAGCCGAAGTTCTCGCCGGCGACGAGGATCGGCGCGGTGCGGAACTGCGGGCGTTCGAGGATGAAGTCGTCCTCGTCGTTGCGCCAGTCGTAGAAGAGGAACTCCCCGAACCCGGTGCGCTCGATGCGCTTGAGGAACTGCTTCGGGATGATCTGGTCGGTGTCGACGTTCGCGCGGTCGAGCGGCGCAGTCTGACCGGTGATGCGGACGATGGGCTCCATCAGCTCCAGCTCCTGACGTCAACGAAGTGTCCAGCGATCGCGGCGGCGGCCGCCATCTCGGGCGACACGAGGTGCGTGCGGCCACCGCGGCCCTGACGCCCCTCGAAGTTGCGGTTCGAGGTCGAAGCACAGCGTTCCCCCGGCGACAGGATGTCGGGGTTCATGCCGAGGCACATCGAGCAGCCGGCGCTGCGCCACTCGAAGCCCGCGGCCACGAAGACCTGGTCGAGGCCCTCCCGCTCGGCCTGCAGCTTCACCTGCATCGAGCCGGGGACGACCATCGCCGACACGGTCGCGGCGATCCGCTTGCCTTCGACGAGGGCGGCCGCGGCCCGCAGGTCCTCGATCCGGCCGTTCGTGCACGAGCCGATGAACACCCGGTCGATCGCGATGTCCTCGATCGCCGTGCCGCCGGTCAGCGCCATGTATGCCAGCGCACGCTCCTCGTCGGCCGTCGTTGCGACAGGAACGCGACCGGTGATCGGCGCGACCTGCCCTGGGTTCGTCCCCCAGCTGACCATCGGCGCGAGCGCGGGGACGTCGACCACGATCTCGCTGTCAAAGCTCGAGCCCTCGTCGGTCGTGTAGCGCTCCCAGCGTGCGAGGTCGCCGCCGCTGACGCCCGGGCGCCCCTCGAGGTACCGAAACGTCGTCTCGTCCGGGCAGATGTAGCCGGCTCGCGCGCCGCCCTCGATCGACATGTTGCAGACCGTCATGCGGCCTTCCATCGACAGCGCCCGGATCGCCTGCCCGGTGTACTCGACGACGTGCCCGGTCATCCCGGCGGTGCCGACCTGACCGATCAGCCCGAGTATCAGGTCTTTCGCCACCACGCCGGTCCCTGGCGCGCCCTCGAAGCGCACGCGCATGGTGCGCGGCCGCCGCTGCGGCAGCGTCTGGGTCGCGAGGACGTGCTCGACCTCGCTGGTGCCGATGCCGAACGCGAGCGCACCGAACGCCCCGTGCGTCGCGGTGTGCGAGTCGCCGCACACGATCGTCATCCCTGGCTGGGTGACGCCGAGCTCCGGCCCGATGACGTGCACGATCCCCTGCCGGCGATGGCCGAGGCCGTAGAACGGAACGCCGAACTCGCGAGCGTTCCGCTCGAGCGTGTCGAGCTGGATACGGGAGAGCTCGTCCTCGATGCCACGCTCGAGCCCGGTCGTCGGCACGTTGTGGTCGGCGGTCGCTAGCGTGCGATCGGGGCGTCGAACGCCGCGCCCAGCGAGCCGTAGCCCGTCGAACGCCTGTGCGCTCGTCACCTCGTGGACGAGGTGTAGGTCGATGTAGAGCAGATCGTCGGCGACGACGTGGTCATCCCAGATCTTCTCGAAGGTGGACTGGGGCACGGTTAGCTGCTCCTCAGGCTGGCGGTGACGACGGAGATGATGGCGGCCGCTTCGTCGGCGGCGACGAAGCGGTGGGGAAGGTCGGCGTCGAACGTGATCGTGTCGCCGGTCTCGAGCCGATGGAGCTCGCCGTCGACCTCGAGCGTGACCGGGCCGGTCTCGACCAGCGCGAACTCGCGCGCGCCGGGCTGGTGCATCGGCGCGCCGCCGGTCGCGGCGCGTGCTGCGAGCTCGTGGCGAGACACGGCGATGCGCTGACCCGGGTGATCGGGGGTGAGCACCTCCCAGCGATGGTCGACCGTTCCGCCACCCTGGCGTCCGGTGACACGGACGATCTCGACCGGCGGTGCCTCGTCGAGACGCAGCAGGCCCGAGAGCGAGAGCCCGAGCCCGTCGGCGATCTTCTCCGCCACAGCGAGCGTTGGTGATGTCTCGCCGCGCTCGACCTGGGACAGCATCGGCGCCGACACCCCGGAGCGGTCAGCCAGGTCGCGCAGCGACAGGAAGCGGTCGTTGCGCAGGATCCGGATGCGGGGGCCGATGGAGACGGTCACTCTTGTACGTTATCACGTACATTTGTATCAGGATCGACTCGGCGCGGCGAACGCCGTCAGATTGAGGATCAGAGTACGATCCCTGGTGTGAGCTCTCGTCCCGGTCAACGGGCCACGCCGCCCCGGTTCCTGCTCTGGTGGGAGTCGCTTGACGGTGGCCCGCAGGCGCTCATCGGTGGCCCACCGATCGCGGCGCTCCTCGCTCTCGTGCACGTGACGCTCCTCAACCAGCCGACCGGTCGAGGGATCGGCTATGGCCTCTTCTGGGCCGTCCCGGCGACCTGGGCGGTGATCGCTGCTAGCAAGCACGAGCGGCGAAAGCGGCAGGCGCTTGATCGAGAGGCCGGCGAGCACTAGAGTCCCGAGCGTGGTTAGTGAACGCTCACTCACTCGTGGCCCCGGGCAGATGCGGGACACGAGGTTGACGGCGCTCGAACGCCGTACGGTGATCCTCGCCGCGGCCCGGGGCGTGTTCGCAATGCGCGGGTTCCACGGTGCCGCGACCGCTGAGATCGCCGCCGCGGCAGACTGCTCGGAGCCGACGCTGTACAAGCACTTCCCCTCCAAGCACGCCCTCTTCGCGGCGGTGATCGCGGAGGCGGGGCTCGAGGTGAAGCGTCGGGTCCTCGACGCGCTCGCGGGCTCCGACGACCCGCTCGCGACGCTCCTCGACGTGTCCGCGCGGCTGATGGCCGACCCGACCTGGGCCGAGCTGTCACGGCTGCGGAGCCTCGCCGTGACGATGACGGACGACGCCGACGTGCGTGCCGTCCTCCAGGCGAGCACCGACGGTCACTGGAACACGGTCACCGAGGTCGTTCGCGCCGGTCAGGCCACGGGAGCGGTGCGCGGCGACGTCGATGCCGAGCTGATCGCCTGGCTCGCCGTTGCGATCTCGCTGCTTGCGAACCACCGCAACGCCATCGAGGGCTCCGCTGGACTTGCCGACATGCCACGCGTCATGGACGCGCTCGCCACCCTCATCGCATCCGGAAAGGACGCCCAGTGACGACCGACAACCCGAACCGCAAGTGGTTCACGCTCTTCGCGATGTGTTTCGCGCTGTTCATGATCATGCTTGACAACACCATCGTGAACGTCGCCCTACCGACGATCCAGCGCGAGCTCAACGCGACCCCGGCGAACCTCGAGTGGACGGTGAACGCGTACGTCCTCAGCTTCGCGTCGCTGATCCTTCTCGGCGGCAAGCTCGGCGACCGGTTCGGTCGGAAGCGGATGTTCATCGTCGGTCTCGCGCTCTTCACGGTCTTCAGCGTCGCCTGCGCGCTCGCGACCTCTGACACCCAGTTGATCATCGCCCGCGCCCTGCAGGGCATCGGCGCGGCGATCATGAACCCGCTGTCGCTGTCGATCCTCGTGAACGCCTTCCCGCGCCCGCAGATCCCGGTCGCGATCGGCATCTGGGCTGGTATCTCCGGCCTCGGCATCGCCGTCGGCCCCATCGCTGGCGGGTTCCTCGTCGAGCACTATGGCTGGGCATCGGTGTTCTGGGTGAACGCGCCGGTTGGCGTGATCGCCGCGATCGTCTGCCTGATGGCCGTCGACGAGTCACGCGACCCGAGCACGACCCGGCTTGACGCGGTCGGCACCGTGCTCGTGACCGGCGGGCTGTTTGCCCTGACGTTCGGCCTGATCAAGACCAACGAGCACAGCTGGTTCTCCGCGTACATCGTCGGGCTCCTCGCGGCCGGCGTCGTCGCGATCATCGCCTGGATCGTCTGGGAGCTGCGCGTCGACCAGCCGATGGTGCCTCTCGGCTTCTTCAAGATCCGCCAGTTCGCCGTCGCGAACGCCGTCGCGGTGCTCGTCGGCGTTGCCCTCTTCGGCTCGCTGTTCTTCGTCACCCTCTACTTCCAGAACGTCAAGGGCTACTCGGCCGTCGACGCCGGCCTGCGCTCGATGCCGATGACGCTAATGATCATGTTCGTCGCGCCGCTCGCTGGCCGGTTGAACCAGAAGGTCGGTCCGCGCATCCCGATGACGTTCGGGATGGGTCTCACCGCCGTCGGCATGTTCGGGCTGACCCAGATCGACGAGGCAAGCAGGTACGCGCGGATCTGGCCGCTCTTCACGTGCCTGGGCGCGGGGATCGCGATGGCGATGCCGGCGCTTTCAGGCGCCGCGATGAGCGCCGTCGACCCGCGAAAGTCGGGTGTCGCATCAGGCGTCCTCAACTCCTCCCGGCAGGTGGGCGGCGCGATCGGGATCGCCGTTATGGGATCGGTCGTCGCTGCGATCAGCGCGAGTGACTGGAAGACGCACGTCGCCTCGCTGCCGACCGCGCTCCAGGCGAAGGCGGCCGGGCTCGAGCAGCTCGTCGTTGGTGGACAGGGAGCGCTCGTTGGGCGGATCGCTGGTGAACCGGCGCACGCCGCCGCCTCGAAGGCGTTCGTCAACGGCATGCACGGCGCGTTCTGGGCCGGCGCCGCGTTGTGCCTGATCGCCTCCGCGCTGTCCGCCTTCGGCCTGCCACAGCACGCGCCCGTCGAGCAGGCCATCACCCCCGCACTGGTCGACTAGTGGTGTGATTGTCAAATGGCGGCGTCATCAGGCGCGCGAATGACCCCACGCTATTTCACAATCAGACCACTAGCGACCCGGGCGGGGCGCCTGAGCACGTCGGCGGGAGGCGGTCGGTGGCCGTCGTGTCACTCCGTCGTGCGTGAACGTGCGGCGTAGACTGCTCACGATGGTGGTGCTTGGCGACCGCGCAGAACGCACGTTCCTCGTTACCGACCAGCGGATCGAGCAGTTCGCCACTGCTTCGGACGACCACAACCCCGTCCACCTCGTCGACGACCTTGCCGCCGCGACGCGGTTTCGCGGGCGGGTCGCCCACGGGATGCTCACCGGAGCCTTCATCTCTGCCGTGATCGGCACCGATCTTCCCGGAGCCGGCACCATCTACCTCTCCCAGACGCTGACGTTCTGCGCGCCCGTGCGCCCGGGCGACGCCGTGCGCGTGGTCGTCGTCGTCACCGACCTCTCGGGCCCTCGCGCTGGTCTCTCGACCGAGGCGTTCGTCGGCGACCGCTGCGTCGTCACCGGCTCGGCGATGGTCATCGTGCCGTGAGGGTCGCCGTCCTCGATGCTGACGGCGGCGTCCATCGCGTCTCGCCCGAGCAGGTCGACGAGCTCTCCCGCCGGGTCGCCGCAGGGTTGTACGAACGCGGGGCTCGTCCGGGCGACGTGGTCCTTGTTCGGCTGCCGAAGGGCCTCGAGTGGCTCTGCACGATCCGCGCGCTCTACCGGCTCGGAGCGATCGCGCTGCCGTGCCCGGAACAGCTCACCGACCGCGACCTCGCCGACCGCCTCGATCGTTCTGGCGCCGCTCTGGCCCTCGTGGATGTCGCAGACGTGCCGCTCGCCGCCGGCGAGGCGCCGCGTCCTGCGCTCCCGGACGAGGCGCCGGCGTTCCTGCTCTACACCTCGGGGACGGAGGGGAAGCCCAAGGGGGCGCTGCACGCCCGTCGGTACGTGGAGGCAAATCGCCTGCAGCTCGAGCGCTGGATGGGCGTGCGAGGCGGCGATCGCGTCTGGTGCACGGCCGGCACGGGGTGGTCGAAGTCCTTGCGCAACGTGTGGCTCCCCGGCGAGCTCTACGACACCGAGGTCGTCCTGCAGGCAGCGGTGCGCTTTGACCCGGACCGCCGTCTTGCAGAGCTCGCCGCCGTCCGTCCCGACGTCGTGTGCATGGCGCCGACCGAGTACCGGCTCTGTGCGAAGGCGGGGTCGTTCGGGGTCGGTGACCTCTCTGGCGTGCGCGAGGCGCTTGCGGCTGGCGAGGCTCTTGACGCGGCGACGGTCGAGGCGTGGCGCGCGGCGTACGGGATCGTCATCCGTGACGGCTACGGGCAGACCGAGACGGGTGCCGTCACCGGTGTTCTCGTCGGGGAGGCGCCGGTTCCCGGCTCGATGGGCCACCCGCTGCCCGGCGTGGCGGTGCACGTCGTCGACGGTGAGCTCTGCGCTGAGCCAGCCTCGTTGCCGACGCTGTTCAGCGGCTACTGGCACGACGAGGACGCCACCCGCGCCAAGCTCGCCGGCGGGCTCTGGCACACCGGTGACCTCGTCGAGCGTGACGAGGACGGCCGCCTATGGTTCAAGGGCAGGCGCGACGACGTGATCTCCTCTGCCGGGTACCGGATCGGGCCCGGCGAGGTGGAGGAGGCGCTCGCGTCGCACCCTGCGGTGCTCGAGTCGGCCGTCGTCGGCCGGCGCGACGCGGTGCGGGGCGCGATCGTGCACGCCGACGTCGTGTTGCGCCCAGGGCAGGTCGGCGACGACCACCACGTCGCCGACCTGCAGGAGCACGCCCGGAACGTCTCGGCGCCGTACCGCTACCCGCGGTCGATCCGTTTCGTCGATGAGCTCCCCCGCACCGCGACCGGCAAGGTGCGCCGGGCCGCGGTGCGGGAGTCGCTCGACGAGCTGGGCTCCTAGGAAGCCGTTAGCCTCCTAACGCAGCGCCAACGTCCAGGCGCCGCGGCCATGGGTGCCGACGTACAGCGTGTTGTGCGCGATCGCCACGCTGTATGCCTGGACCGGCGGCATGCCGACGCCGGCGGTCTGCCAGCTCGAGCCGCCACGCGCGAGCCGTAGGACGCCCCAGTCCGTGCCGGCGTACAGGTCGCCGGTACGAGCGTCGCGGGCGATCGAGAGGACCGGGGTGTCACCGATGTCCATCGACAGGTTCGTGAACGTCGCCGACCCCGTCGCCGGGTTGTAGCGGGCCTCGAGCACGTGGCCCGTGGCGCCACCGACGGCGAGCGAGTAGGCGTCGTAGCCGGAGTACGTGATCCAGGCGTGGTTCGCGTCCTTCGGGTCAACGGTGATGCCGCTGATGAACCGTCCCGGCGTTGCCGCCGTGTCGATGCGGTTGAAGTGGACGTCGGCGTCCGCAGCGTTGACGTTCTTCGAGACGAAGATCCGTCCACGGCGCGTCGCTGCCCACATCGTCGATGCGTCGGTCGCCCGCTGGATCACGGCGACGAAGCTCGCTCCCGAGCGGCCGGGCGTGCCCGCCGGTACGGTGAAGGAGCCGGTAGCGAGGTTCTCGCCCATCGCCGTCCAATCGCCACACTGGATCGCTCCCGTGAAGGCGAGCTCGTTGCAGTTGGCGGCGATCGCTGCCTGGTCGCCGCCGTTGTCCCGGGTGCGGTAGACGTGGCCGAGCCCGGCGTAGAGCGTCCCGGCAGCGGCCTGATCGGCTGCGACGGGGATGTAGAACGAGCGTGCCTCTGCCGCTGCAGCGCCGGAGAAGAACGGGTCGGAGATCCAGTCCCAGGCGAGCGGGTCGTTGCCGTTGAAGTTGACGTCGACCTGTGCGTCGTAGTAGGTGTGGATGCGCGTCACGCCGCCACGGTCGATCGCCGAGAGGCCGCCGTCGCCGCCGACCGACTCGAAGCCGGCGCCGGAACCGTCGAGGGCCCACGTGCCGTTGTCCTGGGTGCCGCCGATGATGTCGTGCTCCGGGTTGGTCGGGCTCACCGTGAGGCTCTGGAACTGCAGCGTGCGCAGCGTCTGGTTGAGGCTGAAGATGCGCGTCGGGATCGCCTTCAGGCTGTTCTTGCACTCGCTCAGCTGCGGCCCGACGAGGCCGCGAAGGTCGCAGTCAGCCGACGTGTCGACGAACGAGCCGCTCGTGCGGACGACGCCGCCGTCCGAGCCGAGGAACGCGATGTCCGGGTGTCCCGGAACGAACGCGATCGCGTGCTGGTCGGGATGCATGCCGAGCGGCGCGGGGCCGGTCGCATCGTTCGTCATGTCTGTGAACGAGGCGCCTGCGTCCGTTGAGCGCTGCACGGCGCGGCCGTTCGACGGCTGGTGCGCGGTGAAGATCTCGTCGTACTGCATCTGGCCGCCGATCCAGACGTTGTCCGGCGCGCCAGGCGGCGAGGCCACCGGCATGTCGTAGGAGCACTGGCCGCCGCAGAAGCTCCAGGACGAGTTGCCGGGAGTGCCAGGCGTCGGGTCGGACAGGCTCGTCCAGCCCGGGTTGTTCGTGCCGTCCGTCAGGCTGCCGGCGGGCACGTTCGCGTCGTCGACGCGGAACAGCGCGGAGGCATCCGGGTAGTTCGGCGGCGGGCCGTAGCCGGCGTCGCCAACGTAGATGCGCAGCTTCGAGCCGATCGGTGCGAGAGCCATCGACGACCGTGACGCGGCGCTGTCGGCGATGAATGGCGAGGTGAAGATCGGCTTCCAGGCCGCGTCACCGGCCTCGTCGACCGCGTCCGAGCGCCACACGCCGTAGGCGAACGTCGAGGCGTAGGCGCGCGAGGGCTGGCCGGCGACGAGCGCCGTGCGGTCGAACTGGATGTTGTCGATGCCACCCGCGAAGAAGTCCGTGCCGTTCGACGTGCCAGGGATCACGGTGTCGCCTGGCTGGCTGAACGCCAGCGCGAACGTTGCGCCGCCGTCCGTCGACTCGTAGATGCCGACGTCCGGCGCGCCGGCTGGCGTGAAGCGTCCACCCTGCACGGCGGCGTTGCCAGCGCGGGCGACGGCGGTGCCGATGAGGATGTGGCGCGCGTTCGCCGGGTCAACGGCGACGGTCGCGATCGAGCGGCCCGCGGACACCGGAACGCTGCCAGGGACGAGCGTCCAGTGCGCGCCAAGGTCGGTCGACTTGAACAGGCCAACGCCCGCCTCGGAGTCGCCAGAGCCGTTCGGCTCACCGGTGCCCACGTACAGCGTGCGGCCGGTCCGGTCGGTCGGGTCCTGGAGCAGCGAGCCGATCGCGTTCGATGTGAGGCCCACGGAGGCGGGCTTCCACTCGGGGCTGTTGGCGAGGCCGTTCTCCGTTGCCCACACGCCACCGCCGGCAGCGCCGACCCAGACGCGACAGTCGCTGCCCGCACAGTTGCGGTCGACGAGGATCGTCGTCACGCGTCCGGCGTTGGTCGTCGCCTTGCCGGTGTACGTCACGGGGGCGGGGACGACCGCGCTGTTCGGCGAGATGTCCTTCCACTGCCCACCGAGCGGCGTCGCCGACGCTGCGAGATGACGATGGCGCGCGGTCGCGCGCGCCTTCGCGGTGCGGCCATAGGCCCGCACGAACGCCGCCCTGCTCGCCGCTGCCTGCCGCGGAGCGACGGTCGACGCGGGGTACGCGCGGTTGTCGTTCGTCTGCTCGATCGGCGACCCGAGCCCGCCCTGCTCTGCCTCACCGCTGCCGAGCTTCTCGTGGATCACCGCCTTCGAGTGATAGTTGATCGCCTGCCTCGCTGATCGTGCTGGCGCTGCGTGCCGCGTCGCATGCTGGCGCGTCGCGACCGCCGCGACCGCGCCAACGGCCACGATCGATCCAATGCCGATCGCGACTCGTGTTCCTCGTCTCACCTCTACCGCCTCCCGTCACGGGCGCGCGCCGCTCGCGCGACCATCACCATTATGCACGAAAGCTGGAGGACTATTCAGTGAAATTGGTTCCTGTACCTCTCGATACTCTTCCGACCGTGGAATCGTCCTTTGCAGCGCTGACCTGGGCGAGATCGTTCGGGCTCGACGGAACCTCGGCGCCAGTCGCCCAACGCCCGACCGCCGTCGCCGTCGGGGCGGTGGAGGCTGACGAGGCCGCCCGCGCGGTCTGGGCGGACGGCTCGATCGTCGCGGCTGCGGTCGAGGGACGGGCCCGCGAGCACGGCCTGACGCTTGGAGTGTTTCCCGAGGAGTACGAGCTGGCGAGCGTCGCGGAGCTCGTGGCGGGTGACGCGCCGGGAGCCGGAGCGAGCGGACCAGGGTTCGCGTCGCTGCTCCTCGCCCGTCGCGAGCAACAGCTGCTGCTCGCCTGTCGGCCGCGCCCGGCGGCGCAGGCGGGTCGGGGCCTCGCCTACGCGACCTTCGCGGAGGGCGTTGCCGGTCTCCGGGTGCTGGCCCAAGGTGGGGCCTTGCCGGAGATCGCCTTCGTTGCCGATCCCGCCGAGAGCGAGCTGTTGCTGGCGCTCGCCGGGCAGCCGACGCTCGACGGTGGCCCGGTCGCTGGCGGTGCGCTAGCGATCATCATCGTTGCCGGGGACGCCGGCGAGGCGGCGGCGCGCCTCGAGACCGCCGTTGCGCGGCAGGGCCTCGGCGGGCGGGAGTGTGGCCAGAACGTCGCCCGTGCATGGGCGGCGTCGCGGTACGAGGTGCCGCGCGTTGCCCGCGTGCTCGCCGCGAGCGGCATCCGCATCGCGACCACCTCCTCCTGGCACCCGTGGAGCTCGTTTCCGGCGGCGCTCGAGCTTGATCCTGAGCCGGGGACTGCGTGGCGTGGGCGCCAGGTCCTCGGCGTTGGGCCGCACGGCGCGCTGCTGCTCACGCGCACGCTCAGCTAAGCGCGATCACCACCACACCGGCGGTGACGAGGACCGCACCGATCAGGCGCCCACGGCCGACGCGTTCGCCGAGGAACGCGGCGCCGAGCAGGGTCGCGACGACGACGCTCGACTCCCGCACCGCTGACACCGGGCCGGGAGGTGCGATGCGAAGGGCGGCAAGCACGAGCGCGTACGCGCCGAACATCGCCACCCCGGCAACGAGCGACGACCAACGCAGCTCGTTCGTGATCGCCGGAAGCCCGCGGCGGTACGCGATGATCACCGGGTAGCTGCACGTGATCAGCCCGGTCAGCTCGAAGTAGGGGATCGCGGCGGCGTGCTGGATCCCGCTGCGATCGACCAGGGTGTACCCGGCGATGGTGCAGGCGACGGCGAGCGGCAGAGCGAGCTCGCGTACCGCGACCCCGCGACGGAGCCCGCGTACGAGCATGACGCCGGCTGCGACCGCGACGACGCCGAGGATCTGCGGGGCGCTCGGCACGATCCCGAGGGCGATGGCTGACCCGACGGTGATCAGCACCGGAGCGGTCCCGCGCGCCACGGGGTACACGATCGTGAGCGGACCGCGCGCGTAGGCGGCCGCGAGGAGCGCCACGTACGCGAGCTCGAGCAGGCCCGAAGCGACGATGAAGGGAGCCGCAGCGCGATCGACGTGCCACTGGCCGATCGCCACCGGGGCGAACGCGATCTCTGCCGCTACGAGCGCGACCGCGGTGGCGGCCTCGGTGTCGCGTGCGCGTGCGAGCAACAGGTTCCAGGCGGCGTGCAGCGCTGCGGCCGACAGAGCGAGGACCAGAGCCGCGGGCGGCACGATTCCGCGCCTACGGCTCGAGCGTCAGCGTGGCCACGGCGGCAGCGGCGATCGCTCCGTCCGACCAGTGCAGCCGGCGCGTCCGCCCGAGCAGCCAGTCGGTCAACTGATCGTCATAGGCGCCGCTCGCCGGGTGGCCGGACTGCCCGCCGCAGAGCACGATGCGCGTGTTATCAGGGTCTGCGAGGTCGGCGATGAACCGCACGCCGGGCCCTGTCGTGACCGGCATGGCACCCCGCCCGGGCGGCGGTTGCCAGCCGACCCAGACGGTGTCGGTGTCGCCCGGCAGCGGCATCGGGCCACGGCCGAGGAGCCGTCCGAGCCCGGGGATCGTACCGAGCGGGTGCGCGAGCTCGAGCGTGTGCAGCTCGCCCCACGTCCACGCTGTGAGGTCGGGACCGAGCCGCCTTTCGAGCTCGCGGCACGCGCGTTCGAGGGTCTTCGCCGCGACCCCGTCCCACGTCCGTCCGTCGCCGAACCACGCGTCCTCGCGGCTCTCGAGCAGTCCGAGCAGCGCTGGTGTGATCTGCCCGAAGAACGAGGTGTTCGCCGTCACTGCCGAGAAGCCGCTGACAGCGAGGAAGTGGTCAAGCTCGCCGCCGACCTCCGCGAAGACGTCGTCCACGAGGTGTCGGTGCCAGGTCGCGGCGACGGACGCGGCGACGGAACCGGTCGACATCTCGCCGTCCCACCCGCCGAGCAGAGAGAGGGCCTGCGCCTCGATCGCCGTCGCGCCGCGGGTGCTCGCAAGCAGACGGGCGAGCCGTCCGAGCGGGAGCGAGCGGACGTCGACCTGGATCGCAGCGCAGTCGTCGACGGAGTGGCGTTCGCGCGCCGCGAGCAGCTCCCCGATCCGCTCCGCGCGGTACGGCGCGAGCCACTCACGAGAGATCGGGTACGGGTACTCGTCCGAGACGATGCGGTTGTTCGCCGTGACGATCGCGCCGGCGGCGGGCGCGCGCCACGCCGGGAGGTCGCCGTACGGGATCGTCCCGACCCAACCAGCAGCGGCGTCGGAACCGTCCTGTGGCAGGCGTCCGTCGCCGCGTCCGCGGATCGGGATCGGGCCGCCGATCATCTGGTAGCCAACCTCTCCGTCGACCGTCGCCCACACGCAGTTCAACACGGTGCCCGAGATGCCCTCGAGCGCGGCGACGACCTCGTCGCCGGTCCGCGCCACCGGCAACGCGCGGAACGCCTGGACGGTGCGTCCGGGCGCAAGCGCCGTCCAGCTGAGCGCGAAGGCCGTGCGCTCACCCGGCGCGAGCGGCGTGACGACCGGCCCGTGGCGGGTCACGACGACCTCCTCGACGTGTGCTTGGCGCCGCCCGCGCACCACGATCTCCTCACGACGCGTCGTGTGTGGCTCGGTCGTGAGGTCGATGCGGAACAGGTCCTGCGTGTCGGCCATCGTGTTCGTGAAGCCCCAGGCGGCGTGCGTGGACTGGCCGATCACGACCGCGGGCAGCCCGGCCACGGTGGCGCCGGCCGCCCGTCCACCGTCCCAGGCGAGGTCGGCGACGTACCAGACGGCCGGGGCCTGCAGCCCGAGGTGCGGGTCGTTCGCAAGGATCGGCGAGCCGGTCGTCGTTCGCGAGCCGTCGAGCACCCAGTTGTTCGATCCAGACGCGGGCCCGCCGATTCGCGAGCGCGTGCGGATCGCCGCTGCGACCGCCGTGATCGCGGCGTCGGGGATCGTCGTGATGCCGGTCGCCGGGTACCCGGGATCGAGCGCATCGAGCCGCTCGCCGAGCCGCTCCTGCAACCGCGCCCGCACGAGCTCCGCCTCCCAGTTCATGCCGAGCGTGAGCGCGAGGAAGCGGATCGGCAGGAGCGCATCCCCCGGCTCCCAGCGTGCCGGTCGCCCGGCCAGCAGCGCGCGCAGCTCGACCGGCAGACGGAAGGCAGGCGACTCGAGCCATGCGTTCACCCCGGCGCAGTACGCGAGAAGGAACGTCCGGTCGTCGCCGGTGAGGCTCGCCGCCTCCCCGTCCGCTGAGTCGCCGAGACCGAGGATCCGCACGTAGCGGTCGGTCTCGAGCCCGGCCTTGCCGACCAGCTCGGCGAGCCGTCCACGGGTCAGCCGGCGTAGCAGCTCCATCTGAAACAGCCGGTCCTGTGCGTGACAGAAGCCGAGCGCGGCGATCGCGTCACGCTCGGCGACGGCGCGGACGTGGGGTGTGCCGTTCGCGTCCCGCACCACCGAGACCGGGGCCGAGAGGCCCGGCAGGTGCAGGACGCCGTCGTGACGCGGCAGGCTTGAGCGGTACGCGCGCCGCGCAGCCGCGAGCGCGCCAGCGGCGACCAGTCCACCGGCGAACGCCGTGCGACCGGCGGTGCGGCGCGGCGGTCTCACGCGTTGTCGAAGAACCAGCGCTCGAGCTTCTTCGTCAGCTCGCCCTCGCCGAACGGGCGTACGTCCGCGTTATGGTCGTCGTTATCGAGCGACGCCTCGAGGTCCGACTCCAGCGCCTCGTTCGCCGCGCTGAGGGCGTCGGCCATCTCGAAGCCCGTGAACACCCCGTCCTCGGGTCGTGGCGTCACGTTCTCGCGCTGGTCGACGTTGACGGCGCGGCCGACGCTCCACACCCCGCCAGGGAGACGGTCGATGTAGATCGTGACCGTCTCGACGGCACCGTCGTCGTCCCGTCCCCGCACGGTTCGCTCGGCGAACCGGTGGTCGTCTTGTCTCGGTTGCAAAGCGGCCTCCCCTTCCGGCGGCGACCTGCGCGCCATCGCCGATATCATGCCCGGTAATGGCAGACTCGGACGACCATCTCAAGCGCTTCTTCGGCTCCCAGGCAGAGGAGCTGCTCGTCGCCCACGTCCTGCGCGAGGTCGGCGCCGGCCGCGACCTCGCCGAGGTCCTCGCCGACCCGTACGTGACGAACCGCGCGTCGTCAGGGGAGATCCGGGCGCTGCTCGATCACATCGAGATCACGCGTGCTGTCGGCGCCGACGTGATCCAGCGAATCAGCTCACAGATGTAGGGTCGGCGTAGTAGGGTGCGAGGGTGCACGTGAACCTCGCAGTCCTGTGCGACGCCGCGAACGTTTCGCGCGAGGGCAAGCTCAACATCCTCGGCGAGTTCGACTCGATCCACGCCTCGACCTTCCCGCTCACCTACCCGACGATGGTGCTCGTCGTGCGGATGGAGGCCCACCCCACCGAGCAGGGCGACCACCGGCTGAAGCTCCAGCTGATCGACGCCGATGGCGGTGACGTCGTTCCGCCGCTGGTGGGAGAGTTCACGACCGGTCGTCCGCCGTTCCCTGGCGTGCCGGCGCGCACCGCACCGATCATCCTGCAGATGCACGGCGTTCGTTTCGATCATCCTGGCCACTACTCGTTCGAGCTGCTCGTTGACGGGCACCACCTTCGCTCGTTGCCGCTGCACTTCGTTGCCGGCCTGGACGACGCCGCGAGCGAGGACTTCGACCAGTAGGTGGCACTCGCCGGGGTCTGCACGCTTGCGGAGCTCGCCGCGTCCGGCGGCGTCCACCCGGTGACGATCGGGCCACGCGAGCTGGTCGTCGTTCGCGACGGCGAGCACGTCCGCGCCGTCGACCGACGCTGCCCGCACGAGAGCTTCCCGCTCGATCTCGGTCGTGTGGAACGTGGCGCGATCACCTGCCCGGCGCACGGCTGGCGGTTCGACCTGCGCTCCGGTTCCTGCCTGACGCTCGGCCACGACCTTCGCGCCTATGACGTCGAGGTTCGCGGCGAGGTCGTTCTCGTCGACGCCGACGTCCCCGCAACGCGGCAGGAGCTCGACCTGGCCGCCGAGTCGCTCCTCGGCGCGCTCGAGCTCGGCCGGCCATCCCTCGCGGCGCGACGGGTCGTGCGCCTCCTGGCCCTCGGCGAGACGCTCGCGAACGCCGCTGGCCTGCTCGTGCGTTACGGCGCGACCCACGCCGACGTCGGGCTCGACGTCGAGGCGGCGGTCGCCGCAGACGTCGTCGCGCTCGCGTCGGTGATCGGCGATGCCGGTGCCTCTGCGGTCCTCGCGGACGTCGCCGCCGCCGTTGCCGAGCGTCTCGCGCGGGCGGCGCCGCGCGTTCCGGCCGATCCAGCGACGCCCTTTGCCTGGCACGAGGAAGGGGTCGAGGCGACGCTCGCGAGCGCCGTTCGCCACGGCGACGCTGAAGGGTGTGAGTCGCTCGTCGCCGGCATGCTCGCGCACGGCGTCGGCGTCGTCGTGGTCCTCCACGGTCTTGCGCCCTGGGCGCGGGGATCGTGGGGGCTCGCCGTTGCCCGGCGCGCGGCGGCGCTCGACGAGGTGACGGTGCGGGTCGCGCTCCCCGTGGCGGCGTTCGGGATCGCGGCGGAGCGAGCACGCCGCACGGGCTATCTGCCGGGCCTCGCTGAGGCGGATGTCGAGAGCTTGCTCCCGGCAGCGGTCGCCTTCGTCACCGCTGCGGCCGCCGAGCCGCTTGGTGTCGTCGTGCCGGGCCCGTTCGACGCGGAGATCGCGGCGGCGCTGATCGCGGGGCCGGCGGAGACGTCTCGCGGCCTCGCGGTGTGCCTCGCCGCGGCGCGTGCCGCGTTGTGCTCGGACGATGTCGACGTCCGGCGCGCCGTCCTGCGGTTCCTGACGACGCGCCGGAGGGAACGGTTCGTCAGCCTGCGTAGCCTGCCTGCATCTCCGCCAGGGTGAGCGGGCTGTAGTCACCTGCGTGCCCGGCGGTGCCGAACGCGTTCATGCGGTCCTCCATCACCTTCTGCATCCCGGCGCGCGCGGGCTTCAGGTAGCTGCGCGGGTCGAACTCCGACGGGTCCTCGGAGAAGACCTTCCGGATCGCCGCCGTGATCGCAAGGCGCGAGTCGGTGTCGACGTTGATCTTTCGCACGCCGTGGCGGATGCCGAGCTGGATCTCGGCGACGGGCACGCCCCAGGTCGGCTTGATGTCGCCGCCGTAGCGGTTGATCTCGTCGACGAGCTCCTTCGGCACCGACGAGGACCCGTGCATGACGAGGTGTGTCGTCGGCAGCTTCGCGTGGATCTCCTTGATCAGCGACATCTGCAGGACCTCGCCGTCCGGCTCGCGCGTGAACTTGTAGGCGCCGTGCGACGTGCCGATCGCGACGGCGAGGGCGTCGATCCCCGTGCGCTCGACGAACTCGACCGCCTGGTCAGGGTCGGTGAGGTGCACCTCACCTGACCCATGGCCGTCCTCGATGCCGCCGAGGGTGCCGAGCTCGCCTTCGACCGTCACGCCGCGCGCGTGGGCAGCCTCGACGACCTCGCGCGTCACCGCGACGTTGTACTCGAAGGACGCCGGTGTCTTGCCGTCCGCCTCGAGCGACCCATCCATCATCACGCTCGTGAAACCGAGCTCGATCGCGCTCTTGCAGGTGTCCGGGCTGTTGCCGTGGTCAAGGTGCAGCGCGACCGGGATCTCCGGGTACAGCTCGACGGCGGCGAGCATCAGGTGCCAGAGGAACCGATCGTTCGTGTACGAGCGCGCGCCGCGCGAGGCCTGGATGATCACAGGCGAGGAGGTCGCACGCGCCGCCTCCATGATCGCCTGGATCTGCTCCATGTTGTTGACGTTGAACGCGCCAACGCCGTAGCCGCCCTTGGCGGCCTCGTCGAGCAGCTGGCGCATCGAGACGAGGGGCATTGCTGAGCTCCGATCATCGGTTGGGGAGGTGGCTTGCCTCAGCGTACCGCGTGGCGTTTCGCGCCGGCGTGGCGAGGCGCAAGGCGATCTTCCGGTCGCCCACGCGCCCCTTTCACCAGACCTTCACCGTCAGGCACCCATTGGGTTACGAACTGGCGAAGATTGTGCTTCCAACGCGGTGGCGAGTGCGGGATGATCGTCTCGAACCCTCGTCTGGATCCTGGAGAGAGAGCACCCCTTGGAACTCGTCATCGTCATCGCCGTCGCCCTCCTGTTCGACTTCACGAACGGCTTCCACGACGCCGCGAACGCCATCGCGACCTCGGTTTCGACCAGGTCGATCACGCCACGGCTCGCGGTGCTCGCCTCTGGCGTCCTCAACTTCGTCGGCGCCTTCTACTCCCTGAAGGTCGCCAACGTGATCGCCAAGGGGATCGTCGACGCCGGCGCGATCACCCTACGCACGATCCTCGCCGGCCTTGTCGGCGCGATCGCCTGGAACCTCTTCACCTGGTGGCGGGGCGTCCCGAGCTCTTCCTCGCACGCGCTGATCGGTGGCATCGCGGGCGCGGCGATCGCTGCTACCGGCGGGTTCGACGTGATCAAGTGGGCGGGCATCACCGAGAAGGTCTTGAAGCCCTCGATCTACGTCCCGCTGCTCGGGTTCGGTCTTGCGGCGGTCCTCTCGCTGCTGCTCTCCGGCGCCGTCGGCCGCTGGCTTGACCGTCGCCAGGCGCCGCTCAAGGGCCTGCAGCTTGCGTCGGCAGGGTTCGTCTCGTTCACGCACGGCACGAACGACGCGCAGAAGACGATGGGCGTGATCGGCCTCGCGCTGGTCGTCACCGGGCACCTCGGCAAGAAGGCCGACCCGCCGACCTGGGTGATCGTCGTCGCTGCCGCCGCGATCGCGCTCGGCACCTACCTTGGCGGGTGGAAGATCGTCCACACCGTCGGTCGTCGGATCACCAACCTCGATCTGCGCGCTGGCCTCGCCGCGCAGACCTCCGCCGCGCTGTTCCTCTGGAAGGCAGCGGACTATGGTCTGCCGCTCTCCACGACGCAGGTCATCACGGGCTCGGTGCTCGGCTCTGGCGCGAAGGACGGCTGGCGCTCGACCCGGTGGGGCGTGGCGGCGCAGGTCATCGTCGCCTGGGTGATCACCCTGCCCTGCGCCGGGTTGGTCGGCGCGCTGTTCGCCGAGGTCGGTCGCGCTCCGGGCGGTCAGTTCGCGCTCTATGCCTGCGTCGCGGCTGGCGTCGCTGGTCTGATCGTGATGCGCCGCAGCCTGTTCGCTGGCTGGGAGGCGCAGGTCGCGACCGAGCAGACGCCGACGGCCTCGGCCGTCGACGCCCCGACGAGGAAGGCGAAGAAGGCGAAGAAGCCCAAGGCCACCGCGTAGTAGTACCCTACGAGGTATGACACGCCTCTGGCACGGTTTCGCGGCAATGGGCGCGGTCGACGATGCGGAGTTCGTCGTCGCGCGCGGGGACGGCGCACGCATCTGGGATCGCGCGGGGCGCGAGTACCTTGATGCGTCCGCCGGCCTCTGGTTCTGCTCGGTCGGCCACGGCCGTCAGGAGATCGCCGACGCGGCTGCGGCACAGATGGCGCGGCTCGCCGCCCACCACTGCTTCCTCGACCACGCGAACGAGCCGGCGCTTGCGCTCGCAGATCGCATCGTTGACCTCTCGCCGTTCGACGATGGCGCGGTGATGTTCGCTTCCGGTGGGTCGGAGGCGGTCGACACCGCCTGCAAGCTCGTTCGTCGCTACTGGAACATCGCCGGCCAGCCGCAGAAGACGGCGATCATCTCGCGCCAGCACGGCTATCACGGCATGAACGCGTACGGCACCGCGCTCGCCGGCATCCCGGGCAACCTCGAGGGGTACGGCAACGCGATCATCCCGGACACGCTGCGTGTGAGGTGGGACGACCCGGATGACCTCGAAGAGCTGCTCGATCGCCACGGAGAGCGCGTCGCGGCGTTCATCGGCGAGCCGGTGATCGGCGCCGGTGGCGTGATCCCGCCGCCGGAGGGCTACTGGGCGGAGGTTCGGCGCATCTGCACGGAACGCGACGTCCTCCTGATCCAGGACGAGGTGATCTGTGGGTTCGGACGCCTTGGCGAGTGGTTTGGGTGCCAGCGCTACGGCATCGAGCCCGACCTGATCACCTTCGCGAAGGGTGTGACGTCCGGGTATCTGCCGCTCGGTGGCGTGATCGCTGGGCCGCGCGTCAAGCAGGCGTTCTGGGCCGCCGGCGCGCCGCCGTTCCGTCACGGCTTCACCTACTCGGGTCACGCCGCCTGCTGTGCCGCCGGGATGGCGAACCTCGACATCGTCGAGCGCGAGGACCTCGTCGCCCGTGTCCGGTCGCTCGAGCCGGTGCTGGTGGGCCTTCTCGAGCCGTTGCGCGAGCTCCCGCTCGTCGGCGAGGTGCGCCACGTTGGGCTGCTTGGCGGCGTCGAGTTCTCCGCGGAGGCGCTCGCTGAGCGACCAGGGCTGGCCGATCGTGCTGCCGCGGCGATCCGCCAGCACGGGGTGTGCACGCGGGGGCTTCGCGGCGTCGGCATCCAGATCTCTCCGGCGTACATCACGACGGAGGACGAGCTTGCTGCGATGGTTGACGGCATCGCTGCGGGCATCCGCGCCGTCGCCGCCGTCGTCGTCTGAGCCAGCACCTCGTCAGCACCGCGCTGCCTGGCGCGGGGGGTTGGCGTCCCTGGTATCGTTCTTGTTCGGAGCGCCCGTAGCTCAGGGGATAGAGCACTGGCTTGCGGAGCCAGGTGTCGCACGTTCGATTCGTGCCGGGCGCATCTTCCAGTCGTAGGCAGGCACAGCAGCAACGATGCCTGCACCGGCGACGTCAACGGTGACCGTCGCGCCGAGCTCGACCTCGGTGCGCACGATCGCCAGAGCGACGACGCGGCCAAGGGTCGGCGACCACCGGGCAGAGGTGACCCGTCCGACCTCCCGCTCGCCGAGCGAGATCGTCGCGCCGGGCCGCGGCGCGACGTCGTCGAGAAGCAGCGATCGCAGTCCGCGATTGGCATGTCCGCGGTAGTGCAGGCGAGCGACGGGCTCCTGCCCGGTGTAGCACCCCTTCGTGAAGGAGACGGCGCGCTCGACGAGGCCGACCTCGGAGGGAGACACCCGCTCGTCGATCTCAGCACCGAAGCTCGGTACGCCGGCCTCGACGCGGAGCGTGTCGAGCTCGTCGAAGGTGAACCACGACCCGTTGTGCTTCGGCAGCCCGAGCGCGAGCTGGTCCGCCGCAGCCGAGACGGCCGCGATCGGGCCGATCAGCTCAAACGCCTTCTCGCCACAGCACGGGCTGGCGAGCAGGTGCACCTCGACGCCGTCGACGAGGATCGCGGTTCCGGTGTTCTCTGCCGCGTCGGCGCGTGGGATCACGCCGAACGCATCAAGCAGCAGCATCCCGGCTCGCGCACCGGCAACGATCGCAACCGCGTAGCCGGCGTCGGCGTCGTCGATCGTCGTGCGCGAGCGCAAGCGGTAGCGCCTCAGCGTCGAGCGCAGCAGCGCGCCAGCGTCGACGGCGTGGTCGGCGAGGAAGGTTGACTCGGCGAGGCGTGTCAGCCGGAGGTCGCAGAGGATCCGCGCCTTTGGTGTCAGGAGCAACGCGTAGGTCGCGTCGCCGACCGCCACGGCGGAGACGTCGTTCGTGACCATCCCTTGCAGGAAGCGCGCGGCGTCGGGTCCGTCGAACAACGTGAACGCGCGGTCATCGCGAACGTGCAGACCGACCGCGGTACGGACGGCGATGACGCCACTGCCGGGCTTCGGGTTCAGATGCTCGACCATCGTCGCCACGGTAGGATACCGGCATCTGGAGCCGTCGTCGTCTCACTCTCATGGTCGCGTCGTACGTCGCGGCTCTCGCCGTGATGGTCCTCGTCAAGGGGCTCTACATCTCGGCGGATCGCTACTTCCTGATCCTTCTAGCGCCGGCGCTCGTGCTCGGCCTGTGGCGGCGGTACCTGGTTGACTGGGTGCCGTTCATCGGTGCCATGCTCACGTACGAGTACCTCCGGGGCTGGGCGTGGCTGGTGAACGACACCTGGTGGCACCGGGGGCCGTCGTTCGAGCCGATGATCGCGATCGACCGGTTCCTGTTCCTCGGGCACCTGCCGAACGAGTTCTTGCAGCACGCCCTCTGGACGGGTCACCTGACGTGGTTCGACCATGCGGTCGGGTCGTTCGATCATGCCCACTTCTTCGTCCCGCCGACGCTGCTCTTCCTCATCTGGCTCGAGCGCCGTGACCTGTTCTACCGCTGCATGCTCACCCTGCTGGTGGTGTCGTTTGCCGGAGCGGTCATCTTCTTCCTGTTCCCCACCGCGCCGCCGTGGCTCGCCGCGAAGCTGCACCATGGCGTCGACGTCGTGCGGATCGGCGCGCTCGAGGGCGATGCTAATGGACTGCCGCAGAGCCGGTCGATCCTCACGCGCCGCCTACACGTCAACCCGGTGGCGGCCGTCCCGTCGCTGCATGCGGCGTACGCGCTCCTGACGTTCATGTTCGCGTACGCGTGGCGTCGGCGTGTCGGGCTGGTGCTCGTGCTCTATCCCGCCTTGATGTGGTTCACGATCGTGTACCTCGGTGACCATTACGTCTCCGACATCCTCGCCGGTGTCGTCCTCGCGCTGGTCGGCTGGTGGGCCGTCGGCCGCCTGCCGTGGGTTCACCCGAAGGAGGTTCCTGGATGACCGAGACGACCTATGGCGTGACGTCGATGTCAGAGCGTCTGCGTCGAGTGCTCGTTCGCCGTCCGACGACGACCGGTGACTTCGCGGGAGCTGGCTGGCGGCAGCCAGACGGCGCGCTGCTCGAACGGCAGCACGACGACCTCTGCGAGCTCCTGACGTCGCTCGGCGCTGAGGTGGTCGTGGCGCCCGCGGCTGACGGGCACGTTGACGCCGTCTACATGTACGACTCCGCCTTCACCGTCGGCGACGGCGCGATCGTGCTCCGTTCGGCGAAGCCGGCCCGGCAGGGCGAGTGGGCGCCGGCCGAGTCGGCGCTCGTCGCTGCCGGCGTCCCGGTCATCGCGCACCTCGCCGGCGAGGCGACGGCGGATGGCGGCGACCTGTTCTGGCTCGACCCGTCGACGCTGGTCGCCGGCCGTGGCTACCGGACGAACGCTGCCGCGCACGTGCAGCTCGCGGCGCTCCTGGGCGCGCGCGGCGTTGCCGTCGAGCGCGTCGACCTTCCCCACGATCGCGGCCGAGCGCACGTGCTCCACACGATGTCGTTCATCTCGCCGATCGCCGCCGACCTCGCTGTCGTGTTTGAGCCGCTGATGCCGGTGCCGCTCGTCGAGATGCTCGAGGAGCGGCACATCCGGACGATCCCCGTCGATGCCGACGAGTACGGGTCGATGGCGTGCAACGTCCTCGCGGTGGCACCAGGCGTCGTCGTCGTCGTCGACGGCAACCCGCGGGCGCGGCGGGCGATGGAGGCGGCCGGCGTCGAGGTGCATGCGTACGCCGGCTCCGAGATCTCGCTCAAGGGTGACGGTGGACCGACGTGTCTGACACGCCCGCTGTTGCGACGAGCCTAGCGGTCTGATTGTGAGATGGCGTGGGCATCCGACTGCCTGGATCGTCCAGCGAGCTGCGGCTTCGCGGGAACGCCGCGCGCCGCTTGCGCTTGCCTCAGCAACCCCTGCGCGACGCGCAACGCTCCCGCTCGCTCCAGACACCCAAGAACGATGCAATTTTGACAATCACACCACTAGCCACGCGCCTTCGCCAGCGGATCGCCGAGGGCGGCCCGATCCGTTTCGATGCGTGGATGGACGCGTGCCTCTACGACGAGGAGGGTGGCTTCTACGCCCGCGGCGCGACGATCGGGCCGCGCGGCGCGTTCGCGACTGCACCGACGCTGCACCCGGCGTTCGGCGATGCGATCGCCGCGGAGGTTGCAGGCGCTGCCCGCATCATTGAGGTCGGGCCGGGCGACGGGACGCTTGCCGCTCGCCTGGCCGCTACCGGTGCCGAGATCCTCCTCGTCGATCGGGCGGCCGGCATGCGGGCGCAGCAGCGGGAGCGGGTCGTTGCCTCCCTCGCGGAGGTCGAGACGTTTGCTGGCGCGATCGTCGCGAACGAGCTGCTTGACGCGCTCGCCGTCCGGCTCGTGGTCGACGGGCGCGAGGTGTTCGTCGACGTCGAGGACGGGCGTTTCGTGCAGGTCTCGCGTGAGACCGACCTCGCTGCTCCGTCTACGAAGGGTCGCTTCGCTCTACGGCCGGCCATGCACCGGTACCTCGCCGACCTCGTCCGTCCACTGACGAGCGGACGCGTCGTGCTCGTCGACTACGGCAACGACGGGCCGGGCGACGGCCGCCGCGAACCGATTCGCACCTACATCGGTGGGCAGCCGGGAGGCGACCCGCTACAGGCGCCGGGGACGCAGGACATGACGGCGGACGTCGACTTCGCGCAGGTGCGGGGCGTGCTCGCCGACCTCGGCCTCGTGGAGCTGTGGTACGGCTCCCAGGCCGACTTCCTGCGGCGCCACCGCATCGCCCCACCGGCGTCGTCCGCGCGCAGCGACGACGACTGGCGCCTCGCCCGGCTCATGGACGACCGGCTCCCGTTCCGCGTGCTCGTCGCGGCGCTCAGGCGTCCGGTGAGAATGGCCGCTGGAAGGTGAACGCCTGGCCGGTCGGCCCGTCGGCCGCGAGCCGCTCGAGCCGTTCTCGTCCCTCGCTCGCGGTCGGTCGTGCTCCGTCCTCCACCCACCACAACGCGCTCGTTGGTGGCTCCATGCGGAGGAACCAGTCGCGGCGTCGGCGCAGCACTGCGACGTGGTCGCCGTCGAAGACGAAGGCGCGCAGCGTCTCGAGCGAGCGCCAGACGCTCAGGTTGACGATGATGCGCTCGTCGTCGTACGCGCGGATCGACGTTGCGTTTCCATCGTCCGCTTCGAGCCGCCAGACGAACCCCAGTGCTCGGTCGGCGGCGGCGTTGATCGGGTCGAGCAGCGCGACGAACCCCTCGATCTCCGGTGCGTCGATCGGGGCGACGAGCTGGGCGACGTTGACCTGGGCAAGCTGCACCGGGCGTTACGCGAACAGCAGGCTGTCGAGCCCGCGAACGAGCCCGACGTGGCCGACCACGCGACGGGCGGCGAGCAGCGATCCGTCGACGAAGATGCTCGAGTCGGACTGCATGTCATAGCTGATGCGCAGGCGCTGGCCAGGGAGGCCGAACACGACCTCGACCGACGGGCTGGATCCTGGGAGGCGGATCGAGTGGACGTGGGCGCCGCCAAACACGGCGCCGCGGGCCTCGGCCGGCCCGTACAGGTCGCCTGACGCGAGGTCGACGACCGGCCGTTGCACGCGGCCGAGCAGCTCGGCGAGCTCGCGCGCGGTGCCGCTCGGGACGTCGGGCTTCGTCGCGCCGCCGTACTCGATCACCTCCCAGTGCGGGACGTGCGCGGCGGCGATCTTCCCGAGGTGTTGGAGCAACGCTGCGGTGATCGCCATGTTGCCCGTCGCGGCACCGACGCCCGCGGCGCGTGCGGCTGCGTCGATCTCGTCGAAGTCGGCGTCGGCAAGCCCGGTCGTTCCGATCACGATGCCGATCCCCCGCTCGAACGCGAGCGCGATGTGCTCGTGGATCACGCTCGGGTGGGTGTAGTCGACGACGACGTCGACGCCGCTGTCCAGCGCTGCCGCGAGGTCGTCGGTGATCCGCACACTGCCGCCGACGTCAGTGCCAACGCCCCGGCGCGCGACGGCGGCCACGAGGACGAGGTCGGGCGCATCGTGCACGCCCCGGATGAGGTGCTGCCCGACGGCGCCGAGCGCGCCGGAGATGCAGACGCGCAAGGGAGGCATGAGCGGATCGTACCGGGTGGACGCTCCGCCGGCTCCGTTGGTTGCCACGTAACCCGTGCTACACTGGTTACGTGGGAAATCTCACGCTCGCTATCGATGACGATCTCCTGCGGGATGCACGGATTCGAGCGCTCGTTGAGGAGACGAGCGTGAACGCCGTTGTTCGCGACTTCCTTGTGCACTACGTGAGTGGTGGCACTGGGCGTGTCGCGTGTGACGCCTTCCTCGCGCTGGCCGCGACATCGCGCGCGTCCTCCGGCGAGGGGGGTCGGTCGTGGAGCCGCGACGATGTCTACGATCACCTTTGAGGTTCCTCGCCGACACCAACATCTTCGTCTACGCCGTCGATCAACGCGATCCCGTCAAGCGCCAGATCGCGCGTGAGGTGATCGCGAGAGACGGTCTCACGATCTCCACGCAGGTCCTCCAGGAGTTCTTCGTCGTCGCGGCTCGCATCCTCTGCGACGTGGATCCGGCGCTGGCGCTGAACGGTCTGCGTCACATGGCCGCGATGGACGTGCTCGCGGTCACCCCCTCGCGCGTGATCAACGCTGCCGAGCTGTCCGTGGCGCGGCGGCTCTCGCTCTGGGACTCGTTGCTGATCGTCGTCGCGCGGGACGGCGGCTGCCGCGTGCTCGTGACGGAGGACCTCGGGCACGGTGACGTGATCGAGGGCGTGCGGATCTTCAACCCCTTCAACGGCGAAGCGTTTCCCGACGGGTAGGCGCGTCGAAGCGTGTCGGCGCGCGGCTGCTGCGGACGCCAGCGTGTAGCCAGAAAGGCCGAGGGGCCCCGGAGATCAGCGTCTCCGGGGCCCCTCTCGTTCGGACAGGTTCGGCTGAGCCGAACTTACATCATGCCGCCCATGCCGCCCATGTCGCCACCGTGGCCACCGCCGGCCGACCCCTTCTCAGGGGCCTCCGCGACGATTGCCTCGGTCGTGAGGATGTTCTTGCCGATCGACGCGGCGTTCTGCAGCGCCGAGCGGGTGACCATCGCGGGGTCGATGATGCCGGCCTTGACGAGGTCGACGGTCTCGTTCGTGTCGACGTTCAGGCCGTGACCCTTCGGCGCGGTGCGGACGTGGTTGACCACGACCGAGCCTTCGAGGCCGGCGTTCGCTGCGAGCTGGCGGAGGGGCTCCTCCAGCGCGCGCTTGATGATCTGCGCACCGGTGCGCTCGTCACCCTCGAAGCCGTCGAGCGAGAGCTCGTCGGCCGCGAGCAGCAGTGCGACGCCGCCACCCGGGACGATGCCCTCCTCGAGGGCCGCGCGGGTCGCCTGGAGGGCGTCCTCGACGCGGTGCTTCTTCTCCTTCATCTCGGTCTCGGTCGCAGCGCCGACCTTGACCACCGCGACGCCACCGGACAGCTTGGCGAGGCGCTCCTGGAGCTTCTCACGATCGAAGTCGGAGTCGGTGTTCTCGATCTCGGACTTGATCTGCTTGATGCGGGCCTTGATCGCGTCGCCCTCGCCGGCACCATCGATGATGGTGGTCGAGTCCTTGTCGACGACGATCTTCCGCGCCCGGCCGAGCTGGCCGACCGTGGTGTTCTCGAGCTTGAGGCCCATCTCCTCGGTGATGACCTCGCCACCGGTGAGGATCGCGATGTCCTCGAGCATGCGCTTGCGGCGATCGCCGAAGCCCGGCGCCTTGACGGCGACGACGGTGAACGTGCCGCGCAGCTTGTTGACGACGATCGTCGCGAGCGACTCGCCCTCGACGTCTTCGGCGACGATCAGCAGCGGGCGGCCGTTCTGGATGACCTGCTCGAGCACCGGCAGGATGTCCTTGATGGCGCCGATCTTCTGGTTCGCGATCAGGACGTACGGGTCGTCGAGGACCGCCTCCATGCGCTCGGAGTCGGTGATCATGTACGGCGACAGGTAGCCCTTGTCGAACTGCATGCCCTCGGTGAACTCGAGCTCGAGGCCGAAGGTCTGGCCCTCCTCGACGTTCACGACGCCGTCCTTGCCGACCTTGTCGATCGCGTCGGCGATGACGTCGCCGATCTCGCGGTCGCGGGCGGAGATCGTCGCGACGCGAGCGATGTCCTCCTTGCCGTCGACCTCCTTCGCCTGGGCCTTGATCGACTTGACGACGATCTCGGTGGCCTTCTCGATGCCACGCTTGAGCGCGATCGGGTTGGCGCCGGCGGTGACGTTGCGCAGGCCCTCGCGGATGATCGCCTGGGCGAGCACGGTCGCGGTCGTCGTGCCGTCACCGGCGACGTCGTTGGTCGCCGTGGCGACCTCGCGGACGAGCTGTGCGCCCTGGTTCTCGAACGGGTCCTCGACCTCGATCTCGCGTGCGATCGTGACGCCGTCGTTCGTGATCGTCGGCGCGCCGAACTTCTTGTCGAGGACGACGTAGCGGCCCTTCGGCCCGAGCGTCACCTTGACGGCGTCGGCGAGGGCGTCGACGCCGCGCTGCAGCGAGCGGCGGGCGTCCTCGTTGAACTTCAGGATCTTGTGTGCCATGTGGTTGCTCCTAGATTCCCGCGGCTCAGGCGGGGACGGCGGCGGTGTCGAGCTTGGCGAGAACGTCGGACTCGCGCAGGATGAGGTACTCCTCGCCGGCGACCTTAACCTCGGTGCCGCCGTACTTGGAGAAGACGATCTCGTCACCAACGACGACGTCCAGCGCGATCAGCTGGCCGTCCTCGTAGCGACCCTTGCCGACTGCGAGGACCTTGCCGCGCTGCGGCTTCTCCTTCGCGGTGTCGGGAAGGACGATCCCGCTCAACGTCACCTGCTCCTCTTCGAGGACCTCGACGATGATGCGGTCGCCCAGCGGCTTCAGGTTCATGCGCTTCCTCCTGGAATGACCGATTCTGGCACTCGGGAAAGGTGAGTGCCAATGGGGATCGTACCCCCTTGAGGGCGACTCGTCAAGCGGGAGTTGGCACTCTCGGGGCGAGAGCGCCAGATCGCTTCGCCGGTGTCACCAGGAGCACGTCGAGAGAGGTCGGCGATGGCGCGTGGGTGGGATCGGCGGAGATCTCGCCCATCCGCTGCGACAGCACCGAACCTCTTTGACGGTCTCCTAGGCGGTAGCATCCGGGGAGACGAGATCCGATCGGAAGGCCCGCCGTGTTCGCCCTGATGTTCTACTCGCCGCTCGTCGCCGACCAGCTCCGGCACCGGCGCAAGACCGCGACGATCCGCCTCGGTGATAAGACCACCAAGTATCGCCGCGGCATGGTCGTGCCGGTGCTCGTCGGGCAGCGGTTCGGGCCGCGCGAGCGCGTCTTCGATGCCGTCATCGACAAGGTCGACGTGAAGCCCCTTGGCGAGCTCTCGCCGCGCGAGATCCAGCACGAGAACCCCGAGATCCGGCACATCGACGAGTTCCTCGACTTCATGCGCCGCCTCTACAACCAGGACGTTGACGAGGCGAACCTGGTCACCGTGATCCACTTCTCCGAGATCCGCCAGGGGCGCGCCTGATGCGTGTTGCCGTCGTCGGGCTCGGCACGATGGGTGGAGCGATGGCGCGCCACGTGATCGGTCGCGGGCACCAGGTGACGGTGCATAACCGCACTCGCGAGCGCGAGGAGCCGCTCGCAGCGCTCGGTGCGACCCGCGCTGCGTCGCCTGGCGAGGCCACGATCGGCGCCGACGTCGTGCTGACCTGCGTGTCTGACGGGCCCGATCTGGAGTCGGTGGTGCTCGGCGACGGCGGCATCGCCGAGACCGTCCAGCACGGCGCCGTCGTGGTCGACTGCTCGACCGTCTCGCCGACCGTCGAGCGGACGCTCGCTGCGGCGCTCGCCGCCCATGGTGCGCTGCTGGTTGACGCCCCGGTGTCCGGAGGCTCGGAAGGGGCGCAGCGCGGAACGCTCACCGTGTTCTGCGGTGGCTCGGTCGAGGCAGTCGCGCGCGTGACGCCCGTCCTGGAGTGCTTCTCCCAGTCGATCACCCGCATGGGCGACGTCGGTTCGGGGCAGGCGGCAAAGGCCGTCAACCAGATCTTCCTCGCGGGAGCATACGCCGGACTCGCTGAGGCGCTCGTGTACGGGCAGGAGGCGGGGCTGCCGATGGACGACCTCGTTCTCGCGCTGCAGGGCGGCGCCGCCGACTCGTGGGTGATCCGCAACCGGTCGGCGAACGTCATCAATGACACCTACCCGCTCGGCTTCCGGCTCTGGATGCACCTCAAGGACATCCGTATCGCGCTTGCAGAGGCTGACGGTCTCGGGCTCGACCTCCCGGCGACTCGCCTCGTCGCCGAGCTTGAGGAGCGTCTCGTGGCGGCTGGGTATGGCAACGAGGACGTCTCGGCCCTTGCCCGAGCGATCCGTCGGTAACGCCCTTCGGGTCGGCGTGCTCGGGGCCGGGCCGATCGCCCAGGCGGCACACCTCGACGCGTGCGCGAAGGGCGTCGGTCTCGAGCTGTATGCGTTGTGCGACAGCGCACCAGACCTCCTCGATGCCGTTTCCTCGCGGCACCGACCGACCGTCACCTACACCAGCTACGACGAGATGCTCGCGGACGACAACGTTGACGCGGTTGTCGTAGCTGTTGCTGACCAGTTCCACGTCCGTCTGGCGATCGCAGCGCTCGACGCCGGCAAGCACGTGTTCGTCGAGAAGCCGATGGGCGTCGCCGTCGAGGAGTGCGAGCAGCTCGTGGCGGCCGTCGCTGCGAGCGGTCTGACGCTGCAGGTCGGGAACATGCGCCGCTTCGACGCCGGCGTGGAGTACGCTCGCGCGTTTCTCGCTGAACGGGCCGGCGGTGTCGTGGCGATGCGTGCCTGGTACTGCGACTCCGCCTACCGCTACGCGATGACGGATGCCCTTCAGCCCGCGATCATCCGCAGCGATGCCGCGTCGCGCCCTGCCGGCGAGCCGAAGGCCGATCGTGTGCGCTACCCGCTGCTCGGACACGCGAGCCACCTCGTTGACCTTGCTCGGGACCTGTGCGGCGCAATCGTGGCGGTCCGCGCGACCTTCGCCGACCGCCTGGGTGCCCGCTGCTGGTTCGTTGCGGTTGAGTTCGCCGACGGCGCTGTCGGCCACCTCGACCTGACGCTCACCGTGCAGATGGACTGGCATGAGGGATTTCACGTCTACGGCGAGAACGGCTCGGTCGTCGCTCGCATCTTCCAGCCCTGGTACCGGATGGCCTCGGAGGTCGAGTGCTTCGCGGCCTCCGATCGATCGTTCCACCGACCGCTCTGTCCGGATGGCGACCACTACCGCCGTCAGCTCGAGGGGTGGGCGGCGACGATCGTTGACGGGGCGCCACAGCGTGGTGCGTCGGTCACTGATGGTCTCGCTGCCGTCCGGTGCATCGTTGCCATCGCCCGCTCCGCGAGCACCGGTGAGCGCGTCACGCTGGCCGAGGTCACGGGCGGTCCATGACCGTCACCGTCGCGATCCATGCCCGCTCGTTCTCGGCAGAGACGTCTGAGGGGGTGCTTGCCGCAGCCTTGAAGGCGGGAGCGGCCGGTGTGCAGGCGTCGGCAACGATCGCTCGAGGCTGGCCGAGCGGCGCGGCGGTGCCGCTGGTTGCCGTGTCCGGCACTGCCAACCTCGCCCATCCTGACGCAGGGGAGAGAGCGCGCAGCGTCGCAACCCTCCGCGCTGCGGTTGAGGTCGCTGTCTCGGTCGGGTCGCCTGTCGTCAGCGTCTGTGCTGGCACGCGCGATGCCCTCGACCCGTGGCGGTCCCACCCTGACAACCGTTCTGCCGAGGCGTGGGCGGACACCTGTGCGAGCCTTGCCGCGGTGCTGCCGCTGGCGGAGTCTCGGGGCGTCACGCTCGCCGTCGAGCCGGAGGCCGGCGTGACCGTGTGTGACGCCGTCCAGGCCCGCCGGCTCCTCGACGAGCTCGCCTCGCCACGACTGGGCGTGCTTCTTGACGCCGCGAACCTGGTGGGCGGTCGCGTCAGCGAGCAGACGGCGATCCTCGCTCACGCGTTCGCGCTGCTCGCTGACGACGTGGTGTTGGCGCACGCGAAGGATCTGGAGCGGGTCGACCACCGCGCGTTCGTGCAGCTCCTCCTGCTGCTCGGCCGCGACGTTCCGCTGGTCCTTCACGACGTCGAGGAGAGCCGGGCGGCGACGACGATCGCCGCGTTGCACGAGCTGGTAGCGGGACGGTGAGGGGCGTGGCGTTCCCTCGACGGCTCCGCGCGTTCCTGGCCCTCGCCGTGATCGTGCTTGGCCTCGCCGGCTGTGGCGACGAGCCGACGACGCCGCAGCTGACCTCCGGCACGATCCGCACGCTCGTCGTCGCGACGGTGCCCGAGGCAACGGTGCCCCCTGACCCAGCGGTCGTCGCACAGGCCGCCGCTCTCGCAGGGCGCGTCGCTGCGGTACAGGCCGCGGTGGACGGTGGGGCTGCGGCGAGGCTCGTCGCGGCCGTCGCCGCCCTGCGTTCCGGGCGCTCCGGCGCTCGTGATCCCGTGGTTGGGCGTGCCTGGGATGCGGGACTGGCCGGTGCGGAAGCGCTCGCCGCGTACTCCGCGCAGCTGGAGCGCCGACCGTCGGCCGCGGCTCGAGCTGTGTACCTGTGCGACATGCCGACGGCGCGGGCGGCGAACGCCCGGCTCGCGTCGCTTGGTGCGGCGTTCCGCTTGAGCGCGGCCGGGGTCACCGAGAGGCTTGGCGTGTCGCTCCCGTTCGCCGCGATCGACGGACCGGTCGCTCTGACCCCTGCTGCCGCTCTGGCCAGCTCGGCGTGGGGTTGCGTCGTTGCCCTGCGTCCGCTGGTTCACGCCTTGAACCAGGCGAAGCGCCCTGCGTCGATCGTGCGCGAGGCGAAGCTGATTGAACGGATCTACGACCGGCTCGCGAAGGGCCTCGATCGCGGACCTCGGGTCGGGTCGGCGAAGGAGCGCCGCGCGGTTGCAGAGGTGCAGCGCTGGGCGGCGATCGAGTCACAGCTGATGCGACTGGTGATTCGCTCGTGGCAACGCCACGACGTGGCACAACACGCGTTTCAGGTGCTCGTCCGGCGCGAGACGGCGGTCGGCAGGCGTCTGGTTGCCGCGTTGCGCAGCGTTGGCGTCGACGCTCGCCTGCGGTAGGGCGCCTTCCAACGCTCGTGTCGCGCGTCCGATGTTCGGTGGCATTCGCGGGGCTGCGAAGCGTCCTCTGGACCACCGCCCGAGCGCGTCGCGAGCGGGCGTGCTATCCAGCAAGCCCGCGATCAGCAAGATCGGTTGCCCTCACTGGCCAGACTCGCTTCTCGCAGGCATTGGTGAACGAACTTCGGACGCGCGACATTGGTGGTCTGATTGCGAGATGGGGTGGTCACCCGGCTGCCTGGATCGTCCAGCGCTTGCGCGCCGCTTGAACGTGCCCCAGACGCGCAACGCTCCCGCTCGCTCCTGACACCCGATGACCGTGCCATCCCGCAATCACACCACAAGGCGCACGACACGGGCGATGGCGCGCTGCCCGCGCGCGTTCGGGTGGCCCTGTTCGGGGTCGGTGATCGCTCGCCAGACTCGAGCCTGCAGCACGGCGATCGGACGCACCCAGGGGTCGGGCGTGCAGAGCTCGTGCCCATGGAGCGCCCGACGGGTCGACACCATCTCAGCGCCGGCGATCGCTGCGGCGCGCGCGGTGGTCTCGTCGACCAGCTGCTCGAGTTCCTCAGCCCGCCGAACCTCGTCTGGTGCGAGCCAGTCACAGCCGACCGTTCGTGCGCCCGGGCGGGGCAGGATGTCGGGGTAGCCGACGACGATCACCCTCGCGCCCCCGCTCGCCCCCCGGATCGCGGTGTACAGGCGAGCGAGCCGGAGCCCAAGCTGCGCGACCGCTCGCCTCTGGGCATCCGCGTCCCGCAGGCAGGTGGCGATGACGCAACGGGTGAGGATCGAGCCGAACCCGAGGTCGTTGCCGCCGACCATCACGAGGATGGTCGTGACACGACCGCGGCGCGCGATCGCGCGGAGGCGATCCAGTTGCGCTACGTCGTCGGGCGACCTTTGCTGACCGCCGCGCTCGAGGACGGTGCTGACGGTAGCGCCCGAGCACGCGAGATGGTTCGACGCGGTCACGCCGACGAGTCGCTGCCAGGAAAGGGGGCCGCGGTGGCAGGTGTCGCGGTGCCACGCGAACCAGATCGTCGTCCCGTGGTCGTACGGCGGTGCGCCCTCTCCCGAGGCGTAGGAGTCGCCGAGGCCGATCAGAACGGTCGCCGCGGTCGTCGTCGCTCGCGACGCGGCCGCCAGATGAAGCGGCGTGACGACGGTAAGAAAGAGCGCGATGAGGGGGGAGAGTCGGCGCATCGGTGGGTCGCATCGAGCCTACCCGTCCCACCTGCAGAAGCCAACGTCGCAGCGTCAGAATTTACGCTTTCACGCGTGTCCGCGCGTCGTTCGGTGCCCCTGAAGCTCCTACAGGTCGTCAGGTGACAGCAGCGCTGCTGTCGCCGGCTCGGCCTTGCGGCGGATCACCCCGCCCCAGAGCTCGCCTGGACGCAGCGCCGCGCCGCAGGCGCGGCAGTGCACCTGCATCACCGACTCGATCGTCTCCTCGCAGTCGGGGCATGCGACGATCATCGTTGCGCCGCAGTCGGGGCACGGCGCCGCGCTCGGCTCGGTGACGCCGACGAGGTAGCGGCGACCATGACCGCAGCGTGGACAGATCGCGCAACGATCGCCAAGGATGCGGTTCTTGCGGGGGTCACGGGGCACGGCACTAGCGTATGCGATCGCGTGGCGGTGTGCCCGTGTCGGCTGGAGCCTCGCCGCCGGAGCCGGCGACCGGCGGCGTAGCGCCACGGCCGGCGGCCCCGTGCGTAGTACCCTCTCTCCGATGGAGTCCGCGCGCCTTGCCCCCGCCTCGTCCACCCTCGACGATGCACGCGCTGCCGGCCTCGACCGCGTCGACCTGCAGGAACTGTACCGGCTCATGCTGTTGACGCGCGGGATCGAGGAGCGTGGGCACATCCTGTTCCGTCAGGGGAAGGTCCCCGGGTCGTTCTACACCGGTCGTGGGAACGAGGCGGCGGCTGTCGGTGTCGGGCTTGCGATGGAGCGCGACGACGTCGGTTTCCCGCTCCAGCGGGACATGGGTGTGCACGTCGCGCGCGGCACCGAGCCGTGGCGGATCTTCGCGCAGTACATGGGTCGCGTGGACGGTTTCACGGCGGGTCGGGACGGGAACGTGCACATGGCCGACACGCGGCTCGGCCTGCACGCGATGGTCTCGCACCTGCCGGCGAACGTGCCGGTTGCGTGCGGCGTCGCGCTCGCGTTCCGCATCCGCGGCGAGGCTCGCGTCGCGATCGGCTGGTCGGGCGACGGCGCAACGAGCCGGTCGGACTGGCACGAGGCCCTCAACTTCGCCGGCGTCCGGCGCCTGCCGGTGGTGTTCGTCGTCAACAACAACCAGTTCGCGTACTCGACGCCGAACGACCTCGAGTTCGCGACCGGGCACATCGCCGACCGAGCCGCCGGGTACGGGTTCGGCGGTGTCGTCGTCGACGGCACCGACGTGGTCGCGGTCGTCCGGGAGACGCGCGCGGCGCTCGACCGCGCGCGCGGCGGGGGCGGCCCGACGCTCCTCGAGCTCGTCACGCTGCGGATGGAGGGCCACGCCGTCCACGACGACGCCTACTACGTGCCAAAGGGCCTACACGACGCGTGGTCGCAGCGCGACCCGATCGAGCGCTACCGTGCGTTCCTGCGAGAGCACCTCGCGCAGTTCGACGAGGAGACCGACATGCAGGTGCGCGGCGACGTCAAGGCAGAGCTCGCGGACGCCCTCCGGCGCGCCGAGGCAAGCGCGCTGCCGGACGCCGACTCCATCCTCGACGGGCTGTTCGCCGATCCCGGCGAGCTCGACACCCCGCACCACCGCTGATGGCGATCAAGACCTACCTGCAGGCGATCTCCGACGGCCTCCGCGAGGAGATGCGCCGCGACGACCGCGTCTTCGTGATCGGCGAGGACGTCGGCGTCTACGGCGGCGCCTTCAAGGTCACGCAGGGCTTCCAGGCCGAGTTCGGACCGTGGCGCGTCCTCGACGCGCCGCTCGCGGAGACGGCGATCGTCGGCGCCTGCACCGGCGCCTCGATGATGGGGCTGCGCCCGGTGGCGGAGATGCAGTTCGCCGACTTCATCTCCTGCGCCTGGGATCACCTGACGACCGTCGCGGCCAAACAGCACTACCGGACGGGGACGGCCCTGCCGTTCGTCGTTCGCTGCCCCTCCGGCGGCGGGTTCTCCGGCGGCCCGTTCCACTCCCAGAACCCGGAGTCGAGCTTCGCCCACATCCCGGGCCTGAAGATCGTCTGTCCGGCGACGCCTGAGGACGCGAAGGGCCTGCTCGTGGAGGCGATCCGGGACCCGAACCCCGTGCTGTACTTCGAGCACAAGCACCTCTACCGCCGGATCAAAGGCGAGGTGCCGGAGACCGACTACACGACGCCGTTCGGCCAGGCGCGCGTGCATCGCGCCGGTAGCGACGTGACGATCGTCACCTGGGGCGCGATGGTCTACACGGCCGAGGAGGCCGCAACAACGGTCGCGGAGCGTGACGGCACCTCCGTGGAGATCATCGACCTGCGTACGATCATCCCGTGGGACCGCGAGGCCGTGCTGGCCTCCGTCGCCCGCACCTCGCGGCTGATCGTTCTGCACGAGGACACCCGCACCGGTGGTTTCGGTGCCGAGATCGCGGCGACCGTCGCCGAGGAGGGCTTCGGTCTGCTCGACGCTCCGGTCGTGCGCGTCGCTGCCCCCGACACGCCAGTGCCGTTCTCGCCACCGCTCGAGAAGGCGTTCATCCCCCAGGTCGCAGACGTCGTCCGTGCGATCGAGCGGATGGCGGCGTACTGATGATCCCGCGAGCGAGCGCAAGGAGCAGACCCTGATGCCAGTTGGAACCGTGGTGGACGTCGTGATGCCGCAGATGGGCGTGAGCGTCTCGGAAGGCACCGTCAGCCGCTGGGCGAAGCAGCTCGGCGAGCGGGTCGAGGCGGACGAGACGATCGTCGAGATCTCGACCGACAAGGTCGATACGGAGGTGCCGAGCCCCGCTTCCGGTACCGTCGTCGAGCTGCTTGTCGCCGAGGGAACAACGGTGCCGGTGGGCACGACGATCGCTCGGATCGACACGGGGGGTGGTTCCCCGGCACCGCCCGCGCCCGCGCCCGCGCCTCCGCCGCCTCCTCCGCCTCCGCCTCCGCCTCCGCCTCCGCCGGCCGAGGTCGAGCCACCGCCGCACTTCGGGCCCGCGACGACGACCGGCGGGTTCGCAGCGCCAATTCCGACCGCGCCGCCAGCGCCGGTGCCCCCCGTTTCCTCGAGCGCACCGGCCGACGACTCGATGCGGTCGTTCATGTCGCCGGTCGTCGCACGGATGGTCGCCGAGCACGGTCTCGACATCGCCCAGATCATCGGCACCGGTAACGGGGGGCGCGTCACGAAGAACGACGTCGAGCAGCACCTCACCGGTCGCACCGTTGCCGCGCCGCCGGCTTCAGCCGTGTCAAGCGCCGCGCCGGTGTCGGTCGTTGCGCCAGCGGTCGTCGTCGCCCCGGTGCCGCCGGTCGCTTCGGCGGCGCCCGTCGCAATCCTTGCCGCGCCGGCGTTGGAGCCTGCTGCGGTCGGAGCCGGTGACGAGGTGTACGCCTTCTCGACGATCCGCAAGGCGATCGCGAAGCACATGCTCGAGTCGAAGCTGACGACGGCGCAGCTGACGAGCGTGACCGAGGTCGACATGACGGCGATCGCGGGGTACCGCGGCGAGCTGAAGGACGAGTTCAAGCGTCGCCACGGCGTCAGCCTGACGTTCCTGCCGTTCATCATGAAGGCGGCCGTGGACGCGATCGGCAAGTGGCCGTGGGTGAACGCCGAGATCCGCGGCGAGCAGGCGATCATCAAGCGCGCCGTCAACTTCGGCATGGCGGTCGCGGTCGACGACGGCAAGGGCCTGCTCGTCCCGGTGATCAAGAACGCCGAGACGCTCTCGATGGTCGGGCTCGCGCGGTCGCTCGCTGACCTCGCCGACCGGGCTCGCAAGAAGCAGTTGACGGCGGACGAGATGTCGGGCGCGTCGTTCTCGATCACGAACCCCGGCGGCTACGGCTCGTTGATCGGCACGCCGATCCTGCCGCTCGGGACGACGGCGATCCTCGGCGTGATGGCGATCGTCAAGCGCCCTGTCGTGATCACTGACGCGCTCGGGCACGACGCGATCGGGATCCGTCACATGATGTTCCTGCCCATGACCTACGACCACCGGCTCGTCGATGGGGCATACGCCGCGCAGTTCATGCGCGACCTGCGCAGCAACCTCGAGACCTGGCCGATCGACGCCTACACCGCATGACGGCGACCGTCCCGCTTCGCCGCCAGCCCGGTGGCGCGTACCTGTATGACCTGTCGGGAGTGACGCCGTACGCGGACGGGTTGGCGCTCATGACGCAGCTCGCGGGCGCACGGTCGCAGGGCGCGATCCCCGACACGCTCGTGCTGTGCGAGCACGCTCCGACGATCACGCTGGGGGCGTCGACGGACGAGGCGAGCGACCTGCCAGCTCGCACGTTGATCGAGCGGCGCGGCATCGAGGTCGTCGCGATCGACCGCGGCGGTCGCGCGACCTACCACGGCCCTGGCCAGCTCGTCGGCTATCCAATCCTCGACCTCGCGGACTATGGCCGTGACCTGCGCGCCTACGTCGAGCGCCTCGAGAGGACGCTCGTGCTCGCCCTCGGTGACCTCGGCGTCGAGGCGGAGGCGCGCGGCGGCGGCGGGCACGTCGGGGTCTGGACGGCGACCGGCCGCAAGATCGCCTCGATCGGGATCCACGTCTCGCGATGGGTGACCACCCACGGTTTCGCCCTGAACGTCTCCTGCGACCTCGAGCCGTTCGCGCTGTTCGTCCCGTGCGGGCTCCCGGAGGTCGAGGTCACCTCCGTCGAGCGCGAGACCGGGCGCGCCGTCTCGCGGACCGAGGCGACCGACGCCGTCCTCGCGCGGCTCGCTGAGACGCTCGGGCTGCGCTTCGAGGCGGTGCCGGCGTGAGGTTGGCGGCGGCGCTCACGGTGTACGCGTCCGATCTCGCCGCCACGCGGGCGTTCTACGCCGACGTCCTCGGGATGGAGATCTCCGATCTAGGACCTGACGCCGTCGCGGCGAAGCGCGGCGACCTCCAGGTACGCATCGAGGGTGGCGCGGAGAAGCGCAAGCGTGGCCGCAAGTGGATGCAGGAGGCCGGCCTGTACCTGACGATCGAGACCGACGACTTCTCCGCGTTGCACGCTGATCTGGCCGCGCGCGGCGCCGAGTTCCTCGGTGATGTCTCGACCGACGCCGACGGTCGCCGGTTCACCGGACTGCACGACCCGGATGGCGTCCTGATCGAGATCGTCGAAGCGAGCGTCTGAGCCATGCCCTGGTCGCCGATCGCCCGCGAGCGTCCCGACTGGATGACCGTCCGCGCGCCCTCCCAGCGATCGCGCTTCGGTGAGCTGCTGGAGATCGTGCGCGACGGCAACCTTCACACCGTCTGCGAGGAGGCGCGTTGCCCGAACATCGGTGAGTGCTGGGGACGCGGCACCGCGACCTTCCAGATCCTCGGCGAGACGTGCACGCGCGCCTGCCGCTACTGCGCCGTGCGCTCACGCAAGCACGGCGAGGACCTTGATCCGCTCGAGCCGGCAAAGGTCGCGGCGGCGGCTCAGCGGATGGGCCTGCGTCACGTCGTCGTCACGAGCGTCGACCGCGACGACCTCGATGATCGCGGCGCCGTGCACTGGGCGCAGACGATCACCGCGTTGCGGCGACGCTGCCCGGAGACAACCGTTGAGGTGCTCGTTCCCGACTTCCTCGGGGCGGAGGAGGCGGCGCTCGCGACCGTGCTCGAGGCGGGCCCGCACGTGTTCAACCACAACATCGAGACGTGTCGGCGCGTGCAGCCGATCGTGCGGATCAAGGGCGACTACGACGCTGCGCTCCACCTGCTGCGTCGGGCGCGCGAGGTCTGGGCCGAGCGTTGGCCGCAGCGGCCGGCGCTGCTGGTGAAGTCTGGCATCGTCGCGGGGATGGGGGAGACGGACGACGAGATCGTCGAGACGATGGGCGACCTACGGGCGAGCGGTGTCGACGTCGTGACCATCGGCCAGTACCTGCAGCCGACGCCGCGGCATCTCGAGCTCGATCGCTGGGTGGCGCTCGACTCGTTCCGTCGGTTCCGGGCCGAAGGCGAGCGGCTTGGCTTCGGCTCGGTGTTCGCCGGTCCGCTCGTGCGCTCGAGCTACCGTGCCGAGGAGCAGCAGCTGGCTGCGACCGGCGCGATCAGGGCCGCCGCTCTGTGATGGAGGCGTCGCTGCGTGACAGCATCGTCGCGCTCCTCGCCGAGCACGACCCGCTAGGCGTGATGTTGCCGGGCCTCGATGCCGAGGACGCCTATGGCGCCGAGGCCGAGGACGTCGCAGAGGTTGTCGTGGGCGAAGCGTTCCTGCCGGGCGAGTGTGCGGCCGTCATCTGGGCGCTCCTCAGCCGTCGAATGGGAGCGGCCGAGGCGGGCCCGCTTGAGCGGTTCGCGGGGGTCGGCTGCGACGTTGCCGCTGCCGTCGCAGCATCCGACGAGGTGGCTGGGAGCTACGACCCAGACGAGGACGACGACGACGATGAAGGTCCATCGGAGCTGCTCGACCTGCTCGACACCGCGATCCTCGGGATCCTCGACGACCACGACCCCGCTGGCATCGCCGACCTCGACATCTCACCGTCAGCGCACACGGCGGCCTTCCGGCGCTACGAGAACGTCGCCGTGGCGCTTGCTGCGCCGATCGAGGGCGAGTCGCTCGACGCGGCAGGCTGGGCCGTCGTCGCCTCGGCGCTGCTGCTGGCCGAGTTCGGAACGGTGTCCGAGGCGCCGCTCGCCCTGGTCAGCGAGGACCTCGCGGCCCTCGTGCCGCTCGTCCCCTTCATCCTTGGCGAGCTTCCGGGGCTTCCGCCGCCTCAGCCGGCCGTGAAGGACGAGTCGGACGATCCGCTCGCCGCCGGAATCGTCGCGCTCCTCGAGCGGCACGAGCTGATGACGGTGGATGGCCTCACCGAGTCGACGTGCCCGCTGGTCGCCGACGAGGTAGCGCGCCTCGTCCGTGACGTGCCGAGCGACGCAGCCGTGTGCGGGGCGATCGCCTGGGCGGTCTGTCGACAGTGGGAGCTCGGGGGTGAGCTTGCGTCGATCGCCGAGTATCGAGCGTTCGGTGTGGATCTCGCCGACCTCACCACCCTCTACCGCGAGCTGGCGGGCCAGAACCCCGCCCTGGCGGAGCCAGCCGTCCGCGACGTGGCGGGGATCCTCGCCCGCGAGCCCTTCGCTCGAGCGGTGCACGAGGCGATCTACGACGCCGACCCGTTTGACCTGGTCGATGACGATGCAGCGACGCTCGACTACGTGCCGTACGCCCGCGAGGTGGCGGCTCGGCTCCTCGGTGGATCGCTCTCCGCCGGCTGGTCACAGGTGCTTGCCTGGAAGGTGCTGACCGACCCGTGGGGCGGGCTTGGTGGCTCGATTGGACGCTTCCGCGAGCTCGGCGTCGCGCTCCACGCGATCGCCGCCCGCTCCTGATGGCGCGCTTCCTGCGTGTGGTCGAGCCCCGGTCGCCGGCCGCGGCAGTCGTCGTCGTGCTGCACGGCGGGCACGTGCGCACCACGCGCCGCGCTGGCCCCCTTGCCCTCGCGGCGGTGCGGATGTACCCGTTCGCGATCGGTCTGGCGCGCAAGGGGGTCGCCGTCGCGTTCGTGCGCTACGGCGCCGCCGGCTGGAACGACGGCGCCCGTGAGGCCGACGGACGTGCGGCGATCGACGACGTACGCGCCCGCTGGCCGGGCGTACCGATCGTCCTTCTCGGACACTCGATGGGCGCGCGCGTGGCTCTCCGAGTCGCCGACTCGTCCGCCGTCGTTGGCGTCGTCGCGCTCGCACCCTGGGTGCCGCCGGGGGAGCCGGTGAGCCAGCTCGAGGGTCGCCACGTGGTGATCGTGCAGGGCGACCACGACCGCTCGACGCCGCCGACGGAGTCAGCGCGGTACGCCGCTGAGGCCGCTCCGTGTGCTCGCACCCTTGAGCGGTTGATCATCCACGGCGGTGAGCACAAGCTGCTGCGTCACGCCGTCAGGTGGCAGCGGGTCGCGCAGCAGGCGGTGCTCGCGCTCGCCGGCGTCACTTCCCGAACCCCGCTGTCAGCCCCTTGATGAAGAAGCGCTGGCCGGCGACGTAGAGCACGAGCATCGGCACCGTTGCGATCAGCGCGCCGGTCATGACGAGCGGCTCGTTCGTGAGAAACCGTCCCTGGAAGAACGTCAGCCCGGCGGTCAGGGTGCGCGCGTTGTTGTCCTGCAGGAACACGAGGGCGACGAGCAGCTCGTTCCACACCCACACCGCGTTGACGACGACGACGGTGACGATCGCCGGCGCTGAGAGGGGCGCGATCACGCTCCACAGGGTTCGCAGCTGGCCTGCGCCGTCGATCCTCGCCGCCTCCTCCAACGACCGTGGGATCGTCGCGAAGAAGTTCGTCAGCATGTACACCGAGAAGGGGATCAGCAGACCAACGTAGATGATCACGACGGCGACGCGCGAGTTGACCATCCCCCGGTCAACGAAGAACAGGAACAGCGGCACGATCAGCACGACCGGTGGCACCACCATCAGCACGATGTTCAACCCGAGAAATGCGCTGCGGCCGGGGAACCGCGAGCGTGCGAGCGGGTAGGCGGCGAGCGCCGCGACGATCGCGGCGAGGAGCACGCTCACCACCGTCAGCAGCAGGCTGTTCGCGACCCACGTGAGCAGGTCGCCGCTGCGGAACGCCTGGCGAAGGTTCTCCAGCGTCGGGTCGGACGGCGGCCAGAACTGGTTGGAGAGGTACTCCTTGCGCGTCTTGAACGCCGTGATGACGATGAAGTACAGCGGGTAGAGCGTCATCACGCCGACGCCGACCATCGCCGCCTGCGCGCCAGCCCAGCCGGCCGTGCTGCGGTGGTGGATGCTACTCAGGGTTTACCTCCACGCTCGTGCGCTTCACCTGGATCGCGATCAGCACCGTCGTCGCGGCAAGCAGCAGGATCGCGGCGGCGGCGGCAAAGCTCGGTGCCTGGAAGGAGAACGCGTCGTTGAAGATGTACAGCTCGAGGACGCTCGAGGCGAAGTTCGGTCCGCCGTGCGTCGTCGAGTAGACGTACGCGAACACCCACGAGAGCATCGTGATCAGCTCGAGGGTGACGAACGCCATGATCACGCTGCGCATCTGCGGCAGGGTGATGCGCAGACGCAGCTGCCACCAGGTGCAGCCGTCGATGCGGCCCGCCTGATCGACCTCCTCCGGCAGGCTCAGGAGGCGTGCGAGAAACAGCACGACGCCGAAGCCGAGCTCGTGGTAGATGATGATCGTCGCGATCGAGCCGAGAACGTAGCTCGGGTCACCGAGCCAGTCCTGGCGAAGCGAGCCGAGCCCGATCGTCTGCAGAAGGCTATTGAGCATGCCGTTCAGGCTCAACAGGTACACGAACGTCGTGCCGAGAACGGGGATGGCGAGCATGTACGGCACGAACACGATCGTGCGGTAGAGACGCCAGCCACGGATTCCCTCGTGCAAGACGAACGCGATCGTCAGCGCCAGAACCGTCACGACGGGGACGGAGAGCAGCAGCAGCAGGTTGTGCTTGACGGCCTGCCGGAACAGCGGGTCGTCGACGATGAACCGGTACGCGTCGATCTGCGCTGGCCCTTCGAGGCCGGTGTTGCCGTTGTGGACGGAGATGTATCCGAGGCGCGCGAGCGAGTAGAGGAACACGACGCTGAGGAACGCGCCTGCGGGCAGGATCAGCAGGTAGGAGGTGATGGTCGCGCGTAGGCGCGAGCCGGGGCTCCTCATCGGGCGTACCGTGAGAGGACGTCGAGGGGAGCGGTGCAGTACGCAGTGCACTCGGTGTTCGAGACCTGGCAGATGCCGGTGTCGGCGACCATCGCCATCAGCAGCGCGCACTGGCGACGAGTTATATCGTAATCCGATGTGATCCAAGCGAGGAGCTCTGCGAACGCCTCGCGGGCAGCACGCTCGAGCGGGTTCGCCGAGACGACGGTCGTGATGTGCGTCGCCGTCTCGATCCTTGGCCAGCGCATCTCGGCTGGCCGATCGCGTGGCACGGCGCTTGCCGTGATGAGCGCCCCGACCTCGGGCGGCGCGACGATCTCCCCGTCGCTCATCAACCCCTTGCAGTCGCCGAGGTACAGCCCGGCGCCATCGATCGCGCTCGGCAGCACGAACGTCGCGCCGACACCGAGCAGCTTGCAGTCGAGGTTTCCGCCGTAGGTGCCCTGGAGCATGGCGTGGCGCTCGCCCTCGCCGGGGACGGTCGCGAGGCAGCCGACGATCGGCCGCGCGCGGAGCGTCGTTCGCTCGTCAAAGCGGATCTCGCCGTCGCTGAGCGGGTAGATCTCGACGCCTGTCTCGTTGTCCCACCACGACAAGGGGTCGGCCCCTTCCGCGTATGGCCCGTACACCGCAACGCCGGGCGTCGTGATCTCGACGGCCTGCAGCGTGATCGCCACGGCCCCGCCCGCCCGCGCGCCGGCGACGCCGATCGGGCCGGTCACGGCCCACTTCACCGCCTCCGCCGCGTGGTGGGACTCGGGCGTGAAGTCGGTTGGCGAGCGGAAGTAGCTCGACCAGCCCTCCACGCACTCGACGGTGAAGGTCTCGCCCCGCTCGACGGTCCCGATCGAGGCGTGGCGAGGGCTGTAGGCGTACTTCGCGTCGCGGGCGAGGAATCGCTGCATCGTTCAGCGGATCACGCCGCGACCGGCAACCCGCAGGACGGACTCGACGACGCCACCACGCACCGCCAGCAGGGCGTCGTGGAGGTTGACGCAGCCACACGCGTGGTTCGGGATCACCTGCAGGTGATCGCCGAGCCTTGGGCGGTCGGCGTCGCGGGAGACGTCGACGTAGCCGTGCTCCTCGTTGATCTGGCGTAGCCGCGCGTCGGGCCTGCCGATGATCACCCCGTTGCCGCCGTCGTCGTGGCTATCGCTGGTGAAGGTCTTCGATCCTGCGTCGATCACGACCTGGTCGGCGACCGCGTCAGAGATCACCGACACCTCGATCCACAGCGCCCCCATCTCCACGCCGGGGTCGGCAGGATCGTTGCGGTCGTGGAGGGCGTACGTGCCGGAACGCAGCTCGTTCACGCACGTCTCGTGCGTGTGGTAGCGGGTCGGCGTCGAGCCTCCCGAGATGCGTCGGCAGTCGATGTCGGCGTCGATGAACGCGTCGCGCGTCGCGCGCAGCAGCTCGTCTGCAGCAAGGATCTGGCGGTGCACCATCGCCGCATCGCCGCGGCAGTGGCCCGGGTAGGTGCTGATCCCGGCGACGGTGACGTTCGGCAGGCGTGAGAGGCCACGGGCGACCGCGAGCGCTCCATTGACCGTTGGCTGGCCGGTGCGGTGCAGGCCAGAGTCGAGCTCGACGAGCAGCGCCGCGTGCGCGCCATGCCGCGCCAGGGCGCGCGACAGTGCCTCCGCACCCTGCACGCTATCGACGGCGACGGTCAGCTCGAGGCCCTCGGCGGCGAGCACCGCGAGGCGCTCAGCCTTCGGCTCGCCGAACGGTGGATAGTGCATCAGGATCCGCTCGGCGCCGGCCTCGTGGAACACCGCCGCCTCGCCGCTCTTCGCGACCGTCAGCCCGGCCGCTCCGAGGGCCAGCTGACGGACACCGATCTCGCGGGCCTTGTGGGTCTTGGTGTGCGGCCAGAGCGCGATCCCATGCGTGGTGGCGTAGGTCTGGAGGCGTTCCAGGTTCGCGTCGAGCCGGTCGAGATCGATCACCGCGACGGGAGTCTCGACCTCCGCTAGCCTCAGGCCGACCTGAGCCTCGAGCAGCCGGTACGTCCGTTCCGACGAGGTGATCATCCGTTGTCCTCCGTGGTGTCGATCGCAGACTCCGGCAGGACCTGCCCGCCGTCGACGACCAGCGTCTGTCCGGTGATGTAGCCGGCCTCCGGAGCGGCGAGGAACCGGACGGCCCAGCCGATGTCCTCAGGCTCGGCCAGCCGACCTGCGGGGATCGAGGCAAGCATCCGTCGGTGGTGCGCCTCGCCGACCTCCTCGAAGCCGGGAGTCCGGACGTTGCCGGGCATCACCGCGTTGATCGTCACCCCCTGCCGAGCAACCTCGATCGCTGCCGACCGGATCAGCCCGAGCATCGCCGCTTTCGACGCGCCGTAGACGCCAAATCCTGGCTGGCCGGTGATCGGGCCGGTGATCGATGACGTCACGACGATGCGGCCGTAGCGGCGCTCGATCATCGTCGGCAGGCACGCCTGCATGACGTTCAGCATGCCGCGGACGTTCACCGACATGATCGCATCCCAGTTCGCGTCGTCGATCTCCAGGATCGTCGCCTCGGGGTAGATGCCGGCGTTCGCCGCGAGGACGTCGATCCTGCCGTGCTCGTGCCGGACACGTGCTGCCAGGGCGAGACACGCGGCGCGGTCGGTGACGTCGAGCGCGCACCCCTCCGTCGAGGCGCCGAGACGCTCGCTCGCCGCCTGCGCGCCGTCGCCATCGACGTCAGCGAGAATCACGCGGGCGCCCTCGGCAGCGAGGACGCCCGCGATCCCGAACCCGATCCCCCGAGCAGCGCCCGTGACGATCGCGACCTGGTCGGTCAGCAGACGCAAGCCGCTAGCCGCCCGGGTGGAAGTTGGACCAGTTCTTCACCTCGTCGGGCTTCTGTGCACGCCACTGCGCGGCCGCGGTCTCCCGCGTCGTTGCCGCGGCAGCCGCGTCACCCTGGCCGCCGAGCACGAGCTGCTGGGCCGGCGCGTTGCCGTTGCCGTCGACCTGAGGCGGGAAGAAGTTCTGCAGCCACACCTGCGGCCCGGTCGTGTTGAACGAGTACAGCTGCTTGTCGATCGCACCGGTGATCTTCGTCGTGTCGAAGCGGTCATCGGCCGGCGGCGTGCCGGTCGCCGCGTACCAGGCGTTGATCTGCTCTGCGGAGTGGAGGAAGACGAGGAACGCCGCGCTCTCCTTCTGGTGCTTCGACCACGACGTGACGAAGTAGGAGGTTGACTGCGTCGCGTTGTAGTAGTCCTTCAGCGGGCCTGAGCCGTACGTCGGCCACTTCCCGAGCATGATGTTCGCCTCGCCGAGCGTCTTCGCCCAGGCGCGAACGTTGCCGTCGGTGCCGATCGTCATCGCCGCCTTGCCGCCCGCGAACTGCTCTGTGCCCTTCGACATCGGTACCGAGGACACGTCGTCGTTGAAGCACTTTGCGGAGGCCATCTGCGCCCAGCCCTTCTCGAAGTCAGCGAACTCCGGGGCGGTGTAGCTCTTCTTGCCGATCGACGCCTGGACGACGTCGTCGACCGAGCTCAGGCTCTGCAGCATCAGCTGCGTCGTCCAGTAGGTGTCGTTGCCGAACGCGAACGGGGTGACGCCCTTCGCGCGGAGCGCCGTGCAGTCAGCGATCAGCTCGGGCCAGGTCGTCGGCAGCGTCGAGATCCCCGCCTGGGCGAGGACGGTCTTGTTGCCGACCCACGGGACCCCGATCAGGTACTCGGGCATCGCCCAGATCTTGCCGTTGTAGGTGTTCTCGGAGGTGTTCAGCCAGTGCTTCGTCTCGTCTGCCGGCACGAGGTCGGAGATCGCCGTGATCGCGCCGTTCCAGACCTGGGTGAGAACGGGGCCGGTCGCCCACTGCGCGGCGATGTCCGGGCCTGACTTGGCGGCAGCAGCCGTCGCGAAGGTCGCGGTGAACGTGTCCGTTGCCTGCGGCACGACCGTGATCGAGACGTTCGGGTTGGCGGTCTCGTACGCCTTCACCGCGCTCGCGAGCCAGCCGTTCGCGCCCGGAGCGTCGTCCTCACCCCAGTACCAGAAGGTCAGCTCGACCTTGCCGCCGGAGGTCGTCCCGCCGCCGCTCGTGGCTGGCGTGTCCGACGACCCGCCGCACGCCGCGAGCGCTGCGCTTGCGAGCAGCGCGAGCGCGAGTAGCCACCCGCGCCGGGCGCCCTTGCTGACACCGTGCATCCCGTTCCTCCTCCGTACCTCGACCTCAGGTCGGGGATCATGACAGGTGCGTTGGATCGGTGCAAGGAGCTCGTCAGTAGAGCGCCGAAGCGAGCCTCCGTCGGTAGAGCACGACGAGCTCATCGTCGCTGCCACGCTCGCCGAAGATGCCGATCATCACCTTGCGCAGCCGGTCCTTGCGCGGCTGGTCAGACGCGGTGATCGCGGCGATCAGCTGCTCCATCGCCCGCGCGGGGTCGTCATCGAGCAGCGCCAGGGCGGCGGCGCCCTCGGGGTCGGCGGCAGGGTCGAGCGCCAGCTCGGCGCGCGCCAGGAGCCCAGCGCCGATCGCGTCGTGCGCCGCGTCTGCCAGCACCTCGACCGCGTCGGCGTTCGCGCCTCGGCGCAGCAGGATGCGGCCGAGAGCGAGGCGCGCTTCGAGGTGGCGTGGCTCGGCGGCGACCGCTGCGCGCAACGCGACCTCGTCACCGGACGCAACTGCGAGCTCGGCAGCCGATGGGATGAGCGCGTCGAGGAACGCCTCGATCGCCTTCGGTGGCTGGTTGCCGACGAACTCGCGGACGACCTTGCCGTTCCGGAACGCCTTCACCGCCGGGATGCTCTGGATGCGGAAGGCCGCCGCGGTGCGCGGGCTCGCCTCGGTGTCGACCTTGACGAGTCGCACCGCGCCATCGCGGGCCGTCACCGCTGCCTCGATCACCGGCCCGAGCTGGCGGCACGGGCCACACCAGGCGGCCCAGAAGTCGACGACGACCGGCACCTCGTGGGAGGCGTCGAGCACGAGCTCCTGGAACGTCGCGTCGGTGGCGTCGGTGATCACGTTCGGGATGGTAGATGGCGTCTGGCGCCGGCCGCATCGACGGGGTGTGACACTGCCAGTGAGATGCATCACCTTCCTGGTCTGACCGACGAGCAGCGCGACCTGGTCGACGTCTGCCACCAGTTCGCGGAGCACGAGATCCGCCCCGTCTCGCGCCACTACGACTCCGACGCGCACGAGACGCCGACGCCGCTGTTTCGCAAGGCTGCTGCGCTCGGGCTGACGAGCTTCATGCTCCCCGAGCAGTACGGCGGCGGCGGCATCGATGACCTCTTCACCCACTGTCTCGTCACCGAGGAGCTGGCATGGGGCGACGCCGCGCTCGGCAACTTCATCACGAGCGGAGGGTTCTTCGCTGCGACGGTCCTCGCTCTCGGCACGGACGAGCAGAAGCGTCGCTACGTGACGGCGCTCTGCGGTGACGCTCCGGTCTACTCGGCGCTCGCGACGACCGAGCCGGGGGCTGGGTCTGACGCCGCCGCGCTCACGACCAGCGCGCGCGCTGTCGACGGCGGCTACCTGCTGAACGGACAGAAGACGTGGATCTCGAACGGCGGGATCGCCGAGCTCTACATCGTCTTCGCGACGGTCGCTCCCGGGACGCGCTCCAAGGGGGTGACGGCCTTCGTCGTGCACCACGACGATCCGGGGTTCTCGTGGGGCGCGCCGCTCGCGAAGCTCGGCCAGCGGGCGATCCCGACGACCGAGCTGTTCCTTGCCGACGTGTTCGTGCCGGCCGATCGCCGGATCGGCGCCGAGGGCCAGGGCTTCTACGGCTTGATGGGGACGTTCGATGCCTCGCGCGTCACGCTCGCGGCTGCCTCCGTCGGCGTCGGACGAGCCGCCGTCGAGTACGCGATCTCCTACGCGAAGGAGCGGAGCGCCTTCGGTAAGCCGATCAGCTCCTACCAGGCGGTGTCGTTCAGGATCGCCGACGCCGCGATGAAGGTCGAGCAGGCCCGCCTGCTCTGCCATCACGCTGCGCGGCTGATCGACGGCGGGCACCCGGCGGCGAAGCTCGCCGCGATGGCGAAGGTCTGTGCCGCGGAGGCCGCCGTCTTCGCCGCCGACGCGTGCATCAAGACCCTCGGCGGGTACGGCTACTCGCCTGAGTATCCGGCCGAGAAGTGGCTGCGCGACGCGAAGCTCGACGAGCTCTGGGAAGGTACCTCCGACATCATGCGCCTGATCGTCAGCCGCGAGCTGTTCTCGTAGAGGGAGGATCGATATGCCACTCAGCGACTTCGAGCGCTACCCGCTCACCTTCGGCCCCTCGCCGGTCCATCCGTTGCGCCGCCTCTCCGAGCACCTCGGCGGCGAGGTTGAGATCTGGGCGAAGCGCGAGGACGTCTCCTCCGGCCTCGCCTTTGGCGGCAACAAGGTGCGCAAGCTCGAGTACCTCGTACCGGACGCGATCGCCCAGGGAGCGGACACGCTCGTCTCGATCGGCGGCGTGCAGTCCAACCACACCCGCCAGGTCGCGGCGACCGCCGCGCACCTCGGCATGGCCTGCGTGCTGGTGCAGGAGCACTGGGTCGACTGGCCCGACGTCGTCTACGACCGCGTGGGAAACATCCTCTGCTCGCGGATCATGGGCGCCGATGTCCGGCTGTCTGACGCCGGGTTCGACATCGGCTACCGCGACTCGTGGAAGCAGGCGATCGCCGACGTCGAGGCCCGCGGCGGACGGCCGTACGCGATCCCCGCGGGCGCGTCTGACCACCCGCTCGGCGGGCTCGGCTTCGCCGGCTGGGCGATGGAGGTTGCCGAGCAGGAGTCGGCGCTCGGCACGTTCTTTGACACGATCGTCGTCTGCACCGTCACCGGCTCGACCCACGCGGGGATGATCGCGGGGTTCGCGGCGCAGGACCGGCCGCGCACCGTCCTCGGCATCGATGGCTCGGCGACGCTCGAGCAAACCCGTGAGCAGCTCGCGCGCATCGCCCGACAGACGGCGGACGCGATCGGCGTCGGTCGGCCGATCAGCGATGAGGAGATCATCCTCGTCGACGGCTACCACGCCGGCATCTACGGCGTGCCGGACGCGAGCACGATCGAGGCGATCCGCCTCGTCGGGCGGCTCGAGGGGATGCTCACCGACCCTGTCTACGAGGGGAAGTCAATGGCGGGGATGATCGACCTGATCCGCAACGGCACGATCGCGCCGGGCTCGAAGGTGCTATACGCGCATCTCGGCGGGCAGCCTGCCCTGTCGGGGTACGCCGGCGCGTTCTAGTGATCTGATTGGTGAACCGCAGCGCGCTGTGGGCGCTCTACGCCGGAGGGTTCCTCGGGCCGTTCGGCGGCGCGGTCCTCGCCGTGCTCGTGCCCGAGATCCGCACGGCGTTCCACGTCTCGACGGCCGAGGTTGCCCTCGCCGTGCCCGCGTACCTCGTCCCGTTCGCAGCGTTGCAGCTGGTGTCCGGGACGCTCGGGGAGCGACTTGGCCGACGGCGAACGGTGCGCGTTGCGTACGTCGGATACGCCGTCGCGTCGGCGCTCGCCGGCCTCGCGCCGTCGCTCGACATGTTCCTCGCGGCCCGCGCGCTGCAGGGCGTCGCGAACGCCTTCACGACACCGCTGCTGCTGGCCGGGGTGGCGGACCTCGTCGGCCGGGAGCGCCTCGGGCGGACGATCGGCACGTTCGCGGGGATCCAGGCCGGTGGCGTGTCCTTCGCGCCGCTTCTCGGGGGGATCGCGGCGGTCGTCGACTGGCGCCTCGTGTTCATCGGCCCGGCGCTCGTCGCCGTCGTCCTCGCCTTCTACCCGCCGCCCGACGGGGTCACGAGCGATGCCGCGCGGCCCCGGTTCCGCGCGCTCCTGACGGTCCGCGTCGGACTCCTCTCGGCGGCAGCGTTTTTCGGCTACCTCGGGCTCACCGGCCTGCCCTTCCTCGTCTCGATCCGGATCGACGACGCGTTCGCGATCGCTCCCGGTTGGCGCGGGGTCGTCCTCGCGACGTACGGCGCCGCCGGGCTCGTGCTCGGCCGCGCTGCAGGCGTCGTCGCCGATCGCCAGGGTGCCCGGCGCACGGCGATCGGTGGCGCGGTCGGTGGCGCGCTCGCCGTCAGCTTCCTCGGCGTCCTGCCTTCGGCGCTCGCGTTGGCTGCCGTGTGGACGCTCGCGGGTGTTGCCTCGGCGTTCCTCTGGGCCGGGCTGAACACGCTCGCGGTCGAGACGTCCGCTTCAAACAGGGCTGGCGTCGTGAGCGTCTACCAGGCCTTCAAGTTCGCGGGGACGGCCGTCGGGCCGATGCTCTGGCTGCCGCTCTACGGCGCGTCGGCTGGCGGCGTGTTCGCGGCCGCTGCCGCCGTTGCCCTGCTGGTCGTCGGCACGCTGCTACCAGGCTCCGCCTCCGCCTCCGCCTCCTCCACCATCTCCGCCTGAGCCTCCTCCACCATCTCCGCCTGAGCCTCCGCCTCCGGACGGCGGCGAGGAGTGCGTCGACGGCGGGAAACCCTGCGTCGGCGGAAACGTGTCTGATGTCGTCTGGTTGCCGATCCTGCGCTGGCCCCCGCCTTTGATCGCCCCGATGATCGCGAGGACCGCGACGAGCGGGATGGCGAGGAAGAAGATCCCGGTCGGGAAGCTGGAATCGCCGGATGGATCGCCGAAGCCCGGGGCGAACTCCGTGCCGGGGTCGACCGTGATCGACGGGGAGTCGCCGGTGCCAGGGACGATCGTCGAGGCCTCCTCGGCGGCGATCGCAGCGGCGACCTGGTCGTGCACCACGATCGCGTCGTGCGTCGTCTCCAGCACGGAGCGCGGCGCGGTGAAGCGAAGCACGGTCGTCGTGCCCGCGACGCTCCTGCTGGCGGTGATGGTCGCCGACGGACCGTTCGCCGGAAGTGGCGTGATGACCGCCGGCGCCTCGAGCCAGCCACTGACCGTGTCCGGCGACCCCTCTGGCAGATGGACGGTCACGGCGAGCGAGGCAAGGTCGACCGTCCACCCCGGTCCCCACACCTCGAGCCTCGCATCGACCACGTCGTCGTGGGCGATCACGCGCTGCGTGAGCTGGTACGCGATCTGAAACGTGCGCGGTCCGGCGTTCGCGGTCAGGTGCCAGACGATCCGTTCCGCGCCGTTCACGACGGCCGTTCCGTACGTGCCATCCGGCGCGCTCGATCCCAGCTCGGTCGGTGCCCCGTCGCTGTAGGGGTGGCCGCCCTCGCTGACCAGAACGTGGCTGATCGTCGAGCCGTCGAGTGGCACGTCGAGCCATGCCCCGTGCGCCGCCGCGCTGAAGTCGTAGGTGACCGACTCCCGCACGAGTAGCCCGCCATCGTTCGTCAGCGTCACGTCGACGGAGGCGGCCGGCAGCGTGTAGGTCGCCGCGCCCGCCGGCGTCGGCAGCAGGAGCGCTGCGACGATCGCCAGCAGCGATGGCAGTCCACGGCGTTGCATGGCCGGATCGTGCACGGGCCGCGCCGGGAGCGCAAGCGCTGGATCGGTTAGCCTCCTCGCGTGGAACACGTGATCGTTGTTGGCGGAGGAGTGATCGGCAGTGCGGTGGCCTACGCGGTCGCACGCCGTGGACACGCCGTCACCCTTGTCGAGCGGTTTGCTGTCGGAAACGATCGTGGCAGCTCGCACGGCCCGTCGCGGATCATCCGTCTCACGTACCAGTCGACCGACTACATCGCCCTCGCGCGTGCGTCCCTCGGCGCCTGGCATGAGGTTGCCGAGGCGGCGGGCGAGCGGCTGATCGTGCCGTGCGGCGGCGTCGACTTCGGCCCGCCCGATGCGACCTACATGAACGAGATGCGCTCTGCGATGCGTCTTTCTGGCGTGCCGTACGAGGAGGTCGATCGCGACCAGATCGTGGCGCGCTACCCGCAGTTGACGCCGCCCGATGACGCCACAGGCTTCTTCCAGCCTGACTACGCGATGCTCACAGCCGACCGCTGTGTCGCGAGCCTCGCAGCCGGCGCGCGAGCCGCCGGCGCGGTCGTCCGCGAGGGCGAGCGCGTGCTCGGCGTCCGGCCGAGCGGCGGCGGTGTGCTCGTTGACACCGATCACGGAACGATCGCCGGCTCCTCGGTGGTGCTCGCTGCGGGGTCGTGGGTCGGGCCACTGCTTCGCGACCTCGGGCTGGCGCTGCCGCTCGCGGTGCTCCGCGAGCAGCTTGCCTTCTTCGAGCCTGCCGACCGCGCGTCCTTCGCGCCGGGGCGGTTCCCGCTCGTCCTGCAGCGATTCGCCGGCTCGACGACGCTTGGCTCGATCTTCCCGTTGCTTGGCTCGCCCGACGGCGTGAAGATGATGATCGACCGGATCGGCCCGCAGATCGACCCGGATGACCCGCCATGCGGCGTCGACGACGTGATCCAGCAGCGGCTGCTGGAGTCGACGTTCGGCAGCGTTCGTGGCCTTACGGGTCGTGTCAACGCGATCGTGCAGTGCCGATATACGATGGCGCCGGACGAGGACTTCATCCTCGACCGTCATCCCGAGCACCAGCAGATCGTCGTCGCATCGGCCTGCTCGGGGCACGGCTTCAAGTTCGCGCCCGTGCTGGGTGACGTGCTCGCCGACCTGGCGACCGGTCGCCAGCCAACGTGGGACATCGCGCGTTTCCGGCTCGACCGGCCCGCGCTGAAGGGACGCTGGGAGGCGCATCGTGGTTGAGGGAAGGCTCGCGGAGAAGGTCGCGATCGTCACCGGCGCGGGGAGCGGCATCGGGCGGGCGATCGCCGAGCGCTACGCCGCGGAGGGCGCCCGCGTCGTCGTCTCCGACATCGACGTGGAGAGCGCGGAGCGCGTCGCCGCACCGCTCGAGGGCGCGCTCGCGGCTGCCTGCAACGTCGCCGACCGGTCGGCCTGCGATGCGCTCTTCTCGGCGACCCTCGAGCGCTACGGCAGGCTCGACGTGCTCGTCAACAACGCTGCCCTGACAGCGACCGAACGCCACTTTCTCGATGCAGACGACGCCTGGTGGGACGACATCATTGACGTCAACCTCACCGGGTCGTACAACACCGCGCTCCGGGCGGCGCGGCTGATGGCGGCACAGCGAAGCGGCGTGATCATCAACCTCTCATCCGGAGGCGCCTCGCGCGCGCACCGCGGCAACGCTGCCTACGACGCGGCGAAGGGTGGCATCGAGGCCTTCACCCGCGCCCTCGCGCTCGACCTCGGCCCCTACGGCGTGCGCGTCTGCACGCTCGTCCCGGGCTCGGTCGATACGAAGGGCCTGCCGGAGGAGGAGCGCCGCCGCCGCGGTATCAACATCCCGCTGCAGCGGGTCGGCGTGCCCGACGAGCTGGCGGGGCCGGCGGTCTTTCTCGCCTCGGACGATGCCGCATACGTGACGGGCTCGATCGTCTACTCGGACGGTGGCATGCTCGCGCAGCAACGGTCGGCGACGGTCGACATCTTTCCGGTTGACCGCTTCCCTGGCCTGTGAGGGTCGGCGTTGACATCGGTGGCACGTTCACCGACCTGATCTGCGTCGACGATGCGTCTGGCTCCTTCACGGTCGCCAAGGCCCTGACGACCCCTGACGACCCGTCGCGCGCGGTCGAGACCGTGCTGGTGGACGCGCTCGCGCGGGCTGGCGTCGCAGCGGCCGGGCTCGACCAGGTGATCCACGGCACGACGCTCGTGACGAACGCGATCATCGAGCGCAAGGGCGCACCCACTGCGCTGCTCGCGACCGCCGGCTTCCGCGACGTGATCGAGATCGGCCGCGAGGCGCGTTTCGAGCTGTACGACATCGACCTCGAGCTCCCCGAGCCCCTCGTGCCGCGCTACCTGCGCTTCGACGTGCCCGAGCGGACGCTCGCAGACGGCACGATCAGCCGGGTCGTTGACGTCGCGCTGGTCGAGCAGCTCGGCCGCGAGCTGGTCGAGGAAGGGGTCGAGGCGGTCGCGATCGCGTTCCTCCACTCCTACGCGAACGCGGCCTCAGAGCTGCTCGCCCGCGACGCGCTCGCCCGGGTCGCGCCCGCGCTGCAGGTATCGATCTCCTCCGACGTCGTGCCGGAGATCCGCGAGTTCGAGCGCACGTCGACGACGATCGCGAACGTCTACGTCCAACGCGTCACGCGGGAGTACCTGGCGGCGCTCGAGCAACGCCTCGACCGGCTCGGCTTCGTCGGCGCGTTCCGGCTGATGCTCTCCAGCGGCGGCACCGCGACCGTTGAGACGGCTAGCCGGTTCCCTGTCCGTCTCCTCGAGTCGGGCCCTGCCGCCGGCGCGCTCGCAGCCGCCCACCACGGCTCGCGGGCAGGCGTTCGCGACCTGCTCTCCTTCGACCTCGGCGGGACGACGGCGAAGTTCGCCGTGATCGCCGACGGCGAGCCGCTGCGCTCCGGCGACTTCGAGGTCGATCGGCGCTACCGCTTCCGCAAGGGCTCGGGCCTGCCGGTGCGGATCGACGTGATCGAGATGATCGAGATCGGCGCCGGCGGCGGCTCGATCGCTCGCGTGGACTCCCTCGGCCTGTTGCGCGTCGGCCCCGACTCGGCTGGTGCGGCGCCAGGACCTGCGTGCTACGGCAACGGTGGTGTGCTGCCGACGGTGACCGACGCCGACCTCCTGCTCGGCTACCTCGACCCGGCGTTCTTCCTCGGTGGTGCGATGGCCCTCGATGTGGCCGCCGCCCGGTCGGCGATCGAGCGCGACGTCGCCACGCCGCTCGGGCTGGGCGTCGAGGAGGCCGCCTGGGGCATGCACCAGGCGGTGAACGAGGGGATGGCGAACGCCGCGCGCGTGCACGTGCTCGAGCGTGGCCGTGACCCGCGTTCGCTGCCGGTGTTCGTGTTCGGCGGCGCCGGTCCGGTGCACGGCTTCCGGGTCGCTCGAGCGCTTGGTGCGCCGCGCCTGATCGCCCCGTTCGGAGCTGGCGTGATGAGCGCCGCCGGGTTCCTCGTCGCGCCGCTGGCCTTTGACTTCGTTCGCTCCTGGCCGACGCCGCTTGACGGCCTCGACCGCGCGCGCGCCGAGGCGCTTCTCCGTTCGATGGAGGAGGAGGGTGCTGCCGTGCTGCGTGCCTCAGGCGTTGCCGAGGACGCGATCACGCACGAGCGCGAGGCCGACCTGCGCTACGTCGGGCAGGGACACGAGATCCGCGTCACGATCGCGCCGGGGCAGGATGACGCCGCCTTGCGCGTCGCCTTCGAGGCGCGCTACCGCGAGCTCTACGACCGGCTCGGACCGGCCGGGGTAGGCATCGAGGCGGTTTCCTGGCGCGTCCGTTCGAGCGGTCCGCGTCCGACGCTGCGCCTCGACGTGCCGGGCGAGGTGGGCGACCCGCTCAAGGGACAACGGCTTGCCTACGTGCCGGAGCGCGGCGGGATGACGCTGGTCGACGTGTACGACCGACGACGCCTCGCGCCGGGCGCGACGCTCGCTGGCCCGGCGATCGTTGAGGAGCGCGAGTCGACGCTCGTCATTGGCCCGGACGCGCATGCCACGGTCGATGCGAGCTGGAACCTCGTGGTGGAGCTCGCCTGATGGACGTCCTGACGCTCGAGGTGCTCTGGAACCGCCTCCTCTCGACCGTCAACGAGCAGCAGGTGACGTTGCTGCGCACGGCGTTCTCGACCGTCGTGCGCGAGTCGCAGGATCTCGCCTGCGGCGTGTTCGACAGCCGCGGCAACATGGTCGCGCAGTCGCTCACGGGCACCCCGGGGCACATCAACGCGATGGCGACGGGCCTCCGTCACTTCCTCGCGACGATCCCACCCGCCACGCTCGTTGACGGTGACGTGCTGATCACGAACGATCCGTGGCAAACGGCCGGGCAGATCAACGACATGACGGTCGTCACGCCCGTGTTCCACCTTGGTCGTCCGATCGGCTACTTCGCGTCGTGTTGTCACTCGCCCGACATCGGCGGCCAGGTGTACGGTGGCGGTGCGACGGAGATCTACGAGGAGGGCGTGCGGATCCCGATCATGCACCTGTTCCGCGCCGGCGAGCCAAATCACGACCTGCTCGCCATCCTCGCGGCGAACGTGCGCGTGCCGGACGAGACGATCGGCGACCTGTACGCGCAGGCGGCGTGTAACGACGTTGGCGCTCGCGACCTGCGCCACCTGCTCGACGAGTTCGCGCTCGACTCGATCGACCCGCTGGCGGACGCGATCATCGACCGCTCGGAGCGCGCGATGCGTCTCGCCATCGCTGCCCTTCCGGACGGGTCGTACGCGAACGACACCTGGGCGGATGGCATCGACGGCGAGCCGATCCACGTCGTCGTCACCGTCACGATCGCCGGCGATGAGTGCACGGTCGACTTCGCCGGCTCCTCCGACCAGGTTGGACGGGGGTTGAACGTCGTCTTGAACTACACGCACGCCTACTCGTCATTCGCGATCAAGGCGGCGATCAACGCCGAGGTGCCGCACAACGAGGGCGCGTTCCGTCCGGTGCACGTGACGGCGCCGGAGGGCTCGATCTTCAACTGTCGCGAGCCCGCGGCCGTCGCGGCCCGCCACCTGCTCGGTCACCTGATCCCGTGCACGGTGTTCGGCGCCCTCGCGCAGGCGATGCCCGGGCGCTTGATGGCCGGCGGGTCGGAGGCGAGCTGGCTGACGGTGTGGCGTGGCGAGTGGCCGGGCAGCGCTCGGCGGTTCACGTTCACGTTGTTCCAGTCCGGTGGCGCTGGCGCTCGGTCCGGCAAGGACGGCTTGCAGACGAACGGCTTCCCGTCCGGCGTCGCGGGCGTCCCCGTGGAGGTGTTCGAGTCGCGCACGCCGCTCGTGATGCACCGCAAGGAGCTCGTGCCCGACTCCGGAGGGGCGGGCCGGTTCCGTGGCGGCCTGGCTCAGGCGGTCTCCGTCAGCTCTCGCGGCGACCGGCCGTGGGCGGTGTCGACGCTGATCGAACGGACACGGTTCGCCGGGTCGGGGCTCGCCGGTGGCCGGTCTGGGAGCGTCGGCAGCTACCGGCTTGCAGACGGATCCGAGCCGCCAGCGAAGCGCCTCGTCACGCTCGCAGCCGACGAACGCGTCGATCTCGTCCTGCCCGGCGGCGCCGGCTATGGCCCGCCCGCGGAGCGGTTGATCGCCGCGATCCTCGACGACGTCGTGAACGGTCGGGTCACCGCGGAGTCGGCCGAACGCGAGCACGGTGTCCGCGTGCGCTACATCGGCCCGCCGGGGCGGCTCGTGCGCACCCCTCGCCATTACACAATCACACCACTAGCCCACGCCGCGCTCCCGTAGGAGCGCGCCGCCGAGGCCGTTCGTCAGGCCGTGATCGGGGGCGAAGCGCTCCTCAGGCGGCCGATCACGCTAACCGGCTTGCCGGGGCTCGTCCTTGATCGCCACCGCAACCAGGGCGGGTATCGGCTCCCGGCTGACCGAGCGTCCCTAGACTTCGCCCTCCGTGACGGCGCCGAGGATCGAGAACCTGACCGAGTCGATCGCGGTTGACGCGGTTTCCGCGCTCGGCGAGCTGGAAGGCGCCGCGTTCTGCGCGCGGCTCGCGCGCGCCGGCGACGATCTCGTGGAAGCGCTCATCGCGCTGTACGGCGCCCAGGCCACGCCGGCATTGCTCGAGCGGGTCGTCGGCGTCGCCCTCGCGGGCGCCACTGCACGTTGCCCGGCGTTGCGGCTCCGAGACCGGCTCCGCGAGGTGGACGACGACTGGTACCTCGGCGCCTGCCAGATCGGCTACGCGACCTACGTCGATCGGTTCTGCGGCACCCTCGCCGCGCTCCCGGGGCACCTTGACTACCTGCAGGAGCTCGGCGTCACCTACCTGCACCTGATGCCGCTCCTGCGACCACGCGAGGGTGAGAGCGACGGCGGCTACGCCGTCGCCGACTACCGCGAGCTCGATCCGCGGCTTGGGACGATCGCCGACCTCGAGGCGGTCGCGGCGGCGTTGCACGAGCGCGGCATGAACCTGTGCGTTGACCTCGTGATCAACCACACCGCCGCCGAGCACGCCTGGGCGCGCGCCGCCGTGGCGGGAGACCGTCGGATGAGAGCGCGCTACCTGACCTTCCCCGATCGCACGGTGCCCGACCTGTACGAGCGCACCCTTCCTGAGGTGTTCCCCGACACGGCGCCCGGGAGCTTCACCGACGAGCCAGCGATGGGGCGCGTCGTCTGGACGACGTTCAACACGTGGCAGTGGGACCTCGACTACACGAGCCCGGACACGTTCGCAGCGATGTTCGAGGAGATGGTGTCCGTTGCAAACCGGGGCGTCGACGTGTTGCGGTTGGACGCGGTGCCGTTCACGTGGAAGGTGATGGGCACGGACTGCCAGAACCAGTACGGCGCACACCGCTTGCTGCAGGCGTTCCGCGCTTTGATGCGCGTCACCGCCCCGTCCGTCGTGTTCAAGGCCGAGGCGATCGTCCCGGCGAAGCTCCTTCTGCCCTACCTCGGCGGACACGACGCGTTCCGTCCGGAGTGTGAGATCGCCTACAACAACCAGCTGATGGTGATGCTCTGGTCGGCAGCCGCCAGCCGCGACGCCAACCTCATGGTGCGTGCGCTGCGAGGAGTCGGAACGCCGCCGCTCGGCACGACCTGGGTCAACTACCTGCGCTGCCACGACGACATCGGGTGGGCGGTCAGTGACGATGACGCCGCGGCCGCCGGAATCGACGGGGCGGCCCATCGCCGGTTTCTCGCCGACTTCTACGCCGACCGGTTCACGGGGTCACACGCCAAAGGCGTCGACTTCCAGCACAACCCGGAGACCGGCGACGTCCGGACTTCGGGGATGGCCGCAGCGCTCGCTGGCATCGACCAGGCGCGAATCGACGGCGACGAGCTCGCGCTCGCTGGTGCGATCCGCCGTCTGGTGTTGCTGTACTCGGTCGTCTACGCGTACGGCGGCATCCCGCTGATCTGGATGGGTGACGAGATCGCCCTCGCCAACGACGCGCGCTGGCAGGACGATCCGCTGCATGCCGCGGACAGCCGCTGGATCAACCGTCCGCCGATGTCGTGGGAGGTGGCGACCCGACGCTCCGTGTCGGGCTCCGTGGAGGAGCGCGTGTTCTCCGCGATGCGCCGGCTCGGCGCCGCACGGCGAAGCGGCGACGCCCTGCGCGCAGACGCTACGCTCGCGGTGCTCGACTCCGGGAACCGGCACGTGCTCGCCTTCACTCGGCACCACCGGCGCGGGCAGCGGCTGCTCGCGCTCGCGAACTTCGGCGACGAGCGCCAGTCGGTGAGCGACGATCTGCTGCGCGCCTCGGGCATCACCAGCTTCGTCACGGTCGTCTCGGCCGACGGCCCCGTGCGGGTCGTCGACGGTCGGCTCACGCTCGACGGGCTCGGCTACGCCTGGCTCGCCGGCGCCTGAGCACGGCGCACCGACACGCCGTCGGTGCTGGCGACGAACGCCACGTCGGCAACGCCGAGGAACAGCCCATGTTCGACGACGCCGGGGATCCGGTCGATCGCGAGGTCGAGCTCGCCCGGTGCAGCGATGCCGTCGGGGAACGCGCAGTCGAGGATGTGGTTTCGCTCGTCGGTGAGGTACGGGGCCCCGTCGGGCCCATGGCGGAGCGTCGGCGTGCAGCCGAGCGCGGCCAGCGCGAGGGCGCAGACCGCCGCTGCGAACGGAACGATCTCGACAGGGATCGGCGCGCGCGTGCCGAGACGCTCGACGAGCTTCGCGTCGTCCGCGACGATCACGAACCGGTCAGCGGCCGATGCGACGATCTTCTCCCGTAGGAGGGCGCCACCGAGGCCTTTCGTCAGGCCGAGATCGGGGGCGATCTCGTCCGCGCCATCGATGCAGACGGCCAGCCGCGGCTGCTGCTCGAGGGTCGCGAGCGGGATCCCGACCTCGCGCGCGAGGTCAGCGGTCGCCTCGGATGTCGGGACGCCGACGACCGCCGTCAGCTCGCCGGTCGCGAGCAGGCGACCGATCGCGCGAACGACGTGCACTGCGGTCGAGCCGGTGCCGAGGCCGACGATCATCCCGCTCTTCACCTCGGCCGCGACCGCCGCCTCGGCCGCCTCGCGCTTGCGCGCGTCGACGCTCATGGCCGGTAGCTGGCGACGAAGTGGTGGGCGGTGCGTGGGCGCGGGCCGGCGCCCGTACGGGCGAAGCGGAGGGCCTCGTCGATACACCCGTCAGGGACACGACCGAGCCGGTCGATCACGAGCCTCGTCACGATCGCAACGTACCAGTCCTCACCGCGGAGATCGAAGCGTACGCGGCGACCAAAGCGGTTCGCGAGCGCGACCTTCTCGCCCCGAGCCTCGCCCTCGTCGATCTCGTCAGAGCGCTCGGAGTGCGTCTGGTGCGTCATGTTCAGCCGGTTCGAGGTTGCCCAGACGAGGACGTTCTCGGGGCGTCGCGTCACGCCACCCTCGAGCGCCGCCCGCAGCGCCCGGTCGGCGCGGGAACCATCGTCGAACACCAGGTCGTCGAGGAACAGCAGCACGCGCGGCCCCTCGCCGGCCACGAGCGAGAAGACCCGGTCAACGTCGTCTAGCTCGTCGCGCGCGACCTGCACCAGTCGCAACCCACGGTTGGCGTAGGCAGACGCGCACGCGCGCACCGTCGCGGACTTGCCAGTGCCGGGCGGGCCGTACAGCAACGCGTCGTTCGCCGGGTCACCTGCCGTGAACGCGTCGAGGTCGCTGAGGAGCCCGTCGCGGAGCTCGCGGCGCCCGACCAGGTCTCCGAGCTCGATCGGGTCGGGGTCAGCGACGCCGTGCAGAGCACCGGCGGCGGCGCGCAGCACCCGGTGCGTCGCGAGAGCCCCGCACCCGTTGACGCGATGGAAGCGGGCGAGGTCGGGCGCCAGGGATCCCCAGTCGCTGGTTGCGAGCACCTGGGCCACGAGCTCGGCGTGCGGGCCGGTCGCGACGGTGCGCTCCTCCTTCGGCGAGCGTGCGAGCGTCGCCAGCGACCGCAGCTCGTCGGCAGCGACCGCGAGCCTCTCGTCGTCGACGACGCCGCGCCGTGCAACCGTCGCGAACGGGCCGCTCGACGCGATGATTCGCTGCACGATCGCCAGTCGAAGCCCGCCCGGCTCGGTGAACAGGGCGTGCTCGAGACCGCTTCCCGATCGCGCAGCGTGGACGAGCGGGTCGTTCTCCAGGTCGGCGTACGCGACGAGCGTCACGGCGCTTCGCGGCGCGCCGGCTGTCCGCTGCGTCGCAACGCGATCCCGCTCAGGGTCTCGAGCACCACCCGGTGGCCGGCCAGCGCGGTGATCCCCGCCGCGTCGTACGGCGGTGAGACCTCGACGATGTCCATCGCGCAGAGGTCGAGCTCGCTCGCGACGGTGCGGACGGCCCAGAGCAGCTCGCGCGACGTCAACCCTCCCGGCTCGGGCGTGCCTGTACCAGGCGCGTAGGCGGGGTCGAGGGAGTCGATGTCGACCGTCAGGTACGTCCGCGGTGCGCGCTCGCGGGCGTGAGCGATCGCCTCGCGGACGACCGGGCCGATGCCGCGCTCGACGATGTCGCCCATCGTGTGCCAGCGGAAGCCGGCCTCGCGCATCCACTGGAAGTCGGCGGGAAACGGCCAGGTGCCACGCAGCCCGACCTGGACGATGTTGTTACCGTTCAGGTGTCCGTCAACGACCGCCTTGCGAAACGGCAGCCCGTGCGGCGCCTCGTAGTCGAGCTCGCCGGTGTCGGCGTGGGTGTCGAAGTGCACCACCGAGTAGCCGTCTGCGCCCCAGCGGTCAGCGAGCGCGTGCAGCGTGGGTGACGACAGCGAGTGGTCGCCGCCGAGCACGACCGACACCGCGCCGGCGTCGTAGATCTCGGCCAGGGCCGCGTGGAGCCTCGCGTGTGAGACGTCCAGCTTCGACGGCTCGACGTCGATGTCGCCGTAGTCGACCATGTCGAGCGTCAGAAACGGGTCGATCCCGAGCTCCATGCTGGGGCGCTCCGCCGGGAAGCCGGTGTCCTCGGCGAGCCGGATCGCCCGTGGCCCAAAGCGCGTGCCGGTGCGGTAGGAGACCCCCTCGTCGAACGGTGCGCCGAGAACCGCGATGTCGGCGCCGACGAGACCTGACGGATCGAGGGCGAGCGGCAGCCGGCCGTACGTCAGCCCGACGCCGGCGTAGCCACGCTCACCGGGCCGGTTGGCCTGTATCCGCCCGGGCCGCGCCCTGCGCGCGTCGGCGTCGTGTCCGTTGGCGGGCTCGCTCATCGGTCTTCGATCTCCCAGTAGACGGTGACGTCGGCGTTCGTCGAGGCGGTGATGAAGCAGTCGCGCTCTGCCTTGGCGGTGATCGCGAAGGCCGCGGCGCGCTGGCCGAGGGCAACGGTGATCCGCGGGCGCAGCTCGACCGAGACGAACGCGTAGCGCCCGTTCACCGCGCGTCGCGTGATGGTGCCGCCGGCCGTGGCCGCGTAGGAGACGACGTCGATTCCGGCGTGCCCAGCGTGGGCGAGGAAGGACAGAAGGGTGCAGCTTGCGATCGACCCGAGGAAGAGGTGCTCGGGGCTCCAACGCTCCGCGTCGCCGCCGGGAAAGTCTGCCGGAGGGGCGGAGAGCAGCGCCGGTCTGGTCCCGGCGGTGATCGTCGAGGCCCGCCCACCCTCCCACGCGAGGGCGACCTCGTAGCCGAACGTCTTCGCAACGGGAGCCATGCTGGCGCCGATCCTAGCCGATCCGTCGTACCATGCGAGCATGGAATCGTCGACGACCTCGAAGACCGCCAACGTCTTCATCTGCAAGGACGGCCACCGCACCGTCGCCCTCTGGAGCGTTCCTGAGAAGTGCGCGCACGTGCGCGTCCGCATCCAGGGCCCCTGCGGCCTGGCGGTCCTGCCGCTCACCGAGGCGCCTGCTGACGCCAAGGAGAAGATGATGAACCCGCTCAAGGCGTCCAAGAAGGCGGCGAAGAAGAAGTGAGCCGCACCTTCGGCTGGCTCGCACCGCTCTCCGAGGCGGAGCGGGCTGCCGTGGTGTTCTCGGAGCCCGGCGAGCTGCTCGCCGACGGCGACCACTACCTCGACGCGACGAGCCCGAAGCGGGGCGTCGTGCTGTCGATGGAGGGCGAGAAGGTGCCGGTCGGTGGCGTCTACATCCGCCAGTCGAACACCGCCGCCGACCTCTGGACACGCCTCCAGCAGGCGGGCTTCGGCAAGCTGTAGGCCGTGGCCGAGGCGAGGGACGGCGGCCAGGGCGATCCGACCGACGCGTTCGTCGCCGGACGCCTCGCTGCGGCTCGCGTAGAGATCGCCGCGGTCGGCGAGCGGCTGGAGGAGGCGCGCGACCGCAACCCTGCAGTCTTCAGCTGGGCGCGAGCAGCCACGGCGCTCGCCGGCGCGCGGGAGAAGGCGCTCCAACACCTCCTCAGCGTGCCGGCGGCGCGCCACCGTGACGCCGTCCGTGCCGTTGAGCGAGACGTCCTCGACCTCGCGGCTGCTCTCGGCGTTCCGGAGGAGCGCGTCGCTGCGAAGGGCGTGCACCGCCCGATCGAGCCGGCCGCCGATCGCCCCGTTCGCGTGACGATGACGCGCGGCCCGTTGCTCGCCGCGCTCGATGCTGCTGGCCGGTCACGCGCCCCTGGTGCCGATGGGATGTGCCGCGCGCTCGAGCGCGCGTTGGCGAGCCCGCTCGTCAACGTCGGCGTAGCTCTCCCGCGTCCGGGGGCGAGGATCCTCTGCGACGAGCTCATCGCCTACGGCGCGCCGGACGGCATCCTCGCCGCTGAGCTGCTCGGGCACGCCTTGGCGGCGCGCCCGCGTAACGGCGTCGAACGACGCGCCCGACGCGGCGGGTCGACCGGCTCCTAGCGGGCAAGCGGCGCGCGAGGTTCCCGCGAAGCCCACGATCCGGCACGCAGAGCGGGCCGGGGCGCGGTCGCCGGAGCT
>JANYCN010000043.1 GCA_025360225.1 Actinomycetes bacterium | reverse complement strand
ATCCATCAGGCGGGAGCGACGGGACTCGAACCCGCGACCTCCGGCGTGACAGGCCGGCGTTCTAACCAACTGAACTACGCCCCCGCGCGAGCCGCACTATACCGAATCACGCGATCGCAGGCATCCCCTTGATCACGTCGGCGGCAGCGTCGAGCGCGGACTGCTCGAGCTCGTGGTCAACGAGGTCGCCGGCGAGGTACTGCGCGTACGCCCCGAGCTCGAGGTGCCCATGCCCGCAGAGGTTGAAGAGGATCGTGCGCGGCTCGCCCGCCTCGCGGGCCGCCTCGACCTCGGCGAGCACCGCGCGGATCGCGTGCGTCGCCTCCGGCGCCGGGATGATGCCCTCTGCTCGCGCGAACTGCACGCCAGCTGCGAAGCACTCGTTTTGCAGGTAGGCGACCGGCTCGACGATCCCAGCGTGCACGAGCTGCGAGACGAGCGGCGACATGCCGTGGTAGCGCAACCCGCCGGCGTGGATCGGCGCCGGCATGAACGTGTGCCCGAGCGTGTGCATCGGCAGGAGCGGCGTCATCCCGGCGGTGTCACCGAAGTCGTAGCCGTAGTGCCCGCGCGTCAAGGTCGGGCAGGACGCTGGCTCGGCCGCGACGATCCGCAGCTTCTTCCCCGCCGCGACGTCGGCGATGAAGGGGAACGCGATGCCGGCGAAGTTCGAGCCGCCACCGACGCAGCCAACGACGACGTCCGGGTAGGCGCCGGCCATGTCGAGCTGCTTCTTCGCCTCCTGGCCGATCACGGTCTGGTGCAGCAAGACGTGGTTCAACACCGAGCCGAGCGCGTACTTCGTGTCGTCCCGCGTCGCGGCATCCTCAACCGCCTCCGAGATCGCGATCCCGAGCGAGCCGGTCGAGTGGGGATCCTTCTCGAGGATCGCCCGGCCGGCGTTCGTGTCGATCGACGGGCTTGCCACGACGGATCCACCCCACGCCTCCATCATCGATCGCCGCGCCGGCTTACCGTCGTAGGAGACCCGCACCATGTAGACCTTGACGTCGATCCCGTACAGCGACCCGGCGAAGCTCAAAGCCGAGCCCCACTGGCCGGCGCCGGTCTCCGTCGCGATGCGCTTCACACCCTCCTGGGCGTTGTACCAGGCCTGCGCGACGGCGGTGTTCGGCTTGTGCGAGCCGGCCGGCGAACCGCCCTCGTACTTGTAGAAGATCTTGCAATCCGTTCCGAGCGCCGCCTCCAGTCCAAGCGCGCGGTGCAGCGGTGTCGGCCGCCACATCGCGAGCACCTCGCGAATCGGGTCAGGGATCGCGATGAACCGGTCAGCGGAGACCTCCTGCATGATCAGCGCCATCGGGAACAGCGGCTCCAGCATCTCCGGGCCGATGGGCTCGTGCGTCCCGGGATGCAGCGGCGGCAGCGGCGGCGAGGGCAGGTCGGCGACCACGTTGTACCAGTGGCTCGGGATCTCGCTCTCGGAAAGCAGGTACCGGCGCTGGGTCATGGTCGACTCCTCTAGGACGCGTTTGCGCAGGAGAGGATACCCGGCCTGCTATCGTCGGTGGAGATGAGTGACGCCACCGATGTCCCGGAGAACGACCACACCGCCGTCTCCGTGCTGATCATGTACATCATCGCCGGCATGATCGTCGCGTGCACTGCGCTCGCGATGCTCACGCATGACGGCGTGAACGGCATGCCGCACCGCTGGCTCGGCGTGATCGGCGCGATCGCGTTCACGGTGGCCGCGATCGGCATGGCGCAGCACGTCAAGCGCTCGCACTAGTGGTGTGATCGTCACCCGTCAAGCCCGAGGGCGGAGGTCTCTCCCATCCGATTCGACAGCACCGACCCTCATTGACGAGCTCCTAATCTAGCGGTCTGATTGTCAAAGCGCGGCGGCATCGGGTGTCTGGAGCGAGCGGGGGCGTTGCGCGTCGCGCAGGGCTTGCCGATCGCGGGCGTGCTGGATAGCACGCCCGCTCGCACGCGTGTCAAGGCGAAGGCCTTGACACGCTAAGTGCAAGCGGCACGCGACGCTCCCGCGAAGCCCACCGTCCGGCACGCAGAGCGGGCCGGGGCGTGGTCGCCGGAGCTCGGCGACGTAGCCACCCGCAGGGTGGCGTAGCCCACAAGCGCAGGACGATCCAGGCGCGCGAATGACCACGCCATTTCACAATCAGACCACTAGCGCAGGAACGCTGGGAGGAGTAGGCTGGACGCACAGGCCGATCACGGAGGTGCGCATGTCCAGAGTTCTGGTCGTGGCGAACGAGACCGTCGATGCGGAGGAGCTCCTCGGCGCGCTCCGAGCGCTCGAGGACGAGCACGCATCCACCTACCATGTCGTCGTACCGGCGCGTCCGCTACACGAGGAGCACGGCTGGATCTGGACACAGGAAGGCGCCCAGGAGGCCGCTGCCGAGCGTCTGGCGCGAACGCTTGCGATCCTCGACAGGGAGCGTCTGGAGGCCACAGGACACATCGGTGACAACCGGCCGATGAGCGCCATCGCCGATGCGCTGATGGACTTCGACGCAACGCTGATCGTCATCTCGACGCACCCGGAGCCGCGTTCCCGCTGGCTCCGCTCAGGGCTGATCGACAGCGCGCGACGGAAGTTCGGCCTCCCGGTAGTCCACGTCGTCTCCACGTCGACACGGACGACCGTCTAGGAGCCCGCTACCTCGCCCGTTGCGCGACCGTCTGGAGGATCCGCCAGGCGACGTCTGGGTGTTCCTCAAGGAACGCCTTGAACTCCCACGAGGCCATGCCGACGCACTCGAGATCCTCGTCGGGCGTGATAGTCGCCGTGCGCAGTCCATCCTCAGCAAGCAGGGCCATCTCGCCGAAGTAGTCGCCGGGTCCCAGCCGGTTGACCCGCTCGCCCGCGATCGAGACGGTGCACGAGCCGGCGAGGACGATGAAGAAGCCGGCACCGCCGCGGCCCTCCTCGACTGCGGGCTGGCCGGCAGCGAACGTTCGCTGCCGGAGCGCCGCCGCGAGCGAGCCGAGCTCCTTCGCGTCGAGGCCGGCGAGTAGCGGAACCTTCTGGAGGACGCCTACGGTTGCATGAGCCATACCCGCGACAGTAGACGTCTTCGCGTCATCTCTCAAGTCGGAGAAGGGCTAACCTTGGCCACATGAGCATCCACGCGGGACCGGACAACGCGCTGCGCAGCCCAGCGATCGCCGAGCTGCTGGCTCGGATCGCCGAGCGTGCCGGCCCTGGACGCGCCGCCATGCTCTCAGCCTTCGCCGAGTCATACGTCCGTCGGATGCCGCTCGACCTCGTCGCCGCGATGTCCTCCGAGGAGCTGTTCGGGGAGATCGTCGGCGCGTTCGACCTGGCCGACCGGCGTGGGTTCGCGCCGATCGCAGTGCGGTGCTTCAACCCGACCCTCGCGAGCGACGGCTACGCAACGCCCGGATCGGTCGTCGAGACGAACACGCCAGACAGCCCGTTCCTCGTCGACTCGATCGGTGAGGCGCTCGGGGCCAGCGGCGTCGTGCTGCGCGAGGTGATCCACCCGGTCGTCGGCGTGGTGCGCGACGCCGGTGGGCGGATCGCCGAGGTGCGTCACGCCCGGGACGCAGAGACGCGGGAGTCCGTGACGCACTTCGAGCTCGACCGCCGCCTCGACCCGGCCGAGCTGGAGGCGGTAGGCGTCGACGTCCGCGCCGCCCTGATCGACGTGCAGGCAACCGTTCGCGACTTCCCGGCAATGCGCGACCGCGTTGCGTCGATGGCGACCGTCGTGCTGTCGGCCAGCTCGCGCTACGCCGCCGACGAGATCGAGGAGGCCTGCGCGTTCCTCTCCTGGCTCGCCGACGGCAACTTCATCTTCCTCGGCTACCGCGAGTACGCTATCGCCGACGGAGCCGTCGGGATCGTTTCGGGATCCGGCCTTGGCATCCTCGCCGACGAGCAAACGTCGCACTACCGCGAGCCGATGCCGCTCGTCTCGATCGAGCCAGCGCTCCGCGAACGGATCGTCGGTGGCGACCTGCTCCTCGTGTCGAAGACGAACCGGATGGCGCGCGTCCATCGCCGTGCACGGATGGACTACGTCGGCGTCAAGCGGGTCTCGCCGGACGGGTCGATCACCGGAGAGCTGCGTCTGATCGGCCTGTTCACGTCGAAGGGGTACCTGGAGCCAGCGAGCCGTGTGCCGATCCTTCGCCGCAAGCTCCACCAGATCGTCGTCGCAGAGGACCTGATCGACGGCACGCACGACTACAAAGCGGTCGTCGCGTTGTACGAGTCGTTCCCGAAGGACGACCTGTTCGTCGCGACGGTCGCCGACCTGCGGCGCGAGGTGGTCGGGCTGCTGCACCTCGAGGAGCGTCGCCAGATCCGCTTGTTCGTCCGTGCGCACCCCGAGCAGCGGAGCGTGAACATCGTCGTCGCCCTCCCCCGTGACCGCTTCAACGCCGACCTGCGAGGCCGGCTGCAGGATCTCTTCATGGAGCGCCTCGGCGGAGCGTCGGTCGACTACCACCTGTCTCTTGGCGAGACGGAGCAGGCGCGCATCCACTTCGTCGTCCACACGGGCGGTGCGATCCCCGAGCTGTCGTACGTCGACCTCGAGCACGAGGTCGTCGCCCTCACCCGCACCTGGGACGACCGTCTGCGAGAACGCCTGTGCGCCTCGCATGGTGAGGAACGCGGCACGCGGCTCGCGGAGCGCTACACGGCGCGTTTCCCCGACTACTACAAGTCTTCGACGGACATCTCGATGGCGATGCTCGACGTCGAGCAGTTCGAGCTCGTGGAGAACGGCGCACCGTTTCGGGTCGCGCTGCAGAACGAGCGCGGGACGAAGAACAACCTCACGCGGGTCGGGCTGTACAAGCCGGGCGGCAAGGTCCCGTTGTCGGCGTTCCTGCCGATTCTCGAGGACCTCGGGCTGCGCGTCGACGAGGAGGTGCCGACGCGGCTGATCGGCGGTGACAACGAGACGTTTCTGCACAACTTCGGCGTCCTCGACGAGCATGGGGCGCTGCTCGACCTCGCCGGCTGCGGCGAGCGGGTCGCCGCGTGCATCGCCGCGGTCTGGACACGCCAGGCCGAGTCGGACGCGTTGAACCGCCTCGTGATCTCTGCCGGCCTGACGTGGCAGCAGGTCGCGGTGCTCCGCGCCTACCGCAAGTACCGCCAACGCGTCGGTGCCGCGCTGCCCTTCGAGTACCAGAACGCCGTCTTTGCGCGGAACCCGGCCGTCGCTCGCAAGCTCGTCGAGTACTTCGAGGTGCGGTTCGATCCAACGCGCCCGATCCAGCCGGGCGAGGATGACCAGATGCGCCACGCGGTCCTCGACCTGCTCGACGGGATCACGTCGCTCGACGACGATCGGATCCTCCGGGCCCAGCTCGGCACCGTCGACGCGACGGTGCGCACGAACGCCTTCTGTCCCGATCGCGGCTACCTGTCGTTCAAGCTCGCGTCCGCTGCCGTCCCGCTGATGCCGAAGCCCTACCCGCTCTACGAGATCTTCGTCTACTCACCCGAGATGGAGGGGATCCACCTGCGCGGCGGTCGTGTCGCGCGCGGCGGCATCCGCTGGTCCGATCGTCTCGAGGATTACCGCACCGAGATCCTCGGCCTCCTGAAGGCACAGATGGTGAAGAACTCGGTGATCGTCCCGGTCGGCTCGAAGGGCGGCTTCGTGCTCAAGCACGCCCCGACCGACCGCGATGCGCTGCGAGCCGAGGTGACCCGCCAGTACACGACGCTGATGAACGGCCTGCTCGACGTCACCGACAACCTCGTCGACGGCGCCGTCGTGCACCCGCCGAACGTGCGCGTGTTGGATGGTGACGATCCATATCTCGTCGTCGCGGCTGACAAGGGAACGGCGACGATGTCCGACACCGCAAACGGGATCTCGGAGCGGTACGGGTTCTGGCTCGGCGACGCGTTCGCTTCGGGCGGCTCCGCGGGCTACGACCACAAGAAGCTCGGAATCACGGCGCGCGGTGCGTGGGAGTCGGTACGTCGGCACTTCCGCGAGCTTGGCCTGAACGTCATGACCGACCCGTTCACGGTGGTCGGCATCGGCGACATGTCGGGCGACGTGTTCGGCAACGGGATGCTGCTCTCCGAGCAGATCCGTCTCGTCGCCGCCTATGACCACCGCCACGTGTTCATCGACCCGGCGCCCGACGCCCCCGCGGGTTTCGCCGAACGCGCACGACTGTTCGACCTGCCCGGCTCATCGTGGGACGACTACGACCGAGCGCTGATCTCAGCAGGTGGCGGCGTCTGGCCGCTGTCTGCGAAGACGATCCCGCTCTCGGCAGCGGCGCAGGCCGCGCTCGGCGTCGCGGCGGAGACGATCACTCCCGCTGACCTGAAGACGGCGATCCTGCGCGCGCCAGTCGACCTGTTCTGGAACGGTGGCATCGGCACGTTCGTCAAGGCGTCGAGCGAGTCGCACGCCGAGGCCGGCGACCGAGCGAACGACGCGGTCCGGATCGACGGCGCCGAGCTGCGTTGCCGGGTCGTCGGTGAGGGCGGCAACCTCGGCTTCACCCAACGTGGACGGATCGAGTACGCGCGAGCAGGTGGGCGCATCAACACCGATGCGATCGACAACTCCGCCGGCGTTGACTGCTCTGACCACGAGGTGAACCTGAAGATCCTCCTCGGCATCCCGATCGCGACGGGCGACCTGACGCGCAAGCAGCGCGACGACCTGATGAGCGAGGTCGAGACCGACGTCTGCACGCACCTGCTCTACGACAACTACGTTCAGGCGCAGATCCTGTCGCAGGAGGTCGCTGTTTCGGGCACGCGCATGGAGGCCCATGAGGACCTGATGCGCCGGCTCGAGGCAGAAGGCTTGCTCGAACGCGCGATCGAGGCGTTGCCGTCGAGCGAGGAGATGGCCGCTCGCCAGCGCGCCGGGCAGGGCATGGCCCGGCCCGAGCTCTGCGTGCTGCTCGCCTACGCCAAACGCAGCCTGAAGGCGGTGCTCGTCGAGTCCGGACTCGTCGACGACCCCCACATGGAGCACGAGCTGCGTGGCTACTTCCCGCGGCGGGTCGTGGACCGTTTCGGGCATCTGCTCGCGCGCCACCCGCTGCGCCGCGAGCTGGTCGCGACGATCGTCGCCAACGACGTCGTCAACTCGATGGGCATCACCTTCGTGTCACGCCTCTGCGCCGAGACCGGCGCCGAGGCAGCCGAGGTCGCCCAGGCGTACACGGTCGCACGGCAGGTCGCGAACGGCACCCTGCGCTGGGGCTCGATCGAGGCGCTCGACGGCACGATCGACCCGGAGCTGCAGAACCGGCTGATGGTTGGTGTCGACGTGCTGATGGAGGACCTCGCCCGGTGGTACCTCCTGCACCCCGTGCCGGGCGGGATCTCAGCGGTCATCGAGCCGCACGCGCTCGGCTTCGCCGAGCTCGCCAGCGTGCTCGACACCACCGGACCGGTAGCGTGGCGCGAGCGTCGCCTCGCGGTCGCTGCGAGCCTGACGGAGGGCGGGATCGACCCGGCGATCGCCCACCGCCACGCGTTTCAGGCCGAGCTCGCCCACGCCCCCGACATCGTGCAGGTTGCGTCGGAGACGGGACGACCGATCGTCGACGTCGCCGCAGCGTTCTTTGAGGTCGGCGCGCGGCTGCACCTCGACACGCTCGAGGGGCTCGTCCAGTCCGTCGCGACGAACTCCAGATGGGACCACTGGGCGACGCTCGCGATGGCGGACGACCTGATGGCTGTCCGCCGCGACGTCGCCCACCGCGTCCTCGCAAGCGCGCCCGACTGCGACCCGCTCGAGGCAACGGAGCTGTACCTCACGGCCCGCTCGGAGACCTACGAGCGGCTGAACCGGCTGATCGAGACGCTCGAGGCGACGAGCCCACCGAGCCTGGCGGCGTTGACGGTCGCGCTTCGCCAGGTACGAGGGGTCGTCACCTGACCATCGTCGTCGACGCCGATCTCGCGGAGCTCGAGCGCGACCCGTACCCGTTCTACGGTCGGATGCGTCGCGGGAGCCCGGTCGCCTGGGTGCCGGCGATCGGACGCGTGTTCGTCGCGACCTGGAACCTCTGCCACGAGGCGGGGCGCGACTGGAGGACGTACGGGCCGACGTCGGAGCTCTTCAACCGGGTCTACGGCGACCCGAACGTGATGAGCATCGACGGGCCGGAGCACCGGGCCTTGCGCGACGCCGTCCGCCAGCCGTTCACCCCCGACGCGGTCGGGCGTCACCGCGAGACGGTGCTGCGTCCCGTGGCCGTCCGGCTCGTCGAGGCGATCCGCGAGCGGGGACGAGCGGACGCGGCGGTCGAGCTGTGCGAGCCGATCAGCCAGCGCGCGATCGGTGACCTGCTCGGGTTCGCCGACGTCGAGGACGCCGTGCTGGGTCGCTGGCTCCACGACTACGGCGCGTACATGGTCGATCTCACCGGCAGCGACGAGGCGGCCCGAAGGGGCCGGGAGGCGAAGGCCGAGGTGCGCGGCTACCTCGAGGAGCGGCTCCCCGCGCTGCTCGCCGCGCGGGAGGACACGGCGATCTCCCACCTGCTGCACCACGGCACGGGGACCGGGCGCAGCCGATCGATCGACGAGGTGATCGGCACGATGGGGGTGATCATCGTCGGCGGCCTCCAGGAGCCTGCGCACGCGGCGGCGAACGCGCTGCTGGGCATCCTCTCGACGCCCGTCGCGCGGGAGCGGCTGATCGCCGATCCGGACACGTGGGCAGCGGTGGCGATGGAGGAGGGGCTGCGCTGGATCGCGCCGTTCGGGATGACCGAGAAGCGCACGACCCGCGAGACCGTTCTCGGCGGGGTGGCGATCGCCGCCGGCACGGAGATCGCGCTCGGGCTCGGGTCCGCGAACCACGACGAGACGCGCTTCGCGGATGCGGCGCGGTTCGACCTCGATCGGCCCCGCCTCGGTCTGGTCTCGTTCGGCTTCGGGACGCACTTCTGCATCGGCAACGTCGTTGCGCGCGCCCTGGGCACGGTCCTGCTCGAGGAGCTGTTCCGCCGGCTGCCCGGTCTTCGCCTCGACCCCGACGCCGCACCGGTCGTCGAGGGCTGGCACGTGCGCGGGGCGACGAGGCTCCCGATCACCTGGGACACCTGAGCCGCATACGATGCGAGCGTGGCTCGCCGGACAACCACCCGCGAGTGCGTGCGTGCGCTCTGGCTGCTCGGGCTCGCCCTGCCCGTCGACGTCCGTGAGGTGAACGCCGCCTGGCGCGGACGGGTGGCGCGAACCCACCCCGACGTGCACGCCAGCGAGCCGTCCAAGGTCGCCGCCGCCGAGACGCTCACGCGGGCCCTGAACGACGCGAAGGACACGCTGCTGGCGTGGATCGAGGCCGACCTGGAGTGGCCGACCGGCACCACGACGGTGCGCTTCGACGAGCCCGACCCGTGGCCCGAGCGCGAGCCGGCACCACATGAGGCGCCGATCTGCCTCCGCTCGGGGCTTCGCGCCGGAGACCGCGTGCGCCGGTGGCCGTACGACGGGCTCGAGCTCTCGGTGGTGACCGGGACCGAGACCGACACGCCGGGCGGCACGACCTGGGTGCTGCTGGCCGGCGAGCAGGCGGAGCGGATGGAGCGGGTGCGTCTCGCGGCGTTCAGCTGTCCGGTCTGTGGCGGCTGCTCCGGGCCCGACGTCGACGAGGCATCGCTCCGCCCCTGCCCCGAGTGCCTCGTCGACCTGCGACGGCTCGAGCGTCGCCCGGAGGAGGCCGACCGCATCCGGCGCGCGATCGAGGCACGCGCCGAGGCGGGGATCGCGACGGCACAGTCGCTGCTGGATGGCCGGCTCGGCGACCGCGCCCGCGAGCGCCGCCGCTGGGTCCGCCGGCTGCTTCCCGCCGGCCCGGACGACCTGCACGCGGCGCTCCTCGGCGCGTTCTCGCGCGCCTTCGAGCGCTGGAGCAGCCCCGCCGCATGACCGTCGTGCTCGGCCTTACGGCGGCGCTGCTCTGGGCGATCACCGACCTCGCCGCACAGCGCGTGACGCGGGGCGTCGGCGCCCTCGCCGCAGGGTTCTGGGTGCTCCTCGCCGGGTGCCCACCGGCGTTGGTCCTGGCGCTGCTGTTCGACGGCGTACCAACGTCGACGGCCTTCCACGGCCTCGTCTGGGCGTGCCTCGCCGGGGTCGTCGACGGCATCGCGGTGCTGCTGCTGATGCGAGCGCTCGGTCACGGCGACCTCGCGATCGTCGGCCCGTTGACCGCGCTCGAGGGCGCGTTCGCAAGCCTCGGCTCGATCGCGTTCCTCGGCGAGCACCTCGGCGGGATCGGGGTCGTCGCCCTCCTCGCGGCCGCCGGCGGCGGCGCGCTCGCCGCTGCCTCCTCCCCGCGCGTGCGGTCGCCGGGCGCGGCCCCGGCGGTCCTCGCGGCGCTCCTGTTCGGCGTCGTCCTGCTGCTCCTGTCGCGCGCCACCGGGGTGGGCGGGATGACCGTCGTGGCGGTCACGCGCTGTGTCTCGACCCTCACGCTCACGCCGATCGCGGTCGCCGGCCACGCCACGCGCCTGCCCGGACGACGGTTCCTGCTGCTGGTGACGGCGACCGCTGCCCTCGACGTGGTCGGGTTCGGCCTCTACGTGGCCGCCGTGCACCACGGACCGTTCACGCTCGCGGCGATCGCGTCGACGCAGTTCGCGACCTTCTCCGCGATCCTCGGGATCCTGTTCCTCCACGAGCGCCCTCGGCCACACCAGCTCGTCGGGATCGCGCTGACCGTGGTCGGCGTCAACCTGCTGTCGAGCGCGTAGCGTCGATCGCCCCGACCGCGACTACCTTCCGGCGAGGTGGGCGCTCAGCCTCTCACCGATCGGCTCGCGTACGCCATCGAACTCCAGCGCGAGCGGCGCGCGAGGCCCTGAGAAGCTAGCGTCGTCAACGACGACTCCGAACCAGCCATTGTGGGCGCGCACGGCAACGGACGAGCCATCACGGCGAACGAGCGTGACCGCGTGGGCAGACGACGTTCCGTAAACGACCCAGGCACGGCGGGCCGGCCCGCTCCCGTCTGGTGTCGTGAGCTCGTAGAGCCTGTCGAACACCTGCGTCCGGTTCGCCAGCACCCGGCAGTCCGTGCTGTTGACGACCGCGCTCGAGCCCATGACCATCACGGCGAAGACGCAGACCTGGCCATCCGACGTACGGGCGCCCCAGATATCCTGACCAACGTCGGAGCGACCCGCCACCCCGAGGCGCGCGAGGCGGACCGCGCTAGCCGGATCGATCGCCAGGTGGGTGTCCGGTACGAGCGAACCGAAACTGTAGGACGCACGATGGGCGTCCTTCCCGAGGACGAGATCGACGATCGGGCTCCGAAGCGGCGAGGCGGCGACAGCCAGAGCGCAAACGCCGAACACCGCTGCGGCGACAAGGCTGACTCGTGCGCTACTCACCGGACGACGGCGGCGAGACCGAGATGCGACACCGAACGCAACGCTGGCGCGTTCGACGACATCCGCCCAGTCCGGCACGTCTCCTTTGACCCACAGGAGATCGAGACCAGAATCGATCCACTCCTCGGTCGGAGAGTCAGGCATCGACCGCTCCTGGCTTCAGTTGGCGAGCTAGCTCACGACGCGCGATAGAGACGTTTGAGCTGACGGTACTGGCGCTGATTCCGAGGACAGCTCCAGCCTCCGCATGCGTTAGCTGGGCGTAGTAGACCAGGAAGAGCGACTCGCGTTGTCGAACAGGGAGCAGGCCGATCGCGTCTCGCACGCGGGCGGATTCGTCCCATAGAATCCCGCCGCCTCCGCTCATTTCGCCTCGACGGTCAGCTGGCGCCGGCGCGTGGGAGGAAACCGATGTCCGAGCGCGCTGTCGAAGCACGTCCCGACCTCGATTGACGAGAATCGTCCAGACCCATGTCTCAAGGGCCGCATCCGAGCGGTACTGTGCTAGTGGTCTGATTGTCAAATGGCATGGTCATTGGGTGTCTGGAGCGAGCGGGAGCGTTGCGCGTCGCGCAGGGCTTGCTGGGGCAAGTGCAAGCGGCGCGCGACGTTCCCGCGAAGCCCACGATCCGGCACGCAGAGCGGGCCGGGGCGCGGTCGCACGGAGCTGAGCGGCGGAGCCACCCGACGGGTGGCAGAGCCGGCAAGCGCAGGACGATCCAGGCAGTCGGATGACCACGCCATCTCGCAATCAGACCACTAGGCTAGTGCGCTGTCGCGGTCAGCGCCGCCAGCGCGTCGTCGATCGTGGCGCTGACGGAGCTGCCGCCTGCGACCAGGCGGGCGAAGTCCTCGGCCTGCGCGCGTAGCGCCGCCCGGATGCGGGCGTCGCCCGCTGGACCAACGCCGAACGGGAGCGTGACGACACCGTCGGTGCCGACGACCTCGACGCGCTGGTGGTCGCCGTCGGGCCAGCGGCGTCCCATCGTAACGAGGCCGAGGCAGCCGCTTGCGAGCCGCACGAGCGCCGCCGCGTTCTCCGGATCGCCCTCCACCGGCGGGTGCCATGACACCCCGCCAGGCTCGTAGGTCATGCTCGTCACCGCCGAGCCGGTGAGCCACGCCATCATGTCGAGCTCGTGCACTGCCACGTCGACGAGGATGCCGCCGCTCGAGCGTGGGTCGCGGAACGCGGCCGGCGGCGGCTCGACGTCCCAGTGGTAACAGACGACGAGCTGGATCTGGCCGAGCTCACCCGCCGCGATCCGTGTGGCGAGGGCCTGGAGCTCCGGCACGTGGCGGCGCCAGTAGCCGACGCGAAACGCGATCCCGCCGGCCGCGACGGCGTCACGGATCGCGCGCGCGTCGTCCGGCACGAGCCCGCACGGCTTCTCGCACAGCGTCGGGATGCCCGCGGCGGCGAGCTCCCGCACGACCGTTACGTGGAACCGCGTGGGCGCGGCGACGAGCGCCGCGTCGAAGCCACCAGCCTTGCAAAGCGTGGCGATGTCCGGGTACACCGGCACCTCAAGGTCGGCAGCGCCGATGGGGTCGACGATCGCTGTCACGGTCACCGTCGGTGAGCCAGCGAGCGCGGCGAGGTGCGAGCGGCCCATCCGACCGGCACCGATGAGGGCGAGGCGCAACACGTAGGGCAGTATGCCTCCGTGGACGTTGCCACCGTTGAGGACATCGAGCTTGCCGATCGACTTGCCGACGAGACGGCGCGCCTCGCCACGCGCCTGGCGTTTGCGATCGAGCCGCACGAGGTGCGTGACCGGTTCGCGCTGGCGGCCGCGCCGATCGCGGTCGTCTTCGAGCGTCCGCAGGACCCGGACGCGATGCCCGTCCATCGTTCTGGGCGCCTCGACCCGGAGCTTCTGCCGTTCCTCGTCGACGCCACGGGGCGCGCTCGCCACCGCCTTGGATACGGCGAGGAGCGCGACAACCCGTATCTGATCGCGCTCGTGCTCGCGGCGTTCTACCTGATCGAGGCGGCGCGCAGCGACGCGCTGGGACTTCGCCATCGTGCTGCCGAGACGCCGCGCGTCTCGATCGTTCCACCCGCCGCGGTGTCGAAGGACATCCAGGTGCGGACCGGGTCGACGACGCTGCGGGTCGTTGCACCGGTCGAGGGCGGCGACGGGCTGGAGCTCGCCGCGGGGATCGACCTCAGCTGGTAGCGCCGCGCGCGATCCACCGGTCGACGAGGGACCGGGCGATCGACGGGTAGGGTGGCAGCGGCGGTAGGTCGTGTCGGTGAAACCAGCCGCCGTCGACGATCTCCGTCGGGTCGAGGCGCAGCTCGCCGTCGGCGTGGCGCGCCTCGAAGCCGACCATCAACGAGCCGGGAAACGGCCAAGGCTGGCTCGCGACGTAGCGGACGTCGGCGATCGTGATCCCGGCCTCCTCGTACACCTCGCGGTGCACAGCCTCCTCGAGCGACTCGCCTGGCTCGACGAAGCCGGCGAGGCACGAGTAGCTGACGCGCGGGAACCGCACGCCGTGACACAGGAGCGCCGCGCCGTCGGCGCGCTCGACGAGCACGATGATCGCTGGCGCGAGCCGTGGGTAGCTCGCGAAGGCACAGGCGCTGCACGTGCGCGACCGCTCGCCCGTCGCGACGAACGTCGCCGCCCCGCAGCGGCCGCAGTGCCGGTGGTCTGCGTCCCAGGCGAGCATCTGGCGTGCTCGCCCGGCGACCGTCCACTGCGCCTCGTCGAGCATCCCCCAGAGCTGACGCAGGCCGTACGCAGCGAGCCCGGTTGGCGTCGTCGGTAGCTCGACGGCGACGCATAGCCGGCCGTCGAGCCGTCCGAGCGGCACCGTCCGCGTTGGCTCGACGCCGAGCTCCGCGGCTGTTGGCACCCGGCCATGTTCGGACAGCACGACCTCCTCGCCAACGAACGCGAACCAGAGCGCGTCCGGCTCGTGGTCGGCCGGCAGGTCGAGCAGCGGCTCGAACCGCAGCGCGTCTGAGCGCGGCATGCGCGCTACTCGCTCTCGACACGCAGGCCGGTCGCGACGCCGGCCGCATGGTGCACGTCGATCGAGTCGCCGCGTCCGTAGAAGCCGATCCCGGCGGTCGACATCACGAGCTTCTTCCACATCCCCTCGCGTCGCCCGGCGAGCAGGGGTCGCGCGAACCGCAACTGGCCCGGCTCGACGGCGTAGTCGTCTCCCTCGCTCTGCTCGGCGCCGTTGACGTACACGTGGAACGGCGCGGTTGCGCCGACAGGGAGGCGCAGGATGGTGCCGGTCGCCGGGGCCTCGCTCACCGCCGCATCGTGCCACGCCGGCCCCCTCGCTACCGTGGTGTGGTGGTGCTTGAGCTTCACTCCCACTCGACGGCAAGCGACGGCACGCTGTCGCCGACCGCCCTCGTCGCTCGCGCTGTCGAGGCGGGTGTGTCGGTGTTGGCCCTGACCGATCACGACACCGTCGGCGGGGTCGCGGAGGCTACCGCTGCCGGGGCGATCGCAGGCGTTCGCGTCGTCGCTGGGATCGAGCTGTCCGTGCTCGTCCAGCGTGGCACGTTCCACCTGCTCGGCCACTTCGCCGAGCCTTGTCCACGGCCGTTGGCGGCGCGGCTTGAGGAGATCGCCGCCGGTCGTGACCGGAGGAACCAGCGCATCGTCGAGCGGCTCGGTGCTCTCGGCGTGCCGGTCGCCTGGGAGGACGTCGTGGCGCGCGCATCCGGCCGTGTTGGTCGGCCACACATCGCTGATGCGCTCGTCGCCGCTGGACACTGCGTTGACCGTGCTGACGCGTTCGACCGGCTCATCGGCGACCACGCGGCGGCCTACCTGCCGGCTGGTGTGCTCGAGCCGGCGGAGGCGATCAGCCTCGTGAAGGCGTCGGGGGGCGCCGCGACGCTTGCGCATCCGGGCACGCTCGGCCTCTCCGCCGATGCGCTCGATGCGGCGCTCGGCGAGCTCGCGGGCCTCGGGCTCGACGCGATCGAGGCCCATCGCGGGGACGCGACGGCGGACGAGCAGGCCTGGCTCGTGGGGCTGGCCGCTCGGCACGGGCTGCTTGCGAGCGGCGGCTCGGACTACCACGGCCCCGAGTCTGAGCAGTGGGGACGGCATCTCGGCAGCTCCGGTGACCCGGGCGCCGAGGAGGCGGCGCTGCGTGCGGTGTTGGAGCGCGTCGGGTGATCGACGACCTTGGCGAGCTCGTCGCGCTGATCGACGCGACCGATCCGCACGCGGACGTGACGGCGGACGACCTCGCTCACCGGATCTCCTCGACGCCGGCAAGGCTGGACGTCACGGAGCGTGACGCGTCGGGTGTACTCGTCGCGTGGGGCTACGTCGAGCCGATCGCTGGCTCGAGCGACTGGGCGGCGACGGTGCAGGTACGCGCGTCGACGCGTCTGCGCGGGGTTGGTGGACGGGTCCTCGCCTCGCTGACGCGGCACGCCGCTGCGGCGGGCGCCACCGCGCTTGAGGTCGAGAGCCGCGACGATACGGGGACGGCGTTCCTGCTTGCCCGTGGCTTCGTCGAGACGGGGCGCGAGCTCGAGGTAGCCCTCGACCTGGTCGGGACGGAGTGCGGGCTACCCGTGCCGCCACAGCGCGTGACGATCGTCCGTCGCTCCGACCACCCAGGGCTCGAGAGCGGCATGTACGCCGTCGCGCTCGAGGCAGAGCCCGACATCCCCGGTGCCCATGAGCGAGGCCCTGGGACGTTCGAGGAGTTCCTCGCCGTCAACCTCGACCGTCCCGCCCGCCGACCCGAGCTGACGTTCGTCGCGCTCGTCGACGGGAAGGTCGTCGGCTACGCGATCCTCCACGCTGGGCCACGCGACGTCTGCTTCCACGGCATGACCGGTGTCGCGCGGGCGTGGCGGGGACGAGGAGTGGCGGCGGCGTTGAAGCGCAACCAGATCGTCGCGGCGCGCGCGGCGGGGTACCGCCTGCTCGTCACGGAGAACGAGGAGCGCAACGTCCCGATCCGGCGACTGAACGAGGCGTTTGGCTACACGCCGTACGGCCAGACGCTGTTCCTCCGGAAGGAGCTGTAGGACACGTGACCGCGAACATCAACGAGCTCGACCCGCTCGAGGAGCGTGATCACCCCGGCTTCAAGGCGCGTCGGGGACGGCTCGGCTGGAAGCTCCGCACCGAACGCATCGGGCTCGGAGTCTGGGAGGTCGCGCCGGGCGAGGCCGCGTACCCGTACCACTACCACCTGACCGAGGAGGAGGTCGCGGTGGTGCTCGCCGGCACCCCGAGCGTGCGAACGGCTGATGGCTGGCGTGTGCTCGCCGTCGGTGATGCCGTCGCCTTCCCCGTCGGCGAGCGCGGTGCACACCAGATCGCGAACTGGGGCGAGACGACCGCTCGGTTCCTCGCGATCTCGACCACCGGTGCCCCGGACATCGTCGTCTATCCCGAGTCAGGGAAGGTTGGTGCGTTCGAACGGTTCGCTGACCGGCGCGGCATGTTCAAGCTGTGGCGTGACGCAGACGCCGTCGACTATCAGGACGGTGAGACGCCGCCCGCGCGGCCTGGTTGAGCCGCGGCCGGCGACGGGCTCCTCGTGGTCGGATTGTGAGATGGCGTGGTCATCCGACTGCCTGGATCGTCCTGCGCTTGCCGGCTCGGCCACCGGTCGGGTGGCTCTGCCAGCGAGCTGCGGCGACCACGATCCGGCCCGCTCTGCGTGCCGGGTCTTGGGCTTCGCGGGAACGTCGCGCGCCGCTTGCACTTAGCGTGTCAAGGCCTTCGCCTTGACACGCGTGCGAGCGGGCGTGCTATCCAGCACGCCCGCGATCGGCAAGCCCTGCGCGCCGCGCAACGCTCCCGCTCGCTCCAGACACCCGATGACGCCGCTATCTGACAATCACACCACTACTAGAGGTTGCCAGCACGGATCGTCCGGGCCATCTCCGCCGACTGCTCGCG
>JANYCN010000022.1 GCA_025360225.1 Actinomycetes bacterium | reverse complement strand
CCCACGATCCGGCACGCAGAGCGGGCCGGGACGCGGTCGCCGGAGCTGAGCGGCGCAGCCACCCGACGGGTGGCAGAGCCGACAAGCGCAGGACGATCCAGGCAGTCGGATGACCACGCCATTTCACAATCAGACCACTAGCCGTCGCCACCTGCCGATGAGGGGCGTGGCGTGATGGACGATCGATACCAGGTCAGCGACGAGGGCGCCGTGCTCCGCGCGGAGATCGCGTCGCTGCGTGCAGCGCTCGGCGCATTCCGCGACCTGCGATTCCGGCACCTCCGGTCTAGTCGAAGCCGGTGAAGCTCCAGGTGTCGGTGATCACGTTGTCGCCGATCGAGGGGTCGCTGTAGGTGCGGGTGCCGGCGAGCGTTCGTGTCGTTGCGCTGGCCTCGAGCAGTGGGTCGCCCGGTGTGATGCCGCCGTTGGCGTCCTGAAAGAGTCCGATGTCGAGGTAGTCCGTCCACGTTGGCTCGGTTGTTCCGCCGCCGCAGGTCGGCATGCCGTTGATGTCGTAGGTGGGTGGGTGGAGACGCTTGCCGAGCACATCGATCGCGTAGTAGAACGGGGACGTCGTTGGTGCGGTGAGATACGGGTTGGCGTCCTGCAGTGTCAGCCGGGTCGCCATGTACGCGTCGGCGTCGTTAAACACCGTCTCGGTGCCGTTGCCGCTATAGCTGATCTGGCAGATGTTGCCACCGCCGGGGCTCTGTCCGCTGACCGTCCAGGTTGCGCTCGCGTGGTCGAGGTTGTACGGGACGGGGATCAACTGCTCGGCGATGTCGGGGAGGAGCGGCTCGCGGATGAATCGCGCATCACCAGTGATCGTCTCCGTCCAGCCGCTCGATGGGCTGTGAATCGTCCGCGTCCAGGTGCCGGCGTACACGGTCGGGAACGCGCAGCGACGGCGCAGCCGCATCGTGTCAGCGTGGCGTCCGAAGCCGGTGTAGTAGGAGAGGCCGGCGAGGTCGGCGTTCGTCGTTGCGAGGATGATCCGGTCGACGTCGTCCTCGGGCTGGTCGCGGCAGAGCGTCACCGTGCTCTTGGCTGACCAGTCCTCGACGCGCCAGGTGCCGGCGCTGGTGTGGAGGTAGGCCTGCACGTCGAGGCCGGGCTCGTGCGCGAAGCCGTTCGTCCAGCGGAGCTCGCGGACGTTCGCGTCGGGCACCGTCAGGTTGGTGTACTCGCGGTCGCCGAACGCCAGCCCGCCAGGCCACGAGAGCGGTACCTGCTTCAGCGTTGCTCCCGCGAGCTTCAAGGCAGTCGGCGCCGGCGGGATCGCCGGGTGGCGAGAGTCGATGTTCCAGCCGGCGTAGTCGGTCGTGATCGGGAACCCCGGCGCGCCGATCGGGTCCTGGTTCCAGGCGTGGGCAGCGAAGTCCTCGAGCCCCTTGCGAAGCCCGCCGCTCAGTGCGCCGTCGAGCGCCTTGACGGCGGCGGGTTCGGTGTGCGGCTTGGCGCCCTCGAGCGCGGCGAGCGCGCCGCTGACGACCTTCGTCCCGCCGTGGTCCTTGGTCATCGCGTACCAGAAGACCCAGGAGTCGTAGCTGACGTGGAAGCCTGCTCGCGGGCGGATCGAGTCGGGTCGCTCGTGGAGCGTGAAGTGGTTGCCGGGGTAGGCGAGGTACTCGCCCCATACCGCCGTCGCCTCATCGAACCAGGGCACCTTGCCGGCGCACGCCTTGCGGTAGCCGTACGCCATCTGGACGGCGTGGAAGAACTCGTGCGCGAGCGCGACGACACCGAACGTCGGGTTGAGCGCGATGAAGACGGGCTGCGGGGCCTCGAAGCACGGGTCGTCGAGCGTCGGCGGGTACGTGTTCGTAAATCCGCCGCCACCGGCGGTGATCTTCGAGCTGATGAAGATGTCGAGCCGTCCGTCGCCGCCGTGGGCGCACGTCTCGTTCCCGTCTCCGAGCGGTTCGTGGAAGCCGTTGGCCGTCGTCAGGGGCGTGTAGATGTAGGTGTCCATCGCGCTCACGAAGGTCGTCTGGGTCTGTGCCGGCTCGTCAGGGTCGAAGTGGAACAACACCTTGCCGCCCGCCGCGGGCATCTCGACCCAGGCCGCCGCGTCACGCACGGTGAAACGCGCGCACGGGTCTACGTCTCGGCGCTGGCGGACGGGGGTCGAGGCGGCCTTCTTCCCCTTCCGCGCCCAGGCGCTGCCGACGGTGTCCGGTGGAAGGAACATCGGCATCATGAACGTGCGATCCGCTGCGCTCGCGAGCGGCCAGAGCGCCCGAAAGCGCTCGAGCGCATCGTCGCCAGCACCGCCGGCGTGCATGCTCGCCGCGAGCCGGCGGATCGCCGTCGAGGTCGAGATCAACCCCGCGGCGCGTTCGGCTTCGATCCCCGCGGAGGCGCTGGCGTCTGGGCTGACCGCGACGCGGCGCAGCACGACGCAGCGCTCCTTCGCGCTCCCGGCTCGGACGCAGGCGATCAGGTAGCCGCTCGTCCGGGGCGGGTTGGCCGGCACCGTTACCGCGAGCGCGACTCTCCGCGCACGGTGCGCGGCGACGTTGTGGAGCGTGATGGCGCCGACCAACGTCCCAGCCGACGCGACCGTCGTCGGTGACAGCACGACGCGAACCCGCAGCGCCGCGACCTTCCGTGGTGTTCCGGGTACGGCGAGGGTTAGCCGGACTGGCTGCGAGACGACCAGGACCGGTGGGACGACACCCGTGACGGGACGTGGAGCGGCCCCGGCGACCGACGGACACACCGAAGCGACGAGCGCGGCGCCCAGGAACACCACTCGGCTCGATCTGTGCATAGCGCGAGCGTAGCACCGACTGCGTGTGTGGGGTTTGACGGCCTCCATACCGCTCGGTGTACTTCGCACGATGAGCGCGACCTCAGAGAAGGTGGACGTCACGGGCGTTTGCTCCTCCAGAGGTCCTCGCCCTTCATCGGTGAGCCTGGCCGGAGAATGCTCCTATACCGATCGGTATGTAGACTCCGAGTCATGACTGATCGGCCGAACGCGCACGATGCGCTCCTCGCAGCGACGAACGAGCTTACCTATGAGCACGGCATCGTGGGCACGGGTGTGGATGCGATCGCGGCGCGGGCGGGGGTGACGAAGCGGACCTTGTATCAGCACTTCGGCTCTAAGGATCGGCTCGTGGCTGAAGCGCTCCGTGACCGGAACCGACGTGCACTCCTGGTGTTGGAGACCAATGCAAGGCGTCGCGCCGAGGAGTCCGGCGAGCCGGCGATCTTGGCGCTGTTCGATGTGATCGAGAATGCCCTGCGCACGAGAACGACGGCTGGATGCGCGTTCATCAATGCCGCGCTCGAGATCAACCGCCCGGGCCATCCCGTTCGCGAGGCCGCGCTCGCGCATCTGCACGCACGGGAGGGCCTCGTTCATCAGCTCCTTACCGAGACGGGAGTCGACGACGCCGCCCTCTCCGCCCAGCTTGCACTGCTCGTCGACGGCGCGTACGCGATGGGCGGGTCTCGCCGTGACCCGACCGCCGCGCGCCACGCAAAAGCTGCGGCGGCTGTGCTGATCGCCCGCCGAGAAGCGTCCTGATCGCCGGTGAGCGCAGTCGCGTCTGATGGAGCTCGCGCCTCCCGGAAGCCGCTTGACATAGTGCATGCGTAGCCGACACGCAGTGCGGGCTCGAGCCGTCTGGTTGGCGGCGCGGACGGATGAGGCGCCGGGTCCTGCACCTCATCGCGGGGTGGCGAACCGGGCTCTCACGCACGGTGCGCATCCTGCAAGCCGGAGACGCCCCAGAACGCCGTCGATGCCGGGAAGACGAGCGGCGCTGCTCGCTCGTGGTCTGATGGCGCGATGGCGTGGTCGTGCGACTGCCTGGATCGTCCTGCGCTTGCCGGCTCTGCCACCCGTCGGGTGGCTCTGCCAGCCAGCTGCGGCGACCACGTTCAGGCCCGCTGTGCGTGCCGGATCGTGGGCTTCGCGGGAACGTCGCGCGCCGCTTGCACTTAGCGTGTCAAGGCCTTCGCCTTGACACGCGTGCGAGCGGGCGTGCTATCCAGCACGCCCGCGATCGGCAAGCCCTGCGCGACGCGCAACGCTCCCGCTCGCTCCAGACACCCAATGACCATGCATTTGACAATCAGACCACTAGTGGTGTGATGGCGACGACGATCGCGGAGCGGCTCGCCGCGCAGGGCCTGCTTGACAGGGCGTCTCCGCGGGCGGAGGACGTGGTCGGCTCGCTGGTCGCGATTCAGGCGCAGGACCCGCGAGGCGCGCGCCTCGCGGTCCGGGCCCGGACGACGGGTTTGACGGCGGGCGATGTCGACGCCGCGATGACGGACGACCGGAGCCTGCTGGTGAGCTGGTTGAACCGCGGCACGCTTCACCTCGTCCGTGCCGACGACTACGCCTGGCTCCACTCCCTGACGACGCCGCAGCTGGCGGTCCAGAACGCCCGTCGCCTTCGACAGGAGGGCGTCAGCGAGGCACAGTCGTTGCGCGCCGTCGAGGTGATCCGCGATGCCGTGGGCAACGACGGGCCGCAGCTCCGTGACGATCTCCGCGACCGCCTCCAGCAGGTCGGCATCCCCGTCGCAGGGCAGGCGTTGGTGCACCTGCTCTTCCTCGCCACGATCGGCGGCGTGCTCGTCCGTGGACCGATCGTTCGTGGCGAGCAGGCGTTCGTCGGCGTCGAGCAGTGGCTCGGCCCGCAGCGGGCCGTGGAGCGGCGGGTGGCGCTCGCGGAGCTCGCCGGGCGATACCTCGTCGGTCACGGTCCGGCCACCGACGGTGACCTCGCGCGGTGGGCGGGGGTTACGCTCGGCGACGCGCGGCGCGGGCTGGAGGCGATCGCGAGCCGGCTTGAGCAGCGCCCGGGCGGCCTCGTCGCGCTCGCCTCGGCACCGCGTGTCGACCGGCTTCCTGCGCCGCGGCTGCTCGGGCCGTTCGACCCGATCCTGCACGGCTGGGCGTCCCGCGAGCCGTTCGTCGGGAACCACGCCGGCGTCGTCACCACGAACGGCGTCTTCCGTGCGACCGCGCTCGTTGGTGGGAAGGTGGTCGCGACCTGGAGCCTTGCCGGCGGTCGCGTGACGCTGCGACCGCTCGAGCCGATCGAGCATCTCGCGAGCGAGCTCGCGGCCGAGGCCGCTGACGTTCAGCGGTTTACCGGCTCCGGCAGCTCCCGCGAAGCCCACGATCCAGGCGCGCGAATGACCACGCTCCTTGACAATCAGACCACTAGCAGCCCGAGCGGCCGGTGACCTGCGAGGAGCCGAGGATCCGCGCCACGAGCGACGGATCGTCGTCCAGCAGCCCGGCGGCAGGGAGGCGGCGGACGAGCTCGCGCCAGCCGGGGTCGGTCGCGAAGGCGCGGTCGAGAAGCGGGCGCGCCTCGGCGTCGGAGCCGAGCTTGACGAGCTCGAGCCCCCACCAGAAGCCGATCTCGACGTTGTCTGGAACAAGCGAAAGCGCTAGGCGTGCAGCTTCCCGCGCGCCGTCCTCGTCTCCCTCAAGGCGCAGGTCCTCTGATCGCTGCAGCTGCTGGTAGCCGATCTGCACCTGCACGAGGCGCGAGAGCTCCGTGTTCGGATCCGGATGGTCCTCGACGCGGAGGTCGACGACCATCCCCTTCGACGGGTCATCGGCACGGGTGGCTCGGACGACACGGACCGCGCTTGACTGGCGTCCACGGATGTCGCCGCCGGCCTCCTCCGCCGCGACCAGCGCCGCCACGAGCCGCTCGGCGAGGGTGCCGGTCGCCGACCGGAACGCAGCCGCCATCGCCTCGGGGATGCCGGGGTTCCGCATCATGTTCGCCTGCACCGTGAACCCGATGCCGGTGAGGTGCCCGGCGTCAGCGATGCAGCGCTCGCCGGTGTGAACGGCGACCGCGCCCGCCGCATCGACCATCGCGACCTGCCGCACCGCGGCTGCTTCGTCACCGGCGACGAGCGCCGCGAGCACCTCGCTCGCCGAGCCGCCAGCCCGCATCCCGTCGAGCCCGCGCGGTCCGTAGCTCGGGTCGACGAGGGACTGCGTGGCGACTGCTCCGACACCGGCCTCGACCCAGGGAACGATCGGGCCGACGCTGAAGAAGTGTGATTGCACTGCCACCCCGAGCTCGCCGGTGACTGCGTCGCGGGCGACGATCGAGTAGGTCATGGGACGGGAAACCCTCCTGCTTCGGCGAGGCGACGGATGCGTTCATCGAGCGGTGGATGCGTGTCGAACAGGCCGCCGAGGCTCGAACGCAGGCCCTTGTGATCACGCAGCGGTGACTCGATGTAGAGGTGCGCCGTCGCTCGCGTGACGGTCCGGAGCGGCTGCTTGTCGTCGCGCAGCTTCGCGAGCGCTAGGGCGAGCGAGCGCCCGTCACCGGTGATCTCGGCCGCGGAGGCGTCGGCGAGGTACTCGCGGCGGCGGGAGAGCGACATCTGCAGCAGCGCGGCGCCGATTGGCGCGAGCACGAGCGCGGCGATGCCGATCACGAGCGTGAGGGGGTTGTTGCTGTCGCGATCGCGGCTCGATCCACCCCAGAGAGTCATCCGTAGGAGCAGGTCACAGGTGAGCGCGATGACACCGACGAGCACGGCGGCGAGGCTCATCAGCCGCACGTCGCGGTTGCGGACGTGGGCGATCTCGTGCGCCATCACCGCTTCGAGCTCGGAGCGGTCGAGAATTCGGACGAGGCCGGTCGTTGCTGCAACGTAGGCGTGCTCCGGGCTTCGACCTGCTGCGAACGCGTTCGGTGCTGGGTCGTCGATCAGATAGACGTCGGGCACGCGCGTGAGCCCGGCGCCGATCGCGGCGTTCTCGACGGCGCGGAAGAGCTCCGGCGCGTCGGCCTTCGCGACCTTGCGCGCGCCGGCAGCCGCAGCGACCATGCGGTCGGCAAAGAACCATGAGATCACGCCGTAGACGAGCGCGCCGACGCCGACGAACGTGGCGATCGTCGGCTTGAACGCGAGGTCGACGGCGCCGACGAGGAGGAGGCTGATCGCCGCGAACCCGAGCAGCACGACGCCGGTACGAAACCGGTTCGACCGGATCTGCTGCTGCAGCGTCACGTGCTCAGCCCGACGGCAACGGGCTCGCGATCGGCGTCGTCCTCGAGCCGGTAGAAGGCCGCGGGCGCGAAGCCGCCGAGACGCGCTACGACGTTCGTCGGCACCGACTGGATCGCGGTGTTGCGATTGCGCACGACGGTGTTGTAGTAGCGGCGCGCGGCTGCGATGCGGTCCTCGGTGTCGGCGAGCTCGGCCTGGAGCGCCGTGAAGCTCTCTACCGCGCGCAGCTTGGGGTAGGCCTCGGCGACGCCGATCAGGCCGGTGATCGCGGACTGCATCAGTCCATCCGCCGCCGCCCGTGCGTCCAAGCTCGCCGCGGCGAGCGTCGCGGCCCGAGCCGCCGAGACGGCCTCGAAGGTCGCGCTCTCGTGCCCGGCGTACGCCTTCACTGATTGGACAAGGTTCGGGATCAGGTCGGCGCGGCGTTTGAGCTGCACGTCGATCGAGGAGGCGCCCTGCTCGCACTCGTTACGGAGCCGCACGAGCCTGTTGTACGCAGTGACTGCGTACAACACGAGCAGCAACGCGGCTGCAATGGCGATCCAGCTGATCATCGTGCCGGCAGTGTAATGCGCCCGTCCGCGACCGCCGCGAGCCCGTCGCGGACCAGTCCCGCCGCTATCACCTCGTCGACCTCTGCGACGGCCAGCCCGCCCGCGCCAAGCCGGCGCAACAGCGCGCCGCGGCGTTGGCGGGTGGAGCCTGCGAACGGCGCCTGCCGACGCGCGGGAGCGAAGGTCTGCCCGGCCGTCGGACAGACGCCCGCGAGAGGGCATGCGTGGCATCGCGGCCGACGCGCGATGCAGACCGTTGCGCCGAGGTCGAAGAGGGCCTGTGTGAGCTCGCCGGCCAGGCCGTCTGGTGCAACGAACGGTGCGCCTCCGTTCGCGCGCTCGGCGATCCGGCGTACGTTGACGTCCTCGGGGATGCGCTGCTCGCCGAAGGCGATGCACGCTACCGCGGCGGCGGTGTACGGCCCGATCCCTGGCAGCGCCAGCAGTCCGTTGTAGGTCGTCGGAAACCCGACGTCCGCGATGACGCCGCACGTGCGGTGCAGAGCGACGGCGCGGCGGTTGTAGCCGAGCCCGCTCCAGGCGACGATCACCTCGGCGAGGGAGGCCCGTGCCAGCGACTCGACAGTTGGCCACTGTGTCATCCACAACGGCCAACGTGCGAGCACGCGTGCGACCTGGGTTTGCTGCAGCATGACCTCGCTGACGAGGATCGCGTACGGATCCTGCGTCACCCGCCACGGGAGGATGCGCCCGTTCGTCCGGTACCACGCCAGGGTGGCTGCCTCCACGTCGATCCTCACACGATCGTGATGTCGTCGTGTACGCCGACCTTCGAGAGCTCGACGCGTCCGTCCGTGCGCAACCAGAAGTGCAGGCGCCGCGCCGCCGGCGTGTTTGATTGCAGGCTCACCCGCCACGCGGCGGCGCCGTCGGCGCGCACGCGCTGGGGCGTGTCTCCGCCCTCGCTCTCGCGCAGCGCGTGCAGCTCGAGCCCAGGCAGGTCGGCGGCGCGTCCAGCGGCGACGTGCGCGCAGACCTCGAGGACCTTCGTGCGCGCGATGCCGCGCAGCGACGCCAGCGACCGCAGGAAGGACGCGCCGAGGACGGGCTCGGTGAACGGGTACGTCTCGCGTTCGGCGCCGGCGTAGCGCGTCGTCCATGCGAAGCGGACCTCGCGCAGGAAGCGACGAGCCGCGTCGGAGCCGTCGACGATCTCGAGCTGGGCGCGGAGCGTCTCCGCCTCGGCTTCGGCTGCGCGCTCGCGCTCCTTCGCCTCGTCTGCCTGTCGCTCGCGCGCGTTGACCCTTGACTTCAGCTCGTCGTTGTCGCCAACCAGCTCGGCTCGATCCGCCTCGGCGCCGCGTAGGCGCTCGGTCAGCTCGGCAACCTTTCGCTCCAGCGCCCGAACCTCGTCTCGGCTCGCCTCGACGGCCGCGGCGCCATCCTGTTCGGCGACGCGAAGCACGCGGATCTCCAGAGCGGCAACCTCGTCCCGCAGGTCGGCCGCGACGCGACGCGCCTGGCTGCGCAGCTCGCTCAGCTGGCGTTCGACCGCTGGCGCGGCGCAACGCAGACGCTCGGCGGCGTCGGTTGCGACGGCGATCGCGTCGGCGAGCTCACGGGCCTCGCCGACGGGCAACGCTGATGCCGCTGGCGGAAGCGCCGCTTCAGGCGGCGAGGCGGCGGGCGCTGTGGGAGCGGCGGCGGGCGTCGCCGGTGGTGCCGGGATCGGCGCGGCGTTCGGGGGCGACGCTGGCATCTCGGGCCGTTCGTCGGGCTCCGGCTCGAGCCACGGTGGGCCATCCGGGTAGATCGAGAGGGGTGGTTCGACTGGCGTGTCTGGGCCGACGCCGCGCATCACGAGCTCTGCGCGCCGCGCCGCCGGGTCGAGGCGCTCGATCAACACGGCCACGCGATCGTGCACGGCGAGGTGGTCGCTCGGGTGCTGGACGTAGCCCTCGGCAATCTTCGACACGGGCAGAAGACCGCTCGCGCCGGGAAGCAGCTCAACGAAGGCGCCGAAGTGCTTGAGCTGCTCGACGATGCCGTCGACGACCATCCCAACGCGGTACACCTCGGCGATCCGCTGCCACGGGTCTGGCGCGAACGGCAGGAGCGTCGCTACGAACCGTGCGTGATGGCCCGACCGCTCGCCGGTGATGCGCGCACGCACGCGCTGACCGGTGCGCAGTGCCTCGTTGGCGTGCAGGATCGTGCCGTGCGCGATGTGGCCCTTGCCGACGAACGCGTCCCAGCCGCTCGCGAGCGTCAGTTCCGCGCCCTGCTCGACGACGCGCGAGACGACGGCGAGCACGTCCGCCCCGACCTCGGGTGGCGGCGACAGCTGACGATCGAGATAGCCGGCGATCGTCGAGACGAGGCCGCGTGCCTCCACCGGATCGAACACGGTGAACACCCGGTGCCCATCGACGTCGGCCAACGACACCTCAGATGACGGCCACCACACGCGCACCGCACCGCCGTAGACGTCGAGCCGCGGCGGCAGCGCCGCCGTCAGCTCCCACGCGTGCTGGGCGCGCGTGATGACCCACACGTCCGCCAGCGCGCGGACGCGTTCCTGCAGGGTCGCTGGGTCGATCATCGGCTCGCGCAGATGCTGCCTCGCGCTGACGCCGATCAGGGCTCGCGTGCGCCCTGGATCGAGGATCGCCGCTGCGAGCTCCTCGACGTCGGTGGACTCCTTCACCCAACGCGGTTCCGACACCAGCACTCCCCTCCAACACGACGACGGTTGATTCTACCGGTCGTGTTCGCGGACGGTGGGCCGTCGCGGAGGCTCCTGTCGGCGCGCGCGCGGCTCCGACGTGAGACGTGGGCGACGCGTACAGTGCGGGGGTGACCGGTGTTCGCGTTCGATTCGCTCCGTCGCCGACCGGCGCGCTGCACCTCGGCAGCGCGCTGACCGGTGTTGCGAACTTCCTCTTCGCCCGGCGAGCCGGGGGCGAGTTCGTGCTGCGCGTCGACGACACCGATCCGGAGCGTTCGAACCGCCGCTACGAGCGAACGATCCGCCAGGACGCCGAGTGGCTCGGCCTGCGCTTCGACGAAGGCCCGGACGAGGGCGGTCCGTATGGACCGTACCGGCAGAGCGAGCGCATGCCCATCTACCTGCAGCACGCCGAGCGCCTCGTGGCCGCCGGGATCGCGTACCGCTCCGAAGGTGCGATCGTCTTTCGCGTGCCGATACGTGACGTGGTGATCGAGGACGCAGCACGCGGCGACGTTCGTGTGGCGGCGGGAGCGACCTCCGACTTCGTCATCACCCGAGCTGACGGGTCTGCCACCTACCACCTCGCGTCGACCGTTGATGACGCCCTGATGGAGATCACCCACGTGATCCGCGGCGAGGATCACCTGACGAACACCGCCCGTCACCTTCTGCTCGCCGAGGCGCTCGGCCTGCGCGCGCCCCGTTACGCGCACACCGCTCTTCTCGTCTCCGAGGAGGGGACGAAGCTCTCGAAACGAGAGGGCGCGCCGTCGCTTGCCGAGCTGCGCGGCGAGGGATACCCGCCGGAAGCGCTGCTCAACTACCTCGCGGAGCTTGCCTGTCCGGCGCTCGCCGACGGCATCTCGCTCCTTGGACGGCTGGCTCAGGCGTTCGAGCTGCGATCGATCAGTCGCGGCCAGAGCCGGTTCGACTACGGTCGACTCGACTGGCTGTCGCAACAGCACCTGAAGCGGCTCAACCCGCTTGAGCTCGCGCGCCGCGTCGGCCAGGTGCTCGAGCTACGGGGCATCGCCGTTCATCCAGCGCAGATCAGCGCGATTGCGGGCGGTCTCGGCGGTTGTCGAACGCTGGTCGAGGCGGCTGACGAGGCCGAGGTCGTGCTCGTCCCGCCGCGCGTGCGTGGCGCGGTCGACGAGATCGCTTCGGCAGTGATAACACGGTTTCGACAGCTACGCGAGGGGTGGCCCGACCCGTTCCTCTCGCCCGAGGACGCCGACACCCTGATCGCTGAGCTGAAGGCCGACCTCGGTGGCTCGGGGCTCTCAAGCCGCGATGTCCTGCACGGCTTGCGCGTCACGTTGACGGGCCGCGAGCGTGGGATCGCGCTCCGCTACGTGGTTGCAGGCATCGAGCGCTCCGACGCTCTGTCGCGAGAGGCGGCATGAGGCTCTACGACAGCTTGAGCAAGCACTACCACGACCTCGTCGCCCGGGACGGGAAGGCGATCGGCGTGTACAGCTGCGGGCCGACGGTGTACGACCGCATCCACGTTGGCAACGCGCGCCCGTTCGTCGCGGCGATGACCCTGAAGCGCCATCTCGAGGCCGCGGGCACTCCCGTCCGGGTCGTTGTCAACGTGACCGACATCAACGACAAGATCTACCTCGCGGCGCGGGCAGCAGGGACGTCGAGCACCCAGCTCGCGCGCGCGATGACCGCCGCCTACGTCACGGACACGTCGTGCCTCGGGCTCGGCCGACCCGACGTCGAGCCGCTCGTCAGCGAGACGTTGCCGGAGATCGTGATCCTGATCGAGCGGCTGATCGCGCGCGGTCTCGCGTACCACGCCTCTGGCGACGTCTACTTCCGTGTTGCCGCTTTTCCAGGGTACGGCGGGCTGTCGGGTCAACGCCCGGACGAGCTCGTGGATGAGGCGCGGCGGATCGAGCCCGGCGCCGGGAAGGAGTCGCCGCTCGACTTCGCTCTCTGGAAAGGACGAAAGCCGGAGGAGGACGCGTGGTGGCCATCTCCCTGGGGAGACGGGCGACCGGGCTGGCACGTCGAGTGCTCGGCGATGGCGTCAAAGCACCTTGGCGAGCACGTCGACGTGCATGGCGGCGGGCTCGATCTGATCTTCCCGCACCATGAGAACGAGCGGGCGCAGTCCGAGGGTGCGTGCGGGTGCGAGTTCGTTGGCATCTGGATGCACAACGGGATGCTGCGTTTCGGTGGTGACAAGATGTCGAAGTCGCTCGGCAACGTCGAGAAGCTTGCCGACGCGATCGATTCGCATGGCTCGCACACGCTCCTGATGCTGTTCGCCCAGGCGCACTACCGCTCGAGCGTGGAGTACTCGCCCACGACGCTGGCACAGGCCGCGGCCGCGTGTGATCGCGTGCGCGACGCGCTGCGCTCGCTCTCCCGCGCCGCCGGGTCGGGTGCCGACGATGCCGCGCTCGACGTCGCGGGAGCGGCTGCGGGCGCTGCTTTCGACGCGGCGATGGACGACGACATGTCCACGCCGCACGCGATCGGGGCACTGTTCGTCCTCGTGTCGGCGGCGAACCGCGCGCTCGCTGCCGGCGGGCTCTCCCGCTCCGGGGCGTCCGTCGTGCGCGAGCTGCTGGTCGCGAGGCTCGACGTCCTCGGGCTCGCTGGGCTGGCAGCCGTCGAGGTGTCGGCACCCGCCTCGGTCGTCGCGTTGCTCGACGCGCGGCAGGCAGCGCGGGCCGGCCGGGACTGGGCTGCGGCGGACGCCGCACGCGACGCGATCGCCGCTGCCGGCTTCGTCGTTCGCGACACGCCGGATGGTCCGGAGCTCGTGTCCGCGTGAGTCGCGAGGTGGTCTACGGCCGCAACCCGGTGCGCGAGGCGCTGCGGGGCCCGCGCGAGGTGAGCGAGGTGCTCGTCGCCGGTCGGGCGGCGCAACTCGACTGGCTCGAGGGCATCTCGGTGAAGGTCGTCGAGCCACGTCTCCTCGATCAGATCGCGGAGACGAACGAGCATCAGGGCGTCGTCGCGCGCGTCGCGCCGTTCCGCTACGCCGACGCTGACGCGCTCGCGGCCCGCGACCGAGCGCTGATCGTCGCGCTTGACGAGATCACCGACCCGCAGAACCTCGGCGCGATCGTTCGCGTTGCTGAGTGCGCAGGGGCCGACGGGGTCGTGCTGCCACGACATCGCTCGGCGTCCGTGACGGGCGCCGTCTGCAAGGCGTCGGCTGGTGCGGTCGAGCACCTTGCGGTCGCGATCGTGCCGAACCTGTCCGACTGGCTCGTTGCGTCCCGCCGGCCCGGGCTGTGGAGCTACGCGACAGCGGCGGATGGTGAGCAGACCCACACCCAGGCCGACCTCTACGACGGAGCGGTGATCGTCATCGGCTCAGAGGGGCGTGGCGTTCGTCCACGCGTGCGGAGCGTGTGCGACGGGTCGATCCACATCCCCATGCAGGGTCGGATCAGCTCGTTGAACGCCTCCGTTGCTGCCGCGATCGTTCTCTTCGAGGCGCAGCGGCAGCGTCAACAGGTTCGGGGATAGACTCACCTTCGAGTTGAGAGTTCGCTGGTGTAGATACGAACACCTGTTCGATCAAAATGAAGGACTTGCAAGTTCCTATGGGATCTGGCACGATCCGCTTCATCGATTCTTAGCCTGTACATAAGGTTGAGACTCAACGAGCCCCCTAGGAGAAGAGAGTCCCCGTGAACGCAGCGCACGCGAACGTCGCCCCCCAGCGTCGCCAGCAGCGAGAGTACGACGACCTCGCGCTTGTCCTGCGTGCTAGGAACGGCGACATCCGCTCGCGTGACGCGTTGATCCGGCGCTACCAGGGGTTCGTGCGACTGAAGGCCTCGAGCTACTTCATCGCCGGCGGCGATGGCGAGGACCTCCAGCAGGAGGGCCTGATCGGGCTCTACAAGGCGATCCGCGACTACCGCGTCGATAAGGAGACGAGCTTCCGCTCCTTCGCTGAGCTCTGCATCACACGCCAGATCATCACCGCGATCAAGGGCGCCACGCGGTACAAGCACGGGCCGCTGAACGGCTACATCTCGTTCTCCTACGCGCCAGCTGGTCAGGATCCGGACTCGGGCGACTGCACGATCGGCGACACCCTGGCGGCATCGAGCGTCCATGATCCGGCGAACAGGGTGATCTCCACCGAGGGGCTCGAAGCCCTCGTCGCCGTCCTCGGCGCGAGCCTTTCAAAGCTCGAGTCGCAGGTGCTCGCGCACTTCATGGAGGGCGAGTCGTACGAGGTGATCGGCGAGCTCCTCGGCTGCGATGCGAAAGCGGTTGACAACGCTCTGCAGCGTGTCAAGCGAAAGGTCGGTGTGCACCTTGCTTCACGCGCCTAATGAGGTAGCACGCGTGATGGTTCGCTAGACTCATTAGGTGGCTGAACCACATGATATCCGGGCGCTCTCCGGTCTCCTGGCGGCAGCCCAGCGCGCGCTCTCAGCAGCGGAGCGCGCGGCGCTCGCCGAGCACGGCCTGACACCGGGCGTGTTCCGGCTTCTTGATCATGTCTACGACCGGCCGGGAGCTGCTCCGGCGGCTGCAGCAGCGGCGCTCGACGTCGCGCGCCCAACGGTCACCGCGTGGATCATCACGCTTGAGGCCCTCGGCTTTTTGGCGCGTCTCGACGTGCCTACCGACGGCCGTCGGGCGACGCTCGAGCCCACCGCCGATGGGTGTCGTGTCGTCGCCGAGGCCCGGGATCTGATCCGCCGGCGGCAGAATCGCCTGCTGGCAAGCGCGATTGACCCAGGGGAGCAGGCGGCGCTCCTCGACGTGCTTCAGCGAATCGCGACCGCCGGGTCGTAGCCCATCACCTCTGCACCGTGGGCTCGTAGCCAGGCGCGGCGCTCGCGCGTTCGCGCGTCCGTCTCGCCAACGAGTCGCCAGAACGACGGCCCGTGGTTCGGGTGGCGGAGGTGCGCGAGCTCGTGGATGACGACGTGCTGTGCAATGTCAATCGGAACAAGACTCAACCTCCAATTGAAGCTTAGGGTTTGGCGCGCGTGGGTGCACGATCCCCAACGGGTCGTCGCCGACCGAACGGTCCAGGAGCGCGGCGCGACGCCCATCCCGGCTGCCGTGGACGGCACCGAGAAATCGAGAAAAGACCTGGTAATCGAGCGATACTGCTCGATGACCGCTCGGGTCGTCGGCGCCGCGTTTAGCTCCGGGTTGCCGTGCCGCCACAGGACGCCGGGTCGTCCGAGGCCCAGCGTCGGTGCGCGGTCGCGTCTCGTCTGCACCCGGGCGATCCAGGGCCCCGCGTCGGTCACCGCTCGATCGACGTGGTGTCGCGGCGTGCCGCGAGGCACGACCACCTCGATCCCGCTCGGCAGCGCGCGCAGGGTGATCCGCCGCGCGCGGGCCGACTCGCGGACGATCACGTTGGTCGTGTCCGGACTCACAGGAGCCGAGTGTCGGGTTCGAACCGACGACCTCCGCTTTACAAGAGCGGCGCTCTACCAGCTGAGCTAACCCGGCCGATCGCCCCCAGTTTACGCGCCACGCTAGGAGCCCGTCAAGGAAGGTCGGTGCTGTCGCGTCGGCTGGGAGAGACCTCTGCCCTCGGGTGGGTGGTACCGCTACGTCGGTACCACCCACCCGATCGCTGTGGCTCCCGCACGCACGGCTCAAGAGAGCCGAACGTGCGGTCTTCGCGGGCGGCGGCCGTCCCTTGCACGTGCCCCGGCAAGCGCTGCAGGTCGGCCGCCGCCCGCTCGATCCCATCCACGGCCAGCGCCGACCTTCTTGACGGGCTCCTCGTCGGCGCTGGGGCCAGTCTACGCTGCCGGGCGTGCGTATCCTCGTCGTCACGCAGATGTGGCCGGCACCGGCGGCGCCGCAGCTCGGAGTCTTCGTGGAACGGCAGGTGCGTGCGCTCCGCGCGCTCGGCGCGACCGTCGACGTCGTGACGATCCCGCCCGCCGCCGGGGGCGTTCGCGCGCCGCTCAAGTGGGTACGCCTGATCCGTCGGGCTCGACGCGCGGCGCGGGTGGCGGCCCCTGACGTCGTGCTTGGCCACTTCCTCTTCCCGGCAGGCGAGGCCGCCCGTCAGGCTGCTCGAGCCGTGGGTGTCCCGTACGTCGTGACGTGTCACGGGCAGGACGTGACGAATGCCGAGCGTTCCAAGCTCCTGGCGCGGCTCACTGAGAGGGTCCTTGCCGACGCGTGGGCGTTGGTGGCCGTCTCGGGCGACCTGCGTGATCGCTTGTTCTCGGTGGTGAAAGCGCTGAACAACGTGGAATTGGTCAACATGGGCGTTGATGTACACGTGTTCCGTCCGGGCGACCGCGACGTCTGTCGGCACGCGGTCAACGCGCCGACCGGCGGACCGCTGATCGTCCAGGTTGGAGCGAAGAACCTCGCCGTCCTCGCCGATGCGGTCGCGATCCTCCGCGCGAGGCGGCCCGGTGCGACGCTCTGGGTCGTCGGCGGCGCCGACGCTGGCCCTGGGCCGGGTGGCTGTCGTCTCCTCGGGCGACTGACGCCCGAGGCGGTCGCGCGGTACCTGCGCGCCGCGGACGGTGCGGCCTTCGTCTCGCTCCGCGAGGGATACGGGCTCGGCGCCCTCGAAGCGGCAGCCTGCGGCACACCGGTCGTCGTGTCGCGCGGCCTGCCGGTGGCCGCCGACCTGGCGCCGGGCGCGACCGTGCTCGTCGATCCGAGCGATGCGACGGCCGTCGCGATGGCGCTCGACGTTGCGCTCGGGCTCGAACGAGACCAGCCGGACGCCCTTGCCGCCGTACAACAGCAGAGCGTCGAGGTGATGGCGCGCCGCACGCTTGCGCTGCTCGAGCGCTGCATCGCCGAGCACACCGCGCGTCCGCTACCGTAGCCGCGTGGCCAAGCGAAAGCACTCCCGTCCTGGCACGCGCCCGCCGACGCCCGTCCGGGCCGTACCGACACCGCCGGCTGCTGGCAGGCTGCCGACACAGCCCACGCCGGTCCAGATCGCCGGGGTTTCGATCGTCGCGGTGTGCGGCGCGCTTGCGCTGTCGGGCATCCCCAGCGACTTCTCCTACTACCACAGGAACCCGTTGATCGCGGTGGCGCTGACGATCGGCGCGCTCTCCGGCGCCTTTCTCATCGACCGGCGCGCCGTCGAGCACAACCCGCGGGCTAGCCTGCGCTTCGCTGGTTTTGGCCTGCTCGGACCGGTGCTCTGGTACGTCGTTCACATCGGCGCGCTCACGCCGCTCGCTGCGTTGCAAGCGACGACGACCTACCGCCTCGGAATCGGTTCGGTGTTCCCGCCGGCCCTCGCGGGCGGGATCGTCACCGGCGTCGCGTATGGGCCGGTGGCCGGGATGCTCGTCGCCGTCGGGTTCGCCTGGCCGGGCGTGGCGATGCTGCTGGTGACCCGCCGGGCTGCCGGGAAGCGGTGACCGGGCCCCGCCTCACCGCGCTCGCGGGTGGCGGCGGTTGTGCCTGCAAGGTTGCCGCGACAGACCTCGCCGACCTGCTTCGCTCGCTCCCGACGGTGAGCGATCCTCGAGTGCTCGCCGGGCCAGTTGGGAACGAGGACGCCGCCGTCGTGCTCGTCACGGACGACCTCGCGATCGTCCAGACCGTCGACTTCTTCACGCCGATCGTCGACGACCCGTTCACGTTCGGTCAGATCGCCGCGACCAACGCGATCTCTGACGTCTACGCGATGGGCGCGACGCCGTTGGTGGCGCTTGCGATCGCCGGTTTCCCTCGCGACCTCGACCCCGACATCGTGCGGGAGGTGTTCGCCGGTGGCGCGGCAGCGGCGAGCGGGGCGGGGATCGCGATCGTGGGCGGGCACACGATCGTCGATGCTGAGCCGAAGTACGGGCTCGCGGTAACGGGAACGGTGCATCCGGCGCGCATCTGGCGAAACAGCGGCGGCCAGCCGGGTGATCGACTCGTTCTCTCCAAGCCGCTCGGTACCGGGATCGTCGCCAACGCGCTGCGTTCCGGCAGCGTCGCCGACGACGTCCTGGCGGGCGCGGTGGCCGCAATGACCACGCTCAATCGTGAGAGCGCCGATCGTCTGCACGCGCTCGGCGATGGAGTGCACGCCGTGACTGACGTCACCGGGTTCGGGCTCGTCGGGCACCTGCACGAGCTCGCGCTCGCTTCCGGTTGCTCGGCTCGCCTCGACCTGGCGGCGATCCCGCTGCTCGGCGGCGTGCGGGATCTCGCCGCGCTCGGCTTTGTCCCGGGCGGGTCGCGACGAAACCGCGAGGCCGCGGCCGTCTACTCCGCCTTCAGGTCTGGCCACGACGTCATTCTCGCGACGATCGCCTGCGACGCGCAGACCTCGGGAGGGCTGCTTGCGGCGATCGCACCCGGCCTGGACGTGGCGGCCCTCGGTGTCGTCGTCGGGGAGCTGGCCGAGGGCACTCCCGGACGCATCCTGGTAGACTGAGCGCGTGGTCTACGTCCTCGTCGCACTGCAGATCCTGCTCGCCTTCTTCCTGATCGTGCTCGTCCTCATGCATGACGGCAAGGACGCGGGGCTTTCCGGCGCGTTCGGGGTTGGCGCGGCATCCGGTGGCACGCAGGTGATGCAGCGCAACCTGACCCGGTTGACCGTGGCGCTCGCGATCCTCTTCGTGCTGAACTCGATCCTGCTCGGCTTCCAGAAGCTCTAACGCGCGCTTCACGTGGCCGCGTCCGGCCGTAACGAGGTCTGAACACGCGCCGCGGTACGCTGGTCTCACGTCGAGAGTCGGCGCCGCGCACGAGGCTTCTCCCGCACGGGACTGCGGTCAGACGGAGCCTATCCTGGGGTTGCGCGGCGCCGATCTCGCCGGCGTCTCGACGACGATGGCGCCGATCGCCTCGAGCCGCTCGGCGAGCTCGGGGTGACAGGTTCCGACGATCACCTGCCGTTGGCCAAGCGACCCTAGCAGGGAGATCAGCCCGTCCGTGCGACGATCGTCCCAGTTCACGAGCGCCTCATCGAGGTAGAGCGGGAGCAATGCCGTTCCATCGAGCTCGTCGAGCAGCGCCAGCCGCAGCGCGAGGTACACCTGCTCAAGCGTCCCGCGAGAGAGCGGTGGCTCGAGCCGGCAGCGTTCGCCGTCCTCGCGTACGAGCTCGAGTCGTGGCACGCCGCCCTGTCCGGAGTCTGCCGCGAGGTGCACGGCGGTGTAACGACCGTCAGTGACGCGTGCGAGGTAGCGCCCGGCCGCGGAGAGGAACGGCGGCCCGTGCTGCTCGCGAAACCGCCGCTCGGCGAGGCCGATCGTTGCTGCTGCGACCGCGATCCGATCACGCTCGCGCGTCAGCGTGGACCGCTGCTCGTGGAGGGCGGCGATCTCGCCGCTCGGATCGATCGGGCCGGCGGCGGCCATCAGCGCCCGTCGCTCGGTCTCGAGTGAGCCGCGCGCCTGACGGAGGTCGCCGAGAGCGAGCATCTGGTGCTGCTCCGCGGACGCCAGGCTCGAGAGCTCCTCGGCTGAGGGCAGGTCGAGCTCGCCAGCCTCCATCGCCGCCCGAACGGGGCCAAGATCACCGTGCTCGGCGATCGCCGCCCGTTCCCGCTCGGCCGCCGCGGCACGCAGGTCGCGCGCGTCACGGATCCGCTCCAGCGCACGCTCCAGGTCGGCGTCGACGGTCGCCAGCTTCCCGACGATCGCGCGCTCGTCCGCCACCAGACGGTCGTGCTCGACGCGTGCCTCGTCGCAACGAGCGGTCGCCACCACGAGGTTCTGTCGCGCGCCCGCGACCGCGGTGGCCAGGCTCCGCGCCTCCTCGAGCCGACGGCTCGCTGCCGCGATCGAGGGCTCACCGATAGCGTCGAGAAGCCTGGCTCGTCGGCGCTGCCGCTCCTCGGCGAGCATCGTCTCGGTAGCAAGACGCTCCTCGGTGACGGCGATCGCGGCGTGAGCTGACACGAGAGCGTCGACCTCGGCGACGATGCCCGAGTCAAGCGCAGCGCGGCGTTCCGGAGCGACGGCGAGCCCGCCTAGGGCCGCCTCCACCGACGCCTCGACGCTGAGGTTCGCGCGCGTCCCACGATCACCGGCGAGCAGGAGCGCGACGGCCACGAGGGCTGCGGCCGCGGCGCCCGGCATCACACGACCGGCGACGTCGAGCACGGCGATGAGACCGAACACGAGAGCGAGCACGGCGACGAGCCGCGCGAGTCCACGCGTGGACGACGCAGAAGGGGTCGCCGTCCGGGCGGCGATCGCGGCCCGCAGCGCGGCGGGGGAGATCCGTTCGAAGGACTCGACGTCACGCTCGTCAGCGTCGCGCCCAAGCACGATCGTTGCGGCACGCGCCCGCTCCCGGAGCGCCGCGGCGACGTCGGCGCGGGCCTGCGTCACGCGGCGTGCCAGCTCGTCCTCAAGGGTGAGCGCGGCCGTGACCTCCTCGATCTCCGTCGCACGCTCGAGCACGACCGTGTCGAGCTTGGTCGTGGCGGTCACAGAGAGGCGCCGGTGGTCGGCGACCGTGGCAGCGAGCACCTGCTCGGCGCGTGCACGGTCCTCGCGAGCGCGCACGAGAGACCCGCCCGGATCGGCAGGCAGGGTGTCGTGGAGCAACAGCTCGTCGGCCGCAGCCCGGGCCCGGTCGACGGCGACGATCGCTGCCGATGCCGGCCCGAGGCGATCGTGCACGGCGCGCCGCGAGGCCGTCGCGGCGCTCGTTGATCGGAGCGTCTCGTCGCGGCGTGCGGTCACGGCGAGCTCGTCGTCGATCGCGGCGAGGCGGCGGGTTGCGGCCCTGGCCTCGCGCTCGGCGAGCTGCAGCTCGCGCACCCTCTCATCGAGCGCGCGCACCGTCGTCATCCCTCGGCGGTCAGGGCGCCAGATCGCGGTCGCGCGCTGTTCGAGCGCTGCGCGCGCTTCAACGGCGGAGCGCAGGAACACGAGGCTCGAGCCGGTGAGGAGCCGCTCCTCAACCGTCCGCCACGTCGCATCACCAAGGGCGAGCAGGTCGTCGATCGTGATGGCGTGCAGGTCGGCGTACACCGATCGCCCGATCGCGCCCGTCTCGGGTAGCGGGCGATTTGCGAGGTCCTCGTGCCCGGTCGGACGATCGACGCGCGCGCGCGGCGTGGCCTTCAGTGAGCGGGTGACGGTGAGACGCTCGCCGAGCGATGCAGCGAGCGAGAGCGAGCCGCCGAACGCGCCGTCGTCGGCGGGCGTGTGCATGTTCGCCTCGCGTGTCGCGGGGCTGAAGCCGTACAACGCCGTGGCGATGAACGCGCGGAGGGTCGACTTCCCCGACTCGTTCGGGCCGAGGACGACGATCACGTCGTGGTTCTCGAGCCCGTCGACGTGCCAGTCGCGGATACCGCCGAACCCCTCGATCGACCAGCCGGAGAGTCTCACCGTGCGCCGTCCGCTAGCAGCGCGGTCGCCACGGCGCCGTCGAGCCCTCGCAGGAGGCCCCGGACGTACGCGCGTCGTTCGATCGGGTCGGCTGGCGCGCCGGCAAGCGTCAGCGGCACAAGCTCGTCGAGCGCAGCGTCGTCAAGCCCTGCCACGTCGAGCAGTTCCAGCGCGAGACCGAGGACGTGATCTTGGCCTCGGTACGAGGCGAGGTTCACGGTGCTGGCGATCCCGTCGTCGACGACGACGACGTCGAGCGCTCCGAGTCGCTCGCAGAGGACCGCCGCGAGCTCGGACAGGGCGTCGGGAGAGGAGAGCTCTGCCTGGATCGCACAGGCGCCTGCGAGCCGCACACGAAGGACCCACTCCTGGTCAGGGCGCGCGTCCGGCGCGGACCGCAGCGTGTCGAACGCCGGTTCGACGAGCGACACGAGGTCGTGGATGGTGCGCACGTCGCCGAGCGCGTCCCGAAGGTCGATCTCCTCCCACCGTACCCGGGCGAGCGTGACGTGGACCGTATCGACGAGGCCGACGTCGTCGATCGTGATCACGAGCGCGCCCTTCGCTCCGGTCTCACCGAAGTCGCGCCCCTGCAGCGCTCCGCTGTAGGAGGCTGGCCGGTCGCCGGCGATCGGCTGCGCTCGATGGACGTGCCCGAGCGCCCAGTAGGAGTAGCCGACGGCCGCGAGATCGGCTGCATCGCATGGCGCGTATCGATCGTGGCTTGAGCGAGCGCTCGCGACGTGGGCGTGCACCACGCCGATCGTCGTGACCTCCGGTCGTGCTGGAGGGAACGAAGCAACGAGGTTTCGCGCCTCGCGTGCGGCCTCGTGACCAGCCGCGACGATCGTCGCTCCGGCGACCTCGATCGTCACCGGTGTGGCGCCGCCAACGAGATGGAAGCTCTCGGTCGGCCAGCGCACGCGATGGAGCGCGGCGCACCCGGACGAGGGGTCGTGGTTGCCAGTCGTGACGATCACGGTGACCCCGGCGGTCGTGGCTCGTTCGAGCGCGTCCGCGAGCCACATTGCCGTGGCGACGCGCACCGTATCGCCATCGAAGAGGTCACCGGCGATCACGAGCGCGTCGGCACGCCGGTCGATCGCGAGCGTTACGAGATCCTCGAAGGCGGCGCGCGCAGAGGCATCAACCGCGGCGCGGGTGCCGGGCGACAGTGACCGGCAGGGCGCGTCGAGGTGACAGTCAGCCGCGTGGATGATGCGAAGGGCGTGCCTCATCGGGACTGATCAGGCTACCTGGCGGGGTCCCCGGCACGCGTCCGGTGCCGTCCGGTACCCCTTCCGGTACACTCGCCTCAGCGACGGCCCGGGAGGCGCCTGCGTGCGTGTTGTTGTTCCTCGCGAGGTAAGAGAGCACGAGCGACGGGTGGCACTGGTGCCCGACGTCGTGCGCGCGCTCGTCGCGGCTGGCCATGAGGTCGTCGTGCAGGCGGGCGCAGGCGCGGGTGCGCGGCACGCCGACGCCGAGTACGGCGACGCCGGCGCGAACATCGTTGCGACGGTGGACGAGCTGTACGCCCACCCGGCGGTGGTCGTCAAGGTTGCCGCGCCGACGGCGGCCGAGCTCACGCGGCTCTCCGACGGTCATGTCGTCATCGCCTTCCTCAACCCGCTCGGTGATCCCGCCTCGATCGCCGAGATCGCGGCGACCGGCGCGACGGCGATCGCGATCGAGCTGATTCCTCGCATCACCCGGGCGCAGTCGATGGACGCCCTCTCCTCTCAGGCAACCGTCGCCGGCTACCGGGCAGTGCTGTATGGAGCAGCGACCCTCGGGCGGTTCTTCCCGCTGCTCATGACCGCTGCCGGCACCGTCAAGCCTGCACGGGTCCTCGTGCTTGGCGCCGGCGTTGCCGGGCTGCAAGCGATCGCCACCGCGCGTCGGCTCGGCGCCATCGTCTCCGCGTTCGACGTGCGCCCTGCGGTACGCGAGCAGGTCGAGTCGCTCGGCGCCCGGTTCCTCGAGATCGACCTTCCGGACGGGGACACCGAGACCGCGGGCGGCTACGCCAAGGAGCTGAGCGAGGAGGCGCACCGCCGCGAGCAGGAGCTCGTGACGCGGGCCGTTGCGGAGTCCGACGTGGTCGTCACGACCGCGTTGATTCCGGGGCGCCCTGCTCCTGTGCTGGTGACGGCTGAAGCCGTGGCACTGATGCGCGCCGGCTCGGTGATCGTCGACCTCGCCGCCGAGGCGGGCGGCAACTGCGAGCTGACGACACCGGGGCAGGTCGTCGACCACCACGGGGTGTCGATCATCGGCACGCTGAACCTTCCCTCGTCGATGGCCCAGCACGCTAGCCAGCTGTATGCGAAGAACGTGGAGTCGCTGTTGAAGCTCCTTTCGCGGGACGGCGAGCTCGTGCTCGACCCCGACGACGCGATCCTCCGTGAGTCGCTCGTCTGCTCGGGTGGTGTGGTCGTCCACGCGCGCGTGGCGACGCTGCTCTCGCCGGAGGCAGCCAGATGACGACATCGCTCGTTGCGCAGATCACCGTCCTCGCGCTCGCGGCCTTCGTGGGCTTCGAGGTCATCTCGAAGGTGCCGACGATGCTCCACACACCGCTGATGAGCGGCACCAACGCCATCCACGGCGTCGTCATCCTCGGTGCGATCATCGTCGTCGGCCACGCTGCGGGCGGCGCGATCGAGACCGCGTTCGGCGTGATCGCCGTCGTGTTTGGCACGATCAACGTTGTCGGCGGTTTCCTGGTCACCGATCGGATGCTGCAGATGTTCCGACGCAAGCCGGGTGGGAGGTGACCGCGTGACGCGTTCTGACGGGATCCAACTGGCGTACCTCGTCGCGTCCGTGCTGTTCATCCTCGGGCTGAGGTTCCTCGCCGCGCCGCGTACGGCGCGGCGGGGGAACCTTCTCGCGGCGGTCGGCATGCTCGTGGCGATCGTCGCCACGCTCGCCGATGCACGCGTGCTGTCGTTTGGGTGGATCGCAGCTGGCGTTGGCGTCGGTGCGGTGATCGGTGCCGTCTCGGCCCAGCGGGTGCGGATGACGGCGATGCCGCAGATGGTCGCACTGTTCAACGGCGTCGGTGGTGGCGCCGCGGCCCTGATCGCGGCGTCCGAGTACCACGCCGCGGACGCGCTCCACAGCGGCCGGCTCGACGCGCGCACGGCGGTGTCGGTCATGTTCTCGGCCGTGGTTGGCGCCATCTCCTTTTCCGGGTCGCTTGTTGCGTTCGGCAAGCTACAGGAGATCCTCCCCGGTCGACCGATCACGTGGCCGGCGCAGAAGGCGCTGAACGCCGTCGCGGTCGTTGCGGTCCTCGCGCTCGCGGTCGGCGCCTCGCTTGGTCTCGATGAACGGCGATTCCTGCCAATGGCTGTGATTGCCCTTCTTCTTGGGGTTGCCGCCGTCCTGCCGATCGGCGGCGCGGACATGCCGGTCGTGATCTCTCTGCTTAACTCCTTCACCGGGCTGTCTGCGGCGGCAACGGGCTTCGTCCTCGGAAATGACGCGCTGATCATCGCCGGAACGCTCGTCGGCGCATCCGGCACGCTGCTCACGCAGATGATGTCGAAGGCGATGAACCGCTCGATCGCGAACGTCCTGTTCGGCGCGTTCGGTGGTGGCGCAACGGCTCTCTCGCCGTCGGCTGATCGGGGAGGCGGCGCCGGCGACCGTCCTGTCCGCGAGGCGTCGGCGATGGACGTCGCGGTGCTGCTGGCCTACGCCCAACGTGTCGTCTTCGTCCCCGGCTACGGGCTTGCCGTAGCCCAGGCGCAGCACGGCGTCCGCGAGCTTGCGACGCTGCTCGAGCGACGGAAGATCGACGTCAAGTACGCGATCCATCCGGTCGCGGGGAGGATGCCTGGGCACATGAACGTGCTGCTTGCGGAGGCCGACGTGCCGTACGACCAGCTGTGGGAGATGGAGCAGATCAACCCCGAGTTCTCCCAGACCGACGTCGTCGTGATCATCGGCGCCAACGACGTCGTCAACCCAGCGGCCCGCGACGATCCGAGCTCGCCGCTCTACGGCATGCCGATCCTTGAGGTCGACCGAGCCGAGCACGTCGTGGTGCTCAAGCGGTCGATGGCCACGGGCTTCGCGGGGATCGACAACGCCCTGTTCTATGACCCGCGGACGATGATGCTGTTCGGGGACGCGAAGGGCAGCGTGAGCCGGCTCGTGCAAGAGGTTCAGGCGGTCTAGTGGTCTGATTGTCAGATAGCGTGGTCATCCGACTGCCTGGATCGTCCTGCGCTTGTCGGCTCTGCCACCCGTCGGGTGGCTGCGCCGCTCAGCTCCGGCGACCGCGTCCCGGCCCGCTCTGCGTGCCGGATCGTGGGCTTCGCGGGAACGTCGCGCGCCGCGTGCACTTAGCGTGTCAAGGCCTTCGCCTTGACACGCGTGCGAGCGGGCGTGCTATCCAGCACGCCCGCGATCAGCAAGCCCTGCGCGACGCGCAACGCTCCCGCTCGCTCCAGACACCCAATGACCATGCCATTTGACAATCAGACCACTAGGCGAGCGTTGCCGCGAGCAATGGCAGAGCGCCGCAGTCGCGGTTTCTGAAAACGGGAATCGCGGTGAGTGCAGGGGTGTTTGTCGGTTGGTGAGGTTCGGCTGGTGGTGGTGGGTGGGGTTCTGTGATTGGCCGTTTGACAGGGTGGAGGTGGCTGTGTATCCTCCGCGCATGACGCTGCTTCTCGCTTCAAGCGGGTCTGCGTCGACCTTGACGCGGCCGCTCGCTGGTGTTGACGGGTCGTTGGTCGCGGTCGAGTCGGCGACCGGGGCGGTGGTGCAGCTCACGAACCTCCAAGGCGACGTTGTCGCGACCACTCCCGCTGCGACGAGCGCCGTCACGAGCGTGGTCGATGCGTCGGTGTTCGGCATCCCAGTGCCGGGCACCACCAGGCCACGCTATGGCTGGCTCGGCGCAAAGACCCGACCGTCAGACCAGGCGACCGGCATCACCCTGATGGGCCAACGGTTGTACAACGCGCAGAGCGGACCCCTCCTGCAGGTTGACCCCTTGTTGGCGGCTCCGCATCCGCGTACGATAACCGCAGTGCCGACCCCTTGATCTGCACTGACCTGAATGGACGGACGTTGGTGTCCGGAGGCGGAGGCGGCGACCAGTACCGACGTGTCCGTGTCACGAAACACGCCCACCCCACCGGGGCGATGGGTCGCGGCGCTGGATACGTGTGGGATCGCAAGGTCTGCTGGCAACTCGAGCGCGGCCTGAACAGGCTCGTCGTCACGGTTCGACGAGTCGGACGCGGCGGCGGTCTACCGGTAACTCTCCGACAGTGTCTCAAGGAAGGGGCGCCTGGCGTCGTAATTGGCACGCCAGCAAGCGCTGCCGGTGACGCTGCCCTCGGGGTCATGGGTGGCCGGTTTGCGGAGGTCACCGTACCGATCGGGGCCTTGGGCGGCGCCATCGCGGGCGCGGTAGATGGCTGTGTTGGCGGCTGTATTCATGGGGTAATCTTCTAGTGCGAATCCTTCGAGGCGTTTTCGCGGCGGCTGTTGTTGGCGCGGCGGTTCCCACAGCCGTGCACGTCGTGTTCGGCGAGCGGCTTACGTCGTACGAGCAGGGATGGGTGTTCGGCGGGGCCATGGTCGCCACCCTTCCAGTCGTGGTGCTGATGTTTGGCGACCGCAGCGACGCAAAGCGGGAGGACGACGGTTCCAGCGACGACCAGCACCCATGACGACTTTTGTGGCGCTGACCCCGTTAACTGCACCGACTTTTCCGGGCACGGTAATCTCCATCCAACCAGATGTCACCTTTCACAACATGTGTTGGGCAACGTATCACCGTGCTTCTGATCGGGAAGCGTGTGTTAACAAACAGTCGAAGCGGTATCGAGCGTACCTGAAGGAAGTGTCTAAGCCCTCGCTTCTCGGCTCGATGGCTTTCGGGTGTTTCATGGGCGGACCGCTCGGGATCCCAGCCGAAATTAGGAAGGCGGCAATGACCGAGGGGACGAAGGGGTTGAACGAACTCTGGATCGCTGAAAAGCGTAATGCTGAGAAGCAGGCGTCTGGCAAGCTTCTACTGAAGCGCTTGAGCCCGTTAGTCGGGTGTGTCTGGGTTGTCGCGACGGAGGCGCTGATGTACGAAGGTGAACGCCACTGAGATGAAGACGCCCGTGTCCATCTTCGATTGGCGAGCCCGTCGGGTCGGTGTGTGCGGCGCTTGGCTCGGTTTCCGCCTGGTTCTGGTGACGGTTTTGCTCACGGTTCTCGACGGCCGGAGCCTGTACTCGAGATTCGCTGTTGGTGGGGTCGTCGCGGCGCTGGCGTTCGGTCAAGTCGTGGCGTTTGTTGTGTGGCGCTGCGCAGGTTCGGAGCGCCAGCACGTAATCGCCAGGGAGTGTGGGCAGGATCGTGTGGCCAGAGATGAGGACGATGCATTTGCGATGTGATTGAGCCGCCGCGACCGGGACGACGGTGGGTGGCGTGGTCGCGGACACGGTGCGTCACTACGACGCGGCGTCGGGCCTGAGGCCGGTGGGGTCGTGACGGTCGCGGACGTGTACATCCCCGGCGTCGTGTCCTCGACGATCACGCAGGCGTATGATACGATGGGTCGGGTGATCGGCTACACCGCCGACCCCGGCAACTGCACCGACTTTGCCGGGCAAAAGGAGCTTGTAAGCTGCTCGGCGGGTGCGCGTCGGTCAGGGTTCAGTTGCATGCGAAACGGCGGCGGCGGTCCCGACCATTGCACTATGTCGCCCGACGCGATTTGGGGATTCCCACCCTCGTGCTACATCATTGCAAATAGCTATTTCAATGCCGTTCGAGCTGTCGGTCGATCGCACTACAATGGACATCGAAAGAAGGTGCCATCTTGGTGGTACGACTAGCGTCGCGCAAATCGCTTCTCACCTACGCGTTCGCAACGGTGGCGGTGGCGGTATTCGGAGCGTCCTGCGCCGACCCTACCCCGGCGCCGCGGGCGATCGTTCTCTCCGTGACGGCGCCCTTCCCGAGCCAGAGCTCCAACGTCTCGTCTGGATGCGGTTGGAGGGTCCCGGACGAGGTGTCCCCGGCAGTGCGAAAGACCGACGTGGTCTGCAGCATTGAGCTTAGGGTCGGAGCTGACGTTCCCGACGCGGCCGCTGTCGAGTGGTGGTATCGCGTGGCCGATAGACTTCGGCTGGCATCGCCCTTCTCCGTTTCAGGTCAATCGTTCTCATGGTACGTAGTCGATCTGCGGCGCCTGGATGCGGCCAACGTGTGGTCTGTGGTCACGTGGCTTTGTCCCGGCGACGTCTCGACAGACTGGGTGTCTATCGGCGATCGTTCTCCCTTCGCTCCGGGATTCACGACTCCAGTGCAGGCCTACCAGCGGGGTTGTCGTCTTGGCCCGGCTCCGGACGGCGAGGTGGCGATCCGGGGCTGACCGGCCGCGAACCACACGGTGGTTGATGCTCGACCGGCGGAAGCCGTCATTGGTGACGGCTCGGGTCGGTTGCGCGTAGCCGGTTATGGGGCAGGAGCGGCGTCTTCGTGTCTTCGCGCTGCGCGCAACTTCACGGCGCGCAGTACCTCGTCGTCGCGTCGTCGATCGCGAGCGTGGTACGAACCTTTGATTTCGTTCGCATCATGGCGTCTCGATGCCAAGCGTCTTGCCTTCCTGGTTCTCGGTGTCAGATCGCGGTTGACCGCAGCATCGGCGACTCCTCGTCGAGGCACTACCCGTCGTCAGTAGTACGTGTTCGCCCAGCGCTGGAGCGCCGCGACGACGTCGATGAGGGCGGCGCCCTTGTCGGTGATGCGGTACTCGATGAGGACCGGCATCGAAGCGACCACGTGGCGCTCGACGAGGCCGGTGCTCTCCATCTCGCGCAGTCGCTCGGAGAGAACCCTCGGAGTGATTCCCGGCACGGCGTCGCGCAGCTGGTTGAAGCGGACGGTTCGGTGCTCGACGAGGATCGCGACGACGCTGACGGACCACCGTTTGCCCAGCAGGTCTGCTGCCGCGTGGTAGCGACCGCAGACCTGCGGGTAGCGATGGCACTCGTCCAACGGGGCTCAGCCGATCGAGAGAGCGACGGTCGCGTTTGCTTCGAGGCCGACTGCGAGGGCCTCCTCGACCGTGTGCACGGGGTGGAAGCGCATCACGGCGCGCACGGCCGCGGGCACGTCCTCGAGGTCGCCGGCGTTCCGCGCGGGCAGGATCACGTCGGTCAGTCCGGCGCGGTGTGCGGCGAGGACCTTCTGCTTCAACCCGCCGATCGGCAGCACGCGTCCGCGCAGCGTCACCTCGCCCGTCATGCCGACATCATGCCGAACGGGTCGGCCGGTGAGCAGCGAGACGAGCGCCAGGGTCATCGTCACGCCGGCGCTTGGCCCGTCCTTCGGCACGGCACCGGCGGGCACGTGCACGTGGAAGTCGCGCGCGGCGAACACGTCGGGATCGACGTCGAGGTCGGCGGCGTGGCTGCGCACGAACGACAGCGCGATCGACGCCGACTCCTTCATCACGTCGCCGAGCTGGCCTGTCAGGGTGAGGCCGCCCTTGCCGGGAGCGGCGCTTGCCTCGACGAACAACACGTCGCCGCCGGCGCCGGTGACGGCGAGGCCGGTCGCGACGCCGGGGACGGAGGTGCGCTCGGCTGCCTCGTTGAAGTGGCGCTCGCGGCCGAGCAGCTCGCGCACCTCGTCGTGGCCGATCGTGATCGGCGCCGTCCGCTCGCCGGCTGCGAGCCGCGTCGCCGCCTTGCGCAGCAGCGTGCCGATGCTCCGCTCGAGCGAACGCACGCCGGCCTCGCGGGTGTAGTCGTGGATCACGCGGCGCACCGCGTCTGCTGTCACGTCGACCTCACCAGGCAGCAGCCCGTTGCGGTTGCGCTGGCGCGGCAGGAGATAGCCGGCCGCGATCGCGACCTTCTCCTCCTCCGTGTAGCCGTCGAGGGTGATCACCTCGAGGCGGTCGTACAGCGCGGCGGGGATCTGGTCGGCGACGTTCGCCGTCGCGATGAACAGCACCTGGGAGAGGTCGAGCTGCACGTCGAGGTAGTGGTCGCGGAAGGTGCCGTTCTGCGCCGGATCGAGCACCTCCAGCAACGCCGCTGACGGGTCGCCGCGCCAGTCGGCGCCGAGCTTGTCGATCTCGTCGAGCAGGATCACCGGGTTCATCGTCCCCGCGTCCTTCAACGCCCGCACGAGCCGCCCGGGAAGCGCGCCGACGTACGTGCGCCGATGCCCACGGATCTCCGCCTCGTCCCGCACGCCACCGAGCGACATGCGCACGAACTGGCGTCCGAGCGCGCGCGCGATCGACTCGCCGAGCGACGTCTTGCCGACGCCCGGCGGGCCGACGAGCGCGAGGATCACGCCATGGCGCTCGTCCTCGATGTTGCGCTCGCGCCGGAACTTGCGTACAGCGAGGTACTCGACGATCCGCTCCTTCACGTCGCTTAGCCCAGCGTGATCGGCCTCGAGGATCCCCTTAGCGCCCGCGATGTCGAGCTGCTCATCGCTTAGCTCGCCCCACGGCACGTCGAGCAGCCAGTCGAGGTAGGTGCGGATCGTCGATCCCTCCGGCCCGCCCGCGCCGGCCTCAAGACGACCGAGCTCGCGCTCCGCCTCCTTGCGCGCCTCCTCGGGCATCGCCGAGGCGGTGATCCGCTCACGGTAGCGGGAGAGGTCGTCGCCATCACCGTCCTCGCCGAGCTCCTTGCGGATCGCCTCCATCTGGCGGCGCAGCACGTACTCGCGCTGGCTCCTCTCCATGCCCTCCGTAACGTCGTCGCGGATGCGCCGCTTCAGCTCGACCTCGGCGAGCGTCTCCCTCGCCCAGCCGGTCGCCTTCGCGAGGCGCTCGGAGACGTCGAGCGTCTCGAGCAGGTCGAGCTTCTGTCGGAACGACAGGTCGGGGCTGTAGCCCGCCGTGTCCGCCAGCTCGCCGGGCGCCTCGACGCCGCGCAGGAACGAGATGATGTGCTGGCGCCCACGGGCCTCGAGGATCGACTCGACGAGGACGCGGTACGTCGCCATCGCCTCGGCGAGCGCCTCCGTCACCACGATCGCGTCCGGGCGCTCGACGACGTCAATGCGGAGCGCCGTCCCGGCAGCCTCCGCGCGTCCCAGCTCGGCGCGGTGCAGGACGCGCAGCGTCACGCCGCGGTGCCCACCCGGGAGGATCGCGGGGCCGGCCTCGATGCGCGCGACGACGCCGATGCGCGCGAAGCGCCCGTCGACCTTCGGTACGAGCACGACCTCGCCACCCTCACCGGTCTCGTCGACGGCGGCGTTCGCGTCCGCCGTGAGCAGCTCGAGCGTGAAGCCCATGCCGGGCAGCACGATCGCATCCTCGAGCGGCAGCAGCGGGAGGGACTTCGGCGCACTGGACATATCTGGTTTCCTTTCCATACTGGAGTACAGCACAGAACGACGCTCGCGCGCTCGTTGTTCCCGGCCCCGCTCGGCCGTTCCCCGCGCCGCACACGTCGGTGCTGCGGGCGTGCTCGGCGCGCTACACGTTGGTGCCAGGCACAACCTGTTGCGCGGGACCGAAGTTTGGCTCCAGTGCCCGAATCGGCGGGCCGCGCTACACGTTGTGCCT
>JANYCN010000010.1 GCA_025360225.1 Actinomycetes bacterium | reverse complement strand
GGAACGTGGGCTTCGCAGGAACATCGTGCGCCGCTTGCACCTAGCGTGTCAAGGCCTTCGCCTTGACACGCGTGCGAGCGGGCGTGCTATCCAGCACGCCCGCGATCAGCAAGCCCTGCGCGACGCGCAACGCTCCCGCTCGCTCCAGACACCCGATGACGATGCCCTTTGACAATCGCACCACCCGTTGCCCGCTCGAGCGTGCCTCCAGGTAGCCGGCCGAGCTGGAAGCGGTCAGGCGACCGCGCTACGCAACCGGTGCGGGCCGACCATGACGACCATCTGCACGGTTCCGACGACGAACAGCAGGCCGGCGATCAGGTACGACGGACGATCGCCGAGCCGCGCGACGAGCGCGCCGGCGGCGACCAGCGAGATCGCGAAGCTGGTCCAGCCCACAGCCTCCATCGTGGCGAACACCCGGCCGCGGATCGCGTCGGGCGAGCGGCGCATGACCAGGGTCTGACGCGCGGGATCGGCGATCCCCGAGCCGACGCCGCCCAGCGAGAGGGCGGCGGCAACGACCCAGAACGGCAGCGCCGACGCGAGGAGGATCGCGCTCGCCTGCAGGGCGAACCCGACGACGGCAACGAGCGCCTCACGTCCGTGCCGAAGAACCCGGGTAGAGAGGCGTGCCCCGACGATCGAGCCGACGCCCCAGCCGGTCCAGAGCACGCCGAGCCCGAGAGCCCCGGCACCGTTGTGATCGGCGAACGACGGGTTCGTGGCGATCATGAACCCGACGCCGATGAACGCGACGAAGCCGGAGAAGATCGTCGCGCGCAACAACCGATCGGACGCAACGAAGCGGAACCCTGCACGGACGGCGCCCTTCTCGCGACCGACGACGGCATCCCCGCCTCGTCGGAACGATCCGCGGATCCGGCGGACGAGCACGGCGGAAGCCGCGAACGACACCGCGTTCAGGAGCAGCGCCGCCGGCGCGCCGAGGACGCCGGTGACGACCCCGCCGAGGACCGGGCCAACGGTGAACGACAGACCCATCACCTGTCCGATGAGGCCATTCGCCCACGGGAGGTCATCGTCGTCGACAAGGTTCGGCAACGCGGCGCGCGACGCCGGGATGAACGGCGTCTCGCACACCGCCGCGACGGCGCCCATGAGGACGATCAGCAACGGTTGCGCCTCCATCGCCACGAGCGCAGCCAGCACCGAGAAGGCGATCGCCGCTGCGACGTCCGAGCCGACCATCAGCCGACGCCGGTCAAACCGGTCGGCGAACGGCCCGACGAGCGGCGTGACCAGTCCCGCGACGAGGGAGGAGGACAGCGCGCCGGCAGCAACCCACGCCGGATCGTGCGTGCGCCGCCAGAGGACTGCGGCGAGCGCGATCCCCGCGGCGCTCGAGCCGGCAAGCGAGATCAGCCGCCCGAGGGCGACGATCCGTGCATCACCGCGACCCGCCTTGTGAATCGATTCACTCACCGTGCGGGATCCTACCGCGGCGACCGAGACCACGCGATCGATGGCACGGTCCGGCCACGGTCCGGTAACGACATGGTAAACTCGCACTCATGCGCATCACCCTTGCCTACCTCGATGCCGGCTCCGTCAGCGTCGCGCTCACCGCGATCGCCGGCGGCGCGGCGGGCCTCGCGGTCTACGTCAAGAGCCACGTACGCGGGCTCAAGCGCCGCGTCCTGCGACGCCCGGTCGACGCGACGGACGTGTCGACCGCGGACGTTTCCGGCGCCGACCAGGGTTGATCACCCCGGATCCCGGCTCGTTCCGTGACCCGACTGGCCACGTCGGGTCGGTCGATGGCCGGATCATCCGCCTCCTCAGCGATCGCGGCGCAGGCGATGCCCGCACCGCGATCGGCACGCCAAGCGTCACCGCTGCGACCGAGCGCGGCGACGTCGTTGCGAGCGCCTGGATCGATCCATCCTCGATCGGTGCGAGCGCCGGCGGCGCGCTCGAGCACCCACGGCTGCCGTTCATCGCCTACCCGTACGAGTGGACGTTCGCAATGCTCCAGGACGCCGCGCTCCTGACGCTACGGCTGCTGCGCGAGACGGCCGTGGATGGCGTGTCGCTGAAGGATGCGACGCCATACAACGTGCAGTTCCACGGCGCGCGTCCCGTCTTCATCGACGTCGGGTCGTTCGAGCCGGCAGCGGCGTCTGACCCGTGGTTTGGCCGGCAGCAGTTCCTGCAGATGTTCCTCTACCCGCTGATGCTGCAGGCCTACGCCGGCGCGGCCTTCCAGCCGTGGCTGCGCGGATCGCTCGAGGGCATCACCGCACCCGAGCTCGATGGCGTGCTTGGCGGCACGCGCCTCACGCAGCGCCGCCGCGGCCGGCTCGTGCACGTGAAGGCAAACGCCGCCGCCGCCCGCCGGCTGCGGACACGCACCGAGGGAGTCGAGGCAGAGACGAAGCGCAGCGGCCTGACGCGCGAGCTCCTCCTCACCCAGTGGCGCGCGCTCGAACGGCTCGTTGGTCGCCTCGAGTGGAAGGAAGCGCGCAGCGTCTGGAGCGACTACGGCGCACGCGGGCACTACGCCGACGCCGAGCTCGCAGCAAAGGAGCGTTTCGTCGGCACGGTCGCTGCCAGCCGCCAACGAGCCCTCGTGTACGACCTCGGCGCGAACGACGGCCGGTTCTCACGCATCGCCGCTGAACACGCGGCCTACGTCGTCGCCGCTGATGCCGATCGTCTCGTCGTCGACCGCCTGTACCGCGAGCTGCGCTCCCAGGGGGAGCAGCGCATCCAGCCGTTGACGATCGACCTCGCCGACCCGTCGCCCGGCCTCGGCTGGGGCGGGGTCGAGCGATCTTCCTTTGCCGATCGCGCCCGCCCCGACCTGGTGCTGTACCTCGCCGTCGTGCACCACCTCGCGATCGGCCGCAACGTTCCCGTCGCGCTGCAGCTCGACCAGCTCGCCAGCCTCAAGGCCGAGGTCGTGTTCGAGTTCCCGACGGAGGACGACCCGAAGGTGCGCGAGCTGCTGCTCGCGAAGCGCACGGGCCTGTTCGACACCTACCGGGTCGAGAGCACCGATGCGGCGGTCGCCGAGCGGTTCGACGTGCGCACGCGCGAGGTCCTCGACGGCGGCACGCGCGTCCTGTACCACCTCTCGCCGCGCAGCTGATGCCCTCCCCGGCGACGAGACGTGTAGGCCCGCGGGAGATCGGAACGTCGCTCGCTGGCATCGCCGCGGCGTGGGCCGCGGGGGTCGCACAGCCGCTCCTCGACCTCTATGGCAAGAACGCCACGCTGTTCTCCGCAGCGAAGCTCGACGCTACCCGCACCGTCGAGTTCGCGCTTCTCGTGGCCCTCGGCGGCCCGGCAATCTGGCTCGTCATCGCGCTGGCGCTCGCGCGCTTCCGAGGCCTTTTCCGCGTCTGGCGGGCGGTGCCGATCGGTACCGGCGCCGCGGCCGCGCTCCTGATCGTCGCCCGCCAACACGACGTCTCTGCGAGGCTGAGCGCACCGGTAGGGCTCGCGATCGTCGGCGCCATCGCGCTCCTCTACGACCGAAAGCGTCCCGTTCGCGCCGTTGCCTCGCTCATGGGGCTCCTGCTGCCCCTCGCTGTCGCGTTGTTTCTCCTGAGCTCGTCGGTAGCGCACATCACATGGTCGCCGCCTGGCGCTGACGTCGCGATCCCGGCGGCGAAGATCCTCCACAAGCCGACGATCGTCTGGCTGGTTCTCGACGAGACGAACCTCGGGATGCTGCTGAACGACGCCGGCCAGATCGACGCCGAGCGCTACCCGAACCTCTCGGCGCTCGCAGCAACGTCGACCTGGTACCGCAACGCGACCGGCATCGACAGCTTCACCCCGCGCGCCGTCCCGGGAATGCTCGCAAGCCGCGACGGCTCGGGCATCGCCTGGCCAACGCCGGCCGACTACCCGCGCAACGTCTTTGCATTGCTCGCTGGCTCCTACCGGATCGACGCGTTCGAGCCGGTCACCGACCTGTGCGTTGCACGCACGTGCCTCGCCAACTCGATGACGGGCGCGCGACGCCTGAAGAGCTTCCTCGAGGACACCGCGGTCGTGTACGGGCGGATGGTGCTGCCCTCAACGTTCGCGAGCCAGCTTCCCAGCATCAGCGACGCCTGGGGCGGGTTTACGTCGACGAGCGCAGCGCCGGCGACACAGGGCGCAGCCGCCGCGGCGAAGGAGGACAGCCTGGCGAAGTTCGCCCGCTTCGAGCACGGCCCGCTGCAGCAGGTCGGCGTCGCGCGCCAGTTCATCCGGCGGATCGACGGCGCCGAGCGGCCGACCCTGCACTTCCTGCACCTGTTGCTGCCGCACCGCCCGTGGCAGATCCTGCCCGACCTCACGACGTACAGCGACGCGATCGCCGGCGCCGAGCCGCAGTACACCGAGCCAGCGGATCTCTGGCGCGCACAGGACGAGGCTGCCCGGTTCGCGCTGCAGGCCGGCGGGATGGACGCGGTGATCGGCGAGATCGTCCAGCGTCTGCGCGACCAGGGTCTCTGGAGCTCGACGACGATGATCCTCACGGCAGATCACGGGATCAACCTCGCACCCGGCTCGTTCGCCCGGCTCCCGGCGCAGAACGGCACGTTGGACGAGCTCTACCGGGTTCCAATGATCATTCACACGCCAGGCCAGGACGTTGGGACGGTGTCCGACGTGCCATCGTCGACGGCGGACCTTTTGCCAACGTTGCTTGGCGTCCTCGGCGCACCGCCGCTGTCGCACGCGGCGGGGCTGGACCTCACCGGCACCGTCCCGTTAGCGCGAGCGCGCACGGTCTGGGCCGGCGGCAACGGTCGAAGCTTCGAGAGCGGCACGGGGACGATCGCCTCTCGCGTCGCCACGTACTCGAGGTGGTTCCCGGGCGTTACCGGCGGCTGGCGCCGCGTGTTCAGCCGTGGCGCCTACCACGCGCTCCTTGGCCAGCCGCTGCCGACCGGAGCCAGCGATGCGCCAGGCTACCGGATCACGCTAGCGCTGCCGACGAGCACCGCCTCGGGCCCCGCCGCCTCTACGGCACTCGTCGTCGCCGACCTCGCCCGCCCGCCCGGTAGCACGCTCGTCGACGGGTCGATCGTCGTCGTCTCCGGTGGCGCGGTCGTCGGGTTCCTTGGTGGAACCGGACCCGATCGTGCGCGGACGGTGCGCATCGAGGGCGTCGTCGACTGGCGCGCGGCGGGGCGTCCTGCAGACCTCGCGTTCTACCTCGTCACCGGTCCGACGGCGAGCCCGACCCTCCGGCGGATACCACGATGAGCGGGAGCGATCACCCCGACCAGCGCAGCCACGAGCACGAGCACGGGCACGGCCACGGGCATAGCCACGGGCTGATCGACCGCTCGATCACCCGTTCGCGGGAAGGGCTGCGGGCGGTGCTTGCGAGCCTCGCCGTGCTCCTCGTGACCGCGCTCGCCCAGGCAGCGATCTTCGCGAGCACCGGGAGCGTCGCGCTGCTCGCTGACCTCGTGCACAACTTCGGCGACGCGCTGACGGCGATCCCCCTGGGCGTCGCGTTCCTGCTCCGATCGACCGTGGCGGAGCGCCGCGCGGGGTACCTCGTCGTCTGCACGATCCTCATCAGTGCCGCGTTCGCGGCGTTCGCGACCGTCGACCGGCTCGTGCACCCCCAGACGATCAGCCACACGGCGGTGCTAGCCGCGGCCGGTCTAATCGGCCTCGCCGGCAACGAGATCGCCGCCCGGATCCGGCTCAGCGCAGGGCGCAGGCTGGCAAGCGCGGCGCTGATCGCCGACGGCAACCACGCGCGGATCGACGGGCTGGTGAGCCTCGCCGTCGTTGGCTCCGCGGTGGCGACGGCGGCCGGTTTCGGCCTCGCCGACCCGCTGATCGGGCTCGCGATCACCGTTGCGATCCTCCGGATCAGCTGGAACAGCCTCCGCACGATCCGAGGCTGACCTTCGCGAGCGCGCAGGCTTACCGCAGCACGAACGGATCCGCGGTCGGCTCGTCCGAGGTGTTCACCCAGACGCTCTTCAGGCGGGTGTACTCGCGCATCACCTCGAAGCCGTTCTCCTTGCCGAAGCCGGAGTCCTTGAACCCGCCGAGCGGCGACATCGGCGACATCGCGCGGTACGTGTTCAGCCAGACGGTGCCGGCGTCGAGCCGCGACGCAACGCGGTGGGCACGCGCCATGTCTCGCGTCCAGACGCCGGCGGCAAGGCCAAACCGGGTGTCGTTCGCCAGGCGCACCGCCTCGTCCTCGTCGCGGAAGCGCAGGAACGTCACGACGGGACCGAAGATCTCCTCCTGGCACACGCGCATGTCGTTTCGCCCGTCGGCGAAGATCGTCGGCTCGAAGTACCAGCCGCCAGTGCGCGCTGCGATCTCCGGGACGCCGCCGCCGAGCACGAGCGTCGCGCGGTCCTCGTCGCGGCCGATGCGGACGTACGAGCGCACCTTCTCAAGCTGCTCGCGCAGAGCGAGCGGACCAAGCTCGGTGTCCGGATCGAGCGGATCGCCGATCTTGATCCGCGCTGCACGCTCGCGGACGCGCTCGAGCACCTCGTCGTAGACCGCGTCCTGGCAGAGGACGCGCGAGCCAGCGACGCACGTCTGACCGGCGGCGGCGAACACGCCGGCAACGATCCCCATCGCGGCGCTGTGCGGATCGGCGTCAGCGAACACGACCTGCGGGCTCTTGCCACCCAGCTCGAGCGTCACCCGCGCGAGCCGGGCCCCCGCCTGCGCGGCGATCCTGCTCCCGGTCTCAGACGACCCGGTGAAGGCGAGCTTCGTCACGTCCGGGTGCGCGACGAGCGCGGCGCCGGCGTCATGTCCGAACCCGGTGACGACGTTCACGACGCCCGCCGGATAGCCCGCCTGCTCGAACAACGGCATCATCTCGAGGAGCGACGCGGACGTGTGCTCGCTGGGCTTGATGACCAGCGTGCAGCCCGCGGCGAGCGCCGGCGCGATCTTCAGCGACGTCAGGAGCAGCGGCGAGTTCCACGGCGTGATCGCACCGACGACGCCAACCGGCTCGCGCAGGGTGTAGTTGAGGATCTCGCGCCGGAGCGCCGGGATCGTCTCGCCATGCAGCTTGTCGGCGAGCCCGGCGAAGTAGTAGTAGTACTCCGGCAGCACGGCGAGCTGGCCGCGCATCTCGCGGATCAGCTTGCCGTTGTCCGTCGCTTCGGCGACCGCAAGCAACTCGGCGTTCTCCGCGATCAGGTCGCCGAGGCGTCGCAGCAGCTTGCCGCGCGCCGTCTGCGTCATGTCACGCCAGGTCGGCCGTTCGAACGCGGCCTTCGCCGCCGCGACAGCGCGTCGCACGTCCTCGGCCGTACCGCGCGCCGCCTCGTACCAGGGTTGACCGGTCGACGGGTTCAGGCTTGCGAACGTCTCCTGCTCGGCGGAATCGACCCACTCGCCGCCGATCGCGAGCTGGTAGCGCTTAGGAGCGAGCGTGGCCATGCGACCTCCCGATGGTGCGGATGATCCCCCGCGCGACGGCGGCCGGCGCGTCAAGCGGGAGCAGGTGACGAGCTCCGTCGACGATCTCGAGCTCCCCGTGTGGAGCCGCTGCGGCGATCGCCTCGCTCATCGCCGGTGTCGAGCCTCCGTCGTTGGCGCCGGTGATCGCGAGCACCGGCATCGACAACCCTGCGAGCAGGTCGAAGGCCGCGTCGGCGTCCTCGGCGAACGTGCGGTAGCACGCCAGGTAGCTCGCGACGTCGTTGGCGAGCAGCACGTCGCGCACGTCGTCGCGCCCCCAGCGCTCGATCGCCGCAGCCGCGGAGGCGTGGAAGTCGACCCGCGCTGCAGCGAGCCGGCCGCGTACGGCGGCGGACTCGGCCGCGGTACGACGGGCGACGGTCGCGACCAGGGTCAGCGAGCGAACGAGGTCCGGAGCATCGGCTGCGAGCTGGATCGCGACGAGCCCACCGAGCGAGAAGCCGACGAGGTGCACGGGCTCCTCCAGGCTCGGCGCGAGGTCGCGCAACGTCACGTGCCCGCCGATCCGGTCGCCGCCGTGACCGGCGAGGTCTGGCACCTCGACGATGAGCCCGTCCAGCAACGGCCGGACGGCGTCCCAGCACGTCCGATCGAGGCCGACGCCGTGCAGGAGCATGACCCGCTCGGCGGTCATCGCTCCGTCGCGCTGAACGCGCGCAACCGCTGCTTCGGACGCCCGGAACTGGCGGCCGCAAGGCCAACGAGGATCTCGTCCGCCCGCGGTCCGTCAGCGACGCGCGCCTCGACGCTCTGGTGGTGCGAGCGGACCGTCGCGTCGGTGATGTGCTTGAGCGGGATGTCAAAGGTCGCACCCGCACCCGCGCGCTTCTCCACCGCGGGCAGGAGGGTCGTTGCCGAGGCAGCCTCGCGAAAGTGGTTGCCGAACTTGAGGGTGTGGATCAGCGCGGAGGCGTGCTCGATCTCGCCATCAAGCCCGACGATCGCCGCCTTGCCGTACGCCTCGACCGGCGCGCCGAGCGCAGCGACGACACGGGGGGCAAGGAGCGCACCGAGAGCGGACGCGACGGCGTCGATGCCAGGACCGAGGTCATCGACGTACCCCTTCCCGGACCACGGGTTCCCGATCACCGCGATCACGATCGCGACACGATGGACGGGCGAGACCGCCTCGCCGCCCTCGACGAGCGTCTCCTCGACGGTGGTGATGATCTTCCGCAGCCTCACTGGCGCAGCTCCTCGATGGTGATGGTCGCAGCGTCCGTCCTCCGGTCGCCGATGCGCGCGTTCGGACGCGGGCCGGTGGACGCGGCAACGATGACGACGATCTCGCCGGCGGCCGGCGCGTCGGCAACCCGGACGTCGATCGTCTGGTAGTGGCTGCGGGTGGCCGCGGCGGTGCGATGCCACACGGGAACAGCAACGCTCGTCCCCGCCGGCCCGCGCGTGTCTGCAAACGCGATGATCGACGTTCCGCCGAGCGCCTCGCGCACGACGTCGCCGAAGAACGGCGTGTGGATCAGGGCGGCGCCGTGCTCGACCTCGCCGTCAACGCCGACGATCGCCGCCTTTCCGAACGCCTCGACCTGCTCGACGCCACCCAGCACGGCGAGCAGCCGATCGCACAGCGCCAGGGCGATGCCGGGCGCGAGCCGCTCGACCTCGGGCTGTAGGTCGTCGACGAGGCCGCGCCCGACCCACGGGTTCGCGATCACCGCCGCCGCGCCGGCGCGGCGGGTCGGGTGGGCGGCCGCGACGCCTGGCTCGGTGACCGTCTCCTCAACCACCGTCACGATCCGTCGGATCACGTCGTCCGCCCCGCGTCTGCGAGCTGCGCCATGACGTCCGTCGCGAACAGCTCGACACCGCGCGTCGCGGCGCGATGCTCGAGCTCCGAGTGGGTCGTCCTCAGCAGCAGGAGCTCGAGCGATAGCTCGTTCCGCAGCCCGGGGACCTGTCCGTACCGGCTGAGCCGACCGGGTGCGCCGAGGTTGCGAAAGATCGAGAACCTCATGCCGCGTCCGCCTCCATCATCGCCTGCAGCGATGCCCGGACGTGCGCTCGCGTCGCCTGTTCCGCGCCATGGGCGTCCTTGGCCGCAATGCGTTCGACGATCCGCCGCTGCTCGGTCACCGAGGCGGCCGCACGGCCCGGAATCGCCAGGGCCGTCACGCCGTGCCGGTCGTGCGCGAGCTGGTTCATGTGCCAGCGATAGGTCAACGCGAGCTTGCCCGAGTCGGCGCCGTCGACGACGAGGTCGGGGAACATGCGCACGAGCGCGACGCAGGCGACGACGTCGCCTCGGCGTAGAGCAGCCTCCGCCGCCTCGGTGTTGCGCTCAAGCGCGGCGAGCTCCGGCACCGCCCCGCGCTGCGCCAGCAGACGAGCGGCAAGCCCCTCGAAGACCTCCTTCAGCTCGTGCAGCTCGACGACGTCCCGTCGCGACGGCGCGGCAACGAACGTGCCGACGCGCGGCACGATCCGAACGAGCCCCTCGGTCTCAAGCTGCTTCAGGGCCTCACGCACCGGCGTGCGCGATACGACGAGCTCGGCAGCAAGCGCGACCTCGGAGAGCGCGAACCCCGCCTGGTAGGAGCCGGAGACGATGCCCTCGCGGACGTGATCAGCAACAACGGCAACGAGGCTATCTGCCATGCAAGAGAGTCTACCCGCTTCAGGGATCACGCGCAAATTGGAAACAGGAACCCTTCATGTACCATGCATCATCGATGCGCGACGACGAACACCACCCGGCGGACGAGCACCGCGCGGCGTTCCTCGACTGCACGTCGCGAGCCTGCTGCCCGGCGGTGACCACGTGACCTTCACCGGCCTCGTCGCCGCGGTACAGGCGAGAGACGCGGAGCCCCTGCTCTTCTACCGCGGCGCGTTCCACACTCTCGGAGGCGAAGGATGAAGTTCTCGCTGTTCGCACACGTCGAGCGCTACGACCAGGAGAAGCAATGGGAGGAGCTGTTCGAGGAGTCCTGCAAGCTGATCGAGCTGGCCGAGGAGGGAGGATTCGAGACGGCGTGGATCGGCGAGCACTACGGGACGCAGTACACCGCGGCACCGAACCCGCTCTCGACGATCGCCTACCTGGCGCAACGGACACGACGGATCCGGCTCGGCGCTGGAGTGCTGATCGCGCCGTTCTGGCATCCGGTGAAGCTCGCGTGTGAGGCGGCGGCGGTGGACATCATGACCGGCGGTCGGCTCGAGATAGGGATCGCCCGCGGCGCCTACCAGTACGAGTTCGACCGGCTGTTGAACGGCATGCCGGCGGTTGCGGGAGGCAAGCACCTGCGCGAGCTCGTCCCGGCGATGATCAAGGTCTGGCAGGGCGATCACGCGCACGACGGCGAGCTCTGGCAGTGGCCCGCGGTGGCGAGCGTCCCACGGCCGCTCCAGGATCCCCACCCGCCGGTGTGGATCGCCGCCCGCGACATCTCCTCGCACGAGTTCGCGATCGCGAACGGCTGCAACGTCATGGTCACGCCGCTCGGCAAGGACGACGCCGAGGTCAGCGACCTGATGGCGAAGTTCGAGTCCGCGCTCGCGAGCCATCCGGGCATGCCGCGCCCACGCTTTCACCTCCTGCGCCACACCTACGTCGTGTCGTCCGAGGAGGAGGTTCCGGCCGCCGTCGACGCGGTGCGCCGGTTCTACGCCTACTTCGAGCACTGGATCCAGAACGACGGCTCGGCGGTCGAGGGCTACATGGAGCCGCTCGACGAGGCGCAGATGTCGACGAAGGCGATCTACGAGCCGCAGACGGTGCGCGCCAACCAGGTGATCGGCACGCCGGCCGAGGTGATCGCGCGGCTCCGCTGGTACGAGGAGCTCGGCGTCGACCAGTACGGCCTCTGGCTCGACAACACAACGAGCTACGAGGAGAAGCGGCGGATGCTCCAGCTGTTCATCGACGAGGTCATGCCGGCGTTCGCTTCATGAGCCCAGCCACGCACGGCTGGTGGCGTTCGGCGGTCACGTACCAGGTCTACATCCGCAGCTTTGCGGACGGGAACGGCGACGGCATCGGCGACATCGCCGGCGTCCGGACGCGGCTCCGCTACCTGCGCGAACTCGGCGTGGACGCGATCTGGATCAACCCGTGGTACCTGTCGCCGATGGCGGATGCCGGGTACGACGTCGCCGACTACCGCGCGATCGAGCCGCTGTTCGGCACGCTCGCCGAGGCCGAGGCGTTGATCAGCGAGGCGCACGAGCATGGTCTTCGGGTGCTGCTCGACATCGTGCCAAACCACACGTCTGACCGCCACGACTGGTTCCAGGCAGCGCTCGCCGCCCCGCCCGGCTCCCGGGAACGCGCGCGCTACCTGTTCCGCAACGGTCGCGGCGACAACGGCGACGAGCCGCCAAACGACTGGCGCAGCTGCTTCACCGGGCCGGCGTGGACCCGGACAACAGCCGCGGACGGGACGCCGGGACAGTGGTACCTGCACCTGTTCACGCCGGAGCAGCCCGACCTCGACTGGTCGAACGACGACGTCCGCGCGGAGCTTCTCGCGGTGCTCGAGTTCTGGCTCGGGCGCGGCGTCGACGGCTTCCGCGTCGACGTCGCGCACGGCATGGTCAAGGCGCCAGGCCTGCCCGACGTCGGCTACGCCTCGCTCGACCTCGACGACAACGCCGTCGCCTTCGTGTGGGACGTCTTCCCGCACCCGCACTGGGACCAGGAGGGCCTGCACGAGATCTACCGCTCGTGGCGCGCGCTGTCCGCCACCTATCCCGAGGTGGCGTTCGTCGCTGAGGCCGAGGTCGGAGCGATCGATCGGTACGCGCGCTACACCCGCCCGGGCGGGCTGCAGCAGGCGTTCAACTTCCCCTTCATCAAGGCGCGGTGGGACGCTGCAACCCTGCGCTCGATCATCGACGAGACCGTGCGCGCGTTCGCGGCGGTCGGCGCCGCGCCGAGCTGGGTGCTCGGCAACCACGACCTTCCCCGCGTCACATCGCGCCATGCAGATGGAGACGCGACCCGCGGCGCGCGGCGCGCCCGAGCGGCGACGCTGCTGATGCTCGGGCTGCCAGGCGGCGCCTACATCTACCAGGGTGACGAGCTCGGCCTGCCGGAGTGCGAGGACCTTCCCGCAGACGCGCGCCAGGACCCGATCTTCCACCGGTCGGGCGGGACGCTGGTGGGCCGCGACGGCTGCCGCGTACCGCTGCCATGGAGCGGCACGGAGCCGCCGTTCGGCTTCAACGCGGATGGCGCCACCAGCCCGTGGCTGCCGCAGCCGTCCACCTGGGCGGCGCTGACGGCGGAGGCGCAGGAGGACGATCCAAGCTCGACGCTCGCGCTGCACCGAGCCGCCCTCCGCCTGCGGCGCAGCCATCCGGGGCTCGCCGGCGAACGCTTCTCGTGGGTCGAGTCAGCGCCCGACGTGCTGCACGTCGAGCGGGAGGTCGGGTTCTCCGTGCTGACGAACCTCGGACCGGAGAGCGTCCTTCTACCGACCGGCACGACGGTGGTGCTCGCCTCTGGTCCGCTGGACGGCATCTGGCTGCCGCCCGACACGACGGTCTGGCTGCCGCCCGACACGACGGTCTGGCTGTCGCCCGACACGACGGTCTGGCTGTCGCCGCGCGACGCCGGGTAGCCGGCGCCGCGCGTTACCGCACGACGGCGCCGAGCGAGCTGGTGCGCGTCGTGCTGCCGAGCTGGTTCGTCGTCGTCACCGTGACGCGCAGACGCTTGCCCCGATCGGCCTTGGCAACCTTGTAGGAGGTGCCTCGGGCACCGGCGATGGCCTTGCACCTCGAGCCCTTCGCGTCGCAGCGCTGCCACACCACCGTCACCGTCGGTGCTGGGAAGGCGCCGGAGGCAACGACAACGGCCAGGGTCGAGCCGACCTTCGCCTTCCCGCTCACCGCTGGCGTCCCACCACCGGGTGCGACGCCCTGTGAACGCGCGACGACGCCGAGGGAGGAGGTGGCGGCGTACACCGTGTGCCCGTCGGCGTCGAACGCGAGGCCGCTCGCACCGTCGACGATGAGACCACCGCCGATCGGCCCCCAGGTCACGCCACCATCGGCTGAGCGCCACACGTCCGTCGGTGCGGCGGCGTACGCGTTGCCGACGGCGTCGAACGCGATGCTCCCGACGAACGGCTCAGCAAGGCCCGGCACCGCGGGCGCCCAGTGCGCCCCGGCGTCGATCGACCGGTAGATGCCGCCGTTCCACGCCGTCACGAGCATCCGCGCAGGCGCCTTAGGATCGATCGCAATGTCCGTGACGCTGAGCGTTCCGAGCCCGACGCCGACGGCCGTCCAGAGGCTCGCCCCAGGGTCGAGGTGAAACACGCCGCCGTTGCCGGCGACGTAGAGGCCGCCAGGGTGTGACGGGTCAACGGCGATCGCGTTCGGCATGAAGTACTGCTGGTTGATGCCAGCAAACCCGACGGGTGTCCAGGTGAGCCCGCCGTCCGTGCTGTGGACGAGCCCGCCACCCCCAGCACCGGCCCAGATCGTTCTGGGGGCGAGCGGGTCGACGAGAATCCGCGTCGCGTAGCCGGGGCCGCCGGCGCCGTAGGCGGACCAGGTCACCCCGCCATCGGTCGAGCGGAAGATGCCGGAAGCGCTCGTCCCGACGAACGCCGTTGAAGCGCTCGCCGGATCGAAGGCGATCCCGAAAAGCCGACCGTCGGGGATCACACCCGCACCGACCGCCGTCCAGGAGGCTCCACCGTCCGTCGAGCGCAGCACGCCGTCGCTCGTGGTCGTGGCGAGGACGAGCCCACGTACCGTCGGCGAGGCGGCGACGGCAACGATGCTCGGAGCGGCGATCCCGCTCGCGACCGCCCACGAGAGGCCGCTGTCGGTGGTGCGCCACACCGGGCCAGCGCCGTTCACGGGCCAGAGGAACGCGTTCGCCGCGAGCGCGAGCGCGTGCCCGCCGAGCGTCGCGTCGGCGACGATGCGCGGCGTCACGCCGGGCGGCGACCAGCCCGACGTCCTCTCCCACGACGGGCCGCCGCTCGGCAGGCGCCACACCTTCCGGTCGATCGTCGCCATGAAGGTCACACCGGCGCCATCGGTCGAGATCGACAGCGCATAGGTGCTCGTCAGACCGTCGCTCACCGGCGACCATGTCGTTGAGCCACCGGTGAGCGTCGCCGGGCCGGCCGTGGTTCCCGCAAGGACACGGCCCGAAACCGGGTCGATCGTCACGCCGATCACGTCCAGGCTCGGCAGGGAGCCGTTCACCGCCGTCCAGGTCGTCTGTCCATCAGCGAGCGTGAAGACGCCACCGCCGTAGCGCCAGCCCCAGGCGACGTGGGTGAACGGCTCGACGACGATCCCGTCGAGGTTCGAGTGCGTGCCGAGACCAGCGCTGACGTCGGTCCAGAACCCCGCGCCGCCGTTCTCCGATCGCCAGACGCCCCCGCCGCCGCGCACGAAGAACGCGACCCCCGCGCGGCCACGGTCGATCGCAACGTCGCCGTACCGGAAGCCGCGACCGTCCCCGGCGCCCGCGATCTCCGACCACGACGCACCGCCGTCGAACGAGCGAAACATCCCGGAGCCCGTTGCTGCATACCACGGCTGCCCGGCGGCGGGATCGATCGCTACGGCAACCGCCTGGTGATCGCCGAAGCCCGTGGCCCGCGACCAGGTCGCGCCGCCGTCGGCGGTCCGGAACAGCGCCCGGTCGACGATGACCATGCCGACGTTACCGGAGAGCACCGCCCGGGTCGGCGTGCCGCCGCTCTGTGATCCGACGGTCCACGCGTTCAGACCGGCAAGAGCCGAGGAGGGCGCGGCAAGCGCCGCAAGGCCCACGCTCAGGAGAAGGAATGACAGGCGAGAACGCACGGGACGACCTCCACGCTCGATGGCGGCAGCATACTCCGCAGTGCTGTCGGTACGCAGCCGCGGTGTGTAGCCTCCCGGCGTGGATCTCGCACGCGCGCTCTCGCGCTTGACCAACCTCAGCGAACCGGTCGTCCGAAGCGTGACGGTCGCGTTCGCCGCCTGCCTCAGCGAGTCGGCGCTCGTGCCGCTGCTGCCGATGATCCGCCACCGCGCGGCCCTCGGCGCGCTCGCGGTCGCGGTGCTCGTCGCGCTCCCGACCGCGGTGATGCTGGTGGCCGCGATCCCGATCGGCGCGCTCGCTCGCCGCCTCGGGAGCGACCGGATCGTCCTCGCGGCCGCCGTTGCCGCACCGGCGGGGCTCCTGTTCGGAGCGATCGCGCCAACCAGCTACACGGCGCTTGTCGGCAGCCGCGTCCTCAGCGGCATCGCCTCAGCCGCGCTCTGGACGATCGCGCCAGCAACGATCTCGCGCAGCGAGCGGCGCGCGGCGGGAATGAGCGCGCTGATCGCCATCGCCGGGCTCGGCTGGCTCGTCGGGCCCGCCGTCGCCGGACTGGTTGCAGACGCGGCCGGCATGAGGTCGGCGATGGTCGCGTTGGCCCTCGCCGGCGCTCCTGGGATCCTTCTCGCGGCAAGCGGTCGGAAGAGCGCCGGGTCGGAAGCGCAGCAGGCCCGGGACGCGTGGCTTCGACCAGCACTGGAGGCAGCGCTGCGCGACCCGGCGGTACGCGGCGGCGTGCTCGGCATGGTCGTGCTTGGCATCGCGGCTGGCGCGACAAGCCTGCTCGCGCCGTTCGCTCTCGACCGTGACCACCTCTCCGCTGGCGCGATCGGAGCCTGCTTTGCCGCCGCCGCCTTCGTCTGGATCGGCTGGGCCTGGCTCGCGGGCCGCGCCCGCGACACACGGGTCGGCGTCCGCGCCGTCGCCGTCGCCGGTGCAACGGTAGCGATCGCGTGGCTCATCCCCGTCACGACGACCTCAGCGGCGGCGATCGTCGTCCTCCTCCTGCTCTCCGGCACCGGTCGGGCGCTCTTGAACACCTGGGTGTACGTCCTCGCGTCGAACGGCCGCTCCGGCGGCGAGCACGCGCACGCGATCGCAGCGCTGATGAACGCCGTCTGGGCGGTCGCCGCGCTCGGAACGCCGCTCGCGCTGGGACCGGTGATCGACCATCACCTCACGCTCGCCTTCGCCGGCACCGGAACGGTGCTGGCAGCGATCGTCGCCGCCATCGTCGCCGGCCGAGCAACCTGACTTCCGCCGCCGCCGCGCCCCCGGTCAGGCGGGCTGCTGCTGGGTGATGCAGTGGATCCCACCGCCGCCGACGGCGAGGCGGGAGATGTCGACCTGGGTGATCGCACGATCGGGGAACGCGGCGGCGAGCACGTCGCGCGCCTCGTCGTCCGTCGCGCCAAGCCCGAAGCGCGGCATCACGATCCCGCCGTTCGCGACGTAGAAGTTGATGTACGAGCGCGAGTACGTCCACTCGGACGGGCCACCACGGCCGACCGCTGGTGCCTCACGGATCTCGAGAACCTCGAGCAACCGGCCGTCGGCGTCGCTGGCCCCGTCGAGCGCGGCGCGGTTCGCCTCGTTCACGGCAAGGCGCTGACCGCCATCGTCGACGCAGCGCTGGAAGAGAACGACGCCGGGTCGCACGAAGCAGGCGAGGCCGTCGATGTGTCCGTTCGTGCCGAACACGTGCGGGTTCCCCGGCAGCCAGATCGTCTTCCGGATGCCGAGCGTGCGCGCCAGCTCGGCCTCGGCCTGGTGGTGGAGGATCCCGGGGTTGCGGTTCGCGTTCAGGACGACGCTCTCGGTCGTCAGGAGCGTGCCAGCACCGTCGACCGCGAGCCCACCGCCCTCGACGGCAAGCGCCGAGTGGACGACCTCGACCCCCAGACCAGCGAGGAGGTCGCGAGCGAGCAGCGCGTCGCGCGCGTACTCGGTGCTCGCCATCCCCCACCCGTTGAACCGCCAGCAGACGCCGGCCTGCCCGGCAGCGCGCTCGACGAAGGTCGGGCCGCAGTCACGGAACCAGGCGTCATCGATCGGCGCCTCCCAGAGGTCGAAGTCGCCCCCGAGGACGCTTCCTGCATGGCGCGCATCGGCAGGGTCGACGATCACCGTCACGGGCTCGAAGGCGCGAACCGCGCGGGCGACGGCGACGACGTCGCGCTCGACACCCGCGAGGTCGTCGCTCCACGCCGCCGCCGACGGCCAGGCGATGAAGCAGCGCTGGTGTGGCTCCCACTCGGCGGGCATCCGCGTCGGCGTCCGGCTCAACTCGACCATCGTCACCGAAGGGTAGTGCAGCCAGCTCGCGGCGGCGGGGGGCGGGCCTGAGCCAAGCGGCGGGCACCTGATCGAGCTAGCTAGTGGTCTGATTGTCAAATGGCATGGTCATTGGGTGTCTGGAGCGAGCGGGAGCGTTGCGCGTCGCGCAGGGCTTGCCGATCGCGGGCGTGCTGGTAGCACGCCCGCTCGCACGCGTGTCAAGGCGGTTCGCCTTGACACGCTAAGTGCAAGCGGCGCGCGACGTTCCCGCGAAGCCCACGATCCGGCACGCAGAGCGGGCCGGATCGCGGTCGCCGGAGCTGAGCGGCGTAGCCACCCGACGGGTGGCAGAGCCGACAAGCGCAGGACGATCCAGGCAGTCGGATGACCACGCCATCTCACAATCAGACCACTAGCGACCGCCTGAAGGCACTACCCGAGCAGGTAGGTGCCAGAGAAGGCGACGCGGGAGACCGGCTCGGCGGCGACGACCTCGCCGTCCAGGGTGACGACGTCACGCACGGCATCGACCCGTACCACGCCCGTGCGGGTGTTGCGCACCATGTCGGCCGCCGTCAGGCCGCGGCAGCCCTCGACACGAGCACGGGGTCGCGTGATCGGCAGGTCGGCGGCGAGGGCCGAGCCGGCGAGGAACGCGAGGCTGACACGCCCTGGCGCGGTGCCGTAGGCGGCGACCTGGCGCTGCACGGAGACGGGCTCGGTCATCGCGGTAGAAGCGTTCCCCGACCCCGACGCGCCCCACACCGGCAGGCCTGCCTTCAGCACCAGCTCTGGGCGCACGGCGAACATGTCGGGGCGCCAGAAGACGACGTCGGCAAGCTTCCCTAGCTCGAGCGAGCCGACGTGGCGCGCCATGCCGTGCGCGATCGCCGGGTTGATCGTCAGCTTCGCCAGGTAGCGCAGCACCCGCTCGTTGTCGTGGCGCCCGCCCTCGCCACCGCGTTCCTCGCGCATCGCAGAGGCGCACTGGAAGGTGCGCGAGGTGATCTCGCCGATGCGCCCCATCCCCTGGGAGTCGGAGCTCATCATGTGGATCACGCCGAGGTCGTGCAGCACGGGCTCGGCGGCCATCGTCGCGCGTCGCACGCGGTGGTTGAGGATGGCGCTGTCACCGTGGCGCCGCCCCGGCTCAAGCACGTGCACCGCGGCGACCATCGCGCGGTGCTCGGCAACGGTCGACACGCCGTACGGAACGGTCGGCGTCGTCGAGGAGGTCAGCACGTGGCTGCGCCCCGCGAGCTCGAACACGTTCGGAGCGTGCCCGCCACCGGCGCCCTCGATGTGGAACGCGTGGATCGTGCGTCCGTCGATCGCGGCGAGCGTGTCGGCGAGCCCGGCAGACTCGTTCAGGCCGTCGGTGTGGATCGCCAGCTGCACGTCGTGGCGCTCTGCGACATCGAGCGCGCAGCGGATCTGAGGGACTCCGGCGCCGACGTCCTCGTGGATCTTCAGGCCGGCACCGCCTGCCGCAAGCGCTCGCTCGACCGGGCCAGGGCGAGCAGACGAGCCACGCACCAGCAGCGCGACGTTCACCGGGTGCGCCTCGAACGATCCCCACGTCGCAGCCATCGCCTCGGGCGGGTTCGAGCCGAGGTTCCACACCGGCCCGAAGTCCTGGATCACGAGCGACGTGATGCCGCCAGCAAGAGCGGCGTCGACGACCTGCGGTGAGAGCAGGTGCACGTGGGTGTCGATCCCACCCGGCGTCGCGATCCAGCCGCGCGCATCGAAGACCGCCGTCGCGGTGTCGAGCACCACCTCGACGCCGTCCATCGTGTCGGGGTTGCCGGCCTTGCCGATCGCGACGATCCGCCCGTCGGTGATGCCGATCGCGCAGCGCCGGATCCCGAGCATCGGGTCGATGACGATCGCGCCGGTGATCGCGATCTCGACGCCGCCTCGCTCGGCACGCACCGCGAGGCCATCGCGCATCGTCCCACCCCAGCCGGCAGCGATCTCGTCGTGGCCCTGCTCGTCCGGTCCCGGATCGATCAGCAACGAGCTGTCAGCGAGTCGTACGAGGTCGTCGTCAGGCACCGCGATACCCCTGATCGCGGGCCCGTGCGAGCGCGGCGTCACGAGCTCCCGGCGCGTCGAGGGCGCCGTCGACGAGCGGCCCATGGCCACGCACAACCCGGAGCCCTGCGATCGGCATCGCTCGCGCCGTCGCGCTTGCGCCAGGCTCGAGCACGAGCTTCGCGCCGGCTGGCAACGCAAGCCGCATGCCCCACGCCGCGGACCGGTCGAGCTCGACGTCACGGTTGACCTCGAACAGGTGAAAGTGGGAGGTGATGGCGACCGGCACCTCAGCACGGTTGGTCAGGACGAGCGCAACACCATCGGCGATCCAGGTCGGCTCGACCGCGGCGCCCTCCAGGGATGGCGGTGCGCTGCGCATGATCGGCTCGTGCAGCACGACGAGCCGCGGCCCGTCGCCGAACAGCGGCTCGAGCTCGATCCGCGTGACGATCGCCGCCACCTCAGGGAGCACGTCCTCTGGCCCGAGGACCGTGTAGCCGGCCTGCTCGACGGCGGCGAAGACCAGCCCGTCCCGCGCCGCCTCGAGCGTCTCGTCGCTGATCAGTGCCATCGCCTCTGCCTGGTTCAACAACAGGCCGCGCGACCGGCGTCGGCGCGCCAGCTCTGCCGCCTGGAAGACGAGGAGCCGGTCGATCTCGCGAGGAAGAAGGCGCACGACACGCAATGATACGCCCATGACCGAGCATCGCTGGATCACCCTCTTCGCCGACCATCTCCTGCGGTGCGGGATGGTCGCCGGCGAGGTCGTGGCGATCCTCAGCGAGTCGGCCAGCCGGCGCGTGCTCGTTGACACCGCCCGTCTCGCGGCCCAGCTCGGTGGTGGACAGGTGCTCGACGTCGTCCTCCCAACCCCGGCGAACGCACAGCGGGTACCGATCCGCTCGACCGGCGCCTCGATCGCGTTGCAGGGAAACCGGGCGGCGGTCGCTGCCCTGGCCGCGGCCGACCTCGTGATCGACTGCACCGTCGAGGGGATGCTGCACGCCCCCGAGCTCGGCGCGATCCTCGCCGGCGGCGCTCGCCTGCTGATGGTGTCGAACGAGCACCCGGAGACCTTCGAGCGCTTCCGCACTGATCCCGACCTCGCGAGGCGGGTCGAGGAGGCGGCGGCGCGCGTACGCAGGGCGACGGTGATGCACGTCACGAGCGCTGCGGGCAGCAACCTGCGGGTGCAGCTCGCCGGGGCGGTCATCGCCGGCTCGACCGGGCTCACCGCCGGCCCAGGGTCGGTCGCGCACTGGCCGGGCGGCCTCGTCGCCGCCTTCCCGGCCGCCCACAGCGTCGAGGGCCGGCTCGTGCTGGCGCCTGGCGATCTGAACCTGACCTTCAAGCGCTACGTCGAGAGCCCGGTGACCCTCGAGATCGCCGACGACCATCTCGTCGAGATCGGTGGCGACGGCGTCGACGCGCGGCTCTTTCGCTGCTACCTCGAGGCGTTCGGTGACCGGGAGGCGCGGGCGACAAGCCACGTTGGGTTCGGCCTGAACCGCGCCGCGCGCCATGAGGCGCTGCAGCTCTATGACCGCTCCGACACGAACGGCAGCGAGGCGCGGGCCGTCGCCGGCAACGTCCTCTACTCGACCGGCGCGAACGAGCACGCGGGGCGGTTCAGCGCCGGCCACTTCGACCTGCCACTGCTCGGGCACACCGTGAAGCTCGACGGCGACGACGTCGTTCGCGACGGCGTCCTCACAATTTCCTAACCCGTGGCGGGTTGACGCTCGCTGCAAGGTGTGCGATAACACCCCTCATCGGTTCGGAAATCCCAGGAGGATCGCGCATGGCGAACGACGAGCTACGACGGATCATGGACGGCTACCGGCTTGACCAGGCCGGCGAGCACGAGAACGACCTGATCGACAACCTCGCCGCGGGCGACATCACCCGCGGCGACTTCATCCGCCGCGCCTCGACGCTCGGTATCGGCGCCGGAATGATGGGCACGATCCTCGGCAGCCTCGGCTCGGCTGCACCGGCGTTCGGCTCGACGCCGCACCTGGCGCAGAAGAAGGGCGGGCGCCTGAAGGTCGGCGTGCAGCCGAACACCGGCGTGCCGATGGAGCCCCACCTGTTCGCCGACCACTACACGCTGATCACCGGCTCGATCACCGGCGAGTGGCTCCTCCGCGCGCAGCAGGACATGTCGCTCGCGCCCGAGCTGGCGACCAAATGGTCGCACGACCCAGCGCTGAAGGTGTGGACGTTCCAGCTGCGACAGGGCGTGAAGTTCGCCAACGGCCAGACGATGACCTCGGCTGACGTCGTCGCGACCTACAACCGCCTCACCTCGGGTAACTCGGCTGCCCTCTCGGCCTTCGGCGGCGTCCTCTCGTCGGGGAACATCAAGGCGAAGGGCCTCTACACCGTCGAGTTCCACCTCGACGTGCCGACGGCGAGCTTCCCGTTCCTCGTCTGCCAGACGACCTACCAGGCGATGATCCTGCCGGCGAACTACGTGGAGGGCGACTTCAAGGCCGGCAGGGGGGTCACCACCGGGGCCTTCTCGCTGACGAACTACAAGGAAGGCGTCTCGGCGACCTACCAGAAGAACCCGAAGTGGTGGGGGCTCTCGGCAGGGAGGAAGATCTACCTCGACGGCGTCGACGTCAAGTACTACGCCGATGAGGCGCCGATGATCGGCGCGCTCGTCACCGGCGGGGTCCACATCGTCTCGCAGGTCAACTTCGCGAGCGCACGCAACCTCTTCACCTCGCCGGCCCTGCAGGTGTTCCGCACGAAGAGCGCGGGTCACCGTGACATCGCCATGCTCACCCGCACGACGCAGGCACACAAGGCGTTCAAGAACGCCGACGTCCGCAAGGCCTTCGCCCTCGCAATCGACCGCCCGGCCCTCTTGAAGAGCCTCTACAACGGCTACGGCGACATCGGCAACGACTCGCCGTTCGTGCCCGGCTTTGCCGCGACGGACGGCAGCGTGCCGCAGCGCAAGCTCAACCTGACGCTCGCAAAGCAGCTGCTGGCGAAGGCCGGCTACCCGAAGGGTTTCAGCGTCAAGCTGTCGACCTACAACTACGCCGACCTTCCGGCCCTCGCCCAGAAGGTGCAGGCGCAGGTGAAGAAGATCGGCATCAACATCTCGCTCGACATCGGCACCGGCGACTCGTACTACGGCCCCACCTACACGGGTGGCCCGACCGGTCACGGCACGACGCCGTGGCTGAACGCGCCGCTCAGCCTGACCGACTGGAACCACCGCCCGGTGCCGAACGTGTTCATCACGTCGGCCTTCATGTCGCCGAAGTTCGTCAAGCCCAACGGCGATGGCACGCAGGGCAAGTGGAACGAGGCGGACTACGCGAACCCGAAGTTCGACACCGCAGCCGCGTCGTTCCTGAAGTCGGCGTCCATCAGCGACCAGCGCAAGTACGAAAAGCAGATGGCGACGATCCTGCTGGCGGACACGCCGGTCGTGATCCCCTTCTTCTTCAACTGGGTGCTGCTCGGCGCGAAGAGCCTGAAGGGCTTCAAGGCAGACCCGTCGACGCACCTGTACCTCGCCGGAACGTCGCTCAGCTAGCTCGACGCCACTCCTCGGGGGGGCTGGCCGGCACGTCGGCCAGCCCCCCCGATCGGTTTCCATTGCTCCGCTTCCTCCTCCGCCGGCTCGCTCTCGCCCTCGTCACCCTCGTCCTGATGAGCGTGCTCGTGTTCGCGCTCACGGCGGTGATCCCGACCGACGTGGCGCGAAACGTGCTCGGCAACCTCGCGAGCCCGGCCGAGGTCGCCACGCTGCGCCACCACCTCGGGCTCGACCAGCCGGTCTACCTGCAGTACTGGGCGTGGGTGAAGAAGCTCGCGCACGGCGACCTCGGCACGTCGCTCGCGTCCCAGGAGCCGGTCGGCAACCTGCTGTTCCCGGCCATGAAGAACTCGCTCAAGCTCGCGGCGATGGCGTTCGTCATCGTCGTGCCGCTCTCGATCCTCGGCGGAACGCTCGCAGCCCTCCGGCGCGGCCGACTGCTCGACCGGTTCATCACCGTCACCGGCCTCTCCCTGACGGCGATGCCCGAGTTCGTCACATCGATCGTCCTGATCGTCACGTTCGGCATCTGGAAGCACTGGCTGCCGATCAGCGCGACGACGCCCGACGACTACTCCTTTCGCACGCTTCTGACCTACCTGCTGCTCCCGAGCCTCGCGCTCGTCGCGGTGCTGTTCGGCTACATCGCGCGGATCACGCGGGCCGGCGTGATCGAGGCGCTCGAGGCCGACTACACGCGCACCGCTCGACTGAAGGGCGTGAGGGGACGCACCGTGCTCGTGCGCCACGTGCTGCGCAACGCGCTGCTGCCGACGATCGCCGTCGTCGCAACGCAGACCGGCTACCTGATCGGCGGCCTCGTCGTGATCGAGGTGATGTTCAACTACGACGGCATCGGCAAGCACATCAAGGAGGCCGCGTACAACAACGACATCACCCTGCTGCAGGGCGGCGTGCTGATCGTCGGCGTGGTGTACCTCACAGCAACGCTGATCGCCGACCTGCTCTACTCGCTGCTCAACCCACGTATCCGGCAGGGTGGCGCATCATGAGCGCGGTCGCTGCCGCTCAGGGAGTCCGCTCGCAGGCGCGGCGCGAGACGCTGTGGCGCCTCCTGCGCTCCCCCACGTTCCTCGTCGGCACGCTGATCGTCGGCTTCTGGATCTTCTGCGCGTTCTACGGCTCGAAGCTCGCGCCGTACGACCCGCTCGTCCAGTACGACAACGACATCACGGTGCCGCCCGGCTCGACGAGCGTCGACGACCGTCACGTGCACTTCCTCTTCGGCACCGACCAGCTCGGTCGCGACGTCCTCTCCCGCGTGCTCACCGGCGCGACGGACACCCTGCGCATCGCACCAGCGGCGACCCTCGTCGGCATCGTCGGCGGCACGGTCCTCGGGCTCTTGATGGGCTACTTCCGCGGCTGGCTCGACGACGTTCTCGGCCGCGCGATCGACGCGTTCCTCGCGCTACCGCTCCTGATCGTCGCGATCACCGCGCTCACCGGCCTCGGCCACTCGAACCGCACGCTCGTGCTCGTGATCGGCTTCGCCTTCTCGCTCACGGTGTCGCGCACGGTGCGCGCTGCGGTGCTCGCGGAGCGCGATCTCGACTACATCCAGGCGGCACAGCTGCGCGGCGAACGCGCGCCGTACATCCTCTTCGTCGAGATCCTGCCAAACATCATGGGGCCGATCATCGTCGAGGCAACGGTGCGCCTCGGCTACGCGATCTTCACCGTCGCCGCGCTGACGTTCCTCGGCTTCGGCGTCCAGCCACCCTCACCCGACTGGTCGCTCCAGGTGGCCGACAACTTCACGCTCCTCGTCCAGGGCGACTTCGCCTGGACGGTGCTGCCGCCGGCGCTCGCGATCGCCTCGCTCGTCGTCGGCGTCAACCTGATCGCTGATGGCCTCCAGGAGACGCTCGACCGATGACGGACGCGCCCGCGCTTGACATCCGCGACCTCGACGTCGCCTACAGCGTCCGCGGCAAGGACCGCCAGGTCCTGCGCGGCGTCACGCTGCAGGTGGCCCGCGGTGAGGCGTACGGCCTCGTCGGCGAGTCCGGCTGCGGCAAGTCGACCGCTGCGATGGCGGTGATGCGCTACCTGCCTGCCAACGGCCGGGTGCGTGGCGGCTCGATCGAGGTCGCCGGAGCGAACGTGATGGAGCTCGGTCGCCGCGACCTGCGCCGCTGGCGCGCGAGCGACGTCGGCATGGTGTACCAGAACCCCGGTACCGCGCTGAACCCATCGATCCGCGTCGGTAGACAGGTCGCGGAGGTGTTCACCGTCCAGGGCGTCGGCAGCGGCGAGGCGCGCGAGCGAGCGCTGGAGGCGCTCAAGCTGGTACAGATCGCCGACCCGGCATCGGTGCTTCAGCGCTACCCACACCAGCTATCAGGCGGCATGCAGCAGCGCGTGATCATCGCGATGGCCCTGGCGAAGGACCCGGCGCTCCTGATCCTCGACGAGCCGACGACCGGCCTCGACGCAACGGTCGAGGCAGAGGTGCTTGACCTCGTCGCGGGTCTCCAGTCGAGCCTGCACACGTCGGTGCTGTTCATCAGCCACAACCTCGGCGTGATCTCGAAGATGTGTGCGCGCGTCGGCGTGCTCTACGCCGGTCGCCTCGTCGAGGAGGGCCCGGTCGAGGAGGTGCTGCACGACCCTCGCCACCCGTACACCGTCGGGCTCCTGCGCTGCGTCCCACGCGGCGGCGTGCGCAAGGACCACGGTCGCCTCGACACGATCCCCGGTTTCCTGCCGAACCTCGGCGACGACCTCCCCGGCTGCGTCTTCGCCGACCGGTGCGCCCTCGCCCAGGATCGCTGTCACACCGAGCCACCGACCGCTCACGCGATCGGCGAGCAGCACGTCAGCCTCTGCCACTTCCACGAGACGGCCCAGACCCTGCCGCGGCTCGAGGCGGCTGACCTCGAGCTGACGCCGGTCGATCGATCGGCACCGCCGCTCCTCGCATTCGACGAGCTCGGCAAGGTGTTCCGCCAGCACGGCAACGACATCCACGCCCTCGTCGGAGTCTCCGCGTCCGTCTGGCCGGGCGAGACGCTCGGCCTCGTCGGCGAGTCCGGTTCCGGCAAGACCACCCTCGCCCGCACGCTGCTCGGGATCCTCGAGCCGACGAGCGGCGCGATGCTGCTTGAGGGGAAGAAGCTCGGCGGACGGATGACACGGCGCTCGCGCGAGGAGGTGCGTGCGCTCCAGATCGTCTTCCAGAACCCCGACTCGGCGCTCAACCGACGGCACACCGTCCGGCGGATCCTGCGCCGCTCGCTGCGGAAGCTCGCGCGCCTCTCCGGCAAGGCGGCCGACGCCCGGATGACCGAGCTGATGACGTCCGTTCGGCTGTCCGAGCGCTACGTCTCGGCCCGGCCAAGCCAGCTCTCCGGCGGGTTGAAACAACGCCTCGCGATCGCCCGCTCGTTCGCCGGTGAGCCGCGTCTCGTCGTCTGCGACGAGCCCACCTCGGCGCTTGACGTGTCGGTGCAGGCCGCGATCCTCAACCTCCTCGTCGAGCTGCAGGCGAAGGAGGGCGTCTCCTACATCTTCATCTCCCACGACCTTGGCGTCGTGCGGTACGTCTCCGACCGCATCGCCGTGCTGTACCTCGGGCGACTGATGGAGCTCGGGCCAGCGGAGGTCGTCTTCGACGGGCCGCATCACCCGTACACCGAGGCGCTGCTCTCCGCCGTGCCGACGATCGACGGCGGCGGACGAGACCGGATCCGCCTCGAAGGCGATATCCCGAGCGCCGCGAAGCCACCGACCGGCTGCGTGTTTCACACGCGCTGCCCACGCAGGCTCGGCGACGTCTGCGACACGACCGAGCCGCCGCTCGTCGAGATCGCGGACGGCCACCTGATGCGCTGCCACATCCCGCTCGACCAGCTGCGCACGCTGCAGGCGAGCCCGCGATGAGGATCCGCGCCGCGATCGCGACCGGCGCGGGCAGCCCACTGACGATCGACGAGCTGGAGCTCGCGCCGCCACGCGCGAACGAGGTCCTCGTCGACCTGCGCGCGAGCGGCGTCTGCCGCTCCGACCTGAACGTCATCGACGGCGTCGCGCGCGCACCGTTCCCGACGGTGCTCGGACACGAGGGCGCCGGCGTCGTCGCGGCCGTCGGCCCCGGCGTCAGCCGCGTTGGCGTCGGCGACCACGTCGCGCTCTCCTGGGTGCCGTACTGCGGCCGCTGCGACGAGTGCCTGCGCGAGCTCACGCACCTGTGCAGCGCTGCCTGGCCGGCGATGGGTGCCGGGAAGCTGATGGACGACACCGGCCGGCTCTCACGCGCCGGTGACGAGGTGTTCCACTACTCGTTTCTGTCGACGTTCGCGACGGCAACCGTCGTGCCGGAGGCGTGTTGTGTACCGATCGCGCGCGACGTGCCGTTCGACGTCGCAGCGCTCGTCGGCTGTGCCGTGACGACCGGCATCGGCGCCGTCTGGTGGACGGCGGCGGTTCGACCGAGCGAGCGCGTCGCGGTGTTTGGCTGCGGCGGTGTCGGCCTGTCGGCGATCATCGGCGCGGTCGCGGCGGGCGCCGGGCCGATCGTCGCCGTCGACGTGAGCGACGCAAAGCTCGCGGACGCGCTCGAGCTGGGCGCGACCCACGCCGTGCGGGCGGCGGGCTCGGCAGAGGAGGTGGCCGAGGAGGTACAGCGTGCGTCTGGCGGCGGTGTCGACTACGCGTTCGAGGTCACCGGTCGCGCCGAGGTCACGCGGGCGGCGTTCCTCTCGACCCGCACGCGCGGCGCAACGGTGCTGATCGGCATCGCCCACGAGGGCGCCGACGTCGCGTTCCCTGCGCTCCCCTTCTTCCGCATGGAGCGACGCGTGCTGGGCTGCGAGTACGGCTCGGCGCGTCCCGACCGCGACTTCGCGCGGATCCTCGACCAGCACCGCCGCGGGCGTCTGCCGCTCGATCGCCTGATCTCCCACCGGTTGCCGCTCGACGGCGTGAACGACGCGTTCAACCTGATGCGGGCCGGGGAGAGCCGCCGCGCGATCCTCGACCTGGCGTCATGAGGATCACCGGCGTCCGCACCTACCCCGTCTCGAACCCGACCCCCGGCTACGGTGGGAGCACGTTCCTGTTCCTCAAGCTTGAGACCGACGCCGGCATCGAGGGCGTCGGCGAGTGCTACGTCGCGACCACCGCGCCGCGGATCGTGATGGCGATGGTCGAGGACGTCGTCGCGCGCCACGTCGTCGGCCGAGAGCCGTTCCACATCGAGGCGACGTGGCGCGACGTGTATGCCTCCGGCTTCGCGCTGCGCCCCGACCCGACGCTCGTCGGCGTGCTCTCCGGCATCGAGATGGCGATGTGGGACATCGTCGGCAAGGCGGTCGGCAAGCCCGTCTACGAGCTGCTCGGCGGCCGCGTTCGTGACCGCGTGCGGGCATACACCTACCTGTACGCCGAGCCGACGGACACCGTCGACGTGTACCTTGATGCCGATCTTGCGGCCGAGCGAGCGGTGGAGTACGTCGCGCGCGGGTTCACGGCGCTGAAGTTCGACCCGGCCGACCGGTACAGCTCGCTCGACCCGCGCACGCCGAACCTCGCCGAGCTCGACCGATGCGAGCGCTACACCGCGGCGATCCGCGACGCCGTCGGCACGAAGGCAGACCTCCTCTTCGGCACGCACGGACAGTTCACGGTGAGCGGTGCGATCCGTCTCGCGCGGCGGCTCGAACGGTTCGACCCGCTCTGGTTCGAGGAGCCGGTGCCGCCGGAGATGCCGGAGGAGATGGCACGCGTCGCACGGGCGACGTCGATCCCGATCGCGACCGGCGAGCGATTGACGACGAAGTACGAGTTCGCACGGGTGCTCGACACGGGCGCTGCATCGATCCTGCAGATGAACCTCGGACGGGTCGGCGGCATCCTCGAGGGGAAGAAGATCGCAGCGATGGCGGAGACGCGCTACGCCCAGATCGCGCCGCACCTCTACTGCGGACCGATCGTCGGCGCCGCGAACCTTCAGCTGGCGACGTGCACGCCGAACTTCCTCATCCTCGAGGGGATCGGCCGATGGGACGGCATCCACGCCGAGCTGCTGCACACGCCGATCGAGCTCGTCGATGGACACGTGATCCCACCGACGGCGCCCGGCCTCGGCGTCGAGCTAAACGAGGCGGTGGCGCTGCGCTACGCCTGCACGAACGACGAGCTGCACCTCGCGCCGCAGTACATCGCCGACCCGACCTGATCGCTCGGGCAGCAGCGTCGACGCGCCTGCCGCAGCCCCCCAACAGGTCCTGCTACGAGCTGACGACGAGCTCCGAACCGTCGCCACCGGGAACGCGAACGATGCCGAGCACCTGATCGATCAGCATGTTCTGGAACCGGTGCACGGACTCCTCGAACCGGTAGCAGAGCCGCCCACCGGTGTAGGCGGGGTCTGCGAGACCGCGCTGGACGCGCTCGACGATGGCGATGTCCTCACGGTTGACGTCGTCCCAGAACGCCACGAGGTTTGCGACCTGCTCGTCAGCGAGCTGACCGGCGGCCTCGAGCGAGCCGGGATCGGCGAGCATGTACAGCACCTCACGGGTGTGCGTCGGGCTGACCGGGAACGTCATGAGCAGCACCGTGTGGTTCGGGAGGGCGTTGACGGCGATGTTCGGGAACAGCCAGGCGAAGCGCGCGCTGTAGGCGTCGGCGCCCTCGAGCCCCGGCATGTCCGGCAACCCCTTCCACCCACCGTCGTCGGTGTTCGCCGCGATCGGCGACGTGCAGAAGCCGACGTACTTCCCCGGCCCCTGCCAACGGTGGTGGTCGGCCATCGGTGACACCTTGACGAGGCCCGGATGCACCCATGGCAGATGGTAGTACTCCATGTAGTTCTCGGCGACGAGCTTCCAGTTCGCGGCAATCTCGTACGACGCGCGGTGGACGAGCCGGTGCGTGCCGATCCGATACCCGGCAAGCCGCTCGCCGAGGTCGCCGAGCTGGCTCTCGAGCGCCGGCGTGTCCGGGTCGAGGCAGACGAAGACGAGGCAGCCGAAGACCGCCACACGCACCGGGTGCAGGCCGTGGTCAGCGATGTCGAACGCCTTCACCGCCTCCATGTCGAACAGGTGACGCTGCTCCTCGGGGATCCCCGCCTCAGGCGTGAACAACGGCGTGCCGAGGCAGCGGCCCTCCAGGTCGTACGCCCAGGCGTGGTAGGGGCACTGGAAGAACCGCGCCACCCGACCGGAGGCCTCAGCGCACAGGCGGGCGCCCCGGTGACGACAGACGTTGTGGTGTGCTCGCAGCTCGCCCGCCTTCGTGCGGCAGACGATCACCGACGTGCCGGCGACCTCGACGGTGACGAACGCCCCGGGCTCAGCCACCTCGTCGAGGACGCACACCGGCACCCAGCCGTGGGCGAACACGCGGTCGCGCTCGAGCGCGAAGAACTCCGGCGAGGTATACGCGTCGGGGATCAGCGTCGAGGCGAGATCGACGGGTAGCCTCGTCGCTGCGTACGTCTCCTGACGCGCGAACGCCGCCGCCGGCACGGGTCGCGGCGGGTTGACGATCAGCTTCGACGACACGCGACCATCCTAACGCGTTCGTGCGATGATCTCTGCCATGACGGTGCCCGAGAACCCCTTCGATCGCCTCGACCTCGTGCCGCCGCCGTTCACGACCGCCGACGCCGTCGAGCTGGCGCGCGACGTGTTCGGTGTCGAGGGAACGGTGAAGGAGCTCGGCTCGAACCAGGACCGCAACTTCCGCATCGACACGGGCACCGAGCGTCTCGTGCTGAAGGTCGCGAACCCGGGATGGGGGATCGTCGCGCTCGAGGCCCAGAACGCCGCGATGACGCACCTGTCCGAGGCGGTGTTGCCGTTCGCGACGCCCGTCGTGCGCCCGACGGCGGGCGGCGAGGAGATCGTCCGGTACGAACGGGATGGCGCCACCTACCCGCTGCGTCTGACGACGTACGTCGAGGGCACGCCCCTCCAGGACGTCTCCTACCGGTCGACGCGCGCGCTGCACGCGTACGGCCGTCTCGCCGGCGAGACGGTGCGCGCGCTCGCCTCGTTCGACCACCCCGGACTGGAGCGGGTGATCCAGTGGGACCTCCGCCGCGCCGGCCAGGTCGTCGACGCGCTCGCCAAGCACGTGCCCGACGCCGCCCGCCGCGACCAGGCGCTCCGCGTCGTGCGCCGGGCGGAGGCGTTGCTCGCCCCCGTCGCGGCGACGCTGCCCCAGCACGCGGTGCACGCCGACATCACCGACTACAACGTGATTGCAGAGCGTGACCGGGCCGGTAGATGGCTGCCATCGGGCCTGATCGACCTCGGCGACCTGATGCGCACCTGGCGGATCTCCGACCTCGGCGTTGGCATCCCATCGCTGGCGCTGCACGACCCGAGCCACGCGCTCGAGATCGCCATGACCGTCGTGCGCGGGTTCCACGAGATCGTCGCCCTGCGCGAGGACGAGGCCGAGGCGATCTGGCCGCTGGTGCTCGCACGCGCGGCGGTCGACGCCGTCAGCGAGGAGCACCTCGCCCTCCTCGACCCACAGAACCCGTACGTCGTCAAGGCGGTGGCTGCCGCGTGGACGGTCTTCGACGGCCTCGAGGCGATCCCGCCCGCGCTCGCCCACGAGTCGCTGCGCGCAACGATCGGGCTCGGGCCGTCTGCGGCAGGTCGGCGCACGGCTGAGCGCATCGTGACGCTCGCTGCTACCGCGACACCGCCGGTGCCGCTCGCACGCTCCGAGAATATCGACCTCACGCTCCGCACCACCGGCCTCACGAGCGGGGTGTGGAACGACATGGCGGCGACGAGAGCGGCAACCGCGCTCGCGGGCGGAGTCGGCCGTTGGGGCGAGGCGCGGATCACGAACGCGAAGGCCGACGTGCGAGAGCCCTCCCCCGCACACCACCTCGGGATCGATCTGATCGCGCCAGAGGGGACGATCGTCGTCGCGCCGGTGGCCGGGACGGTCGCCGCGATCGCCGCGCGCGAGGTCGTGCTGGACGCCGACGGCGTCGCGCTGCGCCTGTACGGTGTGACCCCGTCGGTCGGGGTCGGCGTGCGCGTCGCGGCCGGTCAGGCGATCGGCGAGCTCGGGCCGCCCTCCGCCTCCTCCCCGCTGCCGGCACACGTGCACCTGCAGGCGGTGGTCGACGTCGAGCTGGACGCACCGCGGCTAAGCCTGCCCGCGCTCGCCGCTGGCTGGCGCGCGCTCTCGCCCGATCCGTCAGCGCTCCTCGGCGTCGCCGCCGCCGCCCCCGCCGAGGACCCGGCCGGGCTCGTCGCGCGCCGGGACACGGTGGTCGCACGGGTGCAGGAGCACTACTACGCCCGCCCTCCCCAGATCGAGCGGGGCTGGCGCCATCACCTGTACTCAACCGACGGTCGCGCCTACCTCGACATGGTGAACAACGTCGCGATCCTCGGCCACGGCCACCCCGGCGTGGGGGCGGCCGTGAGCCGGCAGCTGACGCTGCTGAACACGAACTCGCGCTTCAACTACGAGCTGCTCACGCGCGCCTCCGAGCGGCTGACGGAGCGCGCACCAGCCGGGCTCGACCAGGTGTTCTGGGTCGGGTCGGGATCCGAGGCGAACGACGTGGCGCTGCGACTGATCCGCTGCGCGACCGGCGCACGCGACGTTCTCACCGTACAGAGCGCCTATCACGGCTGGACGCTCGCGACCGACGAGGTGTCGACGGCGGTCTTCGACAACCCGCTCGCCGCGGAGAGGCGACCGGCGTGGATCCACCCGATCGAGAGCCCAAACACCTACCGCGGGCGGTTTCGTGGTGCAGACGCCGGCGAGCGGTACGCCGCCGACGCACGCCGGATCCTTCAAGACCTCGCCGCGGAGGGGACGCCCGTCGCGGGGTTCATCGCCGAGACGGTGTACGGCAACGCGGGCGGTATCCCGCTTCCTGCCGGCTACCTCGCAGAGGTGTACGGAGCGGTCAGAGCGGCCGGCGGGCTCTGTATCGCCGACGAGGTGCAGGTCGGCTACGGCCGGCTCGGCGAGCACTTCTGGGGATTCGAGCAGCAGGGCGTCGTGCCGGACGTCATCACGATCGCGAAGGCGACCGGCAACGGCTTTCCTGTTGGCGCCGTGCTCACGACGCGGGCGATCGCGGAACGGTTCGCCCGCGAAGGGGCGTTCTTCTCCTCGACGGGTGGCAGCCCGGCGAGCTGTGCTGCCGCGATCGCCGTGCTCGACGCGCTCGAAGCCGAGGGCCTCCAGGAGAACGCGCGCGTCGTCGGCGCGCACCTGAAGGGTCGTCTCGCAGAGCTGTGCACGCGCCACGCGATCTGCGGCACGGTGCACGGGATGGGCCTCTACCTCGGGCTCGAGCTCGTGCGCGACCGGGAGACGCTTGAGCCCGCAGGCGAGGAGGCATACGCGATCTGCGACCGCCTGCTCGAGCTCGGCATCATCGTGCAGCCGACCTCCGACGGCATGAACGTGTTGAAGATCAAGCCACCGCTCTGCATCACCCGCTCCTCCGCCGACCACTTCGTCGACACGCTCGACCACGTCCTCACAACAGGCTGGTAGCTTCTTCCCCACGACGCGACGCTCGTGCGCGCGTCCGATACTCGTCGACCTTCGCGGGGCTGCGAAGCGTCGTCTGGAACCCCGCCCGAGCGCGGCCGGGCGGGCTGCGTTCCGGCTCCCTCACGGAGCGTGCCAAGGCGAACGCCTTGACACGCGTGCGAGCGGGCGTTGCGGTCCAGCACGCCCGCGATCAGCAAGCTCGGTCGCCGTCACTGGCCACACTCGCTCTCGCCGACAGCCGTGAACGACCATCGGACGCGCGACACTACCCTGCTAGTCGAGTCTAGGAGGGACGATGATGAGACGGTGCGCCTCCTCCCATCTCTGCTCGCGATCGTCGCGAGCGCCCTGAGCGCTGGCCCTCCGACGATCACGATCGTGTCGGCGCCCGAGCCTCTGACGACGACCACCAGCGGCTCGCTCACGTGGACGACGGCGAGCGCGCCCGAAACGACGACGTGCGTCATCGACCGGGCCGCGGCCGTCGCCTGCGCGTCGCCGTTGACGCTCCCGAGCCTCTCCGCTGGCCCACATCGGCTGACGATCACGACGTCGAGCACGACCGGCGTCTCCGAGCGCACCGCCACCTGGTTGGTCGTCGACCCGGCGTCCCCTCCGATCGTCGTGATCGACGGCAGGCCGCCACCAACAACGGTCCTGCCAACCGGGACGCTGCGTTGGCACCTGTTCAACGCCACGGCGAGCGCCATCGTCGAGTGTGCGGTCGACGCGGCGACCCCCACGCCGTGCACCGACACGTTCACGACGACAGCGCTCGCCCTCGGCCCGCACCAGGTGACCGTCCGCGCCTCGACGGCAACGGGCGGCGCGTCGGTCGCGGTGACGGAGCAGTGGACGATCGTCACGGGAACGGGAGATGCCCTTGCCGAGATCACGGCAGTCCCGGCGACGGCGAGCGTGCCCGGAACGGCGACGTTTTCCTGGCAGGCAACGGTCGGCGTACCGACGACCTGCAGCCTCGACGGTGGACCCGCCAGTGCCTGCGTCTCGCCGCTCGTCGTGTCCGCCCCTGCCGGCGCGCACAGCTTCACCCTCGTTGCCGGGGCCAGCGGCACGACGCACGTCGGCTACCTGTGGCGCGCCGACGCTCTCGCCGCCGAGCCGCCGATCGTCCTCGCCGCGACCGGCGCGCTGACACGGCCCGCCACCCTGAACGTCGCGACGACGGTGATCGCGCCCGACGACCGCTCCAGGTTGCACCTGACGACCGTCGCGAGCGGCGTCGAGACGGCAACTGCTGATACCCCGATCACCGGATCGGCGCACGTGTTCTCCCGACCGCTCGTGCCCGGCCAGACGATCAGCTGGTTCGTCGAGGCCGCGAACGACGTCGGCACAAGCCGCAGCGCACCGGTGACGGTCGCCATTCCCCGACCCCCGACCGCCACCCTCCTCCCACGGCTGAGAGGCGTCGCACGCACCGGCAAGCGTGTCGCCTGCATCCCGGCCACGTTCGCCGACGCGACCGCTGTGACGACGACGCTGCTCGTCAACGGACGGCCGACGACCCGTTCGCTGGTGCCACGGAGCTGGCGGGGCCGTCGGCTCTCCTGCCGGAGCACCGCGACCGGCATCAGCGGATCGGGGACATCAACCTCAGCCGCCGTCCGCGTCCGGTAGAAGCCTGGTCACCCCTACATGCGGAACACGCCAAACGACGGGTCGGCGAGCGGCGCGTTCGCGCACGCGTCCAGCGCCAGTCCAAGGACGTCGCGCGTGTCCGCCGGGTCGATCACGCCGTCATCCCACAGGCGAGCAGTTCCGTAGTACGCGCTGCCCTGCCGCTCGTACTGGTCGCGTAACGCCGCCCCCACCTCCGGCTGGCCGACGGTCGTCATCACGATCGCGGCCTGCTCGCCACCCATCACCGACGTGCGCGAGCCAGGCCAGGTGAAGAGGAAGCGCGGGCCGTACGCTCGCCCGCACATCGCGTAGTTGCCGGCACCGTGCGACCCACCGACGATCACCGTCAGCTTCGGCACCCGCGCGCACGACACCGCGGTGACGAGCTTCGCGCCATGCTTGGCGATCCCCTCGGCCTCGTAGTGCCGGCCGACCATGAAGCCGGTGATGTTCTGCAGGAAGACGAGCGGGATGCCGCGCTGGTCGCACAGCTGGATGAAGTGCGTTCCCTTCAGCGCGCTCTCGGAGAAGAGGATGCCGTCGTTCGCGACCACGCCCACTGGGTGCCCGTGCAGGCGCGCGAAGCCGCAGACGAGCGTGTCGCCGTAGGTTGGCTTGAACTCGTGCAGCGCCGGGCCGTCGACGATGCGCGCGATCGCCTCGCGGATCGGAAACGGCTGGCGGGGATCGGCCGGCACGACGTCGAGGATCGAGGCAGGATCATGGAGAGGCGCGACCGTCGCGATCCGCTGCCACGGCGGCAGCTGCACGCGCGGCCCGAGGGTCGCGACGATCCGGCGCACGATCTCCAGGGCGTGGGCGTCGTCGGCAGCGAGATGATCGACGACGCCAGAGCGCGAGGCGTGCAGCTCGCCGCCGCCAAGCTCCTCCGCGGTGACGACCTCGCCGGTCGCCGCCTGGACGAGCGGCGGGCCACCGAGGAAGATCGTGCCCTGCCCGCGCACGATCACGCTCTCGTCGGCCATCGCCGGCACGTAGGCGCCGCCGGCGGTGCACGACCCGAGCACGGCGGCGATCTGCGGGATACCGGCCGCTGACATCGTCGCCTGGTTGTAGAAGATCCGCCCGAAGTGGTCGCGGTCAGGAAACACCTCGTCCTGGAGCGGCAAGAACGCACCGCCAGAGTCCACGAGGGCGATGCATGGCAGCCGGTTCTCTCGCGCGACGTCCTGCGCGCGAAGGTGCTTCTTCACCGTGATCGGGTAGTACGTCCCGCCCTTCACCGTCGCGTCGTTGGCGATCACGACGCACTCGCGGCCCGCGACACGACCGACGCCGGTGATGATGCCAGCGGCTGGCGCGGCGTCGTCGTACATGCCGCTCGCGGCGAGCGCCGAGAGCTCGAGGAACGGCGAGCCGGGATCGAGCAGCCGATCAACGCGATCGCGCGGCAGGAGCTTGCCGCGGTCGGTGTGGCGCGCGCGCGCCCGATCGCCGCCACCCGCGTGAGCGACGGCAAGGCGCACCCGCAGGTCAGCAACGAGCGCGAGCTGGTGCGCGCGGTTCTCCTCGATGGTCATCCCTCCACCTCCACGTGAGCGAGCGGCTGGTCGCGTGACACCGTCTCCCCGACCGAGACGTGCACCACGGTGACGACGCCGTCGGCGGGAGCAGTAACGGCTAGCTCGAGCTTCATCGACTCGATCACCAGCACGGTCTCACCCGCGCGGACGCGGTCGCCGACTGCGACCGGGACGAGGAGCACGACGCCAGGCATCGGCGCTCGCAGGTCGCCGCTGGCGACAGCGCGCGTGGTGCTCCCCGCCAGGGAACGGCTGATCACCCAGGCGCCGCCGTCGACGCCGAGATGGAGATCGTCGCCTGCCTGAACGGCCGTCCACGTCCGTCCGGCGACGCGGTAGCGCTCCTCGTCGACGCGGCATGCGCGCTCGCCGTGCGCCACCAACAGATCTGCGCCGACACCGCCGTCGACGGCGAGCCGGAAGCGGTAGGGCGCGCGGTCGCCCGCATGCCGCCAGCCATCGTTCCCGGCCTCGTGCGCGAGGAGAGCGAGGACGGCCGCGCCGGCGCCGGCGACCTCCTCGTTCGAGGCGACCGGGAGGGAATCGGGAAGCCGGCCGAGCGTGCCGGTGTCGAACGTCGCCGTCCGCACCTCATCTGAGGCGAGGACCGAACGCAGGTGCGCGACGGTCGTCGTCACGCCAAGGATCGTCGTGCCAGCGAGCGCACGGTCGAGACGGGCGAGCGCCACCGCTCGGGTCGGCCCGTGCGCGACCACCTTCGCAAGCAACGAGTCGTAGGCTGTCGTCACGACAGACCCTCGCTCGATGCCGGAGTCAACCCGCACCCCGACGCCGGCTGGTTCCCGGTACGCGACCACGGTTCCGATCGCTGGCAGGTACCCGGCCGCGGCGTCCTCGGCGACGACGCGCGCCTCGACCGCCCAGCCGCTGAGCACGACATCGGCCTGGGCGAGCGGCAGGGGCTCACCGAAGGCGACGCGGAGCTGCAGCTCGACGAGGTCAAGCCCGGTGACGAGCTCCGTCACCGGGTGCTCTACCTGGAGCCGCGCGTTCATCTCGAGGAACCAGAACCGCGACGGGTCGGCAGCGTCGAGGAGGAACTCGACGGTACCGGCACCCTCGTACCCGGCGGCCCGAGCGAGCGCGCACGCGGACTGCCCGAGGCGTTCCCGCAGCGGCGGGTCAACGACGGGCGAGGGTGCCTCCTCGACCACCTTCTGGTGGCGGCGCTGCAGGCTGCACTCCCGCTCGCCCAGGTGCAACACGGCGCCATGCCGGTCGGCGATCACCTGCACCTCCACGTGCCGGGAGGCACGGACGTACGGCTCGAGGAACACCGTCGCATCGCCGAAGCCGGCGAGCGCCTCGCGCCGCGCCGCGGCGACCGCCGCCGGAAGGTCCTCGGGCTGCTCGACGACGCGCATCCCGCGGCCGCCGCCGCCCGCGGCAGCCTTCACGAGCACCGGAAACACCAACGCCGACACGTCGTCGTCCGGCGAGGTCGTCGCCAGGACGGGCAACCCGACGGCGGCGGCTGTCGCCTTGGCGCGCACCTTGTCGCCAACGGCGTCGATCGCCTCGGGCGACGGTCCGACGAAGACGATCCCGGCCGCGGCACAGGCACGCGCGAGGTCGGCGCGCTCAGAGAGGAAGCCGTAGCCCGGGTGCAGCGCGCCGGCGCCCGAGGCGACGGCGGCGGCAACGACCTCATCGATGCTCAGGTACGAGTCGACGCAGACTGCAAGATCCGCTTCGCGCACGTGGGGAGCGCCAGCGTCGAGGTCGGTGTAGATCGCGATCGTGCGCAACCCGAGACCGGTGGCGGTGCGGATCACGCGTCGCGCGATCTCCCCCCGGTTCGCGATCAGCACGCTCCCTTGCACCAGCTCGACCTCCTCAGCCCCACGCCGGGTAACGCACTATAATCGATCGATCAGTTAGTTCTATCACAGGAGGGCACCTGATGGAAGCGATCGACGTCGAGCACGATGGCGCGACTGCGCTGATCCGGATCAGCCGACCGGCCGTGTTGAACGCCCTCGACCCCGCCGCGCTGACCGCGCTCCTCGCCGCCGTTCAGGACGCCTCGGCAGACCCGCGCGTGCGGGCGATCGTGCTGACCGGCGGGACGCGCGCCTTCACGACCGGCGAGGACCTCGTCAGCGCGGCAGCGCTCGAGACCGACGCGTTCCGGCGCCAGATCGACGACTTCCAGCGCCTCGCGACGGCGTTACGCACGGCGCCGAAGGTCGTGATCGCCGCGATCGCCGGCCCGGCCTACGGCGGCGGCGTCGAGATCGCCGTCAACTGTGACGTGCGGATCGCCGCCACAAACGCCCGGTTCTGCTGCCCCGAGCTTGAGTGGAGCCTGACCCTCTCGAACGGGTCGTCGGTGCTCCTGCGCCGGCTCGTTGGCGAGGGCTGGGCACGCGAGATGCTGCTGCTCGGCTCGGTGCTCGACGCGCACGACGCGCTGCGGATCGGGCTCGTCACGCACGTCGTCGAGCCCGGCGAGCTCGCGGACGCGGCCCGCGCGCTCGCACGGCAGGCTGCGAGCCGCCCGCCCGTTCCCGTGCGGCTGACCAAGGAGCTGTTGAACGCCGACCCGCGAGGGTGGGAGGAGACGATCGGCGCCGAGGCCGATGCCGTGTGCGCTGCGCTCGCGGCGCCCGGTGGCCGCGACCGGCTCGACGCGTTCGCGTCCCGACGGCGATGACGACGATCCACGCGCTGCTCGAGCAGCGCGCGTCCTCGCACGCCGACGTCGTGTTCATCCGCACCCGCACGGAGGAGGCGACCTTCAAGGAGGTGCAAGAACGGGTTGAGCGGTCCTCCGCAGCGCTCGCGGCGCGCGGCGTGCGCCCGACCGACACCGTCGCGAGCTTCCTCGTGAACAGCGTCGACGCCGTCGTCGCCTGGATCGCAACGTGTCGCATCGGCGCGGTCTACGCGCCGCTCAACCGGGCGATGAAGGGGCCCGCACGCGAGCACGCGCTGGCGATCGTCGAGCCGCGGCTCATCATTGACGGCCCGATCACGGGGGCCGGAGCAGCAGTCGACGCCCACGCCTCAGCACCGCTCGACCTCGCGTTCCTGCTGTTCACGTCGGGCACGACAGGTCGATCGAAGGGCTGCATGCTCTCCCACCGCTTCGCGTTGCGCCAGGCCGAGCTCCTGATCGAGCACCTCGCGCTCCGCGAAACCGACGTGCTGTTCTCACCGTTCCCGCTCCACCATCTCGACGCCGCCGTGCTCACCGTGATGCCGGCGCTGGTGCTCGGCACGACCGCGGCGCTCACCGAGCGGTTCTCGGCCTCGCGGTTCTGGGACGACGTGCGCGCGCTCGGTGCGACGGTGTTCGACTTCATGGGAGCGACGATCGCGATCCTCGACAAGCAACCGCCTCACCCCGACGACGCGCGAAACCCGGCGCGGCTTGGTTGGGGCGTGCCGATGCCCGCCTGCGCCGAGGCCTTCGAGCGCCGCTTCGGCGTGACCCTGGTCGAGCTCTACGGGTCAACGGACGCGGGGCTGCCGATCTTCGTCCCGCGCGACGAGCCGCGGCGCCTCGGCTCCTGCGGCAAGGCGGTGAGCCCGTACGACGTGCGGCTGAGCGACGTCGGCGAGCTGCTCGTGCGCGCGACCGAGCCTGGGGTGATGAGCGACGGCTACTACCGGATGCCAGAGGAGACGGCGGCGAGCCGTCCGGACGGCTGGTTTCACACCGGCGACCTTCTGCGCCAGGACGAGGACGGCTGGTTCTGGTTCGTCGGTCGCCGCGCCGAGGTGATCCGCCGTCGCGGTGAGAACATCTCGGCGTTCGAGATCGAGGAGGCCGCAGGTGCGCACCCGGCAGTGCTGGAGTGCGCAGCCTTCGCGGTGCCAAGCGAGCTCTCAGAGGACGACGTGATGCTCGCGGTCGTGCCACGCCCTGGTCTCGCGCTCGCGCCGGCGACGGTCGCCGCGTGGTGTGCGGAGCAGATGGCGCCGTTCATGGTGCCGCGCTACATCGACGTCGTCGAGTCCCTCCCGAAGACGCCAACGGAGAAGGTGGCAAAGCACGAGCTCTCGAGCCGCGGCGTCACATCAACGACGTGGGAACGACCATGAGGCCCGTCGGCGCGTCCGGTGTCGAGACCCGCCAACGCGTCGAAGCAACCGCGCTCGCCCTGTTCGCGGCACAGGGATTCACGGCGACGGGCATCCGCCAGCTCGCGCGCGAGGCGGGCATCACGAGCGCGGCCCTCTACAGCTACATGGGTTGCAAGGAGGACCTCCTGGCGTCGCTCATGCGCGGCCTGATGGAGCCGCTTCTCGAGCGCAGCCAGACGATCGCGACGAGCGACACGCAGCCCGAGGTGCGGCTTCGCGCGCTGGCGCGTGCCCACGTGCGCCTGCACGGCGAGGAACCGCTCGCGGCGCGGATCGCCGATACAGAGCTACGGGCGCTCACCGGCGACCTGCTCGGCGAGATGCTCGCGCTCCGCGACGCGTACGAGGCGTTGTGGGTAGCCGTGATCGTCGATGGCGTGCGTGACGGGACGTTCGCCTGCGCCGACACGCGCCTCGTCGCGATCGCGCTGATCGACCTCTGCACGGGGGTGTCTGGCTGGTACCGCCCCGACGGCCGGCACACGCTGGAGACGATCGCCACGATGCACGCCGACCTGTGCGTCGCCGCGATCCGCGCGCCGCGCTGATAAACCGCGCCGTCCGGTACCCTCCAGAGATGGCTGCGGAACCGGAGCACGCGATCGCGACGGTGCGCCCGGGGACGAGGACGGTCTCAAAGGCGCTGATGCTGGTCGCCGTGATCGTCCCGCCGATCGGGCTGTTCTCGGCGATGGGCCTGCTGTGGGGCGTCGCCTTTCACACCGTCGATGCGGTGCTCCTCGCCTCCCTCTACGTCCTGTGTGCCTTTGGCATCACGGTCGGCTTCCACCGCTACTTCACGCACAAGGGTTTCACGGCGCACCCGATCGTCGTCGCGACGCTCGGCATCCTCGGCTGCATGACGATGCAGGGGCCGATCACGCAGTGGGTGACCGACCATCGCAAGCACCACGCGCTCTCTGACCGGCCCGGCGACCCCCACTCGCCCCACGCCGGGTACGCCACCGGCAGGCTCCGAGCGGTGCGCGGGTTCCTCCACGCGCACGTGTTCTGGATGTTCCGTAACCTCGGGATGGAGCGCGGACGCGAGTACGGACGCGATCTCTACGACGACCGGCTGATCCGGACGATCGACCGGCTGTACCTGCTGTGGGTCGTGCTCTCGCTCGGCCTCCCCTTCGCGGTCGGCTACGCCGTCGGCGGGACGCTGGAGCGCGGCTTCGAGGCGTTCATGTGGGGCGGGCTTCTGCGGATCTTCCTCTACCAGCACGCGACGTTCAGCGTCAACTCCGTCTGCCACATGTTCGGCCGACGCGAGTACGCCTCGCGCGACGAGTCGCGCAACAACTGGGTCGTCGCAGCGCTCGTGTTCGGCGAAGGCTAGCACAACAGCCATCACGCGTTTCCCTCGTCTGCGCGACACGGGCTCGCGCGGTGGCAGGTCGACCCGTCGTGGCTCGTGATCCGTGGCCTCGAACGGATCGGACTCGTACGCGACGTGCGCCTCCCGGATGCAGCGACGCGCGAGCGTCGCCGCATCCGGGAAGGCTGATCGCTACGCGGCCGGCGCACCGACCGGCGGCGTGCCTGGCCCGCCTGGACCGCCGCCGAACCCGTCGAGCGTCCTCGCCACGGAGTGGTCCGCCCCGAGCTTGACGGTGACGTAGCTGCCGTCGGCCTTCTGCAGGTGTGCCTCGTAGGCGGCGCCCTGGGCGTCGCTCTCGACGCGGATCACGCTCGCGCCGCGAACCGCCTTCAGCGCGGCCGCCGTCGCCTTCTCGGTGGACGTCCCGCTGAGGCGCGTCTCGCCCGGGCCGTGAGCGGCCTTCGCCGGGTCGACGTTCGCAGGCGGGCCAGCCGGCGGTGCTGTCGGGTCGTCGACGAGCCGGACGTCGCGGCAGAGGCGATGCCGGCAGCGCCGAGGACGATGCCGGCGGCGGGAGCGGGTGGTGGTGGATGGTCGCATGGTGGTCTCCTCCTACGTCGTTCCAGACCACCAGGAGCCCGTCAAAACCGGTGGGAGCTGTCGCATCGGATGGGAGAGACCTCCGCTGCTGCGGCTCCCGCACGCTCTACTCAACCGGTTTTGACGGGCTCCTGGTGCATCGAGTTGTAGAGAGCGAGCCTGGGAGGCCGCTGGGAGGAACGTTGCGGTTACGCGGAGCCGGCCGTCCAGGTAGGATCACCAGATCATGCGAACCTTCACCCTCCCCCGCGCGCCGTTGAGCGCCGCCGCGCTCACGATCGTCGCCCTCGTCGCCGCCGCCTGCGGCAGCTCCTCGCCGACCGCCGCGACGTCCACGCCAGGGACGTCGAGCCAGCCCGGGCCTGCGAGCACGCCGACGACCGCCGCCAACGGCCTCTCTGCAGCCTGCGGCACCGACCAGCTCCCTCTGAAGAGCGCCGGCAAGCTGACCGTCGGCACCGACAAGCCAGGGTACCCGCCATACATCATCGACGACACGCCGTCGAACGGGAAGGGCTTCGAGTCAGCCGTCGCCTACGCGGTGGCGGCGAAGCTCGGCCTCACGAAGGATCAGGTGGTCTGGGCGGTCGTGCCCTTCGACTCCTCCTACAAGCCGGGCGCGAAGTCGTTTGACTTCGACATCAACCAGATCTCGATCACCGACGACCGGAAGAAGGCCGTTGACTTCTCGACGCTGTACTACACCGCCTCGCAGGCGGTCGTGACGACCGAGGGCTCGAAGATCGCAAACGCCACGACGATCGCCGACCTTGCGAACGCCAAGCTCGGCGTGCAGCTCGGCACGACGAGCCTGACAGCCGCGAAGGACATCCTCCACGTCTCGCCCCAGGTCGTCGACACCACCGACGCCGCGACGGCGCTCCTGAAGAACAAGCAGATCGACGGCATCGTCGCCGACCTTCCATCGGCGCTGTACATCGCGAACGCGGTCCTCAGCAAGGGGAAGGTGCTCGGCCAGTTCGCGGCGCCGGGCGGCGATACCTGGGGCCTTCTGATCGAGAAGGACTCGAAGCTGACCTCCTGCGTGAACGAGGCGCTGGCTGCGATCACGGCGAGCGGTGAGCTCGACCAGATCACGAGCACGTGGATGGGCGCGTCGACCGCAGCCGAGCTGAAGTAGCAGCCGATGGGCGCCGCGCCTGACCGGCAGGAGGTGCGCCGGCAGGCGCGGCGGTCCCGAGCGCGACGAGACCGGGCAACGGCGAGCGCGGCCACCCTCATCGTGGTTGCGGCGCTCGTGCTCGCCGTCGTGCTCGCTCCCGGCTGGCCGAGCGTGCGGCAGAGCTTCCTGTCGTGGGATGATCTGCGGCGTGCGTTCCCGGACATCCTCACCGGCTTCTGGCTCGACGTGCGGATGTTTCTCGCGACCGAGCCGATCGTCCTCGTCCTCGGGCTCACGATCGCGCTCGTGCGGGTGACGCGCGCGCCGGTGCTGTTCCCCGTCCGCGCTGCGGCGATCGCCTTCACCGACGTCTTTCGCGGCGTGCCGACGATCCTGGTGATCTTCGGTGTCGGTTTCGGCGTCCCCGCGCTCGGCTTCAGCTGGCTGACGAACGACGAGGTGATCCTCGGGTGCACCGCGCTAACGCTCTCCTACAGCGCGTACGTCGCCGAGGTCTTCCGCGCCGGGATCGTGTCGGTTCACCCGAGCCAGCGCGCCGGGGCCCGCGCGCTCGGCCTGACGGCAGGCCAGACGACGCGCTTCGTCGTCCTGCCACAGGCCATCCGACGGGTCGTGCCGCCGTTGCTGAACGACTTCATCTCACTGCAGAAGGACGTTGCGCTCGTCAGCATCCTCGGCCCGGTCGAGGCGTACCGCCAGGCGCAGATCTACGGGTCGGAGTACTTCAACTACACCCCGCTGCTCGGCGCTGCGGCGCTGTACCTGTGCGTGACGATCCCGCTGACGCGCATCACCGACCGGTTGCAGGATCGCCAGCTCGCTCGCCGCTCAACCGGCGGTGCGGCGTGACCCCTGTCGTCCAGGTCGTCGCCGCAACGAAGGCCTTCGGCGCCAACGCGGTGCTCGCCGGCATCGACCTGGCGGTCGCTGAGCACGAGGCGGTGGTGCTGATCGGGGCGTCCGGATCGGGCAAGTCGACGCTCCTTCGGTGCATCGACCTGCTTGAGGAGATCGATGATGGCGACATCCTCCTCGACGGCGAGGTGATCAGCGATCCGGCGGTGAACGTCGACGCTGTTCGGCGACGGATCGGGATGGTCTTCCAGCAGTTCAACCTGTTCCCCCACCTCGACGTGCTCACGAACATCACGCTCGCGCCGACCCGCGTCCACGGGACGCCGCGTGCTGCGGCGGAGGCGCGCGCGCGCGAGCTGCTGGCTCGCTTCGGCCTCGCTGGCCGCGAGCGCGAGTACCCGGACCGCCTCTCCGGTGGCCAGCAGCAGCGGGTCGCGATCATCCGAGCGCTCGCGACCGACCCGCGCGTCCTGCTGCTCGACGAGGTGACGAGCGCGCTCGACCCCGAGCTCGTCGGCGAGGTGCTCGACCTGATCGGCGAGCTAAAGGGCGATGGCATGACGATGGTGATCGCGACGCACGAGATGGCGTTCGCACGCGAGGTCGCAGACGAGATCTGTTTTCTGCACCAGGGCGCGATCATCGAGTCAGGTCAGCCGTCGACCCTGCTCGATGATCCAAAGGCCGAGGAGACTCGCCGGTTCCTCCAGCGCATCCATAGCAAACGCTAATGGGTTCCATCAGCTAGACTGACGCCTCACACGCGTTGGAGGAACCATGGCGCTCTCGCTCGGCGACACCGCACCCGACTTTCAGGCCACGACCACCGAGGGCTCGATCAGCTTCCACGAGTGGATCGGCGACTCCTGGGCAGTGCTCTTCTCCCACCCGAAGAACTTCACCCCCGTCTGCACGACGGAGCTCGGCTATCTGGCGTCGATCAAGCCCGAGTTCGAGCGCCGCAACGTCAAGATCATCGGCCTCTCGGTCGACCCGATCGAGCGCCACGCAGCCTGGGCGGCCGACATCGCAGCGACGCAGGGGCACGAGGTCAACTACCCGATGATCGCGGACGCCGACTTCAACGTCTCGAAGCTGTACGGGATGCTTCCCGGCACGGTGAGCGGCGACCCGCTCCTGCGAACACCAGCCGAGAACATGACGGTGCGCAACGTGTTCGTGATCGGGCCAGACAAGAAGGTCAAGCTGATCCTGGTCTACCCGATGACCACGGGCCGCAACTTCGACGAGGTGCTGCGCGTGATCGACTCGCTGCAGCTGACCGCGAAGCATAAGGTCGCGACGCCGGTGAACTGGCGCTCGGGCGAGGACGTGATCATCGCCGGGTCGGTCTCCGACGAGGCGGCGAAGGAGATCTACCCCGAGGGCTGGAAGGCTCCGCGCCCGTACATCCGCATCGTCCCGCAGCCCGAATAGCCGCCACGCTCCTCATCGAGCTCCTCGCGGAGCTGGTCGCGATCGACTCCGTCAACCCCTCCCTCGTCGAGGGTGGGGTTGGCGAGGCGGCGATCGCACACCACCTGGTCGCCTGGGCGAGCAGCGTCGGGCTGCGGGCAACGCTGGTCGCCGAGAACCCGGCGCGGCCGAACGTGCTCGTTCGCGGCGGACGGAGCGCCGGCGGAAGGACGTTGCTCCTCTGCGGCCACCTCGACGTCGTCGGAACCGAAGGCATGGAGTCGCCGTTCGTGCCTCGCATCGACGGCGATCGGCTGTTCGGGCGGGGTGCATACGACATGAAGGCGGGCATCGTGGCCGCCCTTGCCGCATGCCTCGCCGCCGAGCAGGCAGGCGTATCCGGCGAGGTCGTCGTCGCGCTCGTCGCTGACGAGGAGCACTCGTCGATCGGCGTGCAGGAGGTGCTGCGCGGTGTCTCCGCCGACGCGGCGATCGTCACGGAGCCGACGTCGCTGCTGCTCGCAACGTCACACAAGGGCTTCATCTGGACGGAGATCGAGATCGTCGGCCGCGCTGCGCACGGCTCACGTCCCGAGCTCGGGGTCGACGCGATCATGAAGGCCGGCCCGGTGCTCGTCGCGCTCGGAACGATCGATCCGCAGTTTCACGCGTCGACGATCACCGGCGGGCGTGAGGAGTCGACGATCCCCGACCACCTGCGCCTGGTCCTCGAGCGGCGCACGGTTCCCGGCGTGACGCAAGAGGGCCACGAGGCACAGGTCGAGGCGGCGCTCGACGCGTGCCGCGCGGCTGATCCTGAGCTGGTGGTGCGACAGCGCACGACGCTCGTCCGCGACCCGTTCGCGACACCGCCCGACGCGGAGATCCTCGCGCTGCTGCGCCAACACGTCGCCGACGAGCCGGTAGCGGTGTCGTTCTGGGCCGACTCGGCCTTCATCGCCGCCGCCGGCATCCCGACGGTCCTCTTCGGCCCGCACGGCGACGGCGCTCACGCGGTCGTCGAGTGGGTGAGCCTGTCGAGCACCGCTCGCTGCGCGGAGGTCCTAACCGCCGTCGCGTGCGAGTTCTGCCGGTAGGATCGGCGAAGCGCCGAGCGCGACGTTGAGCAGGTGCCCCGCACCCGGGACGATCGTGAGCGTCGCGTCGGGGATCGCATCGGCGAGGGCGCGCGCGTAGGCGACGGGCGTCTCGGCGTCGAGCTCGCCAACCATCACCCGCGTTGGCAGCCGGATCTCGTGCAACCGAGCGCGCGTGTCGTGCGTCACGAGGCAGTCGATCGACCGACGCAACGCAGCTGCCGAGATCCGCTCGAACGCACCGCGCTGGCCGGCCAGCGCCTCGTCGGTGATCGACGGGCCGGCGATCGACCGGAGCACCGCGTCGGCGAAGTCCGCCGGCTCGAGACCGCGGTCAAGCGGCGCAAGCCGCGCCGCCCGCCAGTCAGCGGCGAGCGTGCCATCGAGGCCGAAGGCAGGGCTGGTCGCGAGCAGCGTTAGCGAGGCGAAGCGACCAGGATAGGCGAGCACCGCGTGCTGGGCGATCATCCCACCAAACGAGATGCCGACGAGGTGCGGCTGGTCGAGCGACGCTGCGTCACACAGGCCAATGACGGCGTCGGCGAGCGCAGCGAAGGTAAGCGGCCCGGCAAGGGGCGCCGCGGCGCCGTATCCCGGCATGTCCCATGCAACGCACCGGCACGATCCGTCGAACACCGCGAGCTGGGCATCCCACGACGTCCTGCTGCCGCCGAGCCCGTGCAGGAAGAGCACCGCCGGACCCTCGCCGCACTCGCGCCAGGCCCAGCCGTCAAGCTCCACGTCGCGCACGGCCATGGCCACCGCGTTACTGGAGCCGCGCTGGGAAGCCCGGCGCGCGGAGGTCGGCGCCGACGGCGTCCTCAAGGAGCTTCACGACCTGGCTCGACCAGGCGTCCCCGCCGTACGCCTCACGAGCCCGCAGGAAGGTCGCCGCGACGAGCGACGCAAGGTCAAGCGGCACGCCAAGCTCGCGCCCTAGGTCGGTCGCGAAGCCGAGGTCCTTGACCGCGAGGTCCATGGTGAAGCCGATGTCGTATGAACCGTTCAGGATCACCTGGCTCTCGGTCTCGTGGACGAACGAGTTTCCCGAGCTCGAGCGGATCACCTCGAACGCCGTCCGCAGGTCGAGCCCGCCCTGCTTTGCGAGCATCAACGCCTCGCCGGCGGCGACGAGGTGGATGAACGCGAGCATGTTCGTGATCACCTTGATCACCGAGGCCTGTCCGAGCGCGCCGACGTGGTAGACGGGGCTCCCGACCGCCTCGAGCAGGGAGCGGTGACGCTCGAAAGCCTCGACATCACCGCCGACGATCACGGTGATCTCGCCTGCCGCCGCCTTGTGCACGCCACCCGTTACCGGACACTCGAGCGTCGCGACGCCCTGGGCGGCGGCGACCGCCGCCAGCCGCTCGAGCTCGTGGCGGTCGTTCGTGCTCATGTCGATCCACGTCGTCCCCGACGGCAGGCCCGCGAGGAGCCCGTCTGGCCCTTCCAGCACGCCGGTGACGACGGCGGGCGAAGGCAGACAGGTGATCACCGCGTCGCACAGGCGCCCCACACCACGCGGCGAGTCGCCCGCCCTCGCGCCCTTCGTGACAAGCTCCGCAACGGCCTCGGGGCTGAGGTCGTACACGACGAGCGGGAAGCCGGCGCGCAGCACGCTCGCAGCGAGAAATCGCCCGAGATGCCCGAGCCCGATGAATCCGATCACAGGTTCGTACCCTTTCCGGGGGATTCTGACAGGTAGGTGACGCGAAAGACCCTTGATCGTCATGCAAATGACCGGTCGAGTCACCTAGCGTGCGATGTGTAATGGTAGACGGCAACCTCGGCATCGTGGAGCGGCTCCTCCGGGTCACAATCCTGCCCCTGGCGTTTCTCGTCGCCGCCTTCGCGGTTGGCGCCGGGTCGCCGAAAGGCACGCTTCCCCTGACGATGGCCTTCATCCTGATCGTCACCGGCGTCGTCGGTCACTGCCCGCTTCGCGCGATCGTCCTCCACGGCCGCCAGCAGCGCCCCACCTACCGCGCCTGACGGATCGCGTCAAGCTGACGGCGGCGGCGCGTCCTCGAGGACGGCCTCGATCATCTCCTCGAGCTCAAAGCTCGCGTGGGCCTGCTCGATGTGCTCCTGCACGAGCGGGATGATCTCCTCGACGTCTGCGGCGACGACCGCCCATTCACACCCGGCCTCGACGCAGCTCCAGCGCTTTGCCATCGCTCAGCCCGCCTCGACGCCGACGACGAAATCGATCGTGGGATCGAGGATCTGCTCGACGAGCGTCTCGTCCGCCGTGACCCCCATCTCGCGACAGCGGTTGCGGTAGTGACGCACCTTCATCGTCTGGTACTTGCCGAGGTCGAGCCCCGGCACGGCCTTCTGGTACTCGACGAGACCGACGATGTTGCCGCGGTACGCGTCGAAGACCTCGTGAACGGCCTCCTCGTAGGACGGGTCCTTCGCGATCAGGATCCGACAGGCCTCGGTGCCGAAGGTGATGTGGCGCCCCTCGTCGGCGAGGATCAGCTTGAAGCCGCGGTGCAGCGTCGGAAACGCGTTCCAGGCCGCCGTCGAGTCGATCACGATCTCGTAGGACGGCATCGTCAGAACGCCTTCGACGAACCCGTTATAGGCGGCGGAGAACTGGACGAAGGCGCGCTCGATCTCGGCCTCGCTGCCGCCCTGCGTCGCTGCCATCAGGAGGCCACCGTAGTGCGGCAGGGCCTCGTACATCACGTCGCGCACCTGGAACCGCCCGCTCGGGTCGATCGTCTTGCCGCGCACGAGGAAGTGGGCAGCAACCTCCTCGGGCTCGAGGATGCCGACGACCTTCTCGTGCCAGCGCATGAAGAACTCGGCGTGCTTCGCCTCCTCCATCAGGAAGGTCGAGAGGAACATCGTCCAGTCGAACCGGCGTAGCGCGTGGGCGGCCGCGAGCATCGGCACGAGCTCGTCGGTGACCGACTGCTCGCCGGCAAGGAACCGGACGGTGACGCCGAGCAGCCCCTTCTGCTGCTCGGGGGTAACGCGGTGCCAGTCGAGCGCGTCCTGGGTGAAGTCGAGATCCTCGACGCTCCACACCTTGCGGATCGCCTTCTCGTACTTGCGGTAGATCGGCCCGGCGAGCATCTCGCGGGTGAAGTTGAACTTCGAGAGGACGTCACGATCAGCCATCTCAGCATCCTAGCCCCGCGACGTGGCAGAGTCCGCGTCATGCACCGTGAACCGGACGTGAACGTCGTCGGCGGCAAGCTGACGCCCTGCTCAACGGCGCCGTTGACAGGCTTCTACCGCGACGGCTGCTGCAACACCGGCCCCGACGACGTCGGCAGCCACACCGTGTGCGTGATCATGACCGAGGACGCGCTCGCCTTCAGCAAGGCTGCCGGCAACGACCTTTCGACCCCACGTCCCGCGTACGGGTTCGTCGGCCTGCGCCCCGGCGACCGCTGGTGCCTGTGCGCCTCTCGATGGCTCGAGGCCTACCACGCCGGTCATGCCCCGCAGGTGGTGCTCGGCGCCACGCACGAGCGGGCGCTCGAGATCATCCCGATCGAGGTTCTGGCGTCGTTCGCGTCTCATGAAAGCGCGCCACGTTCCAGCCAGTGACCGCGAGCGCGACGGCGACGGCGCCGAGGAACACCGTGGCTACCGGCGTCGTCTGCGGCGCGCCCGGATCGATCCCGCTGAGCAGATCAAACAGCGTCCCAAGCACGGCAAGCGGCCAGCGGATCACCGCCCCTGCCGGCCCGAGCACGCCGGCGATCGCGTACAGCCCGCGAACGACCTCGGCCGTCGTCAGCCACGAGACGGCGATGATCGCCGACAGGCGCAGGATGCGCGTCTGGCGGACCGGCACGCCACGGGTGATCGTCTCCTGCATCGCCACTGCGGTCGTGCCGATCGCGTTTACCTGGCCGACGTCGACGAGGAGCCGTGCGAGCGCGCCCCGGATCGCGCCGCCGCCGTCCGCCATCGCAACCCCCGCGCGTTCGGCACGGGCGGCGATCGCGCCAAGCACCGCGAACGGCGCTGCGATCGCCCGCGAGAGAGCCGCGCGCCACGGCGCCATCGTCGCGTGGCGCGCCTCCTGGTAGGCGTCGAAGCCGTCAACGACGCCCTGCAGCCGCGTCATCCGCGTCACCGGGTAGGCGAGGACGACCGACTCGAGCAGGATGAACAAGCCAACCGCGACGTCCTCCACCACCCGTCCGCCCCGGACCGTTCCGACAAGGCCGTCGACGTGGCGCAGCACCCACAAGCTCGTTGCATCCGACAGGGCGAGGTCCGCGATCGGCATCACGCACACCGCGGCAAGCGCAAGCCGCCGCACCAGCACGCCGCTCACTCGTCGAACAGCCCGAAGCGCCCAAGCCGGTCGAGGCACACCTCGGCCGACCAGGGGAGCATCAACGCGCCGCAGCGAGCGTCGCGGTAGTGCTGCTCGAGCGGGAAGCGCTTCATGATCGTCGTCCCGCCACACACGCGGATCGCCTTCGCGGCGACCTCCTGCGCCGTCTCCATCACCGAGTACGACGCGACCCAGGCGCGACGGAGCATCGCCGGCGTCGGGTCAACCGCGGCCTCGTCGACGGCACGCTCCCAGATCGCCCTTGCCCGCTCCGCCATGATCTGGATCTCGGCCCACGCCCACTGCTTCGGCCCAACATCACGGCGCGCGACGATCCCGGGCGGCGCCCCGCCGCGCAGGTAGCCCTGGACGAACTCCACGACCGCATCGATGAGGCCGACGTACGCGGGGGTGAGCGTCATGTAGACGTAGGGCCAACGCGCAGCAAGCTGCCCGTAGATGCCGGCCGGCAGGAGCTCCGCGCTGTACGGCACGAACGCGTCGCGGAACACGAGGTCGCGCGAGTCGGTGCCGCGCATGCCGAGCGTGTCCCACGTACCGACGATCTCCACCCCCGGGTTGTCCGCCGCGACCGAGAGGAACCGGATCTCCTCCTCGCCCGGCACGACACACGTCAGGTTGTACGCGTGCGCGGCGCCGGCCAGCGACGCGAAGATCTTCCGACCGGAGACGCTCCAGCCCCCTTCGACCGGCGTCGCGGTGGTCGTCACGCCCGTTGTCGCACCCTTCGCGATCCCTTCTGACAGCGGCTGGCTCTGGATCGCGCCGTCCTCGACGATCGAGCGGTAGAGCGCGCCGCGGATCGCCTCATGACGCTCGCGCGTCGCAGGCACCATCGCGAGATCGTCCGCGACCACGCCCGTCCACAGGACCGTCTGCGTGTGCATGTTGTACGTCAGCGCCGTCATCGGGCACCATCGCCCGAGCGCGGCGGCGACGTGCATGTAGTCGCGGTACCCGCACCCCATGCCGCCGTGCGCTACCGGAACGCACAGGCCGAGCAGGCCAGCGTCGCGGAGGTCGGCGTAGTTCTCGAACGGGAACCGCGCGTCGCGGTCGTACCCGGCGGCGCGCTCCCGGAACCCGGGGCCGATCTCAGCAACGATCTCGAGCGCGCGCTCGCGGACGGTCGACGACACGTCGAACTCCCCTCGGGTTTCACCGAGCGTACCAGCCGGGCAGGAAGTCGGGCCCGTCAAGGAGCCGCGATCGCTGAGCCGGTCCCGAACTGCTGCGTCGGCAGCCCACGCGGCACCACACGCCCATCGTACACCGTCTGCGTCTCAAACCTCGCGGAACCGGCGCCCGAAGAGAAACGACGCCGCCGCGAAACCAGCAATACACCAGTAAACACGGGTTGTCGAAATCGTGGCGAGGATCGGAAAACCCGAATCCATCACCGACTTCTCCACAAGTAGGGGCCGAACAATGAGACGAACACCCACAGCGCTCATGCCGGTCGTCACCGTGGCGCCAGCGACCGTACGGAACGCTAACGATCGATCCACTACGCGCCCACCCCATCGAAAGGTAACAAACACACCGACGCAGTCCGTCGGCTAACGGCGGCCGAACTCGCGGCAGACGCGGAAACGCTGGCAACGTTTGGCGAAGACGTCGCGGGCCCAGCGTTCCGCCGGGGACGCCTCAGCTCCTTCATCGAGACCTCCAACCGAGCAGAAATGAGGGCTCCCACGAAGACCGCGATACACCCGTAGAGAGGACCGGTCGGTATCGTTGAAATAGCAAAGAAATCGGGCCCCGTCACCTGTTCGGCCAATACGGGACGAACGATGACACGCACTCCCGCGACACTGATCACCGCCGCGGCGGTCGCGCCGAGAATCGTGCGCAGCGTCTTCGATGGAGCATTGCCTGGAGGCCTGACCCGACACCGGTCACAAACGGATTCCAGGAAGGCTCCGACCACTCCTCTAAAATGCTGACCTGGAAGATGTCTCCCCACTGGAAGCGCGACCTCGTCCGTCCCCAGTAGTGAACGTCCCATGCGGATACGAGGCCCTGGTTCCTTCGCTGACTTTGTGTCCCTTCGAGATGTTCCACACCTCAAAGAAATGAATCGCCGGGCTTTGGGCGAGTGCGCCAGAAGCGGAATGGGAACACTTCCTCGTTTCCGATATCGACCCGACGCGTAAGCCTCACTCCACCCCCGAAGTTAAGCGCCTGATTGATGCACCGACCAGTGGTCTGATTGTCAAAGAGCGGCGTCACCGGGTGTCTGAAGCGAGCGGGGGCGTTGCGCGTCGCGCAGGGGTTGCTGGGGCAAGCGCAAGCAGCGAGCGACGTTCCCGCGAAGACCACGCCCCGACACCGCCCGAGCTGAGGATCATGCAACCGCGCGCCCATCTCTTGTCGGCGGGCACAACGTCGACGGCTGCACGCGTAGGGACGCGTCGTGGCGACCACGAACAACGAGCGCAGGGCTCAGGCGTACCGGTTACCGAGGGCCGGTGGGAGGGCGTCGAGCCGGGCAAGGTCGGCGGAGCTGAGCACGAGTCCGTCTCCCGCGACGTGCTCCTCGACGTAGGCGGCGCGCTTGGTGCCGGGGATCGCCAGCACCTGCGGGCCCTGCGCGAGCGCCCAGGCGATCAGCACCTGCGAGGGCCGGGCGCCGCGCTCAAGCGCCACCGCCGCGACCGCGTCGACGTGGACGCGGTTCGCCTCCATCGCCGCCGGCGTGAACCGCGGGTTGGTGCGTCGGAAGTCACGCTCGGGGAAGACGACGCCGGGTGGCAGCGCACCGGTCAGGTAGCCACGCCCGAGCACGCCGAAGGCGACGAACGCCACGCCGTTCGCCGCACACCACGCGAGCTGTCCACCATCGAGCGCGTCACGGGTCCAGAGCGACATCTCGCTCTGCAGCGCCGCGACCGGATGGATCGCGTGGGCGCGTGCGAGCTCGTCAACGCTGCACTCGGAGAGCCCGATCGACCGCACCTTCCCCGCCGTCACAAGCTCAGCAAGGGCACCCCAGCTCTCCTCGACGGGCACGGCCGGGTCAACGCGGTGGAGGTAGAAGAGGTCGATCACGTCGATCGCGAGACGACGCAGCGACGCCTCGCAGCCGGCAACGAGCGACTCCGGGCGCGCGTCGCGCTGCACGGTAAGGCGCTCGTCCACGTACAGACCGGCCTTCGAGGCAACGAGCACGCCCTCGCGCCGGCCACGCAGAGCAGCGCCAACGAGCCGTTCGTTGTGCTCAGGCCCGTACACGGCCGCCGTGTCGAGGTGTGTGACACCAAGCGCGAGCGCTCGTTCGATCGTTGCGATGCTCGTCGCGTCGTCCTGCGGCTCGAGCCGGTACCCCCACGAGGCAGGCATGCAGCCAAGACCGATCGCGGAGACCTGCTGGCCCGCGGCGCCGATCGAGCGTTGCGTGAGGGTCATGCGCGGCACCGAACGCCGAGGAACGAGGCGAGGGCAGTGACGTAGGCCCGCGCGCCACGCCCATCAGGATCACGGCGCGGGTTGCCGCAACAGGCACTGACACCAACCACGCGGCCCGTCGCAACGGCCGTATCGATCGCGACGACCGCATCCGACACCGACCACCCGTCGGCGACGGGGAAGTCGACGCCGGGCGCCACGTCGGGGTCGAGAACGTCGCCGTCGAGGTGCACCCAGATCGGACCCACTGGCAGACGAGCGAGCGCGTCGGTGACGTCCGGCGACTCGACGATCAGCGACGCGTCGAGGGCCGCCCGCTCGCCCGGATCGAGCTCACGGGCGCCGACGAGCGCGCAGCGCTCCTCAGCGAGCGGCGCCCGTTGCCCGGCAGCGAGGCGAACCTCGTCGTGGCACCAGCCGAGGAGGATGGCGAACGGCATGCCGCCGAGGAACCCGCTCGGCGTCGTGGCCGGGGTGTTCAGGTCGCCGTGCGCGTCGATCCAGAGCAGCGTCAGGTCAGGGTGCACGCGCATCAGGCCGCCCGCAACGGCGGGCGCGAGCGTGCACTCGCCGAGCAGGGCGAGGGGCCGCGTGGCTGCCGCAATGGCGTCTGCGAGAGATGGCAGACCGCCGGCGAGCGCCTCGGGAACCGGCGCGTCAAGGTCGAACGGGACCCGGTGCGTCGACCCGTCGAGCAGCGAGGCGACGGCGTCAGGGCCGTCCTCCATCCCCGGGCCGTGAAAGCGCGTTGCGTACGGAGCGAGAACGACGTCGATCGGCGCGGTCACGCCCGAACGGTACAGTGCATCGGTGACAACCCTCGTCGACCGTCCTGCCTCCGCGCTCCTCGTCGTCGACGTCCAGGTCGGTGTCGTCGCCGAGGCATACGACCGGGACCGGGTCGTCGCGAACATCGCGCGGCTCGTCGAGCAGGCGCGGTCGGGCGGCGTCCCTGTCGTCTGGGTGCAGCATGCCGACGACGGGCTCGAGCGCGGTAGCACCTCGTGGGAGATCGTCGCCGAGCTGTTGCCGGCCCCGTCCGAGCCGGTGGTCGACAAGGCGTACGGTGACGCCTTCGAGGACACGGTGCTCGAAGCGACGCTCGCCACGCTCGGCGTCGGCCGGCTCGTCGTCGTCGGCGCGCAGACCGACGCGTGCATCCGGTCGACCCTGCACGGTGCGCTCGCCCGCGGCTACGACGCGACCCTCGTCAGCGACGCGCACACCACCGAGGACCAGTCCGCGTGGGGCGCGCCGCCACCCGACCAGGTGATCGCGCACACGAACCTCTACTGGACGTACCAGACGGCGCCCGGGCGTGTGGCGGGAACGGTCACGACCGACGCGGTGGCGTTCTCCAACGCGGCATCGTGAACGACCACACCAGGGCGATCAGCGAAACGGGACGCTGATCGGCCCAACGGGTCGCAGGTACACGGCGAAGAAGTCACGATCGTCGGCGGTCAGGTACCGCGTCGGTGGCTGCTGGTAGTTCGGCACGATCCGCGCCGGACGCAGCCCGTGGCGGTGGCTGTAGGTGATCAACGTCGGCCACTCCGGGTTGATGTCGAGCTGCATCGCGCGCACGGCGCCGGCGCGCTGCAGGATCCGCGCGAGCGTGCGCACCGTCTGCCAGTCCGCGGCGGCGTAGATCAGGTTCCCGTGCCGGTCGATGCCGATGCCGGTGCGCCAGACCCGCACGGCGTTGCCGAGCGTGTACCCCCACTGGGACGAGTCGTTCAGGTCGGGGTTGAGCTTGCCGTTGTCGATGATCAGCGGCAGGCTCTGTCGAGCGAAGGCGTACTGCGTGCCTGCCACGCGCCCGCCGTGCCAGGTGCGAACGTCGACGTTACCCGACGTGTCGGTAAGGACCGTCGCGAGCCCCTTGCGGAGCGGCTCGTAGGCACGGCCGCCGATCGAGGACCCGTTCTTCCCGTCGTCGTAGATGAACCCGCCGTTGAAGGTCGCGAGCAGCCGGTCACGCTCCCCGGTCGGGACGGACATCGGTCCGCGGCGCGGCGCGCTCGGCGGCTCGTACCGTCCCGGGTACCAGGCGAGCGCCGTCTGCGTGTGATCGAACCAGGCGACGTAGGCGACGACGCGCGGGTAGCGCGTCTCGGTGCGAAACGTCGTCACCAACACGGGCGGCCGCCCGGCAACGAGCGGGCCGGTCGAGCGCCACACCGCCTCGCCGGCGAGCGGGTGGCCGAACACGGGGACGATCGTCGGCGGCGCCTGTGGCGCCGGCTGCGGCGTCGCCGGAGTCGAGGTCGTTGGAGCCGGCTCGGTCGCCACGCCGACGCTCGGCAGCGTCGTCAGCTGCGGCCCACCTGGATCCGGCGCCTTCCAGCTGAAGTAGTAGTGCTCCACCTCGTCCACGAGCCAGTTGCCGTCGTGCTGGCGCACCCACTCGACCGAACGAGGCCAGATCGGCAGGCTCGACGGCGCCATCAGCATCGACACGTACGAGTACGCGGTCGGCACGACGACCGCGAGGACCGCGATCGCGACAACGCGCCGTCGGCGAAACCGTCCACGCCCAACGGCGGTCATCGCTCGTGAGGGTCGCCCTCGTCGCATCAGCGAGACGCTACCAGCCGTTGCTAAGACGAGGATGAGATGACCGGTCCGGCGTCGTTCGATGCAGTAGGATCTCGTCCAGTGTCGGTCGCGGACCTGCTTGCACGGAACCAGGCCTGGGCTGCGGCGGTGTCGGCCCGCGACCCGGACTTCTTCGGACGCCTTTCGCGTCAGCAGTCGCCGCGCTACCTCTGGATCGGCTGCGCGGACAGCCGCGTGCCGGCAAACGAGGTCGTTGGTCTCGAGCCAGGTGAGCTGTTCGTGCACCGCAACGTCGCGAACGTCGTCGTCCACACCGACCTGAACTGCCTCTCCGTGCTGCAGTACGCCGTCGACGTGCTCGCCGTGGAGGACGTGATCGTCGTTGGCCACTACGGCTGTGGTGGCATCAAGGCAGCGCTCGACGACGGTCAGCTCGGCCTGATCGACAACTGGCTGCGCCACGTCCAGGACGTCGCAACCAAGCATCGCGACGAGCTCGCGAGGCTCGCGGAGGACGCCCGCGCTGATCGCCTCTGTGAGCTGAACGTCGTCGAGCAGGTCGCGAACGTGTCCGCCACCACGGTGGTGCGCGACGCCTGGCGCCGCGGACAACGGCTGCGGGTGCACGGCTGGATCTACGGGCTGAGCGACGGCCTCGCCCGCGACCTCGGCGTCAGCGTGAGCGGCGAGCAGCGAGCGTAGGAGACGTGGAGATCACCCGTGCTGGTGTGTCGCCAGACGGGTCACGCTCCGATCCAGAGAGGGAAGCCTCGTGTCCTGAAGGACCTGCGGCCCCCTCCCCATGTCGTCGTCGCCGAGCCTCCTGCACCGCCTCACCCGGACCGCCACGCTCGTCGCGGTGCTCCTCGCGGCGACCGTTTCGACGAGCGTTGCGGCCGAGCCAGCGCCGCTCCCCACGTGCAACCTGTGGGTCGCGGTGGACGGCAGCGACCTCGCGAGCGGAACCGTTGACGCTCCGCTGCGCACCGTCCAGGGCCTCGTCGCGCGTCTTCTGCCTGGCGAGGTCGGCTGCCTCGCGGCCGGCGCGACGTTCGCCGAGGACGTGCGCGTCGATCGTGGCGGGACACGGGGCGCCCCGATCACGATCACCTCGGCGGACCCGCAGGCACCGGCGACGATCGCCGGGCGCCTGTACGTCACCGACGCCGCGAACGACGTCTCGTTCACCCACCTCGTGCTCGACGGGCGCAACGACGCCCGGCTGCCGAGCCCGTCAATCAGCGGCGACCGCGTGTCGTTCATCAACGACGAGGTGACGAACGAGCACACCGGCATCTGCTTCGACATCGGCTCGAGCCTCGGCTGGGGCACCGCCGTTGACACGGTGATCGACCGGTCACGGATCCACGCGTGCGGCACGTTGCCGCGCACCAACCACGACCACGGGATCTACGACGAGTCGTCGATCAACGCGCGGATCACGAACAACTGGATCTACGACAACGCCGACCGCGGAGTCCAGCTCTACCCAGACGCGCGCGGAACGCTGATCGCGCACAACGTCATCTACGGCAGCTCGACCGGCATCATCATCTCCGGCGATCACGGGATGGCGACGAGCGACGCCGTGATCGAGGGGAACGTCATCGCTCGGTCAGAGCGCTATGACGTTGAGTCGTGGTGGCCAGACGGCAACCCGATCGGAACCGGCAACCTCGTGCGCGCCAACTGCCTCGCCGGCACCGGGCTCGGGAGCGTCGCCGACCACGTCGGCTTCGTCGTGACGGAGCCACAGGTCGTCGCTGACCCGCAGCTGGTTGACCCTGCTGCAGGCGACCTTTCGCTCACGCCTGGGAGCCGCTGCGCCGGCTTCGGGCCGACCGAGGGCCCGGGCATTGGACCGGCAGCCCCCGACTCGCCGGCCGCGCTCCGTGTCGCCGGTGCGACCGGCACGACCGTCAGCATCCGCTGGCTCGCGCCAGCCGACACGAGCGACGTCGTCGCCTATCGCGTGGCGGTCGACGGGCGGCGGAGCTTCGTCACGACGGACACGTCCGCACGGCTCGGCGACCTCCGACCTGGCGTCCGCCTGCACGTCTCCGTCGCTGCCCTCAACGCTGGCGGTGGCACCTCCATCGCCCGGGTGATCGCGGTGCAGACGCTCGCCGCTCGCGCGCCGGCGGTGCGCATCGTCGGGCACGGGCGACGCTGGCTCGTCGTCTCGGTCGCGGCCGGAGGGGTGCCAAGCCTGCTGGTCGTTGATGGCCGCGTCCGCGCCCACGTCCCGGCTCGTGGTGGGCGCGTGCGCGTTCGTGGCCTGCGCGCCGGAGCGCACACGGTGCGGGTGATGCTCGCCCGCCGCGATGGTGGCTCCCGCTCGAGCGCAACCGTCGTCCGCCTGCGCGGCTAGTCTGGAAGCGTGGCTCGCGAAGGCACGACCGACGCGCGCATCAGGGTCCTGTTGCTGCTCGACCAGCTCAGCGGCGGCGGCGCCGAGGGGTACGCGATCGGTCTGGCGACCGGGCTCGACCGGCAACGGTTCGCCGTCGCCGTCTGCGCGACGCGCTACGGCGACGACCCGGACGTCGTCGCGCTGCTCGAGAAGCACGGCGTCGAGCTCGTGCGCCTCGGGCGGGGAGCGGGCAGCAAGCTGGACGTCCGTGCGTGGTTACCGCTCTGGCGGTACCTGCGCGAGAACCGGGTCGACGTCGTGAACTCGCACAAGTTCGGCTCCAACCTCTGGGCCGCGCTGATTGCTCCGCTGGCCCGCGTGCCCGTCCTCATCGCGACGGAGCACACGTGGTCGTTCACGGGCGACCGCCGGCGCATCCTGATCGACCGACATCACACCGCCCGGCGGGCGACCGCGTTCGTCGCGGTCTCGGAGGCTGACCGACGCAGCCTCGTTGACGTCGTCGGCGTGCCGGCGGCGAAGACGCGGGTGATGCCGATCGCCGCGATGACGCCGCGACCGGTGCCGACCCGCGACCGCGCCGCCGTCCGTGGAGAGCTCGGCCTTGGAACCGCGTTCACGGTGGGTACGGTCGCCTACCTCCGGCCGCAGAAAGCGCTCGATGTGCTCCTGCGCGCGTTTGCCCTGTTCCGGGCGACACACCCCGACGCCCGCCTGGTGATCGTCGGTGACGGCCCGGAGGAGGGACGGCTCAGGTTGCTCGCCAGCGAGCTCGGGATCGAGAGCGCGCTGACGCTCGTCGGCCGTCGGCGCGACGTTCCGGAGCTGCTGCTGGCATTCGATGCCTTCGCGCTCAGCTCCGACTACGAGGGAACGCCCCTGGTGATCCACGAGGCCGCGCTCGCAGGCTGTCCGATCGTCTCGACCAACGTCGGCGGGATCGCTGAGGTCGTCCCGGACGAGGAGTGCGCCCTGCTCGTGCCACCGCAGGATCCTGCAGCGCTCGCGGCAGCCCTCGAACGCGTCGCTGACGACCCGGAACAGGCGAGGACACGTGCCGCCGCCGCCAGAGAAGGCGTTGCCTCGACGTACACGCCCGGGCGCGTCATCACCCTCTGGTCTGACCTGTTTGAGGAGCTCGTCGCCCGTTCGCGCTAGTGCACCGTCTCGAAAGTGCGTGGCTTTCGAGCGCTGCGGAGCGGCGTCTGAAACCTCGCCCGACAAGTCGTGACGAGCACGCGCTCCGCTCTGCCCTACGGGCTCCACTGCGCACGCACCCGGCACGGAGCGGGGTCGGAACTCAACCGGCAGAAGGGGGACAATTTTCGACCGGCCTTGACACACGGTCGCGTAGCGTGTCAAGGCGAACGCCTTGACACGCGTGCGAGCGGGCGTGCTATCCAGCACGCCCGCGATCAGCAAGCTCCCTCGCTGTCGCTTGTCAGCTAGTGGTCTGATTGTCAAATGGCATGGTCATTGGGTGTCTGGAGCGAGCG
>JANYCN010000042.1 GCA_025360225.1 Actinomycetes bacterium | reverse complement strand
GTCAACCCCGGACGATCAAAGAACGCCGGATCCGGCCGCAACTGAAGCGTCGGCGAGCCCACCGACCCCGCAAGCGTGATCGGCACCGTCCCGGTATCCGTCGCAAGGCCCGACAACGGATCGGTTCCATCACCGCTGATCACCGCCGTCCCGAGATCCGACACCAGCCTGTTCGTGACGGCGTCGTGCAGCTCCAGCTGCCCCGCGCTGTTCACGACCGCCCGCAGCCCACGAAGCGCCAACGGCTGATCGATCACCAACGCACTCGTCGGCCTCTGCTTCACGACGAAGAACTGCTCAAACCCGGTCGCGTTCACACGGATCACGACATCGATCCCCGGCAACGCATCAACGTAACGCGCCTCGCTCCCACTCAACACCGGCACCGGCAACGACCGAAGCCAACCAAGAGCAACGGAGTCAGCGCCCGCCCCGAGCCGCGCGATAAACCCATCCGCACCACCATCACTCAACACGATCGGCGCAGCAGCCTCCACCGGATGCACCCCCAACGCATCCTGCACCAGCGTCGTATCGACCGGCCGATACCCGACCGCCGACGTCACATCCGCGACCCGCACCGGCTCCCCCGTGACCTCCGCCACCAACGACCCATCCGGCAACACGTAGCTCCCGAACGTCCCCGACGACTCCGAGACCACCAACACCGGCTGTCCCGACGCCGCCGCAACGCTCGCCGCCTGCCCCTCCGTGGTCGCCGTCGCCAAGCCCTGCGCATACAACGGCCCCCCCGACCCACCACCCACCGCCGGCTCAGCCGACACACCAACCACCCCCACCAACCCAAACACCGTCGCAAGGCCCCCCACCCACAACGCCCGACCCCCTACCTCACGAGAGAGAGAGAGAGAGAGAGAACGGCGGAGGGAAGCGAGAAGCAGCATCATGCGACGAGGATACACAGCCACCACCACCCTGTCAAGCGGCAAATCACAGAACCCCACCCACCACCACCAGCCGAACATCACCAACCGACAAACACCCCTGCACTCACCGCGAATCCCGTTTACAGAAACCGCGACTGCGGCGGTGATCTTCCACCGGCCCGACCCTCCTCCAGGGCAGGGTTCCCGCCGGCTAGGTTGCTCGACATCCTTGAATATCGAACGTGTCGCGTTCGATATTCAAGGTGTATTTCGTCCTCGTGACGCTCACCACCATCGAACGCTCACGTGACGAGTCCCGCGTCGCAGACGCGCTCGCACGGGCACCAGCCGTCGTTCTCGTTGGACCGCGTCAGTGCGGAAAATCGACGCTAGCGCGCGTCGTCGTGCCGAACGCTGACCGGTTCGACCTCGAGGACCCACGAGATCGCGCTCGGCTCGCCGAGCCCGCACTCGCCCTCGGCGGACGACGCAGCACCATCGTGATCGACGAAGCACAGCGCGCACCCGGGCTCTTCGAGGTGCTACGCGTCTTGATCGACGAGGACCGGACGCCCGGAAGGTTCCTGATCCTCGGCAGCGCCGGGCCCACGTTGATCGGGATGGCGTCGGAGTCGCTCGCGGGGCGGGTCGCGATCGTCGAGCTTGGCGGGTTTCGGCTCAGCGACGTGGGCACCGAGCCGCTCGACCGCCTCTGGGTTCGCGGCGGCCTTCCGCCATCGTTCACGGCGGCCGACGCGGAGCAGTCTCTCGCCTGGCGGAACGACTACATTGCGACGTTCCTCGAACGCGACCTGCCCGGGCTTGGTTTCCCGGTGCCAGCGACCACGATGCGGCGGTTCTGGACGATGGTGGCGCACCTGCACGGGCAGGTGTGGAACGGCGCCGACGTCGCTCGCTCGCTCGCCGTGTCCGCCCCCACCGTTCGACGGTACCTCGACGCGATGACTGACGCCCTCGTCGTGCGCCAACTCCTTCCGTGGTACGCGAACACCGCCAAGCGGCAGGTGCGATCTCCGAAGGTGTACGTCCGTGATACCGGGCTCCTGCACGCCCTGCTCGGGATCGCCGATGGCACGGCTCTTGCACGCCACCCCCGCCTAGGCGCGAGCTGGGAGGGATTCGTCCTCGAGCAACTGCTCGCGCGACACCCGCAGCGTGACCCGTCATTCTGGGGCACGCACGCCGGGGCGGAGCTCGATCTCCGCCTCGTCATCGACGGTGTCCCGATTGGCGTCGAGGTGAAGCGAACCGACCGTCCCACCATGACGCGGTCGGTCGGCGCGGCCCTCGAGACCCTCGACGTCGCCCGCATCGTCATCGTGCACGCCGGCGAACGCGCGTTCCCGCTGGCCGAGCGCGTCACCGCGGTGCCCGCCTCACTGGCGCTCACCGCCGGGCTCCTCGGCCACGGCTGACCGGGAGGCGCCCACGACGCCGTACTCTGCCCTCATGCAGCGGATCGCCTACCCCGGTGTTGCAGGGTCATACACCGCCGAAGCGGCGGCGACGCTGTACCCGGACGCCGAGCTCTACTCGGCGGGGACGTTCGCCGAGGTGTTCGCCGACGTCCGCGACGGCAAGGCCGACGCGGGGGTGTTGCCGATCGAGAACTCCCTCGCCGGTCTCGTCGTCGAGACGTGGGACCTCGTGTCGGACGGGTCGCTGCCGATCTGCGGCGAAGCGGTGCTGCACATCCCACACTGCCTCGGCGTCCTGCCGGGGACGACCCTCGACGCGGTGACGGACGTGTACTCCCACCCGGTCGCCCTGCAGCAGTGCCGCGTGTTCCTGAACGGCCGTTTCGAGCAGCACGGCGTGTCGACGACGTCGGACGCCGCACGCAACGTTGCCGAGGGTGGCGACCGGACGCGCGCCGCGATCGGCTCACCGATCGCGATGCGGACGTATGGCCTCGAGGTGCTCGTCGAGGACATCTCCGACCACGTCGAGAACTTCACCCGCTTCATCGCCGTCCGCAAAGGAGCGCCGCTGCCATACGCCGACGGCGTCGCCTGGCGCACGGCCCTGCGTGTGATCACCGGGCACAAGCCCGGCGCTCTGCACGACGCGATCGAGCCGTTCCGCTACCACGGCGTGAACATGGTGTCGCTGCACTCCCGTCCGATCCCCGGCGAGCCATGGCGCTACCAGTTCGCCGTCGATGTCGACGGACACCCCTCCGAGGACGCGGTCGCGCGCGCGCTCGGCGACGTCGAGCGCCGTAGCGCGCTGCTGGTCGTGCTCGGCACGTATCCCGCCGCCGTCCGGCCCTAGCGCGCGCGTGGCCCACGCCTGGGATCCGGTCCTCGCGCTTGGCACCACGCCCGGCGAGGAGCGACTGGCGTACCACGGAGCGGTGCCAGCGCGGGTTGCACGCCGGGTGGCGCTCCCCGACGACCTCGAGCCGCGCCTCCGGTCGGGCCTCGTCGGGCGCGGCATCGACCAGCTCTACGCGCACCAGGCCGAGGTCTGGCGTCTCGCCCGCGCGGGTCATCACGTCGGTGTCGTGACCGGCACCGCGAGCGGGAAGACGCTCGCCTACCAGCTCCCGATGCTGCAGACCCTTCTCGACGACCCGCACGCACGCGCGTTCTACCTGGCGCCGACGAAGGCCCTCGCCCAGGACCAGGCGCGCGGCGTCCGCGACCTTGGACTCGGGCGCGCCATCCGTCCGGCGATGTACGACGGCGACGTCGACCGCGCAGCCCGCGCGATGGCCCGCAAGCACGCGAACCTCCTGCTCACGAACCCGGACATGCTTCACGTCGGCGTGCTTCCCCACGCAGACCGTTGGGGAGACGTCCTTGCGAACCTCACCCACGTGGTGATCGACGAGTCGCACGTCTACCGCGGCATCTTCGGCTCGCACGTCGCAAACGTGCTGCGGCGGCTGCGTCGAGCCTGCGCGAACCTGGGGCGCGAGCCGCAGTTCCTGCTCGCATCGGCGACCGTCGCGAACCCGGAGGAGGCGATGGCGGAGCTCGTCGGTGCCGACGTGGCGGTCGTTCTCGACGACGCGGCGCCGCGTCCCGCCCGCGAGATCGCGCTGTGGAACCCGACGCTCCTCGACCCGGCGCTCGGCCTCCGCGCGTCCGCTCTCGCGGAGACCGCCGCCCTCGTCGCCGAGCTCGTCGCCCGCGACCTGCGGGTGATCTGCTTCGGCCGTTCGCGCCGCGCGGTGGAGGTGGTGCAGCGGCTGGCACGCGAGACGATCGGCGCGCGTGCGCCGCACCTCCGCGACGCGATCGCGCCGTACCGCGCCGGGTACACGCCGGAGCAACGACGAGAGCTGGAGGCGCGCCTCCAGCGCGGCGACCTGCGCGCCGTGATCTCGACGAGCGCCCTCGAGCTCGGCATCGACATCGGCCTGCTCGACTGTGCGATCTCGATCGGCTTCCCCGGCACCGTCGCAAGCCTGACGCAGCAGTGGGGACGCGCCGGCCGGTCCGGGGCAGGGCTCGCGATGATGGTTGCAACCGCCGACGCGCTCGACCAGTACTGCCTGCGCCACCCCGAGCGGCTCCTCGAGCGCCCGGTCGAGGCGGCGCTGCTTGACCACGCGGCGCCCGATGTACGCCACGGCCACCTCCTCTGCGCTGCCTACGAGGCACCGATCCGCGAGGCAGACGACGCCATCCTCGGCGCCGGCGCGTACGCCGCCGCCCTGCGGCTGACCGAGGGCGGCGAGCTCGCGGTGACACCAGCCGGGATCGCGCACACCGGGAGGCGGTACCCGGCCGCCGCCGTCTCGCTGCGCTCGGGCACGTTGGAGACGGTCTCGATCATCGATGGCGAGACCGGGCTGCTCCTCGGCACCGTCGAGCGCTCGCGGGCGGGTCGGACCGTGCATGACGGTGCGATCTACCTGCACCTCGGTGAGAGCTACCGCGTGGCGTCGCTCGACCTCGACGAGCTCGTCGCGGTGGTCGAGCCGTTCGACGGCGCCGAGTACACGCGCGTCCAGTCGCTCGAGGCAACGAGCGTCGATGCGATCGAGCAGGAGCGCGACACGCTCGGCGTGCGCCTGCGCTACGGAGCGGTCTCCGTTACCGAGCGCGTCGTCGGCTACCAGCGCGTCCGCCTCCCCGACCACGAGGTGCTCGCCCACGTCGAGCTCGACCTCCCGGCGCAGACGTTCAGCACACGCGCGCTCTGGTTCGAGGTGCCAGGCGCTCTCTCCGCCGGCTGCGGCGACCCGCTCGACTGCCTGCACGCGGCCGAGCACGCGATGATCTCGCTGCTACCGCTGCACGCGATGTGCGACCGGTGGGACATCGGTGGCCTCTCCGTCGTCGACCGCTCCGGCGCGACGGTGCCGAGCATCACGATCTACGACGGGCACCCGGGCGGGGTCGGGATCACTCGCCAGGGCTACCGGCGCTTCGAGGACCTCGTGCGCGACACCCGCGACCTGCTGCGCGACTGCGCCTGCACCGATGGATGTCCGAGCTGCGTGCAGTCGCCGAAGTGCGGCAACCTGAACGAGCACCTCTCCCGCGACGGCGCCCTGCTGCTGCTCGGGCGGATGCTCGCCGAGGAAGCCCTCAGCCGCTAAGGCGCCACGACGCGCGCGGATCGCGACGGCTCGTGCCACACCAACGGACGAGCCCGAGGGCCTCGAGTGCGCGGCGACGGCGGCTGGCGGCGGGACGCGACATCCCGCCGAGCTCGACGACGTCCCCCGTACGTGCTTCGCCGCGGTCGCGACGGAGCGAGGGGATCTCCTCGCCACCATGCGGAAGCGCCGCTAGTGGTCTGATTGTCAAATGGCATGGTCATCGGGTGTCTGGAGCGAGCGGGAGCGTTGCGCGTCGCGCAGGGCTTGCTGATCGCGGGCGTGCTGGATAGCGCGCCCGCTCGCACGCGTGTCAAGGCGAAGGCCTTGACACGCTAAGTGCAAGCGGCGCGCGACGCTCCCGCGAAGCCCACGATCCGGCACGCAGAGCGGGCCGGATCGCGGTCGCCGGAGCTGAGCGGCGTAGCCACCCGACGGGTGGCAGAGCCGACAAGCGCAGGACGATCCAGGCAGTCGGATGACCACGCCATTTCACAATCAGACCACTAGCCGCTCACGTTCAACACGGGAAGTCCTGAGGGTCAGTCGCACGCTACCTGCAGTCTGGAAGTACACCGGGTCACCCAGACCGGCGCGGAGCATCTCGTCGAAGATCCCGCGCACGCCCTCGCCCCGCTCCACGCCAAACCGCAACCCAGCAAGCGCGCGAGCAATTCGGAGGCTCCTGGCGAGCCGCGTGACGCTTGAGGGATCGCCGATCTCGACCAGTCCCGGGAACCGACCAGGGCTCTCGATCTCCATTCGATCATCGAACACGCCGACGCGGATGTGGTCTCCGCCACTGCTGTATGACCGATGCACGACGGCGTTGACGAGTCCCTCGAGCCAGGCATCGTGCGGGATGAGCGACACTCGACCAAACCGGCCATCCGCGCCCAGGGCCTGCCGCGTCGGCACGGCACCGAGAACGGCCGCGCGCGCGGCCTCCAGCTGCTCGGAGAGGGTTCCTCACACCGGACGTCAGTCAGGACCTCGAGGCGCTCGCCCGTGCCGAGCTCCGTGCCGCGGAAACGCGTCACGCGGACGTAGGCCTGCGGGAGCCGCGACTGCGGCGCTCGCCCGAACAGAAGGATCGCGCCCACGGTGATCGCGTCCCGCGGGGCACGGAGCAAGCGCGCCTGAACACCTCGTCACGAACGGTGGCGTGAACCGTGTCTGATGCCTCGACCTCGAACACGGGGAGTTGGGCGGGAACGCCGTCCGACCGTACACAGCCGACAAGCCGACACGACACGCGCAACGGCGGAACGCCGGGAAGTGCGCGGCCGCTTGTTGTCGCGCGGTACGACGGGTCGTACCTTGGTAGCACGTGGGGCGGCCCGGTTAGCGCTCGGCGGCGAGACCCGACGCGGTCGTGTCGGGCTCTGCGGTACCCCAGACGCCCATCCGTCTGAACTTCGCGCGGCGGGCGAGGCGCCGGTCGCGCGGCGCCAGTGCGAGGACCTCGTCTAGTGCCGCGCTGATCGCCACGTCGACCAGCCGGATCGCGCGTTCGTGATCCTTGTGCGCACCACCCGACGGCTCCGCGACGACGGCGTCGATCACGCCAAGGTCGAGACAGGAGGCCGCGGTCGGCCGGAAGGCGTACGCCGCCTTCCGGGCCTGGGCGGCGTCCTTCCAGAGGATCGACGCGCACCCCTCGGGGGAGATCACGCTGTAGATCGCGTTCTCCTGCATCAGCACCCGATCGCCGACGGCAAGCGCGAGCGCGCCGCCCGAGCCCCCTTCGCCGATCACGGTGGCGATCACCGGCACCTCGAGCCGCGCCATCGCAAGGATCGAGCTCGCGATCATGCCGGCCTGGCCCCGCTCCTCAGCGCCCACGCCAGGGTACGCCCCGGGTGTGTCGACGAACGTCAGCACCGGAAAGCCGAGCCGGTCCGCGAGCTCGAAGGCGCGGATCGCCTTCCGGTATCCCTCGGGCCGAGCCATGCCGAAGTTGCGGCGGATCCGCTCCTCAACCGTGTCGCGCCCCTTCTGGTTGCCGACACAGACGACCGGTCGCCCGTGGTAGGTGCCGATCCCCGCGACGATCGCCGGGTCGTCGGCGAACGCCCGATCGCCATGCAGCTCGTAGAAGTCCGAGAAGAGGCCGCCGACGTAGTCCAGCGTGTACGGCCGCGAGGTGTGTCGCGCCAGCAGCACGGCATCCCAGATCTGCGACTCCTCGCCGCGTTCCTGGAACCGGCGCCGGAGACGGCGCACCTCGTCGGTGACCCTAACCACGGCTCGCTCCCCGACGGAAGAGGCTGGCGAGGCGCTGGCCCAACGACGGCGGGGCGGCCCTCGGCGGGGCGGGAACGACGGGCTCGGGGATCGACCCGGCGAACAGACGCAGGAGCCGGGCGAGCGTCGCAGCCAGCTCGGAGCGCGGAACGACCGCGTCGACGTGGCCAAGTCGGAGGTTCGCGTGCGACCGTCCGAAGTCGTCAGGCAGCCGCTCCTTCGTCGTGTCCTGCACGACCCGCGGGCCCGCGAACGACATCAAGGCGTCCGGCTCGGCGAGCGTCACGTCGCCAAGCGCGGCGAACGACGCGATCACACCGCCGGTCGTCGGATGCGTGCACACCGAGATGAACGGCAGGCGAGCGTCGCGAAGCTGATCAATGGCCATCACGGTCTTCGCCATCTGCATCAGGGCGAGGATGTTCTCCTGCATCCGCGCGCCGCCGGATGCGGCGACGGCGATCAGTGGCACGCCGCGCGCGACCGCGAGGTCGGAGGCGACCGCGAGCTTCTCGCCGACGACGCTGCCCATCGAGCCGCCGAGGAACCCGAAGTCCATCACCGCAAGCGCCGTCGGGCTTCCACCGATCGTCCCGACGCCGACGGTGATCGCGTCGCCAAGCCCTGTCGCGAGCTCCGCGTCGGTGAGGCGGTCGGCGTACGCCTTCAGGTCGATGAAGGCGAGCGGATCGGCGCTGCGCAGATCGGCAGCGTGCTCGACGAACGAGCCGGGGTCGCACAGCTGAGCGATCCGCTCGCGGGCGCCGACGACGAAGTGGTGGCCGCACTGCCGGCAGACCCGCAGGAGCGCCACGAGCTCGTCTGCGCGGTAGTGCGAGCGACAGGTCGGGCAGGTGTTCGGGTCCTTACGCGCGGTCGTCGGACGCGGGTCGTCGCCGTCCCGCTGGATGTTGACCGAGATCTCGGCCACGGCTGCCGTCAGCCCGCCCAGCGCTCGAGCACGAGGCACGAGTTGTGACCACCGAAGCCGAAGCCGTTCGAGATCACGACGTTCGGCCGGGCTGGGCGCGCCACGTTGGGGACGTAGTCGAGGTCACACGCCGGGTCGGGCGTCTCCAGGTTGATCGTCGGCGGCAGGAACCCTTCCGTCATCGCGATGACGCAGATCACGGCCTCCGTGGCCCCAGCCGCGCCGAGCATGTGGCCGGTCATCGACTTCGTTGACGACACCGGCACGTCGTACGCACGGTCGCCGAAGACCCGCTTCAGAACGCGCGTCTCAGCAGCATCACCGACCGGGGTGGAGGTGCCGTGCGCGTTGACGTAGTCAACCTCAGCGACGGTCCGACCTGCGTCCGCAAGCGCCATGAGGATCGCCCGCGCCGGGTTCTGCCCGGTCGGGTCGGGCTCGGTCACGTGGAGCGCGTCGCTGGAGAGGCCGTAGCCGACGACCTCGGCGAGGATCGTCGCGCCACGCGCCTGGGCGTGGTCGAGCCCCTCGAGCACCAGCACCGCGCCACCCTCGCCGATCACGAGCCCGTCGCGGTCCGCGTCGAACGGTCGGCTCGCGCCAGCTGGATCGTCGTTTCGCGTCGACATCGCGCGCATCCCGTTGAAGCCGCCAAGACCCATCGGTGTCACGGCTGCCTCGGCGCCTCCCGCCAGCATCACGTCCGCCATGCCAGCGCGAATGTACATCGTCGCGTCGCCGATCGCCATGGTGCTCGCGGCGCACGCGGTGCACGAGGCGATCAGCGGACCGCGGGTGCCGAGCTCCATCGACACCGTCGCCGCGCCCATGTTCGGGATCAGGGCCGGCACCCAGAACGGCGAGAAACGGTCGATCCCCTTGTCGAAGAGGTGCCTGTGAGCGACCTCGAGCGTGTGCATGCCACCGATGCCCGACCCGATCGAGGTGCCGACGCGCTCGGCGATCGGCGCGATCTCGAGGCCCGCCATGGTCACCGCCTCCCTCGCCGCAGCGACGGCGAAGTGGCTGTAGCGATCGGACCGGCGAGCCGCCTTGCGGTCCATTGCCAGGCCGGGGTCGAATTCCTGTACCGAGCAGCCGATCTTCACAGGGCTCTCGGACACGTCGAAGGTCGTGATCGGCGAGCCGCCCGGCCGACCCGTGCGCAGGCCCTCCGTCAGATCGCTGATGCCGTTGCCAACGGCGTTCACTGCGCCGATGCCGGTGATGACGACGCGACGCCGCACGGTCACATTCCCATCCCACCGTCGACCGGGATCACCGCACCGGTGATGTACGCCGCGTCGTCGGAGAGCAGGAACCGCGTGACGCGAGCGACGTCCTCCGGATCGCCGAGCCGCGCGAGCGGCGTCGCGGCGAGGATCCCTCCGCGCACCGTCTCGTTCAAGACGTCGGTCAGCTCGGTCGTGATGTACCCAGGGGCGATGCAGTTCACGCGGATGCCGCGCGAGCCGACCTCCTTCGCGAGCGCCTTGGTGAGCGCGATCACGCCACCCTTTGACGCCGCGTAGTTGGTCTGTCCGGCGTTGCCATGGACGCCGACGACGCTCGCCATCGTCACGATCGCGCCACGGCGCTTACGCAACAGCCGACGCGAGGCCGCCTTGCAGACGTGAAACGTGCCACCAAGGTTTACGTCGATCACCTCGTCCCACGCCGCCGTGTCGATGCGCGCCATCAGGTTGTCGCGAGTGATGCCGGCGTTGCAGACGACGTGGTACAGGTCGTCGCCGAACGCCGCCTCGGTCTGCTCCACGAGCGCGGCTGCCTCGTCAGGGTTAGCGACGTTGCCCTTCAGCGCAACGGCCTCGCCGCCCGCAGCCCTGATCGCGGCAACGACCTCCTCGGCGGCGTCAGGGCGAGCCGCGTAGTTGACGGCGACGCGGGCGCCAGCACGGGCCAGCTCGAGGGAGATCGCCCGCCCGATGCCACGAGAGCCACCGGTGACGAGCGTCACGCGACCGGTCAGGTCAGCCACGAACGACCTCCAGGAGCCTCGTGACGTGCTCGGGCGTGGACACCGAGACCGCCTGAACGCTGCGATCGATGCGCTTCACGAGTCCGGAGAGTACCGATCCCGCGCCGAGCTCGACGAACAGCGTGACGCCATCGGCGACGAGCGCCTGCACCGACTGGGTGAACCGGACGGGCGCAGAGAGCTGCTCGACGAGCACGCGAGGGATCGTCTCGGCGGTCTCGTAGCCACACGTCGTCGTCGAGAAGAACCCGATCAATGGCTCGCTGAAGGCGGTCGCGGCGATCGCTGGTGCGAGCGTCGTCGCGGCCGTCGCGGTGAGCGGTGAGTGGAACCCGCCAGCAACGTTGAGGCGCATCGCGCGTCGCGCACCGGCCTCCGTGGCAGCGCTGATCAGCGCGTCGACACCCGGCCCGGTGCCGGATACCACGAGCTGCCCCGGGCAGTTGTAGTTCGCCGCCCAGACCCCGTCAATACCGGCACAGAGGCGCTCGAGGACGCCGTCATCCAGCCCGAGGATCGCCGCCATAGCGCCGGGAGAGGCCTCGGCGGCGGCGGCGGTGGCGATGCCACGGGCACGCACGAGCCGGAAAGCGTCAGCAGCTTCAACCGCGCCGGCGGCGACGAGCGCGCCGTACTCGCCGACGGAGTGCCCGACGGCGACGTCGGCCGCGACGCCCGCCTCGCGAACCGCCGCGAGCGAGGCAAGGGACGCTGCGAGAAGCGCCGGCTGCGTCACGTCTGTCGCCGAGAGGGCATCGAGCGGACCGTCGAAGCAGAGCGCCGCGAGGTCGAACCCGAGCGCGGCGGCGGCGGTGTCGAACACCGCTTGGGAGGCCGGGTAGGCGGCTGCGATCGCGGCTCCCATGCCGACCTCCTGCGAGCCCTGGCCGGGGAAGCAGAACGCGACCTTGCCGATCACTGGACCTTCCCTGCGGGCTCGGCGGCCCAGTCCATCAAGCACGAGCCCCACGTGAGGCCACCGCCGAAGCCGACCATCAACACCCGGTCGCCCTTCTGCAGCCGCCCGTCAGCCCACGCCTCGTCGAGGCAGAGCGGGATCGAGGCGGACGACGTGTTGCCGTACCGGTCGAGGTTCGACAACACCTTCGACGGGTCGATCCCGAGCTTCTTCGTCGCGTGGTCGATGATGCGGATGTTCGCCTGGTGCGGCACGAGCCAATCGACGTCGTCGATCGTCGCACCGGCGACGTCGAGCACGCGGGTAACCGAGTCGACCATCACCCGCGTCGCGAACTTGAACACCTCACGGCCGTTCATCTCAATCACGTTCGGGTTCGCGCGCAGCGCGCGCACCACGAGGTCGTCAGCCCGTGACCCGTCGGAGCCGAGCTCGAGCGCGACGACCCGCTCGCTCTGGGCGTTCGCCGAGACGACGCAGGCGCCAGCGCCGTCGCCGAAGAGGATGCAGGTGCCGCGGTCGTCCCAGTCAAGGATGCGCGACATCGTCTCCGCCCCGATCACCAGCACGTTCTCCGCCATGCCGGACTGCACGTGGGTAACGGCACTCGCCATCCCATAGACGAACCCCGTGCACGCGGCCGAGAGGTCGTTGGCAGCAGCGGCGTGCGCGCCAAGACGGTCGGCGACGAGCGCTGCCACGGAGGGGAAGTAGGCGTCGGGCGTGCACGTCGCGACGAGGACGAGATCGATCTCCGCCGGGGCGATCCCGGAGCGCTCGAGCGCGCGTTCCGCGGCGGCGAGCGCGAGGTCGGAGCAGAACTCGTCCTCGGCGACGATGCGGCGTTCGCCGATGCCGGTGCGCTCACGGATCCAGGCGTCGGACGTGTCGATCCGCGCGGCGATCTCGGCGTTCGTCATCACGCGCTCGGGCACAGCGGCGCCGACACCGATCACGCCCATCGACGAGCGCAGCGCACCGATCACGTCGGCGGCTCCTCAAGGAGCCCGAACGTGAGCATGCCGCGAACCGCTACCTCGTCACCGACACGGATCTCGGCCGAGCAACGGCCGAGACGGCCGCGGAGGCGGTCCATCGTCACGTTCAGCGTGAGAACGTCGCCAGGCCGCACGATCCGCGTGAACCGCGTGTCGTCGATCGCTGCGAACACGCCGAACTTGCCGGCGTGATCGGGGTGGGTGAGCGCACAGAGGGCCGCGGTCTGGGCGAGCGCCTCGACCATCACGACGCCGGGAACGATCGGGTTGCCGGGAAAGTGCCCCTTGAGGTACCACTCCTCGCCGGTGATCGCGTACCGCCCGGTCGCTGAGACTCCCGGAACGATCGCGACGATCTCGTCGACGAACCGGAATGGGTGGCGGTGAGGGATCACCGCTTCGATCGCTGCAACATCCATAGCGGGCACGGGCGGCTATTGTAGGCGACGTGGCACGTCCGGGAAGCCCCATGACCTCAGCGCGGTTCGGTCAGCTCGGCTCGTTCCTGCCCGACGCGCCGTCGACGCAGGACATCGTCCGCGCCGCTGCGGGCACGCTGGGGCCGGAAGGGTTCATCGCCGTCGCCGATCAGCAGACGGCGGGTCGTGGCCGGCGCGGACGCACGTGGGTGTCGCAACCCGGGCAGTGTCTGATGTTCTCGCTGCTCCTGCGGCCCGACACGCCGATCGAGGCCCTCGCACCGCTCACGCTCGTCGCCGGGATCGCCGTCGCCGAGGCGCTGCCCGTGCCCGCCCGCCTGCGCTGGCCAAACGACGTCGTGATCGGCGGCGCGAAGCTTGCGGGGATCCTTGCCGAGCTCGAGACCCCGGCCGACCGCGACCCGTACGTGATCCTCGGCATCGGCATCAACGTCAACGTTCCGGCAGCTGACCTCCCCGACACCGATCGCTTGCCGGCAACGTCGCTGCTCGTCGAGACCGGCGCGACGACCGATCGCCTCGCGCTCCTGCACGCGGTGGTCGACCGCCTGCAAGCGGCGTACCGCGAGTTCGAGGCGCTCGGCTTCCGCGCCCTGTTCGATCGCTACGCCGCGCTCGACGAGCTCGCCGGTGTCGAGCTGGAGATCGAGACGCCGACCGGGCCGATCGCCGGCACTGGACGCGGCGTCGACGGGTCGGGACGCCTCGTCGTCCGGCTCGCGGATGGCGAGGATCGGGCGTTCGAGGCTGGAGAGGTGACGAGGGTCCGATGACGCCGCTCGACGTGTTCTTGACTGCGGTCGACGCCGGCGAGGGGAAGACCCGCGTGGCGGGGCTCGCCGCCCTTCACGCGCTCGCGCGGGGACGCAAGCCTGGCTACCTGAAGCCGGTCGAGACCGGTGGCCAGGATGATGCGCGGATCGTCGCCGCGGCGGCTCCCGGCACGGTCTGCGCAACGGTCTACCGCTACCTCGCACCCCTCGATCCCGCCGTCTCGGCCCGTCTGCAACACGCGCAGGAGCCGACGATCGAGGCGATGGTCGAGGCGGCGGAGGAGCTGCGTGCAGCGACCGACGGTGTCATCGTGGAGTCCTCGGGAGGCTTCCTGACACCGCTCGCCGGTAGCCTCACGTTCGCCGACCTTGCCGTGGCGATCGCCCTCCCGGTGGTGATCGTCGTTCGCCCGACGCTGGGATGCCTGAACCGCACGGCGCTCACCGCGGAGGCGATCAAGCGCCGCGGTCTCGAGCTCGCCGGCATCGTCATCAACGGCTGCGTGCACCGCCCAGACCTCGCTGAGCGCAGCGCCCGCGCCGAGCTGGCGCGCATCGCGACGGTGCTCGAGTCGATCCCGCTTGACGCGACGCGGACGACGGTGCCGGCACAGCAATGAGCGTGAGCGCGGCGGCTATCCGTCGTTCCTGCCACCACGGTCGCGGTGCTGTCGATGAACCCACGCGCCGTCGTACGCAACGGCGATCGAGCCGGCCGCGACACCACCGAGCAGCGCGACGACGACCAGGAACCGCCGAGCCGGGGCGCCCTTGAGGCGAGGCGCGCGGCGGTAGTCGGCTCGTGCCAGGCGAGGGGTCTCACGCAGGTGGGCGAGCACGTGTACCGCGGTGCTGAACAGGAAGACGATGAAGGACGCCTGGTGCAGGTCGCGCGCCCAGCGTGCGCTCTCGCCGAACGCAAGCAACACCACGCCGCTCCCAAGCACGCCGATCGTTGCCAACACCACGACCGGGCCGAGGAGACGGAGGTAGGTGGCTGGTACGCCCCGCTCCACGTAGGCGGCGCCGCCGGTGTAGTACCGGATCATCCGGTAGGAGGTGGAGACGACCTTCAGCAGGGCCGGCGGGATCAGCAGCACCCCGATGAAGACGTGCCATGGCATCGTCTGGTCGAGCGTGATGATCGTCACGCCCTCGATCGCCAGCAACACGAACAGAACCGCCGCCACGGCGCCCGTAAGCCGCTCGTTCCCCTCAACCCCTGCCTCGCCCACGGGAGGACGATACGGGCTGATCATGAGAGCTCCCTAAGCAAAGCCCGTTGAGCCCCAGACGCGATCGTTCAAGCCAGGAGGGCGCTACCGCGGAGCGGTCACGCGCAAGGGCTTGCGTGTCAGGTTGCCGAGCGCGTCGGTGCCGGTGATCGTGGCGGTGCGCCGAGCACCGAGCGCCGCGATCGCGACCCGAACCGTCACGAGCCCTGCCTTCGCAACGGTGATCGTGCGCACCACCTTCGAGCCGACCGTGACCGAGAGCGTGCCGGGCTCAGAGACGCGAAGGATGGCGACCATCGTCCCTCTCGCGGTGCGCGTGACGGTCTTCGCGCCGAGGACAGGGCCCGTCGTGTCGACGGTGATCGGCGCCTTCAGGTCGAGCACCCCGCCAGCGCCAGGCGCGAGCACCTCCAGCTGGTAGGCGCCGTCCGCGACACCACCGCCCCCCCACGCGTACGTGAAGGGCGCCGGCATCTGGTCGTAGAGCAGCGCGACGTTTGCGACCACCGTCGCACCCTTGAGAAGGCGGATCGTCACCGGGCCGCGCTCGAAGCGGGCGAAGGCGATCGTCGCGACGTCGTGGCCGGCCTTCCCGGGCGCGATCACCGTCGTCACCGTGAGCGGACCGACCTGTCGGCGGAGGTCGACCGCGACCGTCGCCGCCGTCGCCGCAACCGCACCGTCCGGTTGGATCTCGATCCGGTAGCGGTAGTGACCGCTGGCGACTGGCCCGGCGATCCCGGTGCCGTCCCACGTGAACCTCTGGGCGCCCGCGGGAAGCTCGGACGCCTCGTGCACGACCGCCACGACGGCGCCGGCTGCGCCGATCACGGTCACCCTGGCAGTACCAGCCTGGCCCTGCGTCCAGCCGACGGCGCCCGAGACGGTACCGGTTGCGGACGCAGCGATCGCCTTCGGCGTCGCGGCGAGGTTCGTGAGCGCCGGGCTCCCCGTCGTCCCGCCACCTACACCGAGCGGCGCGCCAGAGCCATCGAACGCCCCGTTGGCAACACGCGCCTGGACGCCGCCGGCAACGGCCGAGATCTCCCAGACGAGCGTGTCAGCGCGCGGTAGCGGCGTGACGAGAGTGGTGCCGTCCCAGGTGGCGTCGAGCGCGGTTCCGGTGCCCGTCAGGGTGGCGATCGGCACGTCAGCCGTCGTCTTGATCGTCACGGTCCAGGCAGCGCTCGCCGACAGCGTTGCGCGGAAGCGGATCGGTACGATCGCCGCCCCGCTTGCCCGGATCGTCGCCGGCGTGAGCGTCGGGTTCCACACGTGGAGCCCGCCCATCGCTGCTGCGAGTCGAATCGCCGGGAGCCGCGCGACGACCTTCGCGCCCGGACAGTCCGTCCGCCCGGCGTCGGCGTGCGCGCTGATGACGTTGAACGTCACCTTGACGCCCTTCTTGAAACGCTCGTTGCCCGTCGAGACGAGCGTCGCGTGGCCGCTCGGGTCGACGTGGGCAACGTCTAGGCGCCAGGCGAGCAGCGCCTCGAGCGAGGTGATCATCGCCGCGGGCGGCGCGGTCGTCCGGTAGTCACCGATCAGCGCGATGCCAACGGTACCGGCGTCGAAACCGGTCGTCTGTTGCCCGACGACGTTCTGTCCGACGCCGCCGTAGCGCCCCTCGTAGACGCGGCCCGACGAGTCGACGAGGAAGTTGTACCCAATGTCCGCCCAGCCGTTGCCCTTCACCTGGTACAGGTAGATGCCGCGAACGATCTCCGTCGCCTTGCCGGGGGCGTAGCCGTTCGGGGTGAGCGTGGCGTGCACGAACGCCGCCGTGAGCCTCGGCGCGAGGACGGGAGTCCCTTTCCGGATCGTCTCGTCGGCGCCCCAATCAGCACGCGTGATGATCGTCGGGTCAGGGGTTGCGGCCCGCCGGTGCGACGGGCGAAGCGCCGGGTCTGGGCCAGGGTTCACCAGCACGACGACCAGGCGACGCACCTGGCCGGCGAAGCGCACCTGGACGGCGTCCGACGGTCCGACCCATACGGGGTCGGCCATCCACGTCGCTGCCGGCGACGCGGTAGGCGACGAGCGCATGCCGGCAACGTCAAGCTCCGTCCACGGACCGAAGGCGCGGTTCGCCAGGCGAGCGCGTACCGCGAAACGCGCGCTGCTGCCGCCATCCCAGCGGAGGCCGACCATCGAGAACCGCCGACCGGACGTCGTCGGGAGGGTCACCCAGCCAGCGCCTCGCGCGGCGGGGAGAGAGAGCCGATGTTGCTGGACGCCACCGGACGCGTCCGCGGCGAGCGCGTTCGGGGCGACGAGCACCACGAGAGTGGCCGCGACCATTGCCGCTCGGATGAGGGGGGTACGCAACGTCATGCGAGAGGGACGATCGACCGCCCTGCCGAACACTAGGCGACTCCCACGGCGTTCGCGCACGAACCCGCCGTTTCCTGCTGACAGCTTCAATGACCCGTCGCGGACTTTACGCCGGGGAGCGAACCTGCTACGTTCGCGCCAATGGTCACGAGTGCCGACCTGCTCGACCCGATCGACGTCCTCGAACATCTTCGCGGTGTCGAGCTGACGCTTGGACAGGTCTGCCTGGTTACCGGCGTGACGAAGATGCAGCTCGACTACTGGACGCAGCGGGCGCTGATCCCGACGGGAGGTCGCAAGCGACGGACGTACGACGTTGCTGCGATCGAGACGGTCCTGCTGATCAAGCAGGCCAAGGATCGCGGTCTCTCCCTGTCCGCCGCGATCGCCGCCGTTACGGCGTTTCAGGCACGCCCGGCGTCGGCTCACCGGTTGGAGCCGGCGCCAGCTCGTCCGGCGTCGCCGTAGCGTCTGACCCCGGATCGCGCACGATCGCGACGGCAGCGATCCTGTCGTCATCCTCACGGAGCTTCTGGACGATCACGCCCTGCGTGGCGCGCCCCGTCCGGCGGATGTCCGCGATCGCCTGGCGCGTGACGATCCCGTTCGCCGTGATCGTCATCAGCTCGTCGGCCTCGTCAACCACGAGCGCGCCGACCAGCCGACCGCGTCGCTCGATCGCCTGGCGGTCGACGGTGAGGACGCCCATCGTGCCGCGACCCTTCACCGGGTACTCGTCGACGGGAGTGCGCTTGCCGTAGCCCTGCTCGGTGATCACGAGCAGGTCCTCGCCGGGTGCCGGGACGCGGAGCGCGATCACGTCGTCGCCTTCGCGAAGCTGCATGCCGCGCACACCGCTCGCTGCCCGGCCCATCGCTCGGACGTCCGACTCGAGGAACGACACGCAATGGCCGTTGCGGGACACCATCATCACGCGGTCACCTTCGTCCGCCAGGCGGACGTCGACGAGCGCGTCGTCGTCGCGGATCACCAGAGCGATGATCCCGAGCTCCTTCAACACGGTGTTGTACGCCGCGAGCTCCGTCTTCTTGACGACGCCGCCGCGCGTACCGAAGACCAGGTAACGGCCCTCGCGGTAGTCGCGCGTCCGGAACACCGCCATCACCGTCTCGTGCTCGACGACCGGCAGGAGGTTCGCCAACGCGCGGCCACGCCCGTCGCGCCCGCCAAGGGGCACCTGCCAGACCTTGCGGCGGTAGACCTTGCCGACGGAGGTGAAGAACAGCAAGAAGTCGTGCGCGGAGGCCACGAACAGGTGCTCGATCGGGTCGTCGTCCTTCAGCGACATCCCGCGAACGCCGACACCGCCGCGCCCCTGCACGCGATACTCGTCGAGCGGCACCCGCTTCGCGTACCCGGAGCGGGTGATCGAGATCACCATCTCCTCGTCGGCGATCAGCGCCTCAACGTCGATGTCGCCCTCGACGTCCTCGATCACCGTTCGCCGTGCGTCGGCGTGCTGCGCGCGCACCTCGAGGAGCTCCTCGCGGATCAGGGCGAACACGCGCGCCTCGTCACCGAGGATGCCCCGCAGGTCGGCGATCTTCGCCACGAGGCCCGCATGCTCCTCGCGGATCTCGTCCTGGCCGAGGCTTGTCAGACGCTGCAGGCGCAGGTCGAGAATCGCCTGTGCCTGCTCCTCGGAGAGGTCGTAGGTCGACATCAACCCGGTGCGGGCAGCCTCCGCGTCGGCCGAGTGCCGGATCAGCGCGATCACCGCGTCGAGGTGCTGGAGCGCAACGAGGTAGCCCTCGAGGATGTGCGCCCGGGCCTCCGCCTTTCGCAGCTCAAGCTGCGTGCGCCGCGTGATCACGTCCTTCTGGTGACCGAGGTAGTGGAAGATCAGCTCGCGGAGGCCAAGCGTGCGCGGGACGCCGTCGACGAGGGCAACCATGTTCGCCCCGAAGGTCGATTGGAGCGCCGTGTGCTTGAACAGCTTGTTCAGGACGACGTTCGGGATCGCATCGCGCTTCAGGTGCAGCTCGAGGCGCATCTGGCCCGAGAGCTTCCCCTTCTGGTTGAGATCGACGATGTCGGCGATCTCGGAGATGACCCCCTCCTTCGCAAGCTCGGCGATACGGGGAATGACGCCGTCGTCGCCGCCCTTGCGCACCATGTACGGCAGCTCCGTAACGACGATCGCCGTGCGCCCATTGTCGAGCTCCTCGATCTCGGTCCGGGCGCGCACGCGGATCCGTCCCCGGCCGGTGACGTACGCCTCGTGGATCCCGGAGCGGCCCATGATGATGCCACCGGTCGGAAAGTCTGGGCCTGGCAGGTGCTCCATGAGCTCCTCGACCGTGATCTCCGGCTCGTCGATCATCGCGACGACGGCGTCGATCGTCTCGCCGAGGTTGTGCGGTGGGATGTTCGTCGCCATGCCGACGGCGATCCCCGTCGAGCCATTCACGAGCAGGTTCGGGATGCGCGAGGGCAACGCGAGCGGCTGCTGACGCGACCCGTCGTAGTTCGGGCCGAAGTCGACGATCGCGGGGTCGAGGTCGCGCAAGAGCTCCTGCGCGAGCGGCGTCAGCCGGCACTCCGTGTAGCGCATGGCCGCGGCCGGGTAGCCGTCGATGTTGCCGAAGTTTCCCTGTCCGTCGACGAGCGGATAGCGCGAGGAGAAGCTCTGCGCGAGCCGGACGAGCGTGTCGTAGATCGCCGAGTCGCCGTGCGGGTGGTAGCGACCCATCGTGTCGCCGACGACGCTCGCGCACTTGACGTAGGGCCGGTTCGGCGCAAGCCCAGCCTCGTGCATCGCGTAGAGCACGCGGCGATGAACCGGCTTGAGTCCATCCCGGACGTCGGGTAGCGCTCGGCCGACGATCACGCTCATCGCGTAGTCGAGGTAGGACGCGCGCATCTCGTCGCCGAGGTCGCGCGCCTCGACGTGTCCGCGCCCGTCGAACTCTGTCACGTCGGCGTCAGACATCGAGGGTCTTCACCTCACGCGCGTTGGACTCGATGAAGTCGCGGCGCGGCTCGACGCGATCGCCCATCAGGAGGGTGAACAGCTCGTCGGCGGCCTGCGCGTCGTCCATCGTCACCTGCTGCAACGTGCGGGTCCTCGGATCCATCGTCGTCTCCCAGAGCTGAGACGGGTTCATCTCGCCAAGGCCCTTGAAGCGGTTGATCTCGATCCCGTCGCGCGCCAACGCCAGCACCGCGTCGCGGAGCGCGTCATAGGTCGCCGCGAGCCGCTCCTTCCGTCCGGCGCGAACGACGAACGGCCCAGCTCCGACGAGCGAGTGGATCCGGCCGCTGACACGCTCGAGGCGCTGGAAGGCATCCGAGGCGAACAGTGCCGCTGGCACGGCGACGGTGCTGACCGTGCCGCTCTGTCGCTCGGTGATACGAACCAGGGCGCTCCCACGCTCGTCGTCCCGCGCAACCAGCTCCGAGGAGTGCGTGGCGTCGTCGCGTTGCGCAACGCCGAGCACGCGCGCCAGGTCGTCGAGCGTGGCGATGCCGTGCCCGACCACGCCGTGGTCCCGAACGAGGTCGACGGCGGCTGCGCCGAACTCGGCCCGGAGCCGGCCAAGCCAGCCCTCGAGCTCCTTCAGCGCACGCGACATTGTACGGAAGGTGTCGACATCGAACCCGACAACGCCGGAGGGGCCGCTGATCGTGATCGCCGACAGCTTCTGGGCGATGACGAAGTCCTCGAGCTCAGCCTCCGTCTGCACGTACATCTGCGACCTGCCAGCCTTCACGCGGTACAGCGGCGGCTGGGCGATGTAGACGTATCCGGCATCGATCAGACCCTGCATGTGGCGGAACAGGAACGTCAGGATCAGGGTGCGGATGTGAGCGCCGTCGACGTCGGCGTCGGTCATCACGACGAGCCGGTGGTAGCGCGCCTTCTCGATCTCGAAGTCCTCGCCTGTCTGGGTGCCGAGCGCCGTCACCATCGCCTGCACCTCGGCGTTGCCGAAGACACGGTCAATGCGTGCCTTCTCGACGTTCAGGATCTTCCCGCGCAACGGCAGGATCGCCTGGAACTCGGAGTCGCGGCCGTCGACGGCGCTCCCACCGGCGGAGTTCCCCTCGACGAGGAACAGCTCCGAACGGGCGGGATCCTTCGAGCGGCAGTCGGCGAGCTTCCCGGGAAGCGCGGTGCCGCCAAAGGCGCTCTTCCGAGCTGTGTCCCGTGCCTTACGCGCCGCAAGCCGCGCCCGTGCTGCCGAGGCTGCCTTCTGCACGATCGCCCGGCCCTCGTTCGGGTTCTCCTCGAGGAACTGGGCGAGCTTCTCGTTCGTCGCCTTCTGCACGAGGCTCGTCATGAACGGGTTGCCGAGCTTCGTCTTCGTCTGACCCTCGAACTGGGGCTCGCGGAGCTTCACGGAGACGATCGCCGCACACCCTTCGAGCACGTCGTCACCCGTCAGGTTCTCGTCCTTCTCCTTCAACACGCCCTGGTCGCGGGCGTACCGGTTGAGGGTGCTCGTCAGCGCGGCCTTGAAGCCGGTCAGATGGCTGCCGCCTTCATGGGTGTTGATGTTGTTCGCGAACGAGAAGACGGACGGCTGGTAGCTCGCGTTCCACTGCATCGCGAGCTCGAGCGCGCCCTCCTCGACCTCCGAGAAGAAGGTGATGATCTTCTCGTGCACGGGCTCCTTTGCCGCGTTGATGTGGCGCACGTACTCGGCGATGCCGCCCTCGTAGCGCCAGGTGTCAGCCCGGCTCGTCTCCCGCTCGTCGATGAGGTTGATCTCGAGGCCCGCGGTGAGGAACGCCATCTCCCGCATGCGCTGTGCCAGGGTGTCATAGTCGTAGCGCCCCTCCTCGAAGATCTCGAGGTCCGGGAGGAACGTGATCGTCGTGCCCGTCTCACCGCTGTGGTCGCCGATGCGTGCCAGCGCCGCCTGGGCGTCGCCGCGGACGAAGCGCATCTCGAAGATCCCCTCCTCGCGGCACACGACGGCGTGCAGGCGCTCGGAGAGCGCGTTGACGACGGAGATGCCGACGCCGTGAAGCCCGCCGGAGACCTTGTAGCCGTCGCCGCCGAACTTGCCGCCGGCGTGCAGCTTCGTCATCACGACCTCAACCGCGGACTGGCCGGTGCCCTCAACGATGCCGACGGGGATGCCGCGACCGTTGTCGACAACGGTCACTGACCCGTCGCGATGGAGGGTCACGACGATGCGTGTGCAGTGCCCGGCGAGCGCCTCATCGACGCTGTTGTCGAGCACCTCCCAGACGAGGTGATGCAGGCCGCGGGGACCGGTCGAGCCGATGTACATGCCGGGGCGCCGACGGACCGCCTCGAGTCCCTCGAGGACAGTGATGTCCTTTGCGCCGTACCCGGTTTCAGCCATGTCGCGCCGTGTCTCGCATTCCTCAACAGACGGCCTGCGCGCGCCTTGAGCCAGGGCGGCGACCTTCCGCGGCAGTGTAGCAAGCTCGTCCGTCAGACAGGCCGCGAACGCGCATGGTTATCCCGAATCAGGGGTGCTGATGGACCGCACGATCGCCCGCTCGATCGCCCGCCGCGCGGCCTCGCGGAGGGCCGGGTCAGCGATCACCGAGGCAAGCTCGCGAGCAGCCGCGATCGCGGCCGGACTGGTGACGGGCGGCGGCGGTGCTTCTCTCCTCACGGGCGCGACCGGGACGGTGCCAACGCGGAAGCTGACGCTGCTCACTCCCGTCACCGAGACCGCCGCGACCAGTCGCCCAAGGATGTCCGCTCCGAGCAGCGTGAGCTCGCTCACCCACAGCGAGCTCGTGACGTGAACGTGCAGGGTGCCATCCGCTCCAATCCGCGCCGGCCAGCTCTCCCGCGCGATCACGGGCCCGACGACGGACGCCCAGGCGCGGCTGATCGGCACGAGGCTCGTGCCGCCCGCGGACGGTGGAACGAGGGCGCCGACCAGCTCACCGACCGGTACGAGGCTGCGTGGGCGCGTCACGCCAGCAGGCTATCCGCGCTCGACGAGCGGAGCAACGGAGCCCGCGGAGACCACCAGCACGCCATCCGGTGGCTCCGGCAGGTGAGCGACCTCCGTCGTCGTGATCAACGCCTGACCGTGCTCGCGCACCGTTTCGATGAGCCGACGGCGACGGCCGGTGTCGAGCTCGGAGAGGACGTCATCGAGCAGCAGGATCGGCTCTTCCCCTCGCCGCTCGACGATCAGTCGCGCCTCGGCTAGGAGGAGGGCGAGGACCGCCGTGCGCTGCTCGCCCTGTGAGCCGTAGACGCGGAGATCGCGCCGGCGTTCGCTCAGCAGGACGTCGTCCATGTGCGGCCCGGTGCCGGACACCGCACGGTCGATGTCAACACCACGGCGTGCCTCGAGGGCGGCGAGCAGATCCTTCTCCCCACCGTCGAGGCGCGGTCGGTAGGTCAGGGTGCTACCTCCGGGACCGCCGAGCGCCACAAGGCGCTCCGCGAACAGCGGGGCGAGGGCGGCACACGTCCGGGAGCGAGCAGCGATGATCGCCGCACCGTGCTTCGCGAGCACGACGTCCCAGACGTCCAGCGCCGCTCCAGGCGTGACGCCAGCTCTGACCCGTCTCAGGAGGGCGTTGCGCTGCGTCAGGGCCCGGGTGTAGGCGAGCACCTCGGTGAGATGGGCTGGCTCCAGGCGGCTCGTCGCGCGGTCGAGGTAGGCGCGTCGCACGGCTGGCGCACGTTTCACGACAGCGAGGCGGTCGGGAAGGAAGACGAGACACGTCCACCAGGCGTCGAGCTGGTCCCTCGATCGAAGGCTCTTGCCGTCGAGGGTGACGCGTTTCGGGACACCTGGCTCGAAGCCAACGCTGACGTCGTGTGACGAGCCGCGCGCAACGACCTCTGCCTCGACGCGGAGAAACGCCGCTCCTTCCTGCACGCAGCGAGCGTCGTTCGTTGTACGCGGCGAGTAGCCTGTGAGGGCAAGGTGCGCCGCCTCCAACAGGCTCGTCTTTCCGGCGCCGTTCGCTCCGACGATGGCCGTCACACCTGCGGCGAACGTCACGTCAGCGCGCTCGTAGCAGCGAAACTGCGTCACCCGCAGGCGTTCGACCTGCATGTCGGCGGCCGATCCTGCCGCTACGACAGGCGGATCGGCATGATCAGATACCAGAAGCCGTCGTCAGAGCCGCCGAGCACGGCGGGGCGGATCGGGTTGATCATCTGCACCGTCGTGTCGTCGCCTTCGGTCACATCGAGGCCGTCGCGGAAGAAGTCGGCGTTGAAGCCGATCGAGAACGGGTCGCCGCCGAACGATGCGGGGATCGTCTCCTGCGCATCGCCGACGTCGGGCGTCGACGCGGAGACCGTCAGCTCGCCGGGCGCGAACGAGAGCCGAAGCGGCGCGTTGTTCCGAGCGAAGATCCCGACGCGCTTAACGACGTCGAGCAGTTCAGCCCGCGGCAGGCGAACCTCATGCTCGAACGCTGCCGGCCTCAGCGAGCGGAAGTTCGGGAACTGGCCCTCGATGCGTCGCGCGGTGAGCCAGACGCCGTCGACACCGAACGCGATCATATTGCGGTCGACGCAGACCGCGAGCGTTCCGCTCGACGACCCGAGCAGCCGGCCGAGCTCTGCGAGCGCGCGCGCCGGGACGATCGCCTCAACCGGCTCCGGCACGACGTCCGCAAGCGCCGTCTCGCGAACCGCCATGCGGTAGGAGTCCGTCGCTGCCATCGTCAGACGACCTGGCTCGAGGTGCACGAGCACGCCGGTGAGCACGGGACGCGACTCGTCCTTCGAGGCCGCGCGGATGACCCGGTCGACCGTGCCGCCGAACACCTGACGGTCGAGCTCGAAGGTGCGCTCCGCGTCGATCTCCGGTAGACGAGGGAAGTCTTCAACGGGGTGCGTGTGCACGCCGTACTCGCCTGAGCCGGAGGTGATCTTCGCGCGACCATCGCCGCTCGTGGAGGTGATCGTCACCCGATCGGTACGGAGCTGGCGCACGATGTCGTGCACGACCCGCGCCGGAAGGACGACCGACCCTGGCTCCTCCACCTCGGCGTCAAGCGGCACGCGGAGAGACAGCTCGAGGTCGGTGGCAGCGAGCTCGACGGGCCCTTCAGCGTCGGGCGCGCTGATTCGGATCCCCGACGCAACCTGGATTGACGCCCGCGTTGAGGTGGCACGCGAGGCGATCGCCAGACGGTCAGCGAGGTGGGTTGTCGAACAGGTGATCTTCAAGGTCTCAGGAGCCTCCAATAAGGACACGAGTAGTTTACGTACCCTCGTCCTCGTAGTAGGTACCGGGGAGCGTTGGGATAACCATCCGATCGGCCTCCCCACCACCGGTTGACGCCGTAGAGCGCGTGGGATGACCATGGGAGCGAGTGTCGGATGATGTGGAGCCAAGACTCGGAAACGGCGGTGAGCTGCCCCTGTCTGGGGAACGAAGGGCACGCCCCCCAAGGTCATCCCACGGCTATCCCCAGGCGTTGCAGGCGGCGTCTACCGTCCCCGTTCCGGAGTCCCCGAACCGGCGAGCGCCCAACGGCACGCTCAGATGCGGCGAATACGCGCTGTGAGGTCCTGCACCAGGTTGTAGGCCTGGCGGTCCTCGCTGAGGAGCCGCGTGATCTTCGACTCTGCATAGTGCACCGTCGTGTGGTCGCGGCCACCGAAGCGCTGTCCGATCTTCGGCAGCGAGAGGTCCGTCAGCTCTCGGCACAGGTACATCGCGAGCTGTCGCGGGTACACGAACTGCTGCGTCCGACGGTCACCCTTCAGGTCGGCGATGGAGACGTTGAACGCGTCGGCAACGACCTTCTGGATCTGCTCGGCAGTGACCGGACGTGCTCCCTCCGGGAACTGGTCGCGTAGGACGTCCCGAACGAGCTCCTCGGAGATGCCGACGCCGTTCAGCGAGGCGTATGCAACGACCCGTGTGAAGGCGCCTTCAAGCTCACGGATGTTCGTCTGGATCCGCGAGGCGATCGCTGAGAGCACGGACTGGTCGGCCACGCGGATCGCATCGCGCTGCGCCTTCTTCCGCAGGATGGCGATCCTTGTCTCCAGATCAGGTGGCTGGACGTCGGTGATCAGGCCCCACTCGAACCGTGACCGGAGGCGCTCCTCGAGCTTCGGGATGTCACGCGGGGGCCTGTCGGAGCTGAGCACGATCTGCCCGCCGGCCTCGTACAGGCTGTTGAAGGTGTGGAAAAACTCCTCCTGGATACGCTCCTTGCCACCCAGAAACTGGATGTCGTCGACCAGGAGAAGATCGTACGTGCGATAGCGCGCCTTGAACTGTTCGAGGCGTTTCTCCTGCAAATCGCCGATAAAGTCATTGACGAACGACTCGCTCGTGACGTAGCGACAACGCAGTCCGGGAGTCTCGGCTCGGAGGTAGTGACCGATCGCCTGCAGGAGGTGGGTTTTCCCCAGGCCTGTCGGTCCATAGATGAACAGCGGGTTGTAGGCCTGCGCTGGCGCCTCGGCGACGGCCAACGCTGCAGCGTGCGCAAAGCGGTTCGACGACCCGATGACGAAGTGATCAAACGTGTACTTCGGGTTGAGCGGGTGGACGTCGAACCGCCGTTCTCGGCGGTCGTCTCGGTCGGGGTACGGACGCCGGGCTCGTGTCGCCGTCGTCGTGTCAACGGCCGGCCGTTGGGCGTCCTCGCGCGCCACCGGACGCGGTCGAACCGATGGCTGTGGTGCAACACGGAAGGAGATGTCGAGCGGGCCACCGGCCGCCTCGTGGGCTGCAGCGGCGACGAGCGACGCGAAATGCCCCTCGATCCACTGACGGGTGAACTCGTTCGGGAGCGTCACCTCGAGCGTCGCATCAGCGAGGCCGTGTGGCACAGCGCCGGCGAACCAGGCCGACCAGGCAGTCTCGTTGAGCGTCTCCTGCAGGCGCCCAGCGACGTCGCTCCACGCGGATACCGCCGATGCTCTCTGCCCTTCGTCCACGCGTACGCCAGCCTCCGGCCGTCATCCCTCGCCTCGCTGGAGCCACGCTCCAACGCCGAGAGACGATAGCAAGGCTGCGTCGCTCTCGTCGCCAGTGCGCTCGTAGGAAAGTGCGCATTTTGCAGGAAAAAGACGCTATCCCCAGATGTATCCCCAGCTGTGGATAACGCGTCTTTCCTGTATCTGGCAGGAATTCAAGCGGCTGAGGTGGCATCGTTGTCCCAACGCGCACGGTGCCTGGCGGTCCGCACGGCGCGACCACGTATACTGCGCCTCCGGCCGCCTCCCGCGGTCGTTTATCCCTGCGACTGACGAGCCAATGAAGCGCACCTACCAGCCGAACGTCCGCAAGCGTGCCAAGGCGCACGGATTCCGCAAGCGCATGGCCACTGCCGCCGGCCGCGCCGTGATCAAGAAGCGCCGCGCGCGAGGCCGCAAGAACCTCTCGGCCTGATCACCGTGAACGCGCCGTCGACCGCTGCGCGCCGCCGGCTCACCCGGTCGGCCGACTTCGACGCCGTCTACCGGCGCGGCCGTTCGCGGTCGAGCCGTCACCTCGTCGTGTCGTTGTTCCCGCGCGAGGATGCTGAGGCACCGCGCGTCGGCGTCGCCGTGCCCAAGAAGGTCGGCAACGCCGTCGTGCGTAACCGCGTCAAGCGGCAGCTCCGCGAGGCCGTCGCCTCGCCGGGGTTCGCGCTACCTCTTGGCTCAGACGTCGTGATCGTTGCTCGATCCGGCGCGGCCGAGGCGATCGAGACGCAGGGGTTCGTCTGGCTGGTCGACGAGCTCCGTGCTCTGATCGCGGGCGAGGCTGGTCCTTCATGATCCTCCTTCGTGTCGTTCGCGGGCTCTATCGCTATGTTCTGCGCCCCCTCTGGCCCGGCGGCGCGTCCGCGGGTCGAGTCTGTCGTTACGAGCCGACCTGCTCGTCCTACGCCGAGGACGCGCTCCGCGCCCACGGCCTGGTGCGCGGTGGTCTGCTCGCCCTCTGGCGCCTGCTGCGCTGCAACCCATGGAGCCACGGCGGATATGACCCGGTGCCACGATGACGACGCTTAGCCTGTACGAGTCCATTCTCTCGCCCGTCACCGGGCCGCTGCGATGGCTGCTCGAGCACATCCACACGGTCTCCGGCGTCTCCTGGGGCTGGTCGATCATCATCCTCACGGTGATCGTCCGCCTTGCGCTCGTGCCGCTCACCGTCAAGCAGCAGCAGTCGATGCGGCGGATGCAGGCGGTGCAGCCTGAGATCAAGAAGCTGCAGGAGAAGTACCGCGGCGACAAGCAGATGCTCCAGCAGAAGACGATGGAGTTCTACCGCGACAACAAGGTCAACCCGTTCGCGTCGTGTCTGCCGCTCCTCGCCCAGATGCCGATCTTCCTCGGGCTCTTTCTGCTGTTGCGCGACACGAAGGGCTTCATCGCGGAGAGCGACGACAAGACGTTCCTGTTCGGTGCGATCCACGACATCACGACGCCGCTGAACCACCTGCCGAACTTCACGCTGGCGGTCCTGATGGTGATCTACGTTGGATCGCAGGTCGGCTCGACGCTGCTCATGCCCTCGTCGGTCGACCCGAAGCAGAAGTACATCTTCGCGGCACTGCCGATCGTGTTCGCGTTCTTCATCATCAACCAGAACTTCAAGACCGGCCTGATGCTGTACTGGATCACGACCAACATCTGGACGGTCGGTCAGGCCGCGGTGATCAAGAAGTGGTACCCGCCGCCCGCGCCGATCGTTGCGCCTGCGCCTGCGCCCGCGAAGAAGATGGCGTCGACGAAGCCGAAAGCGCCGACCGAGCCGAAGGGGAAGGGTCGCTGATGGACGACCTGACGTACGAGGCAACGGGCGAGACGGTTGGTGAGGCGAAGTGGGCCGCCCTGCGCGAGCTCGAGCGCCGCTTCCCAGGCCTCGACCGCACGGGCGTAGCGTTCCAGGTGCTGACCGAGGGCGAGCGCGGCCTGATGGGCATCGGCCGCGAGCCTGCTCGCGTCGTCGCGACGCTCGGCGAGCGTCCGTCCGGAGCGGGCGAGCAGTCCGATTCGCCGTCGCCGCGGCCCAGCGCACCACGACGCAGCGAGGCACCGCGCAGGGCCGTCGCTGCCCCCTCGACGCCGCAGAGCGATACGGCCGAGGCAACGGCGGTTCGCGACCTCGTGGTATCGATCGCGTCCGGCCTCGGGCTAGAAGCCGCCGTACACGTCGCGGAGTCGGACACGGAGCTGACGGCCACGCTGAGCGGCGAGGACCTCGGGCTCGTGATCGGCAAGCACGGAAAGACGATCGATGCCCTGCAGTACCTGGTGAACGCGATCCTGACGCGCGGCGACGACGGGAAGCACGTCGTGATTGACGCGCAGAACTATCGCCGTCGCCGCGAGCAGGCGTTGCATGAGACGGCGACCCGGGCCGCCAGCGACGCGGTGCGGTTGGGTCGGCCGGTCTCGCTCGAGCCGATGACGAGCGTCGAGCGGAAGATCGTCCACCTGTTCCTCAAGGGCCAGGGTGACGTCGAGACCTCGAGCGACGGGCGCGAGCCGTACCGGTTTATCGTGGTCGCGCCCGCTGGCGCCTCCACCGAGTAGCGTTTCACGTGAAACAGATGGCGGGGCGAGCAGCCTGAGATGCCAGCCGTCTCGCCTGACGACCCGCGCTACGGCCAGCTTCTCACGCTGATGGCCGCGTCGGCGACACGTGTGACTGCCGTATCGGACCCCGATGCGTACGCGCGACACGTCGAAGGCGCGCTCGTCGCCGCCCCCTGATCGAGCCCGAGGGGCCTGGGCCCGTCATCGATGTTGGGTCCGGCGGGGGCGTTCCAGGCCTCGTGCTCGCCATCCGCTTTCCGGACCGCGAGCTGACGTTGCTGGAGGCCACCGGGACGAAGGCGACGTTTCTCGCCCGAGCGGTGAGCGAGCTCGCGCTCGCCACGGTTTCGGTGGTCTGCGAGCGCGCGGAGGTGTTTGCGACACGGCGGCGGGAGCTGTACGCGATCGCGACAGCGCGGGCCCTCGCGCCCCCCGTCGTGGCGGCCGAGCTCTGCGTTCCCTTCGTCCGCGAAGGCGGCGCGGTCATCCTGTACACCGGCGCCTTCGACGGTGGTGCGCTCGCCACCGCCGCGGCGATGCTCGGCGCTGAGGTGGAGCACCTCGATCGGGTCGCTGGCAGCGAGCGGCGCCATCTGGTGGTGCTCCGCAAGACGGGGCCGACGCCCGAGCGGTTCCCGCGACGGACCGGTGGCGCTGAAGCGTCCCTTCGTCCGTTTCACGTGAAACAGGTGCCGCTCCGACCGACCCGTCCACTACGCTACCGCCTGAATGTCCCGCATCTACGCACTTGCGAACCAGAAGGGCGGCGTCGGCAAGACGACGACCGCCATCAACGTGGCGGCGTGCCTCGCCGAGGGGGGCGCACGCGTGCTGCTCGTCGACTTCGACCCTCAGGCCAACGCGACGACGGGGCTCGGTCACCGGCCCTCGCGTGCCCGCTCGACCTACCAGCTCCTGCATGGCGCGACGTTTGAGGAGATCACGGTTGCGACGTGCGTGCCGAACCTCGACCTCGCGCCGGCGCACCCGGACCTCGCGGCCGCGGCCGTCGAGCTGCCTGGACGGGAGGATCGCGAGCGGGTGCTTGGTCGGGCGCTCGCAGAGGTCGGCGAGCAGTATCCCTACGTGATCGTCGACTGCCCGCCGTCGCTCGGCATGCTGACCCTCAACGCCCTCGCGGCCGCGAACCGTCTGATCGTGCCGGTCCAGTGCGAGTACTACGCGCTAGAGGGGCTCACCCAGCTGCTTGAGTCGGTCGAGATCATCCGCGCCCGGGTCAACCCGCAGCTTGCGCTCACTGGCCTGTTGCTGACGATGCACGATGGCCGCACCCGCCTCGCGGCAGACGTCGCGCGTGAGGTGCGGGCGCACTTCGGCCCAAAGGTGTTTGAGAGCGTCATCCCGCGCTCCGTTCGGCTCGCTGAGGCGCCCTCTCACGGCGTGCCGATCACCTCGTTTGATCCGGACTCGGCTGGCGCGGAGGCCTACTACAAGCTCGCCCTCGAGGTCGTCGAGCGTGGCTAGCCCCGTGCGTGGTCTCGGGCGCGGGCTCGTCGCGATGATCGATCCATCGTCCGGCGGGTCGTCGATGGTCGATCTGGATGTCTCGCGCATCGTCCCGAATGCCCGGCAACCGCGGCGACGGCTCGACGAGGGGGCCCTTGCCGATCTGACACGCTCGGTCGCCAGCGATGGCGTCGTCGCGCCGATCGCCGTGCGGGACCGTGGCGACGGCACGTACGAGCTGATTGCCGGCGAGCGCCGATGGCGCGCGGCGCAGGCGGCGGGTCTTGGCACGATCCCCGCGGTGATCCGATCGATCGACGATCGCGGCTCGCTCGTGCTCGCGATCGTCGAGAACGTGGTGCGCGAGGACCTGAATGCCGTTGAGATCGCTCGTGCCTACGGCGCGCTCGCGGACGAGTTCGGGCTCGCGGCCTCCGAGATCGCGGAGCGGGTCGGCAAGAGCCGGACGACCGTGACGAACACCCTGCGGCTTCTCGATCTGCCCGACGACGTGCTCGCTCATCTCGAGGACGGTGCCCTCAGCGAGGGCCACGGTCGTGCCATCCTCCAGGCGACGAGCGTCGAGTCGCAGCGGTCGATCGCGCGCGTAGCGGTGCGCGACGGGCTGTCGGTGCGGCAGACGGAAGCGCTTGCGCGGGCGTCGTCGACGCGGCGCCGCGCCGGCACGGATGCGTCCGCGCCGTCATGGCTCGACGCCGAGGTCGCGACCGACGCCGTCGACGCGTGTTACCGCGCGTTCGGTCTCCACGCCCGCGTCACGTCGACGACTGACGGTGCCACCCTACAGCTGCGGATCAGCTCCCACGACGAGCTCGTCCGGCTTGCCGATCGGCTCGAAGCGGTCGCGGGGCTCGCGGAGACCCACATCCTTCGCTCCTGAGGTCCTCCCGGTTGCGGGGGAGATGGGTCTCCGGGACCGGTATAGTGGTGTTCGCGGGCGATTAGCTCAGTTGGTTAGAGCGCCTCTCTGATAAGGAGGAGGTCCCTGGTTCGAATCCAGGATCGCCCATGTCGATGGCACCGGATCCCGCCAGCAGCGCGCTCGTCAGCGGCGGTGCGTCCGGGCTCGGCGCCGCAACAGCGGCCAGGCTCGAGGGCGACGGCTACCGCGTTGTTCGACTCGACCGCGCCACCGGCGACGGCGTTCATGTCGGGGATGTCACCGCGGAGCACGACGTCAGCGAGGCGGTAGCGGCCGCGGTGTACCGCGGCCCCCTCCGCGTCTGCGTGTCCTGTGCCGGCGTCGCGAACGGCGAGCGCCTCGTAGGTTCGCGAGGCGTCCACGGCCTGGAGAGCTTCCGACGCACCCTGGAGGTGAACGTTGTCGGCACCTTCAACCTGCTACGGCTGGCAGGGGCGGCGATGGTCGAGAACGAGCCAGATGCCGACGGCCAGCGAGGAGTGATCGTGCTCACCTCCTCGATCGCCGCGTTCGACGGGCAGATCGGCCAGGTGGCGTACGCCGCTTCGAAGGGCGCGATCGCGGCGCTCGTGCTCCCCGCGGCCCGCGATCTCGCACGCTTTGGCATCCGCGTCTGCGCCGTCGCCCCGGGGACGTTCGACACGCCGCTGCTCGCCGCGCTACCGGCTGCCGCGCGCGCGGCTCTTGGCAACGCTGTGCCGAACCCGTCCCGGCTTGGCCACCCGGAGGAGTTCGCCGCGCTCGTTGCCCACATCGTCAGCAACGCGATGTTGAACGGTGAGACGATCCGCCTCGACGGCGGCCTGCGCATGCCGCCGTGACGCGCCGGTAGGGGTGCGGCAGCCGTGGCGTGCGCACCTTCCGCAACGTCTCCGGCGCACCGCTGGCGTGCGATCCGGCACACTAGGGCGCGTGTGCTCTCCGCCTCGCATCGCGATCACCGGCATCGGTGTCATCGGCCCGCATGGCGTCGGTACCGACGTCTTCTGGGATGCCCTCGTCGCCGGACGATCGGGGATCCGCCGTGTGCGCTCGCCTGAGCTCCAAGGTCTCCCGGCGCACCATGCCGGCGAGGCGCTCGACTTCGATCCAACCACCTTCATGGAGAAGCGCACCGCCCGCCGGATGGGACGATTCGCGCAGATGGCCGTCGCTGCATCCGTCCTCGCCCTGCGTGACGCGGGGATTGAGGAGCTCGATCGACCGCGAACCGGCATCACCGTCCACACGGGTGCCGGCGGCGTCGGTGAGGGTGACCGCGAGGTCGCCGCGCGCCGCGACGACCCGAGTCGGATCGGCCCGCTCTACGTGCCGCAGCTGTCAGCGAACATGGCGGCCGCCAACGTCGCGATCCATCTCGGCGTAACCGGCCCGACCACCGCCGGTGTCGGTGCCTGCGCCGCCGGTGCGATCGGCGTTGCCGAGGGGTTCCACATGCTCCGCCGCGGTGAGGTCGACCTCGTGCTTGCCGGCGGCACCGAGGCGGCGCTCACGGCCCCGCTCGTCGCGTCGCTCGCGAACGCCGGCGCGCTCACCGTCGCCGAGGGCGAGTCAGCGACGATCTCGCGCCCGTTCGACCTCAACCGCACCGGCTTCGTGCCGGCGGAGGGAGCTGCGATCGTCGTCCTCGAGCCGCTCGAGGCTGCCCTCGCGCGCGGCGCGACGATCTACTGCGAGATGCTTGGCGCAGGTCTCTCGTGCGACGCGTTCCACATCACGTCGCCCGAGCCGAGCGGCGGTGGCGCCGAGCTCGCGATGCGCCGAGCGCTGGCGAACGGCGCCGTCGATGCTGCGCGCGTGTCCTGTATCGTCGCGCACGGAACGGGAACGCGGCTGAACGACTCCGCCGAGGCTGCCGCCATCTGCCGCGTCTTCAGCCAGAGCAGCCGTCTGCCGGTGACGGCGCCGAAGTCGTCCGTTGGGCACACGCTTGGCGCTGCGGGAGCGTTCGGTGTCGCGACCGCGGCGCTCGCGATCCGTTACGGCCTGGTTCCGCCGAGCCTGAACTACGAGACGCCCGACCCCGACTGCCCGCTCGCGGTCGTGCACGGCGCGCCGCTGGTGGGGCAGCTCGACGCGGCAATGGTCAACGCGTTCGGGTTCGGCGGCCAGAACGCGGCGCTCGTCCTCGCCCGCGCGTGAGCGTGCCGATCGTCCACCTCGCGACGCTTGATCGATCGCAGCGCACGCGCATCGGCAACCGCGACACGGAGCGGCTCGTCGAGCCCAGCGCGGTCGTCGCGCCGGTCCTCTCGGCGATCCGGGAAGGCGGCGACGAGGCCGTCTCGGGCTTCCTCCGCGCCGTCGACCACGTCGAGCTCGCGGCAGATCGGTTCATCGTCGAGCGTGCATCACTCGACGAGGCGGTCGCGGCGCTTGACCCCGCGCTGCGCGCGGCGATGGACCACACCGCCCGCAACCTCGAGCGCTACCACCGCGCCCAGCTGGTCGAGGACTTCGCGCTCGAGGTCGAGCCGGGCGTGGTGATCGGCGAGCGGTTCCCCCCTGTACGTGCGGCGGGGCTGTACGTGCCATTCGGCACCGCGACGTACCCCTCGAGCGCGCTGATGCTCTGCGTGCCGGCTCGCGTGGCGGGTGTTGAGCGGATCGTTCTCGCCAGCGGCGTCGATCCGGCGACGGGGGAGATCCCCGCCACCGTCCGCGCTGCCGCCGCGATCGGTGGTGCGACGGAGGTCTGGCGGCTCTCGGGAACGGCTGCCGTCGCCGCGTTCGCCTACGGGACACCGACCTTGCGTCGCGTCGACGTGATCGCCGGCCCCGGGGGACCGTACGTGGCAGCCGCGAAGCAGCTGGTGCGGGGGGTGGTTGGCGTCGACCTCGACGCGGGACCGAGCGAGGTGCTCGTGCTCGGCCTTGACGACGCCGACCCGGACCTGCTTGCTGCCGACCTGATCTCGGAGGCAGAGCACGGCGACACGTCGTGCGGCGTTGTCGTTGTCACGGACGCGGGTCTCGCGGAGCGCGTTGCTGCCCACCTCGCACGTCGTCTCGCGGCCCTCCCGGTGATGCGGCGCGACGCGATCCTTTGTCAGGGCCGCGAGGGCCGGTCGGCGATCGTCGTCTGTGGGTCGAACGCGGCAGCGATCGCGTTCAGCGAGGAGGTCGCCGCGGAGCACGTCATCGTCCACGCCGCCGACCCGGACGGCGTCGCCGCCGAGCTGCGCAGCGCCGGCACGGTCTGCATCGGCGCGATGACGCCATCGGTCGCGGGCTCCTACGTTGCGGGCACGAACCACGTGCTGCCGACCGGTGGCGCTGCCCGTCACAGCGCAGGTCTCTCCGTGACCCACTTCAGGCGCCGTCAATCGTTCGAGCGGATCACGCGCGATGGTCTCTCGCGGCTCCGTCCGACGATCGCCACGTGGGCGACGAGCGAGGGCCTTCCCGGTCACCTCGCGGCGGTCGACGCCCGGCTCGTCTGAGCGTCAACCCGCCGCATCCCCGCGGCGTCTGGGACGTCGCCGAGCGTGCCGCGAAGCCGGCGTCCGGGGCCGGGCCGCGCTTGCATACGGCGGTAGAATGGTCGGGCCGTGCGCAGGGTGACCATCTACGGGCTGTCGTTGGATCCGGTGGGCAGGCAGCCGATCGTGCTGCTCCGCACGGTCGACGGCGCACGGGTGTTGCCGATCTGGATCGGGCACGCCGAGGCCCAGGCGATCCTGCTGCCTCTGCAGGGCAAGGAGACGCCGCGCCCGATGACCCATGATCTGCTCGCCCGGGTCCTTGGCGACCTCGGCGCCACGGTCGAGCGGGTCGAGGTCGTCGACCTGCGCGACAACACCTACTTTGCGCGGATCTGCCTGAGGGCGGCCGATGGTCCGACCGAGCTTGACGCACGGCCGAGCGATGCGCTCGCTCTCGCGCTGCGCTGCAACGCCTCGATCTACGTCGCCGACGAGGTCCTTGCTCGCGGGTCGGTTGAGGCGGAAGAGCAGGCGAGTGGTGTCGACGCCGTCGCGGAAGACGCCGTCGCGGAGTTCCGCCGGTTTCTTGAGGACGTCAGGCCGGACGACTTTCGCTCATGATCCCCAGCCCTGCTGCCGGACCCGCGTCACCTCTGCTCGCGTCAGCGTGAGGATCGCGTCGACGACGCCCGCTACGGCGTCCGCGGCGAGCGGGCCGGCGTTTTGTTCAAGCAAACGACTGGTGATTAGCTTTTCGCGCCCGGGATCAAACAGCGGATAGCCGGCGCGAACCTTATGCTCGTGTAGCGCGAGGACGGCGTCGATGCGTGCGTTGAGCGCCTCGAGGATCTGATCGTCGGCGGCGTCGATGATCGCGCGCTGCCGCTGGACGAACGGGTCGTTCGGGTCTGCCATCGCCCTGGATCCTACCGGGCGAACGAACCGCGTCAGGAGATGGTGACCAGCACCGCAAGCGTGTTGTTCAGCACGTGAAGAACGATGCCGGGCCAGATCGAGTCGGTGTGGACGCGCAGCAGTCCAAAGAGCACGCCGAGCACCGCGATCACCGGCATCGCGGCCGGCGTGAAGTGCACGACCGCGAAGAGCCCGGCCGAGAGCAGCACCGCTGGCGTCTGACCCAAGGGAAGAAGAGCGCCGAACAGCAGCCCGCGGAAGTAGAGCTCTTCGGCAACAGGGCCGACGACGCAGATGACGGCGATCGAGAGGCCTGCGAGCACGTACGAGCCCGTGCTCTGCGGCGCGACGCCGGCGGTGATTCGCTGGGCGCTGCCGCCATGGAAGATCGGCTCGAGAACGAGCACGCCGACCGCCCCCGCGCCGATCGCTGCGACCACCGCCTTCGCAGCACGGCGAAGCGGCGTCGCGCGGACAGCGAGCACCTCGCGGCCGAGCGATGGATCCCGCGCGAACCGGATCGTGACGAGGATGAGCACGATGTACCCGAGACCACCGGCGACGCCGAGCGCCGGTGAGGTGAGGGTTGCCGCCCTGGCGTGCTGCAAGAAGGGCACGGTCGCGGCGACCGTAGCGACGAGAAACGCGAGGTACGCGGCCAGGCTGAGGCCGAGCGCGCGCGCCTTCGGTCGCCGGGTGGCGCTCATGCCGCCGGGTGGAGCACGTGGATGATCGCCGCGAGCCTCGTCGCGAGGTTCGGGGACGGCTCGAGATCGCTGCGCAGCAGTCGCAGCACCCGCCCGTCGCGCACCGCTGGCACGGGGCGAAGGCCGGGTGCAAGGCGCAACGCCGCAAGCGTCGACGTTGCTGGCTCGACGGCGATCCACGCGGCCGGCGCGAGCCGTCGGAGCTGCGGGAACGACATTGACGTGCCGGGGGCGACGGCCGGCTTGCTGCCGAGGCGACGAACGAGCACGACGAGAGGGTCGTCCGCCGCCGCCTCCGTGAGGGCGGAGCTCTCGATGAACACGGTCGTCATCGGCTCGCTTAGAGACCGAGCGAGCGCTGTCTTGACGGCGGCATCGACCGTGCGCCCAAGGACGACTCCTGCCCCACCGCGATCTGTCGCGAGCGCCACCTGCGCGATCTGGAAGCCGGCGTCAGCGAGGTTACCGACGCCCCAGTGAAACACCGGCACGTCCGTGATCTCACCACCACCTCCCGTGGCGCCGCTGATGATCACGAGGTCGGTTCCGGCCGGGACCGCACCACCCGGCGCGAAGGCCGCAACGTCGACGTGGAGGGCTTGGAGCGTCGCGGTCGCGGCGGCGTCGGACGAGGCGACATGCCGCGCGGCGCGGCTGAGCGCGATCGTCGCGCCGGTTCCGTCGACGACCGAGACCGGCTGCATGCCGAGCGATCCGGTCGGTTCGGCGCGCGCGCCGCAGCCGGCGGCGAGGATCGCAAGGACGGTCAGGGTGGTCACGCGGATCATCGGAAACGGGGCAGGCACGAGCGGGATGATAGGTTGCGGTGGTCGCCGACCGGCTCATCTGGTCGCGGAAGGGCTCGTGCCCGCCGAGCCGAACGGTCCTGAGATGACCTCCGACGAATCCCTTCACGCGCTCGCAATCGCCGGCGGCAGCGTCGCGCTGGCGGTCGCCGGAGCGGTCGGAGCGCGCCGTCTGATCGGGCGGCAGGAGCTGGCGCTGGCAGCTCGCTATCGCGGCGACTTCGCCGGCACGCGTACGCGCCTGCGGCTGATCCGACGGGTCGTCACCGCTGCTGCCGTGTTGATTGCGGCGATCGCGGGCCTTGAGGCAACGCCGTGGGGCCAGGGCTTCTCGCGGACGCTGCTTGCCAGCGGCGCCGTGGTTGCGGTGATCGCCGGCTTCGCCGTCCGCACCCCGCTCGCGAACATCGCTGCTGGCGTGCAGCTCGCCCTCACGCAGCCGTTCCGGCTTGGCGATCGAATCACCGTCAATGATCTCGATGGCGTTGTCGAGGAGATCAAGCTCAGCTACACGGTCCTGCGTCGCGACGACGGACGTCGTGTCTACCTGCCGAACGAGCAGCTGATCGGGTCCTCGATCATCAACGCCACGATCGAGGACCCGACGCGAGCGGAGATCGTCACGGTCCCGGTCGCGCACGGCGCCGACCTCGACTCGGTGCGTCGGCGGCTGCTGGAGATCGCCTTCGCGATCCCCGGTCGCGTCGCGTCTCCCGAGCCGGTCGTCCTGTTCGTGCGCGTGGACGAGCTCGCAATCACCGCGTCGATCACCGCCTGGGTGACCGATGGTGCGTCTGCACAGTCCGTCGGCTCGGAGCTTCGCCTTCGCGCTGCGACGGAGCTTGCACGCAACGGGGAGCTCGCCCATGCCTGAGGGGCATCCCGCCGGTGTCCGCCGGCGAAAACACCGCCGTCGTCGCGACGCACGGCGGTCGCGTCGCGGTCGCGCTGCGCTGACGCTGGTGATCGTCTCGGTGGCGGTCGTGTTCCTGGTGCTCGCCGGCGGGTCGGTCGCGGTGTCCTCCTACATCGATGGCGTGCGTGTAGCGGTGACCGGTCTACCGGAGCGCCAGCTGGCTCAGAACTCGGTGATCTACGCTCGGGACGGCAGCGTGCTCGAGGTCGTCCCGAGCGAGGAGAACCGGACGCAGGTCTCCCTCGACGCGGTGTCGCCCTGGTTGCAGACGGCGACGGTCGCAATCGAGGACCGCCGCTTCTACGAGCACAACGGCGTCGACTGGCGGTCGGTCGCCCGTGCCGTCGCAGCGGACGTTCGTGCTGGACATGCGACCCAGGGCGCCTCGACGCTGACGCAGCAGCTGATGCGCGCCCTCTACCTCGATGACCGTCACACGCTCGACAGGAAGGTCAAGGAGGCGTACCTCGCGCTCGAGTACGAGAAGACCCACACGAAGGCCCAGATCCTCGAGAAGTATCTGAACACCGTGCCGTACGGCCACTTCGCGTACGGCGCCGAGGCGGCCGCCCAGGCCTACTTTGGCATCCACGCGCGCGACCTGACGATGATCCAGTCAGCGCTGCTCGCCGGTCTACCGCAGGCGCCCTCGCGGTTTGACCCCTGGCTGCACCCGGTGGCGGCAACCATCCGCCGCGAGGAGGTCCTCGCGGCACTGCGCGACGCAGGGGTGATCAGCGACGCAGCGTACGCCGCGGGCGTCGCGGCGCCGCTCGCCCTGCAACACGCAAAGGTCCAGCTGCGCACTGCCGAGCCGTACTTCGTGCAGTACGTCGTGAACGCGCTCAACGCCGATCCGCAGTTCGGTGCCGATGCGGTGCGCCACGGTGGACTCCGGGTGCACACGACGATCGACGGGCGCATGCAGAAGCAGGCCTACTCCGCGTTGCGCACGATCATGCGGCTTCCGCCGTGCGCCAACCAGCCGCTGCCGACCTGCGACCCGGCGGCGGCGATGGTCGTGATCGACCCGCGGACCGGCGAGATCAGAGCGATGGCTGCGACGCAGTCGTTCTCGCGCAGCCAGGTGAACCTCGCCGAGGCCGTCCGCCAACCCGGGTCGACCTTCAAGCCGTTCACGCTCGCAGCGGCGATGGAGGCGGGCATGGATCCGTCGACGACGTTGTACGAGTCGGGTCCGTTCCAGTTCGGCACCTGGCAGGTGCACACCGCCGAGCCGACCGGGGTCGGTCCGAAGACGGTCGAGGCCGCAACCGTTGCCTCGGACAACACGATCTTCGCGCAGCTTGCGATCGATGTCGGCCCGCGTCAGATTCGCGAGATGGCGCAGCGTCTTGGCGTCACGCAGTCCCTGAACGCGGACGAGAACCCGGGCCCCTCGATCACGCTCGGGGCGTACTCCGTCAAGCCGCTGGAGATGGCGTCCGCGTACGCGACCTTCGCAGCGATGGGCACCTACCACCGCGCGCACGCGATCGCCGAGATCGACTACGCCGGCTCGAACCAGCAGCTGAAGTTCACCGCGCCAGCGCAACGGGTGTTGAGCGATGGGATCGCATCAGAGGTGAACCGCATCCTTGGCGAGAACATCCGTTACGGCACCGGCGTGCGGGCGCAGACGAGCGACGGGCGCCCACAGGCCGGCAAGACGGGGACAACGGATCATGAGGTTGACGCCTGGTTCTGCGGGTACACACCCGACATCGCGGCGTGCGTCTGGGTCGGCTACCCGCGTTACGATCGCTATCCGATGTCGTCGGTCGAGGGGGCGAGCCCCGTCTTCGGCGGGACGCTTCCGGCGGAGATCTGGCACCAGTTCATGCAGTCCGTGCTCGTCGGCCGCGTCCTCCCGCACGACTGGCCACCGCCTCGCCACCCGTTCGTTGCCAAGCCCTGGTCAACGCGGTACACCCAGATCGCCGCGGCGGCGGCAGCCGCGAACGCCGCCTCAAACGCGGCCGCCGCCTCGAGCAAGGCCGCCCAGACGGACACGAGCACGCCCACCGACACGCTGCCGCTGCCGCCGCCGACGACGACGGGCTAGCCCTGGGCTAGCCGCTCTACGGCGGTGGAATCGTGACCGTGAGCGGGATGTTTAGCGTGGTCGGGCCAGCCTGGGCGATGGTCGTCGGGATCAGCCGAAACGTGTAGACGACCGTGCCGGGGAAGGTGCTCCCGCCGATGGTGACCGTTGCCGCGGCGCCGGGCAGCGTGACCTCCTGGGTGACGTACTGCGTCACGGGCGGAGACGGGATCCCGGCCCGTTGCGAGATGATCGTCACGGTGCGGACGCTCGTCCGCCCGGTGGCAGCGCGTTCGCCGCGCGCGACGGCAAACGAGACGCCGATCCCGGCGAGGGCGATCGCGCCAGCGGCGGCGACGAGGCCGACGTCGCCGCGCGGAAGGAGCCGTCGAGCGGCACCAAGGCCGGTGGGTCGAGCTGTGGTCGCCCCCCTGTCGGCCTCGTCGTCGGCCGCAAGGGCGCGCAGACGGAGTGCCACGGCCGCCGCGGGTGGCGGCGGGCGCAACGGGTCGGTCGAGAGGAGCGCCAGCGTCAGTCCGTTGAGCGACGCGCCGATCGTCGGATCGAGCTGCGTCGGTGCGATCGTCGCCTCGCCGCTCGAGGGGTGCCCCGTCAACGTGCGGTACAGGATCTCGCCGATCGAACGGACATCGGCGGTGACGTCGGATACGGTCGGCGACCCGCCGAGCGCGGCGTCACGGAGCGCCACGGCGCCGGCGCCGTCGACGGTCGCGGGGCCGGCGTCGGGCACGACGATCGAGCTGTCCGCCAGGCAGCCGTGGGCGAGCCCGGCGCCGTGGAGCGCGGCGATGGCGTCCGCGACGTCGGCAAGCAGGGCGAGCGCCTCGCTGCGTGGGCGCGGCGGATCGCTGTTGAGGGCGCGTCCCGCGATCCGCGCCGTGACGATGATCGGCGCGACCGTCTCGTCCGAGCCCGGGTCGCTCCATGCAAGGACCGCCGCGAGGCTCGGGTGACGGACCGCCTCGTAGCGCGCCGCGATCGCGGCGAACTCACCGGCCCCGGCGCCTCGCGGAAACGTCGTGACGACAACGGCAGCGCCGCTCGTCGTGTCGGTTGCACCGACCCGCTGCGCGCCGCCAGCTGGCTCGAGATCGTCGTTCGGCTCGTACCGACCGGCGATCATGTGGAGGCTCGCTCACGCATCGGCTCGCCGTTTATAGCATGCTCCTTCGACCAGCCGTGGACGTCGACACAACCCAGACACTAGCCTCGTTGGAGGCGGCGCGCGCGATTCTCCGTGCGGCGACCGCTCCGCTCGGCGTCGAGCAGGTGACGATCGCCGCCGCGGTCGGCCGGGTCCTCGGCGCGGACGTCCTCGCGGTCGCCGATCTGCCGGCCTGGCCGAACTCGGCGCTCGACGGCTTCGCCGTCCGTGCTCGCGACGCCGAGCGCGGGTTGCCGATCGCCTTCGAGGTCACCGCCGGGAACGACCCGGGCGCGCTACCCGAGGAGCACGTCGCAGCGATCGCGACCGGCGGCATCCTGCCGGTCGGTGCTGACGCGGTCGTGCCGATCGAGCGGGCGACGATCGATGATGGCGGGCTCGTGCGCGCCGACGGGCCGGTGGCGCCCGGCAACGGCGTGCGCGGCGTTGGCGCTGACGTCTCGGTTGGCGCGACGATCGCCGTCGCCGCGCAGCGCGTCACCCCGTTGCTGGCGGCAGCGATCGCTGCCGCTGGGCACGGCACCGCCTCGTGCGTCCGCCGGCCGCGGGCTGTCGTGCTCGTCACCGGCGACGAGCTCGTCGCTCCGGGAACGTCGCTGAGGCGTGGGCAGGTACACGACTCCAACTCGCTCCTCATCGCGGGCACCCTCGAGGCGTTCGGCTGCGTCGTCGTTCAGGTTCGTAACGTCCCCGACTCGCTAGCTGCGACCACACGGGTCGCCGCCGACGCGCTCGCGCACGCCGATATCGTCGTCAGCTCCGGCGGTGTCTCGGTCGGGCCGCGCGATCACGTGAAGCCTGCGCTTGCCTCCCTCGGCGTCGAGCAGCTGTTCTGGCGGGTCGCGATCCAGCCGGGGAAGCCAGTGTGGGCGGGTCGCGCCCCGGCGGGGGCGATCGTCGTTGGCCTCCCGGGTAACCCGCTTTCCACCCTCGTTGGGCTGCATCTGATCGTTGCCACCGTGGTGCGCGCGCTCGTCGGGGGCCCGGAGCCCGACCCGGTGTTCGCGGCGCTCGCCGAGCCGGTTCGTCGCCTGCCTGGAAGGACCCGAGCGCTCCCGGCCCGCGTGACCGGCGGACGAGCCCTCGCCGTTGCCGAGGGGAGCCACCAGATCGCTCGCGCGGCAACCTCGAACGGCCTGGTGCTGATCGACGCCGGCGTGGGCTTCGTGGAGACCGGAACGACCGTCCCGGTGGTGTCCCTCGATGGGCGTTAGGTAGGCAGCGCGACAGACGTCAGTTGCGCGAAGACGACGTAGCGCTGGCTCGCGAAGTAGATCGGGTGGCACGCGCTCAGAACGAGCCGGTCATAGCCCTTGTCCTTGATGATCGACCAGTCGCTGTTGTCGACGATGCGGTGGCCCGTCACGGTGTAGGTGAAGGTCGCGTAGGGCATCTCGAGGACGACGCGGTCGCCGGCGACGAGGTCGTCGATGTGGCGAAACGGTGCCGCGAACGTGGTGCGGTGCCCTGCGACCGCGACGGTCCGTCCGACGCCAGGGAAGGCAGTGTTCGCGTAGTGCCCGGGTCCCGTCTCGAGCGCCGCGGTCCCGGTACCTTCGACGACGACCATGTTCAGTCCCAGGCGGGCGATGCGGATGCGGGCGATCGCCGTCCCCTCGTGGTGTCGGTAGCGGCGAGCGAAGGCGATCGCAAGCCTTCGGGCGACGGCCGCCTCCGCCGCTGCGCGCGTCTCGCCGGGAGCTAGCGTCGCCGCGGGCGTGGCGCGAACGTCACGTTCCCACTCGCGGTTCTCGCGCTGCAGTTGCCCCTGCAGCCCGACCTGCTTGACGACGGTGTAGATGCGCGTTGCCGGGTCGCCCCAGACGAGGATCACGCCGACGTAGCCGAGCACGACCAGGCCCGCCGCGACCATCGTCGTGCCGAGGTGTCGTCGTACCCGCCGCATCGCCTCACCCTACTCGACGAACGAAGGTGGCGGTGAGGACGGCGGCGCCTCCCACCACGACCATCGCCCCGACGCCGATCGCGGCCGGGATGCGCCCGTCCGCGACCATCCGAACGAGCTCGCCGGGAGTTAGCTGGAGGCCGACCGCGACGGCCGCCGCCGGCGCGAGGAGAGGAAACCAGATCAGCACGGCGCGGGCCGGGGCGCCGCCGAGTCGGATCCGCTCGATCGCCACCCATCCGTGCAACGCCGGCACGAGGAGGAGCCCTGCAACGGGACTGACGAGGATCGCCAGCGTCGCGCCACCAGTGCCCAAGCCAAGAGCGGCGGCAAGCGCGATCGTGGCGCGCGCAGCGCCGTCCTCTGGCGGCCGTCGCGGTCGGCGCACGAGGCGAAGCGTGAGCCAGCCGAGCCCAGCGCCGAGCACGGCAGCCGTGACCTCCGTTCGATCAGGCCACCGATCCCGCGTGTACGGGTACGCCCAGGACTCAGCCGCGTCGCCGCCGAGGAGGGCGACGGTGCGGATGCCGAGGCCGGCTGCCGTGAGCGGCACGACGATCGTCGCGGCGGCGAGGGCTCGTTCAGCCACCGGGAGGTGTTCCCGCCACGCGCGCGACACCAGGTCGACGGCTGCGAGCGCAGGCGCCGCGACGAGCCCGAGCGCCAGCAGCGCCAGCAGCCAGCGCGTCACGACGCTGTCGCCGGAGCGAACGTATGAGCCCTCTGCGCCGCCGGCGGTGGCACCGGAGTCCAAGGCGCCGACGAGATCGTTGAGCGCTTGCCCGTCCGCTGTCAAGCGCTCGGCTCGTAGGGTCGTCGCTGGTGGGTCGACGTTCTCGAGCTCGACGGCGGGAATCCGCTCGTCGATGAACGGAGCCTGCGAGCCGGTCGCGCGTGGCGGCGCTGCGGCCTCAGCGAGCTCGCGCAGGATGCCGGGTCGGGTGACGCTGCTCGCACCCGGCACGCCGGCGAACGCCGCTTGGACGCCCGCCCAGAGCCCCGCGCTCGTGTGGTCCGAACGGCTGCCGCGATCGTGGATCGCTACCCGGCCGCCACCGATGCTGCGGATGCCGAGCAGCATCACTGGCTTGCCGAGCGACCGAGGGAGGTGGCTGGCAAGAAAGCGGGCGCCTGCGTCCCCGTCTGCGCCGCCGCCGAGCGATGCCAGCACGATCGTTCGGGTGTGCTGCTCCACCGCGAACACCCGCGCCAGCTCGATCAGCGTCGCGGTGCCGAGCGGGCCGGCGTCGCGGCTCGCGACGATCAGGATCGTGCCGTGCGACGCGCCAGGGAGCGTCGCGACGAGGTTCGTCTCGGTCGTCGATGACCCGTCCGGTGCGGTGCCGCTGAACCGCTCGACCACCGGCGGCGAGCCTACCTCGGTGAGCGCACGGGTGATCAGGGCGGTGACGGCGACGTCACCCCCCGAGCCTTGGGCCGCTGCCGTGACGTCCTCAGCGAGGTGCAGCGCGTCGTTGCCGTCGAACGCCGGCGGGGAGGTCGCCGTCAGATCGAGTCCCTTTGGGGTGGAGATGCCGATCAGCGCGATGAACGCGGTCAGCGCGAACGCCACGAGCCCTGCCCGATACGCGCGCCCAGAAACGAGCGTGGAGCGCCCGGGACGCCGCCGTGCGCGCCGCCTCCGCCGCCGTGTACGGTGGTGTTCGGGGTCCAGAGCGGCCTGACGGTAGCATTCGAGCGTGTCGGACCAGCCCGTCGTGCTCGTGATCGATGACGAGGAGTCAATCCAGCAGCTGCTCGCGGCCGCGCTCGAGCGGGACGGATACCGGGTCATTGGCGCGCGCGACGCCGCCGCGGGCCTGCTTGCCGTGGAGCGCGATCGTCCCGATCTCGTGCTGCTCGACGTGATGCTGCCCGACCTGTCGGGCCGCGAGGTGTGTCGGCGGATCCGTGCCGGTTCGGCCGTGCCGATCATCATGGTGTCGGCGCTGGACGACGAGGTCGACAAGGTCGTCGGCCTCGAGCTCGGCGCGGACGACTACATCACGAAGCCGTTTGGCATGCGTGAGCTCCGCTCGCGGGTGAAGGCGGCACTGCGGCGGGCGTCACTGGCGCCGGCGAGCGGCGCCGGCGTCGGCGATCGCCTCGAGCTGGACGGCGTCTCGCTCGACCCGGCACGTCGCATCGTGACGGTCGGCGGGAGCGTCGTCGAGCTGACGTACGTCGAGTTCGAGCTGCTGCACATGTTGATGGCGAGCCGCGGGCGCGTCTACTCCCGCGCCCAGCTGCTCGACGGGGTGTGGGGCTCATCTGACTTCCGCGAGCCGCGCACCGTCGACGTCCACGTGCGCCACCTCCGAGAGAAGATCGAGCCCAGCCCGAGCGAGCCACGCCACATCCAGACGGTACGCGGCGTCGGCTACCGCTTCGCGGACGAGTGGTGAGTCTTGGCGCGGCCGTCTTCCCGTTCCGGCGGCTCCTCACGTGGCTCAGCGTCCTGCTTCTCGGCGTCACGTGTCTCGGTGTCGGGCTGTCCGCGCTGATCGTCGTTCCATCGTTGCGCGACAACCTCGTTGGTGATCGCATCGGCGACGTCCGCAAGAGCACCTCGAACGTGCTGGCGCGGATCCCGAGCGCGACGCTCGATCAGCTCTCGTCGTTCTCTGTCGAGTACAGCAGGGAGACCGGCAACCAGGTCGGCGTGCTTCATGTCGAGACGAACGGGACGTTCACCCAGGTGGGCGGGACGCTCGTCGGGTCGCTCGTCGACCCGGTGGTAGGCGCGGCGCTGCGCACCCGGGGCATTCGGGAGGGCACCGCCTCGGTCGCTGGCCGTTACGCCGCCGAGGTGGCGGTGCCGACGAGCGATCCTCGCTACGTGCTGCTCTTCGCCTCGCCCCTCAACGACGTCGACCGGACGGTCGCGACGGTACGTCACGACATCCTGCTCGCCACCCTGATCGCCCTACCGGCCACCTGGCTCGTTGGTGCGATCGCCGCGATGGCTCTCGCGCAGCGCATCCGCCGTCTCGACCGTGCGGCACGGCGGATCGCCGCCGGCGACTTGATCACCCCAGTCATCGACAGTGGTCGCGATGAGATCTTCGATCTCGCCGTCGCGTTTGACGCGATGCGCCGCCGGCTGGAGCGCACCGACCGTTCACGGCGCGAGTTCATCGCCAACGCCTCGCACGAGCTCCGGACGCCGTTGTTTGCCCTCGGCGGCTTCCTCGAGCTGCTCGAGGACGAGGAGGATCCGACCGCTCAGCGCGAGTACGTCGTGACGATGCGTGCCCAGATGGGGCGACTGACCCGTCTTGCGACGGACCTCCTCGACCTCTCTCGCCTCGATGCCGGTGGTGTCGAGTTGAACCTGGATGACGTAGGTCTAGAGGCCCTCGCCGACACCCTGGTGGCCGACTTCGCCGCTGCCGCTGAGCGCCGCGGATCACGCGTGCTGCGTGGCGACGGTGAGGGCGCGATGGTGCTCGGCGACGAGGGGCGCATCGCACAGATCGGCCGCGCGTTGATCGACAATGCCTTACGGCATAATCCGCCGGGGACGACGGTCACCGTCTCGGTGCGAGCGCTCAGCGGCGAGCCTTGCGTCGTCGTCCATGACGATGGTGCGCCCGTACCGCCGGCCGTCGTCGAGCGGCTGTTCGACCGGTTCTTCCGCGGCGTTGGCGGCGGCGAGGGGTCGGGGCTCGGTCTGGCGATCGCCCACGAGCTCGCGGGTCGGATGGGCGGGAAGCTGCTGCTGCTCCAGGACGAGGGGATCGGCAAGTCCTTCGTGCTGGCGCTGCCACCACCACCGTAACCCGCCGTCCCTATGCTTCGATCGTGGGGGTATCTGCAAGAGGGCTCGGGCTGCCGTGCCTCGCGGGCGTGGTCGGCGCCGCCGGCGTGATCGTCGGCGTGGGCGCGAGCGGCGCCCTCCGGGACGAGGCCCCGGCCCACACCGTGACGGTTGGCCTACCGATCATGCCGACCGTCGCGGAGACCGTCGCCGACCTTCCAGCGTCTGCCTTCGACCCGCGCCGAATCTATCGCGAACGCATGGCCGGGGTCGTCACCGTCACCGCGTCGTTCGGTGCGGACTCGGTGTCCGGCTCGGGATTCGTCGTCTCGACGAAGGGGCTCTTGCTGACGAACGCGCACGTCGTCACCTCATCACCCGACGCTCGAACAGCCGCTGACGTGAAGAAGGCGCGGCGCGTCTTCGTCCGTTTCGCCGACGGGAACTCGCTCCCGGCGACGATCGTCGGGTACGACCTCTTTGACGACATCGCGGTCCTGCGCGTCGACCCGCGCCGCGAGCCCCTCGTCGCCCTGGTGTTCGGCCCGTCGGCGCCGCTTCAGGTCGGCGACCCGCTCGCGGTGATCGGCTCGCCGTTCGGTAAGGACCAGGCGGAGTCCCTGTCGGTCGGGGTCGTCTCCGCGCTGGGCCGCGAGATCCAGGCGCCTGCCGTCAGCTTCTCGACGCCGAACGCGATCCAGACGGATGCTGCGATCAACCACGGCAACTCAGGCGGACCGGTTTTCGACGCGCGCGGCCGGGTGGTCGGCGTCGCAGCACAGATCGAGAGCACCGGCGGTGGTGGGGAGGGCGTCGGCTTCGCTATCCCGTCCGAGGCGGCGCAACGCTCGCTGGCGGAGATCGTCAGCAGCGGGTCGGTGCGCTATGCCTGGCTCGGCGTCTCCACCGAGCCAGTGACGCGCGAGCTGGCGCGCCAGTTCCACCTCGCCGTGACCAGCGGTCTGCTCGTTGACGGGGTCTCCTCCGGCGGGCCGGCCGAGCGCGCTGGCCTCTCCGCCGGCCGTCGTACGGCGGTGTTTCAGGATGCCGGAACGGTTCACCCGGACGGCGACATCATCGTCAGCGTGGCGGGTCGTCCGATCCGCTCGTCGACCGACCTCTCCGTCGCCGTCGCCGCCTGGTCGCCCGGTGCGGTGGTCCGTCTCGACGTCGTCCGGTCCGGCCAGCACGTCGGGGTGGACGTGACCCTCGGGCAGCGCCCGACCAACCTCTAACGTCCCGTCGGGCCCTGACGGGCTCCTAACGGGGAGGGTCTGCGGCCTTCGATGCGAAGATACCGGACTATGCGCGTGAACGCCGGGCGCGCCGGCGGACGTTGGTTGACCGAAAGAGGCCTCGCTCGTGAACGACGCCATGCTGATCGTCGCTGCGCTGAACGGGATGCGCTCGCGACTCGAGTGCCCGAGCCTGCCGCTGACCGTTGACGAGATCGCGGCTGAGGCGAAGCGCGCCGTCGAGGCTGGCGCTGGCGTCGTGCACGTGCACGCGCGGAAGAAGGACGGGCTTCCCGCGTTCGACTTCTCCTTCGATGACATCGTCGCGGCGATCCGAGCGGTGGTGGACGTGCCGATCTCGATCACGACCCAGCGCACCCGCGCGACCTCCCTCGGCACGATCACGGCGCTGTTCGACGTGCTGCGGACGCCGCCCGACATGGCGACGGTCGCAGTTCGCTCGACTGAGGTCGACCTGCCGGCACACAGGGAGGAGGGTCGTCAGATCCTCGAGGCTCTCGACCGCGCGGGCGTGCGGCCCGAACCGGTGGTGATCGGCGTGGACTCGCTCGGTGACCACGAGGTCCTCTACAACGACTCGCTTCTCGCGCGCGCGCCGTATGTGATCGTCGAGCTCGGTCCGTCGGATGGTCGAGGTTCTGACCGGATGGCGGGGACGCCGCACAACGTTCTTCGGATGGCGGACGCCTCGAAGTCGACCTTCGCGCGGTTCGACGTCGTGATGAGCGGTCAGGACGAGTCGAGCGCCATCGTCGGGGCGGTGGCCGCCGCCGCTGGCTGCCACGTCCGCACTGGCTTCCAGGACTCCGCGACCTTGCCGGACGGGTCGGAGTGCACGTCGAACGCGCAGCTCGTCGAGATCGCCGTCCGCCTTGCGCAGGCCGTCGGCCGGTCGCCGATGGAGCCCGCTGACTTCCGTGCTCGCCTGCGCTAACGTGAGGGGATGAGGCGTTCCGTCGCCGTTGTCCTCACGATCATCGGCGGCGCCGCTCTCGGTAGCCTGCTCATGGTCGGTTTCACGCACCAGGGGGACGCCTCGGCGCCCGGACCCTTTCCGGTCTTGACGGTCGAGCGGGACGGACATCCGGCACCAGGCCTCTCAGGCCCGGCGCTGGCCGGCTCGGGAACGGTGAGCCTCGCCTCGTTTGCTGGGAAGACCGTCGTCGTGAACTTCTGGGGCTCGTGGTGTGGGCCCTGCCGCGCCGAGGCGCCTGAGCTCCGTGCCTTCGCGCGTTCCCATCCCGGCGTGCAGATGCTCTCGGTCGACATCGACGACTCGCTGCCCGCCGCGCGGACCTTCGCGCGCGCTGCCGGCTGGAGCTGGCCGATCCTCGTGGGCGACGACGCGACCAAGCAGACCTGGATCGCGACGGGGTTGCCGATGACGGTCGTCATCTCGCCTGCGGGCATCGTCACGTGGCGCAAGGTTGGTGGGACGACGAGCGCCGAGCTCTCGTCGCTCGTGAAGCCCTCGTGATCGTCGCCGCGATCGGCCTCACGCCGGTGGGCCTCGCGACGGCGTTCGCCGCCGGGTTCGCCTCGTTCATCTCGCCGTGTGTCCTGCCTCTCGTGCCGGCGTACCTGTCGTTCGTCTCCGGCGTCGCGTACGGTGATCTGAAGGCGAACGCGCGGCGTGTGACGCTCGCCACCGGCTTCTTTACTGCTGGCTTTACGACGATCTTCACCGGCATGGGCGCCGGCTCTGGCTGGGCGGGTGGACTGATCGAGCGCCACCAGATCCTCCTTGACCGCGTCGGCGGCGCGCTCGTGATCGTCATGGGCCTCGCGCTTCTCGGCATGGGATCGCGGGTGTTCGGACGGGAGTGGCGGCTGCACAAGCGCACGCGGCGCGCCTCCCTCGGCAGCGCCTACCTCACCGGCGCGGCGTTCGCGATCGGCTGGACACCATGTATCGGGCCCGTGCTGACGGCGATCCTCACGTTCGCGGCGCAGACCGGCCCGACCGGTGGGGGGATCCTGCTGGGCGCCTACTCTCTCGGCCTCGCTGTGCCGTTCCTCGCTGCGGGCCTCGCGATGGGCTCCACGCTCGCCGTGCTCGGCGTGTTCAAGCGGCACGCGGGCGTTGTGAACCGCGTCTCAGGTGTCGTCCTGATCACCGTCGGCGTGCTCCTCGCCACCGGCCAGCTCACCCAGATCACTGCGCAGCTGCAGTCCTAGACTGGTCTGATTGTGAGATGGCGTGCTCATTCGTGCGCCTGGATCGTCCTGCGCTTGCCGGCTCCGCCACCCGTCGGGTGGCTCTACCAGACCGCACGCTTCCGCTCGCTCCAGACACCCGATGACCATGCCATCTGACAGACACTGCACTAGTGCCCGCGTTTCGGCGGCGGCCGAGCGGTCTACTGGCCGGCCCCGAGCCCGCAGACGCCAAGGGTGCCGAGGTCGCAGCCTCCTGGCGGGACCCGCTTCGTGAACGGGTCACGGGCGGCCACGCGTCGGCGCGCCGACTCCGCGGCGCGGTGCAGGCGCGTCGCGACCGGCCCGAGCATGGTCACCGTTGAGGACGGGTCGAGCGCGGCCAACGTCAGGCGGACGTCAACGACCGGAACGAGCCGCGGCGGTGCAGCTGGCGGACCGGCGGACGGAACGGCGAACGCGCCGCCGCCGACCGTCGCTGCCGCGATCAGGGCGGCGACGGCGCCCTTCGCGAAGATCGGGGCAAGGGCCGTCGGCGTGGGGATACCGCTGATGCCGAACGCAACGGGCGGCGGGAACAGCGCCCGCAGGTGGGTGCGGGCACGACGCGCGGCGACGAGTCCCGCTCGACAGGCGTCGCAGACCTCGAGGTGACGGGCGACCGGTCCGCCGGCTCGCGGCCGGCCTGCGCCCTGGCCGTAGGCAGACAGCGTTCCCGCGAGGCGCTCGCAGTCCGAGCCGTCAAGCGCGCGCGCCGTCGCAGCAAGGACGACCGTGCGGTGCTCCTCGAGGTCGCGGCGCACGGCCCGCTCGGACAGCGAGAGGCGCGCGGCGACGTCGCCGCGGCTCCACCCCGCTGCGTCCAGCACCACGACCGCCCGTGCGCGTGCTGGCAGCTCGGCCGTGGCGCGGAGGTAGGCGCGGATCGCGCGCGTGCGTTCGTGATCGCCGGCGTGGTCGGACGGCGCCGCACCGTCCTCCTCCGCCACCTCCCGGCCATGGCGACCTGCGAGCTCGTACGCTCGCCGCCGGACCGCAACCGTCGCGTACGCAACGAGGCGCGCCTCACCGTCCGGAACGTCGCCCGCGCCGGCGGCAAGGCGGGTCAGCACGTCCTGGACGGCGTCCTCGGCATCCGCGCCGGCGCCCGCGCGGCGCGCGGCCGCCACGAGCTGGCCCCAGCGAGAGGTCGCCAGCCGGTCCAGGCGGCTCTGCCGCTCGCGGAGGATCGCCATCGCACCAGCCTACGAGCCGGTGTGGTAGCGACGCATCCCCCTATCGGCGCAGGAGCTCGAGCACCCGGCGCGCGGATGGCGTGATCGGTGACGGCGGCTCGGCGAACGCGACGAGGCCGATCACCTCCGGCGGTCGGACGAGGAACGGGCCAGCGTGTTCGGTCGTGTAGACGGCGGCCATCTCGGTCTCGTGTGGCATGCGCATCAGGAACGTGCCGGCGTGCACCAGCACCGCGTCGGTGATCCCGACCTCCTCGGCGAGCTCGCGGCGAGCCGCATCCGCGTACGACTCGCCCGTCGTCACGTGCCCTGCGCAGGCGAGGTCCCACGCCCCGGGGTTCGAGTCCTTGCCGAGGCCGCGGCGCTGGTACAGCATCCCGTCGGGCGTCCCAACCAGGACCCAGACGGAGCGGTGGATCAGCGTCGGGTCGGCATGGCACGCGGCGCGGGTCCGCGGTCCGGTCGGCCGGTCGTTCTCGTCGACGACCTCGAACAGCTCATCCTGGTCGTCGGTCGGCGCCATGCCGGCTTACACTAGCCGGCCGGGTAGCCTGCGTCGCATGAACCCGAGCAGCAAGCCGCGTGTGAACCCCTGGATCGTCCTCGCCGTGGTGTGCCTCGGCCAGTTCATGGTCGTCCTCGACGCGACCGTCGTCAACGTCGCCCTGCCGACGGTGCAGAAGGACCTTGGCTTCAGCGTCAGCTCGCTGCAGTGGGTGATCAACGCGTACACCCTCGTCTTCGGTGGGTTCCTCCTGCTTGGTGGGCGCGCCGCCGACCTGTTCGGGCGCCGCCGCCTGTTCCTCGCAGGCGTCGTCGTGTTCACCGCGGCCTCGGTGATCGACGGCCTCGCTCCGAACGCCGGCGTGCTGATCGTCGCCCGCGGCCTGCAGGGGCTTGGTGGCGCGCTGGTGTCGCCAGCCGCGCTCTCCATCCTGACGACGAGCTTCGCGGACGGCAAGCCGCGCGCGAAGGCGATGGGCGTCTGGGCGGCGATCGCCGTCGGTGGCGGCGCGATGGGTCTGATCTTCGGCGGCATCCTGACGGAGTACGCGGACTGGCGCTGGGTGTTCTTCGTCAACCTCCCAGTCGGCCTGATCACGCTCGCGCTCGGCATCCGTCTCGTGCCCGAGTCGAAGGGCGAGGGGGCTCAGGGTTTCGATCTTGTCGGGGCGTTCACCGTCACCGCCGGGCTCGTGCTGCTGGTCTACGGCATCGTCAAGGCGCAGTCCGCCGGGTGGATCTCCGGCACGACGTTCGGCCTCGTCGGGCTGTCGGTCGTGCTGCTCGTCGCCTTCGTGGTGTGGGAGCAGCGGACGGCCTCGCCGCTTCTCCGGCTCGGGATCTTCCGCACCCGATCGCTGACGGCGGCAAACCTGACGATGCTCGTCGTCGCCGGTGGCATGTTCTCGGTCTTCTACTTCGCGACGCTCTACGTGCAGCAGGTCCTTGGCCTCAGCCCGGTGCAGGCGGGGTGTGGGTTCCTGCCGCTGACGGCGGCGATCATCCTCTCCTCCGGCGCGTCGCAAGGGCTGATCGGCCGCGTTGGCGTGCGGACGATCGCGATCATCGGCATGACCGTCGGCGCGATCGGCCTGCTTCTCCTGAGCCGCGTCAGCGTCGGAGGATCGTACGTGACGGATGTGCTTCCCGGAATCACCGTGATGGGCCTCGGTCTTGGTGGCGTGTTCGTGCCGATGACGCTGATCGGGACGACGAACGTGGACGCCGACGACGCGGGCCTCGCGTCGGGCCTCTTTAACACCTCCCAGCAGGTAGGTGGGGCGCTCGGGCTGGCGATCCTCTCGACGATTGCCGCGAACGCGGCCACCGGCTCTGGGCCGCTCGTTGCGACGGTCGCGGGATACCGCGCCGGGTTCGCTGCCGCCGCCGCGCTGATGGTCGCTGGTCTCGTGATGACGGTGGTGCTGATCCGCAACGCCGACGTTGCGGCGATCAACACCGTCGCGTCGACGCCCGCGGTCGAACCAGCGTAGGACTGCCTCGCTCCTGCGGGAGCCTCGGAGCGGGCGCACGAGTACCATCACCTCCGTGAATCGGGATGTCGCTGTGATCGGCGCCGGGTACGTCGGTCTCCCCCTTGCCGTGCGTTTCGCCCAGTCGGGCTCGTCCGTCGTGTCGGTCGACCCGGACCCGTTCAAGGTTGATCGCATCAACGCCGGCGTGTCGTACATCGACGACGTGGCGACGGAGGACCTCGCGGCGCTCGTCGTGTCAGGGATGCTTACGGCCGAGACGAGCTTCGCGGCGATCGCCGCATCGGCCGCGATCGTGATCTGCGTCCCAACGCCGTTGACCCCCAACCGCGAGCCGGACACGAGCTACATGACGAGCGCGGCGGAGTCGATCGCGCGCTATCTACGACCTGGACATCTGGTCGTGCTCGAGTCGACCACCTATCCCGGCACGACGAACGAGCTGATCCGCCCGATCCTCGAGGCTGGCGGGTTGAAGGCTGGCGTCGACTTCCACCTTGCGATGTCGCCTGAGCGGATCGATCCGGGTCGGACAGACTTCACCGTGCGCAACACGCCGAAGGTCGTCGGTGGCGTCACCCCGGCGTGCACCGAGCGCGCGGCCGCGCTGTACGCCGACGCGTGCGACCACGTGGTGCAGGTTTCTTCGCCGGAGGTCGCCGAGCTCTCGAAGCTCCTCGAGAACATCTTCCGCTCGGTGAACATCGCGTTCATCAACGAGATGGCGCTGATGTGCGATCGAATGGGGATCGACGTGTGGGAGGTGATCGACGCGGCGGCGACGAAGCCGTTCGGGTTCATGCGCTTCCTGCCCGGCCCCGGTCTCGGCGGACACTGCCTGCCGCTCGACCCGTTCTACCTCTCCTGGCGCGCCCGCGAGTTCGATTACTACACGGAGTTCATCGAGCTGGCCGGCAAGGTGAACGAGAACATGCCGTACTTCTGCATGACGAAGGTGCAGCGTGCCCTGAACTCTCATCGAAAGAGCGTCAACGGTGCGCGTGTCCTGGTGCTCGGCATCGCCTACAAGGCAGACATCGACGACGTGCGCGAGTCGCCTGCGCTGAAGCTCATCGAGCTCCTACGCGCCGAGGGTGCCGAGGTCGTATACCACGACCCGCACGTCGCGAGCCACCACGGCGAGACCTCCGTCGAGCTCACCGAGGCAGAGCTCGCCTCGGCCGACTGTGCCGTGATCGTGACGGCGCACCGGGCGATTGACATCGCTCTGGTGATCGAGCACGCACCGCTGGTCGTCGACCTGCGCAACGCGACAGGTGCCGACGGTCGCGCGGCTGAACATGTCCACCTTCTCTGACCCGATGCCCGTGCGGGTAGCGATCGTCGGGCTCGGCTACTGGGGACCGAACCTCGCACGAAACCTGGCACGGGTGCCAGGGTGCGAGCTTGCCTGGGCCTGCGACCTTGACGCCGCGAACCGTGCGCGGTTCGCCGGCCAGTTCCCGACGGCGCGGTTCACTGACGACCTCGACGAGGTTCTCGCCGATGACACGTGTGACGCGGTCGTCGTCGCGACGGCGTCGTCGACCCACCACCGCCTCGCTCGCCGTGCGCTCGACGCGGGCAAGCACGTGCTGGTAGAGAAGCCGCTCGCGCTGACCGTCGCCGATGCGGCCGACCTGGTGGCCACCGCGAGGTCCGCCAACCGGCGGCTGATGGTCGGCCACCTGCTCCGTTTCCACCCGGGCTTTCAAGCGGTGCAACGGATGGCAGCGGACGGCGAGCTCGGGCGGGTGCTCTATCTCTATGCGAACCGCCAGAACTTCGGCAAGGTCCGTGCCGACGAGAACGCCCTCTGGAGCCTTGCCCCGCACGATCTCTCGATGGCGCTGGCGCTTGCCGGCGAGCGTCCCGTGGCGGTCTCGGCGCGCGGTGAGTGCTACCTCCAGCCCGGCATCGAGGACGTCGTCTTCGCCTACCTGCAGTTCCCATCGGGGATGATCGCCCACCTTCACCTGTCGTGGCTCGACCCACACAAGCGGCGGATGCTCACCGTCGTCGGCACCGAGAGGATGGTCGTCTTTGACGACACCGACCCGGATCGCAAGGTGACGGTGTACGACCGCGCGTCCCTGCCTGCCCGTTTTGAGACGTGGGGCGAGTTCCAGGCGCTGCGATCGGGAGATGTCCGCATCCCCCGGATCGCGGGCGACGAGCCTCTCCAGCTTGAGGTGCGCGCGTTCATCGAGGCGATCCGCACGGGTGTCGACCCGATCGCCAGCGGCGCGGAGGGTCTCGCTGTGGTCGAGGTGCTGGACGGGTTGACGCGCTCGCTCGCCGCCGGTGGCGCGACGGTGCAGCTATGAGCCTTCCCGAGCTTGGCGTCAACGTGGTGATCCATCCCGGCACGGTGATTGGCGATGGCGTACGGATCGGCGACAACGCCGTGGTTGGCAAGCAGCCAACGCTCGGCAGGTCCTCGACGGCGCGGCGCGAGCCGCTCGCACCGCTGGTGATCGGTGCGGGCTGCGTGATCTCCACCGGCGCGATCGTCTATGCAGGCACGACGCTCGGGGCCGGGGTGATCGTCGGCGACCTTGCCTCGGTTCGCGAGCGCTGCTCGGTGGGTCCAGGCAGCGTGATCGGTCGCGGCGTGTGCGTCGAGAACGACACGACGATCGGCGCGCGTTGCCGGATCCAGTCGAACGCGTACATCACGGCGTACTGCCTGCTCGAGGACGACGTGTTCATCGCCCCGTGCGTCGTCACCACGAACGACAACTTCATGGGTCGCACCGAGCGCCGGCACGAGCTGATCCGGGGCGCGACGATCCGTCGGGGCGCGCGTGTGGGTGGTGGAGCGACGTTGCTGCCGGGCGTCGAGATCGGCGCGGAGGCGTTCGTCGCGGCCGGCGCCGTGGTGCTGCGGGACGTTGCCCCGCGGGCGGTCGTCGTCGGCAGCCCTGCGCGGTACCTGCGCGACGTGCCCGATGACGAGCTCTTGGCGGATCTGGACTAGTCCTCGATCAGATCGAGCCCTTGCTCGCGCAGCCCGGCGAGGTTCTCGAGCATCGCCTGCAACACGCCAGGGGCGTGGCGCTCCCAGACGCCGACCTCGTCAGTGACGCGCATCGGCTGGCGTGTCCTGTACGAGCGGGTGACGTTGCCGGGGAACCGCTTGTCGGTGACGTTCGGGTCGTCCTCGAACGGGCCGGTCGGTTCAACGACGTAGACGTTGCCGATCTCCTCGCCCCCGGCGAGCGCCACTGCCAGTTCGGCCGCCCACACAGCGGGCTCGAGCAGCGAGGAGAAGTAGACGTGATTGGCGATCCGACCCTGGTGATAGTTGGAGGGGTGGCCCGCGGCCAGGCGCTCGCCGATCGTGATGCGATTCCTCGTGCCGTGGAAGAAGGGGCCCGGAACGTGATCGCAGCGCTCGAACGTGACGGGAACGTGCGTGGCCTCGGCTGACCCCGCGATCACCTCGGCGATCGATGGCGTTGCGTATGGGTGTTCTCGGCTGTTCAACTCGCGCTCGACCACTAGCAGTGCTTTGTGTTTCGCGGGAGCGTCGCGCGCCACTTGCGCTTGCCCCGGCAAGCCCTGCGCGACGCGCAACGCCCCCGCTCGCTCCTGACACCCGATGACGCCGTCCTTTGACAATCAGACCACTAGCCTGACACCGCGTCTCCGGCGCGGAGCCGGAACGCGGACGCGTCGTGGGTGAGACCACGCCAGCGGAGCGCGCCGGTCGTCGTCGTGATCGTGCCGAGCAAGAGCCACTGGCCGTCGACCAGTCCTTCGACGCGGACCGGGCCCGCGGGTGAGATCGTCCCGAGCACCGTCACGCGCCTGCCGCTGCGCCGTGCCGAGCGGAGGTCGAGCAGCGTCAGCCCGAACCAGCTCGACCGGAGTCCGAGACGGCTCTGCACGGTCGAGCCGGAGAGCGTCGTCTGGGCACCCCCAGCCTGGGTGAAGGTGACGTTCGCGACGCGCCGCGAGGCGTTCCGGACGATGGCGATGCCGGTGACGCGCCCGATCCCGAGCGCGCGCCCAAGGGCGGCCGTCGAGAGCGTTCGCGGTGTCCAGTGGTTGAACGGCGCGATCGCGTCGGTCGGGTCGGGCGTCGCGAGGAGGTAGGGCACCGGCGCGCCGCCCCAGACGTCCTCGATCGCGGCGACCCGGCCGCCGTTCGAGTCGGAGAAGAACGTCGTCGCGATCTCGCCGGCGTACATCACCGTTACGCCGGCGGTGCCAGCGACCGCGGCGTCCGTCGATAGCCGCTCGGCGCGGATCCCGCCGTACATCTGGCTGCGCGTGTCGCTGTACACGTCAAACGGTCGCCCTGGCCGCCGCTCGGCGAGGGCGTATGAGCGGGCGGCGACCGCCTGCGCCTCGAGCGTGTCCGGGAGCCAGCTCGACGGCACCTCCCACGAGATCACGCCGCGGACGTAGTCGTCGATCGCCACGTCGTCGATCGCCTGGACGACCGACCCGGCACGACGGACGAGCACGCTTCCCCGGTACGGGTTGCCGCCGATCGTGATCGGCTCCACGGCGCGAACCCGGATCCAGAGCCCGCCGGTGACGATCCCGCCCGATGCGTCGTGGACCTCGACGCCGCCTACGGCGCGTGGAACGACCGTGAGCCCGCCCCTGACCGCGATCGGGTCGCCGTCGTCGGCCGTTGCCGCTCCAAGCGTCCCCACGCCCAGCTTCAGCCGCGATCGTTCGAGCACGAGCACGCGGATCCCTGTGCTCGGCTGCACCTCGAGCGTCGTGCCGGGGTAGTAGTGCTGCAGGATCTGCTGGTAGGTCGCGCCGCCGCGCGCGAGCCCCTCAGCGCCCCACTGGCTGAGGCCGATGCCATGCCCGTTGCCGTGGCCGCTGATCGTCACCGTTGGCGTGGCGCTCGCCGGTGCCGCGGCGGTCGTCGCGAGGATCGCGAGGACGAGCAACAGCACGGTGCGCCGGGCGGTCCCCACACCCACAGGGTACGCTGCGAGGCGATGTTTCACCGAGATACGTTGGCGAACGGCACCCGCATCCTCACCGCACGGATGGACGGGGCGCCCTCCGTTGCGGTGTTCGTGGGCGTCGCCGCCGGGTCACGCTACGAGCGCCCCGAGTCGGCAGGGATCGCCCACTTCGCCGAGCACCTGTTCTTCAAGGGCACCGAGCGCCGACCGACGGCGCGCGACATCTCCGCCGAGATCGATGGCATCGGTGGTGAGTTCAACGCCTTCACAGGGAAGGAGCTGACGGCGTACTACGTGAAGTGCGCCGCCGGCTCGGCCTCGGTCGCGATCGACGTGCTCTCCGACATGCTGCTGCACTCCCGCTTCGACGGCGATGAGATCGAGCGCGAGAAGGGCGTGATCGTCGAGGAGATCAACATGTACCTCGACACGCCGCGCGACATGATCGGACAGGTGCACGACGACGTGCGCTGGGGCCAGACGCCGCTTGGCCGGCCGATCATCGGCTTCAAGGAGACCGTACAGGCGGCGACCCGGGAGACGTTTACCGACTACCTCGACACCTGGTATCGGCCCGAGCGGCTCGTCATCGGCCTCGGTGGAGCCGTCACGGACGCCATGGTGGAGGACGTCGCGGCTCGCTTTGCGCACCTGCCGGCGGTCGCGACGCCCGTCCGGCCCGAGACCGACCTGCCTGCCCTTGCCGGGCCGGTCGTGCGCATCGAGCGCCGCGACTCGGACCAGGCGCACCTCGTGCTCGGCGTCGGCGGCTTCGCGACGGGCCATCCGGATCGCTACGTCGTCAGCGTCCTCCAGACGATCCTCGGCGGCGGCATGTCCTCGCGCCTCTTCACCGAGGTGCGCGAGCGTCGCGGGCTCGCGTACTACGTCTTCGCTGCCCACGCAGGTTACAGCGATGCCGGTTCCCTCCAGGTTCAGGCTGGTGTCGACATCAAGCGCATCGACCTGGCGATCGGGACGATCTGGCAGGAGCTGCGACGGATCACGGTCGAGCGGGTCGACGAGGCCGAGCTCGCGAAGGCGAAGCGCTACCTCGTTGGGCGTACGGTTCTCGGCGTCGAGGACCCGCGCGGGATGATCCTCCACGGCCTCCGTCGTGAGCTGGCCGAGGGCCGTGCCGCTGAGCTGGAGGAGGTGTTCGCCGGCATCGAGGCGGTCACGATCGACGACCTTCGCCGGGTCGCCGAGGAGCTGATCACGCCCGAGCGGGCGACGCTCGCCGTGATCGGGCCGTTCGACGACGTCGCCGCGCTCGCCGCGCCGCTCGCGGACTGACCGCCCGCTGCGTCGATCCGGTCACATCAAGGGAGCAGGCTCGGTCGGGATGCCGCGGTCGGTCGACGCGATCGGAGCGACGAGCACGAGGGTGAGACGGCTGCCAGCCCGGCGGCGCGTGAGGATCAGGACCGGACGGATCCTCACGTCGGGGCCGTCAGCCCACCAATTCGCCGATCTTCGGCGGCGTCTCCCATGCCCGAGCATCCACCTCACCGAGGTCGAGGTCGGTGTCGTGCTCGTAGGATGTACGATGGACGGCGAGCCGGTCGAGCTCGGCCTCGTGGTGGTGATCGCTACATTGCCCGCATGGGTGCAGAGCGTGATCGGGCGATGGCGTTGCTCGCGAAGGCGCAGGAGGGCGTGAGTCGGCTCCTGCCAGCCGGCCTCGTGGTGAACGACGCCCACACCCATCTCGGGCTGGACGAGGATGGGATGACGCTCGCGGTCGACGACGCGATCGCAGCGATGGACGAGTGGGGTGTGAGCCGGGCTCTCGTCTTCCCGCTCCACGAGGCTGACCGCGCTCCCGCCTACCGCGCACCGAACGATCGCGTGCTGGCCTGGGCGGCAGCGAGCGAGGGCCGCCTCGTCCCGTTGGCGCGCCTCGACCTCGCTGACGAGCCGATCGAGGAGGCCCGCCGGTGTCTCGCGCTCGGCGCACGCGGCATCAAGCTCCACCCCCGCGCCCAGCGGTTCGACGTCGATGACCGGCGTCTCGAGCCGGTCTTCGCGCTCGCCGAGGAGCATCGCCTGCCCGTGCTGATCCACGCCGGTCGTGGAATGCCGCCGATCGGCGAGCACCTCGCCCGCGTCTCCGAGCGCCATCCTGGGGCGATCCTGATCCTCGCCCACGCCGCGATCGTCGATCAGGCCCGCATCGCGACGCTCGTGGCGGGGATGCCGAACGTCTTCTTCGACACCTCGACGTGGGGCGCCGCCGACCTTCTCGGGCTGTTCGCGCGTGTGCCGCCCGAGCAGGTGCTCTGGGCGACCGACGTGCCGTACGGGCACCACGCCAGCTCGATCGCGGTGCTTGCGGCCGTGCTCCACCAGCTCGGCGCCGACGAGGCGACGACGCGCCACGCGTTCGGGGGCGGGTTCGAGGGGATCCTCGAGGCTCGGCTGCCGACGCTCTCGAGCCCGCTCGGCGAGCCGGCGCTCACGGTCGGCTACGACCGACTGCGCGTCTATAGCTACCTGTCTGGCGCGATCCCGCTGCTCTGGCTCCGGCAACTGGACGTTGTCGGCTTCTGCGGACTGGCGTCCGGGGCGTGCGTCAACGGCGAGCAGGGGATGGCGGAGATCGGCGCGCTGATCGAGGCCGCTGGCGACCTCTGGGCCGCGACCGACCCGGGTGCCGAACGTCGCGAGATCCTCCCGGTCTTCCGCCTCTTCCAGCTCGCGATGGTTGCGTGCCTCTGCCCGGACGCGGGTAGGGTGCTGTTGTGCGACTGACCCTTCTCGTCAACGATGAGCGACACGAGCTCGAGATCGCGCATACGGCGCGTCTCGCCGACGTGCTCCGCGACGAGCTCGGCCTCGTCGGGACGAAGATCGGCTGCGGCGAGGGAGCGTGTGGCGCCTGCGCGGTGCTGGTTGACGGGCGCGCGGTGAACTCCTGCCTCCTGCTAGCGGCGGCTGCCGAGGGCCACTCGGTGACGACGATCGAGGGTATCTCGCGGGACGGTCTGACGCCTCTTCAGCAGGCGTTCATTGCCGAGGACGCCCTCCAGTGCGGCTACTGCACGGCCGGCCAGGTGGTCGCTGCGACGGCGTTGCTCGCGGTGAACCCGTCGCCAACGGTCGAGGACGTGCGAGCCGGGATGGTCGGCAACCTCTGCCGGTGCGGTGCCTACCCTGGCATCGAGCGGGCGATCCTGCGACTCGGGCAGGTGGCTCCGGCGTGACCCGTCTCGTTCGCTCGATCACGGAGATGGAAGGGCGTTTCGAGGAGAAGTGGGTCCTCGTCTCCGACGACGAGCCAGAGGCCTGGGCGAGCGACCGCCCGCTCGCGATCGTCGGGCACGAGACGCCACGCACGACCGGCCCGACGCGCGTCTCCGGCGCGGCGCGCTACACGACCGACGTGTCGCTGCCCGGGATGCTCCACGTCGCCGCGTTGCGTTCACCGCTCGCCCACGGACGCGTCACCGGCCTGAACCGCGAGGCGGCGCTCGCCGTGCCCGGCGTGCGAGCCGTCCTCGATAGCACGGACACGCTGTCGTTCCGGTCTCGTTCCGGCCCGCTCTACGCCGAGCCCGAACATGCCGGCGCGCTTCTCGCCGTCGTCGCCGCGGACACGCTTGTGGCCGCGCGGGCAGGCGTCAAGGCGCTCGCTCTGACGATCGATCCGCTGCCTTTCGTGATCGATGTCGACGAGGCGTTCCGCGACCAGCGCATCGACGGCGAGATCGCCGAGGAGTCGCGCGGGGACGTCGACGCTGCGCTTGCCGGCGCTGACGTTCGCGTTGAGCTAACGGTCGAGACGCCGACGCAGCTGCAGACGGCGCTCGAGCCGCACGGCGCGGTCGGCTGGTGGACGGAGGGCGAGCTCACCTGTTGGGTGTCGACCCAGGGCATCTTCGATGCGCGCAGCGAGCTCGCGAAGCGCTTCTCGGTCGCACCCGAACGGGTCCGGGTCGTCGCTGACTTCATCGGTGGCGGGTTCGGTGCCAAGCAGGGCGCAGGCGTTGAGGCTCTTCTTGCTGTGGAGCTCTCGCGCCGTACCGGCCGACCGGTGCGGTTCATCAACGACCGTCATGGCGAGCAGCTCGATGCAGGCTCGCGCCCCGCGACGCGCCAGACCGTGCGCCTTGGCGCGACCGGCCAGGGTGATCTCGTCGCGATCGACTCCGAGGTGCTGACGTCGTTCGGCATGACGGGCTGGCGGGCGGTCAACACCCCGGCGATGACGCTGTACCGCTGTGCGAACGCGCGCGGCGTTGAGGCGAACCTGAAGCTTCATCTGCGTCAGGGCAACGCGTTTCGCGCGCCGATGGTGTTGGAGGGCGTGACGGCCGTTGAGCAGGCGATGGACGAGCTCGCGATCACGCTCGGCATCGATCCGCTCGACCTACGCCGCCGCAACTTCGTTGACGTCGACCAGCCGTCCGGGTTGCCGTACACGTCGAACCAGCTGCTGGCCTGCTACGACCGCGTGGCCGAGCTGTCGGGTTGGGTTGGCCGCGATGCGTTGCTCGAGCCGTCCGAGGACGGGCTGCTGCGCGGTATGGGATGTGCGACGCAGATCTGGTGGGGCGGCGGTGGCCCGCCGAGCCACGCGACGATCCGGATCGGCGGCGACGGCATCGCGACCGTCGTCACCGGGATCCAGGACATCGGTACGGGCACCCTCACGGCAGCGCAGATGGTGGCGGCGGAGGAGCTCGGGCTGCCGCTCGACCGCGTCCGCGTGACGGGTGGCGACACGCGCCCGAACGTCTACGGCCCGGTTGCTGGCGGCTCGCAGACCTCTCCGTCCGTGCTGCCGGCTGTTCGTGGTGCCGCTGCCGAGGTTAAGCGGACGTTGCTCCAGCTCGCTGGCGACGTCTTCGAGGCGGCTCCCGCCGACCTGGATCTCGTCAACGGGCGGTTCCGCTCCAGCGACGGCGCCCTCGATGAGCCGTACACGGAGGTCACGGGGAAGCTCGGGAACGCGACGGTGGACGGCTCAGGCATGCGTGGGGCGAACCCGGACGGGATGCGAGCGAACACGTTCGGGTGCCAGGTGGCGCAGGTCGCTGTCGATCCGGGAACCGGCGAGGTACGGGTCGAGCACGTGTGGGCCGTGCACGACATCGGCCGCGTGATCAACCCGCTTGGCGCGCGCTCGCAGGTCGAGGGCGGCATCCTGCAGGGGATGGCCTTCGCGTTATCCGAGGAGGTCGCGTTCGACCCGACGACGGGCGTGCCGACCAACGCCTGGCTTGACGACTACAAGATCCCCTCGATCGCCGACGTTCCGGCGATGACGATCGCCTTCGTCGACGTGCCGGACACGGCGCTGAACAACGTCGGCGCCAAGGGCCTTGGCGAGCCGCCGATCATCCCGACACCGGCGGCGATCGCGAACGCCTTCCGCCACGCCACTGGCCGGCGGGCGCTCGCGTTGCCCCTGACCAGGGCTCGTGTGGTGGAGACCCTCGCGTGAGCGTCCTCCGTTCGGGATACGTGCGTCCGACCTCCCTCGGTGAGGCCCTCCAGCTGCTCGCCCAGCCGGGTGCGCGGCCAATGGGCGGCGGCACCGACCTGGCGGGCCTGATCGACCGCGGCATCGGCCAGGTGGCGACGATCGTCGACCTGCAGGCGCTCGCGCTCGGTGGCATCCGCGGGGAGGAGGGGCGCGTCGTGATCGGCGCGACGACGACGCTGAGCGACCTGCTCGACGCCCAGGACATGCTCGCTCCGTACACCGCGTTGCTCGAAGCGACGGCGCAGGCCGCCTCGCCGCTCCTGCGCAACGTCGGCACGGTCGCCGGCAACCTGTGTCAGCACACGCGTTGCTGGTACTATCGTGGCCCTGAGTGGACGTGCTGGCTTGGCGGTGGTGACACGTGTTACGCGCAGGTCGGCGACCATCGAAAGCACGGCCTTCAGGCGGGCGACTGCATCTCCGCTCACCCCTCTGATCTCGCCCCGGCGTTGATCGCCTGCGCGGCGACGGTGCAGCTCGGCTCAGCGTGGGGCGATCGCGACATCGACCTGGCTGACCTGTACCGGCGTCCGACCGCGACCGAGCGTTCGCTGGTCGACCTCGAGCCGGGCGAGATCATTCTCTCCGTCACGCTCCCGGCGCCGCCGGACAGCTCCGTCTACCTGCGGGCGGGCGAGCGTCAGGGCTTCTCGTTCCCTCTCGTCGGGCTCGCGGCCGCGCGTCACGGTGAACGCGTCTCGATGTGCGCTGTCGGCGTCGCGAACACGCCGCACGTCCTCGATCCCGTCGACCCCCTCGCCGGTCTGGACGGTCACCCGCAGTCGGCGTGGAAGCGAACGGTGCTGGCGACCCTTGTCGAGCGCTCGCTCGCTACCGTGGCTCCATGATCGCGACGATCGTTCTTGCAGCAGGTGGCGCCACGCGCTTCGGCAGCCCCAAGCTTCTCGCCGAGTGGTGGGGGCGCCCCCTCGTCGAGTGGACGGTGCGTTCGGCGCCGGCCGACGGGCCGAGGATCGCCGTCGTTGGGCGAGAGACGCTGAAGCTGCGCCCGCTCTTTGCCCAGCACGGGTTCGCCGTGGTGCGCAACGTCCGTCCGTCGAACGGTCTCGCGTCCTCGCTTCGGGTCGGCCTCGCGCACGTGCCGCGCGAGTGCGACGCCGCCCTGATCCTCCTCGGCGACGCCCCTGACCTGCCGGCCTCGGTGATCGAGCGGGTGCGCACGGCGTACCGACGCGAGAACGTCGCGGTCGCCGCGGCGTACGATGGCGAGCGCGGCCATCCCGTCGTCCTCCCGCGGGCGCTCTGGGAGCAGATCCCGGCAACCGGTGAGCGCGCCGGATCGACGATCGACGCGCAGCTCGTTGAGTGCGGCGATCTCGCTCCGGGAAGCGACGACGTCGACACGCCAGCCGACCTGTTCCGGCTTGCGGCTCGTCGTGCTGGCTGCGAGCTGACGACGGACCTTGCCGAGCTTGACGGTCGGCTCGCCGACCCCGCCCGCTTCATCCTGCAGACCACGGACGATGCTGCGGGCGTACCGGTGCTCGATCTGCGCGAGCGAGCGATCGCCCATGGCCGGATGATCCAGGTCGTCGCGCGGGTCGACTCGGGCTACGCCGCGATCGTCGGCTAGTGGTCTGATTGTCAAAGGGCGGCGTCATTCGGGTGTCTGGAGCGAAGCCCATGATCCGGCACGCAGAGCGGGCCGGGGCGTGGTCGCCGGACCTGGGCGGCGTAGCCACCCGCAGGGTCGCGCAGCGGGCCAGCGCAGGACGATCCAGGCGGTGTCGTGGGCTTCGCAGCCACCCGAGGGGTGGCGGAGCCAGCAGGCGCAGGACGATCCGGGCAGTCGAATGACCTTGCCATCAGGCCGCTAGGTCGATCAGTCGGCGTCGGCGCAGTCGCACTCTGCGCAGAGGTTGCGCAGCCGCACCTTCAGGCTCTCCGGGCACGGCTCGTCGCAGACGCGCTTCAGCTGCGCGCGGATGTCGCGCTCGAGCTGGTAGCAACGTGCGCAGGGCGGACACAGCAGAAGGTGCTCCTCGATCTGGGCGACCTCGGCGGGTGTCAGCACGCGATCGACGTAGGACTGCAGGCGTGTCTCGGCCTCCGCGCACGATGCGATGTGCGTGCTCACGCGGGCACGCTCCCGTCGGCAAGCGCCTTCTTCAGCGCGCGTCGGCCGCGGTGGAGCCGGCTCATGACGGTTCCGATCGGCACCTCGAGGACGTCCGCCGCCTCCTGGTAGGAGAAGTCGCCGAGATCGACGAGGACGACGACCTCCTTGAAGATCACCGGCAACGCGCCGAGGGCCGCGAGCAGCGGGCCCTGGCTGAGCTGGTCGATCAGGCGGTCGATCGCGTCGGCGCCTGACGCCTCGAGCCGGTTGTACAGGTAGTAGTCGCCCTCCTCCAGCGGCTCCGGCTCCGGTGAGCGCTGACGCTTGCGCGCCTGGTCGATCGCCAGGTTGTGCAGGATCCTGAGGAGCCAGGCGCGCAGGTTCGTGCCCGACTCGTAGCTGTGCCAGGCACGGATCGCCCGGGCGTAGGTCTCCTGCACGAGGTCTTCAGCCTCGGTAACGTCGCGCCCCAGGCGGCGCGCAACGCGCCAGACGTCGTCCGCCAGCGCGAGGACGTCCTCCTCGAAGGCGACGCGCTCGGAGGTGCGTCCGTCGACCACGCTGCGAGCGTACCAAGGTGCGTCGAGGAGTGCGCTCATCCTTTCTGCGAAACGATGCGGGTGCCCGAACCTATTCCGCAGCTGTACGATCCGCAGCGTGAACCTCCCCCTGGTGCCTCCGCTGGAGCCGCAGCTCGCGCGCCCTGCCAAGGTGCTTCCGCTCGGCCCAAACGTCGTCTACGAGCCAAAGTGGGACGGTTTCCGGGTGATCGCGTTCGTCGACGGGGAGGAGGTCTTCCTTCAGTCGCGTGGCTCGCGTCCCCTGCACCGCTACTTCCCTGAGATCGTGCTCCCGGTGGGTCGTTACGTGCTCGACGGTGAGATCGTCATCCTCGGCGCTGATGGCAACCCGAGCTTCGGCACGCTGCAGGCCCGTCTCCACCCGGCCGAGTCTCGCATCGAGCGCCTGAGTCGCGAGACGCCGGCGGTCCTCGTGGCCTTCGACCTGCTGGCGCTCGACGACGAGGTGCTGCTCGACCGTCCGTTCGCCGAGCGGCGCGCGTTGCTCGCGACGCTCGACCTTGCGCCGACGCCGTCGACGAACGATCCGGAGACGGCGACCGCGTGGCTGTCGGCGATCGAGGGCGTGATCGCGAAGGAGCTGGACGCGCCATACCGGCCGGGAAAGCGGCTCGGCATGCACAAGATCAAGCTTGTTCGATCGCTCGACTGCGTTGTCGTCGGCTATCGGCCAGGGACGGAGCAGGGAACCGTCGGCTCGCTGATCCTCGGGCTGTACGACGAGGCTGGTGTTCTTCGCGTGATGGGGCACTCGTCGGGGTTTGCGGCGAAGCAGAAACGGGAGTTCCTGACGGTGGTCGCCCCGTACGAGAGCGGCGACCGCGGCAGCGGTGCAGCGAGCCGCTGGGGAGATGGCAAGGACCTGGAGTGGGTCTCGCTCCGTCCCGAGCTGGTCGTCGAGGTGACCTTCGACCACGCCTCGGGTGGCCGCATCCGTCACGGGGCGAAGCTGCTGCGTTTCCGCGACGACCGTGCGCCGACCGGGTGTCTGCTCGCGGCCTTCGAGCCGGAGCAGGTGAGCTGACGGCGGTTGGCTCCGTTCAGCAGCGTACGTCGGCGTGTCCGCAGAACGCGTCGGCGGGGCTGACGCCCGGCATCGGTGCTTCCCCGACGAGCGCCGCCACCGTCGCGCGCTTCGTCGGCGTGGTTGCGGCGTAGGCGATGACGACGCACGGCATGCGTGGCACGTCGTGCAGGTAGTAGGGTGGCCGTTGGAGACGAGCAGGCATGGCAGGTCGTGCCGTGTCGCTCCGTCGCGCTGAGGAGGCCGCCCCTGCAGCACCCGCCAGTCGAGCGCGATCGGCGTCTGACACAACGCGAATCCCGAGCGAGCAGGTAGACGATCACGTCGGTGTCCGCACCGTCGCGGTAGACCCTGCCGTGGCAGGGCGGTATCGTGCGTCTGCACGTCTCACCGAGAAAGGCCGGACGCTACCGGACATGTCGCTTGCCTCCGAGCTCGCCGCGCGGATTCGCGCCCGTATTGACGCCGGTGACCTCGCGCCGGGAGCGCGGTTGGCGCCGGTGCGTGACGTCGCCGAGGCCGAGCACGTTTCCGCCGCTGTCGCCGGCGAGGCCTATGGGATGCTCGCTCGCGAAGGTCGCGTCGTCTCACGGGTTGGCCGCGGCACCTACGTCGCCCGGGCGCGGGAGGGCGACGGCGTTCTCGTCGATCTTGGTCTGAATCGACGCACGCCAGCGTCGTCGGCGACCCTTGACCTGCAGGAGCGCCTCGCTGGAGCCCAGCGGTCAGGCTCGGTCAACCTCTCCGCCGGGCTGCCGATCGTTGACCCACGCGTCGCAGCGGCGGTCTCCGCCGAGCTCGAGGCGGTCGTCCGAGAGGAGGGCGCGCGGCTGTTCGCGTACGGTCCACCGCGCGGCGACCTCGCCCTGCGTGAGCTGGTTGCCGCGGCGTGGCGCGTGCGCGGACACGTCGTTGATCCGGAGATGATCCTCGTTACGACGTCAGGCCAGCAGGCAATCGACCTCGCCGTACGGGCCCTGGTTGAGCCAGGCGACGCCGTGCTCTGCGAGACCCCGACGTACGCTGGCGCTGTCGACTCGCTCGTTGCGGCCCGTGCGCGCATCATCCCGGTCCCGGTCGACGCCAACGGGCTGATCGTCGACGCCGTCGCGCAAGCGATCCGCAGCGAACGACCGCGCCTGCTCTTCGCGAACCCCACCGGGAACAACGCGACCGGGACGGTGCTCACGGACGACCGTCGTCGCCAGCTCGCGGCCCTCTGCGCCGAGTCGGGCGTCGTGATCATCGAGGATGACACCGGAGCAGAGCTCGTGCACGACGGGCCGATCCCGGCGCCAATTGCCGCGTACGACCCCGAGGCGCTGGTGATCCTCGTCAAGAGCTACGCGAAGACGGTGCTGCCGGGCCTTCGCCTCGGCGTGATCCTGCCGCCCGCGTCGCTCGACCGCCGCGTGCTCGCCGCGAAGCTCGTCGCCGACCGGTACACGAGCCCGCCGCTGGTACGCGCGCTCGCCGGCTACCTCGCGCGACCGGAGGCGGCCGAGCATCTTGAGCGAACGCGGCTCCTCTACCGCGACCGTCGCGACGCGTTCCTGCGCAGCCTCGAGCGTCGCCTCGGCGGTCGAGCGACGTGGCTCGCGCCGCGGGCCGGGTTCAACCTCTGGCTGCGGTTGCCGGAACGTGTCAGCGAGGAGGAGATCTTCGCCCGAGCCGCCGAGCGCGGCGTGATCGTCTCTCCGGGGCACACGTACGTGCCGCCTGGCGTGTCGACCGCGCACCTGCGTCTCTCGTTCTCGACCGCCACCCCGGCGGAGGCCGATCGCGGGATCGCACGACTGGCCCTCGCGCTGAAGGACGCCACGGGCGGCGGTGGTCGAACACGAACCTTCGAGGGGGACGGCCTCGCGGTGTAGCCTGCGCCTGTGGTGAGGATGCTCGTCTCGGTGTTCTTCCTGGTGCTGCGGTGGCTCGATCGACTGACGCGCCCGGCAAAGCTCGCCTCCTACTCGAAGCTCGCGCTGGTCGCGCTCTACATCAACGTCGTCTCGGGAGCGCTCGTCCGGGTCACGGCGAGCGGGCTTGGCTGCCCCGACTGGCCGCTCTGCAAGGGGCGACCGGTGCCGCCGGCGACCGGGCACGCCGTCGTCGAGTTCTCGAACCGCATCCTCGCGGCCTGGGTCGTCGGCGTGTGCGTGGTCCTTGCGATCAGCGCCTTTCGCGGGGCGCGCCGAGACGATCGGCCGCTGTCGTGGCTAGCGCTTTCCGTGGGCGGCGGCACCCTCGCGCAAGCACCGCTCGGTGGGATCACCGTGCTCACCGGTCTGAACCCTGTCGCCGTCATGAGCCACTTCCTGCTCGCGCTCTTCCTCGTCGTCGCGGCGACGCTCCTCTACATCGACCTCCACGGTGGGACGGCCGTGCGTCCGGCGGCGCCCTGGCTGCGGCCGCTCGTGATCGCCTTTGGCAGCGCGGGGCTGCTGATGCTCACCTCCGGCGCCGTCGTGACCATGTCCGGCACGCACCCCGGCTCGTTCGACGCCAAACCGGTGCCCAGGCTCTGGAACCTGCTCGACGCCACGTACTGGCACGTCCGGGTGGCCGTCGCCTTCGTCGTGCTGATCGGCCTCGTGCTGCTCGCCGTGTCGTGTGTCGAGGGACTCGCGTCGCGCGCCGTCCCGCTCGCCTGGGCCGTCGTGGGCCTGACGGCGGTGCAGATCGTGATCGGTGAGTGGCAGTGGCGCACCCATTTGCAGTGGTGGACAGTGCTCCTGCACGTCGCGAACGCGACGGCGCTCCTGATCGCGATCGTCGCGCTCTGCCGCACGCTCGCACCGCCTGTTCGCGTCACATAGAGTTCGCCCATGCGAAAGCTCGGCCCCCTACGAGGCAGGGCGTTCCGCTGGTACTTTCTCGGGAGCACGATCTCGGCGCTCGGCGATGCTGTCGCCCAGATCGCCCTCGCGTTCGCCGTCCTTCGTCTCGGCAGCCTCGGCGAGCTGGGTGTCGTGCTTGCTGGGCGGCAGCTCGCCTCTGCCCTTGCACTTCTCGCCGGCGGCGTCTACGGCGACCGGCTCGCTCGTCATCGTCTGCTCGTCGGCGGCGCGTTGCTCCAGGGATCGATGCAGGCCGCGACCGCCGCGGTGGTCGTCTCGGGCTCGGCACCGATCGCGCTGCTGCTGCCGCTGCAGGTGGTGGTCGGGCTCGCCGAGGGCTTCGCGCAACCGAGCCAGACGGGCCTCGTCCCCCAGGTCGTCGGCGTCGACGAGCTACAGCCGGCCAACGCGCTCCTGCAGACGGCGCGCAGTGCGACGTGGATCGTCGGCCCGGCACTTGGCGGCATCCTCGTCGCGGCGGGCAGCTCGGGCCTCGCCCTTGCGATCGATGCGGCGAGCTTCGCCGTCGCAGCGGTGGCGTACGGCACGCTCGCGCTCGCGCCTCTGGCACATCGTGTCGCGGCGTTCAGCACCGAGCTCCGCGAGGGCTTCCGCGCGTTCATGTCGCGTGGCTGGGTATGGAAGACGGCGATCGGTTTCGGCATCGGCAACGCCTTCCACCAGGCGCAGTTCGTTCTCGGCCCGGCGCTGTCCGATCGCCACTACGGCGGTGCAGGCGTGTGGGCTGCGACGGGGACGGCGTTCGCCATCGGCACGCTTCTTGGCGGTATGCTCGCGATGCGGGTGCGCCCGTCCCGCCCGTTTGCCGTCTGCGTCGCGTCAGCGATGCTGCTCGCCCCGCCGCAGTTCGCGTGGGGCGCCCTCGCTCCGCGGTCCGTGCTCATCGGCGCTTCCGTGCTCGCCGGGATCGGGCTCGCGCTGCACATCACCCTCTGGTTCTCGACGTTCCAGCAGGAGATCCCCGAGGAGCTTCAGAGCCGGGTGTCCTCGTTCGAGGCGCTCGGTTCGTTCGTGCTCAACCCGCTCGGTACGGTGCTGGCGCCGGTGCTCGCGGCGGCGATCGGTACCCGGGCGACCCTGATGGGCGGAGGCCTCGTCAACGTCGCGGTCGATGCGGCGATGCTCGCGATGCCTTCCGTTCGTGCAATCAGACGTGCTTCCAGCGCATCCACGGAGCCGAGTTGAAGAAGCTCGCGACGACGCTCCCTGGCACCACGAGGGCGTCAGCCGCCGCGAGGAGCTCGGGCGAGAGCACCGTCGTGAGCGCTGGCAACGCGCTCTCGAGCTGCGCGAGGGTCTTCGGCCCGATCAGCGCTGCTGTGATGCCTGGTTGCGAGGTCACCCAGGCGTAGGCTGCCACCGCTGCGTCAAGGCCGTGCGCCCGTGCGAGGGCGGCGAAGCGGTTGCCGATGTCGATGCCCGCGTCGGTGACACGCTCGGCGTAGATGCCGCCGCGGGCTGCGGCTCGCGTGTCGGCGACCCGGCCGGCCGCGTAGCGCCCGGCGAGCATGCCCATCGCAAGCGGCGACCAGGCGAGGATCCCGACGCCATGACGGAGGCAAGCAGGGACGAGCTCGTTCTCGATGCGGCGGTCGAGCAGGTTGTATGGCGACTGCTCGCTGACGATCGGGCTGAGGCCATGCTGCTGCGACGTTCCGAGCGACTCGACGACGTGCCACGCGGGTGCGGTCGAGCTACCGAGGTAGCGCACCTTGCCGGCGCGAACGAGGTCGTCAAGCGCGCCGAGCGTCTCCGCAAGCGGCACGTCCATCTCGGGACGGTGCGACTGGTACAGGTCGATGTGATCGCGACCGAGCCGGCGCAGCGATCCCTCGCACGCTCGGATGATCGCCGCCCTGCCGTTGCCGCGGTCGTTCGGGCCGGGACCGAAGGGGTAGTGGAACTTCGTCGCGACGAGGACGTCGTCGCGACCGATCTGACGGAGCGCCTTCCCGATCACCCGCTCGGACTCGCCCGCCGCGTAGCTGTTGGCGGTGTCGATCATCGTGATGCCGGCGTCGACGGCCGCCGCGATGATCCTCATCGACTCGTCCTCGCTCGTCGGGTTCGTGAAGTTGTCGCTTCCGAGCACGAGCGGAGCGATCCGCAGTCCGCTCGATCCGACCTGTCGATGCGTCACGGTCACGTCGCCGTGTAGCCGGCGTCGACCGGAACGCACGCCCCGGTCATGTAGCTCGCGGCGTCGGAGGCGAGGAACACCACCACGCGTGCGATCTCGTCGGGCTGGGCGAGGCGCCCCATCGGCACGACCCGCTCGGCCATCGCCGCGGCCTCGTCATCGGTCATCGGACGTTCGCGCCCCGCGCTGCGCAGCATCGGCGTGTCGACCTCGCCCGGGCAGACGGCGTTGACGCGGATGCCCTCGCGGGCGTGGTCGAGCGCGAGCGAACGCGTCAGGTTGTGCACCGCGCCCTTCGACGCCGCGTACGCGGCGTGCCCCTTGCCGCCGACGCCGCCCCAGATCGAGCCGAAGTTGACGATCGCGCCTGACTGCTGGCGACGCATTGGCTCGAGCACCGCACGGCACATGAAGAACGTGCCGTCAACGTTCACGCGCATCTGCCGGTGGTAGGCATCATCCGACGTCTCGGGCGCCGTTGCCCGAACCACGACGCCCGCCGCGTTCACGAGGACGTCCACTCGCCCGTGTCGCTGGAGCGTCGTGTTGATCGCGGCCTCACAAAAAGCGGAATCCGATACATTGCCGACGAACGTGACGCCTGGTGTCAGGTCAACGCCGAGGACGGTCGCGCCGGACTCGGTAAGGAGCCGCGCTGTCGCCGCACCCATCCCCGAGGCCGCACCCGTGATCACAGCGACCTTGCCCTTGAAGCTCATCTCGACAGCCTACCTGGAACCCGCTGCGTCGTCGAGTGCGGCCAGTGCGCGTGCCGGCCAGGTTACGTATACTCGCCGTCGTGCGAGAACCGATGCCCGAGCCACGCCGGCGTCTTCCGGGCCGCGTTCGCCTGTACTGGCACGTCACGGCGGCCTGGGCTGTCACCCAGGCGGTCGTCGGCCTGGTTGTGGTCAGAGCGCTTGTCGACCGCAGCGTCACGAGCCGTTGGCCGGACATGCTCCCCAGTTGGGTCACCCCAACGGTGGACCGTCTGCCTTGGGCGGTGGCGGCCGTCGGAGCGTTCTATGCAGTCATTCATCCAAACGCCCGCTTCCGCCGGTTTCGCTGGGACGTCAACGAGGCTGGTCTCTACGTTCGTGACGGGTGGCTCGTTCGCAGGTGGACGCTGCTACCGCGGGAGGGAGTCCAGGGCGTTGATCGTCGCCAGAGCGCGCTGCAGGCTCTCGTCGGCATCTCTTCGGTCAAGGTCAGGACGACGCGCCAGAGCGTCGACCTCGACGGGCTCGACGCCGATGACGCAGCCGCGTTGCAGGCTGAGCTCAGCGTCCGCCCTTTCGGACAGCAGCGCGTATGATCGACCCGCGCGCGACCCTGCCGCTCTCAAGAGTCCCCACACGGTTGCCGTTCGCCGCGGTGTTCTGTAGCGCGAGTGGGGCGCGTGCGTCGACTGGCTTCGGGGCGATCATGACCCTCGTCCTCCCCCATTTGGACCTCTTCGACCCCCTCCACGCCCGGTTGCTGCCGCTCGCCCTCGGCTTCGCGCACCGCTGCATCTGGTGGTGGCGGTACAGGTTCACCCTCTCCGAGACGAGCGTCACCATGAGCTGGGGGATCGTCGGGCGAAACGTTCGCTCCGTCCCGCTGGAACGGATCGCGGCGGTTGACGTCCGGGAGGGATGGCTTCACCGCATGTTCGGCCTGGCGCGGGTCCGCTTTGACACCGGCGCAGCGGCGAAGGACGAGCTGGTGCTGGATGGCGTCGCAAGTGCCATGGCGACCGCGCTCACCGCCCTCGCGCGCGGTGCGGACGCAGTCCCGGCAGCACACCCAACACCGAACGGCGCTCCCGCCTCCGTTCTCGAGGCTTCTGCTCTCCGCCAGCTCGCGACCGGGCGCGTTCGGCTACAGATGCTCGCCGCCACGCTGACGGACGTGCCGGTCGTCGGGTTGGTGTGCCTCCTCTTCCTGTGGTGGTTGAGCCGGGACGAGGGCTCCGGCTCGACAGCGAGCCAGGTGCGCGCCGCGCTGGAGCACGCGCCGAGCATGGCTTCCTTCGTGGTTCTTGGCTACGTCGTCCACGCGCTGTTCGTCGGCGGTCTGGCTGCGGCCGTCAACCGGAGCTTCGAGCTACGCGGCGACGAGCAATGGCTTCTCACGCGACACGGGATGCTGAACCGCGTCTCGACGTCCACACCGCGGGAGCGTGTCGTTGGTTTCGAGCTGCGGTCCTCCGTCGCCGGGCGGCTGTTCGGTCTCGCGGAGCTGCACAGCCTCGTTCCCGGCGTCGAGGACGATGACGGGGCGCGGTCGCGGTTGCTCCTGCCGGCTGATGCGCGAGCGGTTGCTGCACGGCTTGGCGCGGCGATCGTTGGGCACGGGATCGCGCCGCTGGGCGGCGTCCCACGTCGAGCCGTCGCCGCGTGGCTCGCCAAGAGCCTCGGCCTTGGAGCGATCATCGTGGCGTCCGCCCTCGGGCTCGGGTACAACGGCCTCGCAACCGTGGTCGCTGTGTGGACGATCGGCGCCGCGGCGCTGGTTGGTGTTCGCGTGCGGGGCGCCGGGGTCCGAAATGAACGGGGATGGATCCAGCTGCGCTCGCCCGGAGTTGCCGTCTCGCACGTCGTGATGCGGGCCGCGGCCTGCCAGGCCGTGAGCGTGCGACAGGGCCCGGTCGACCGCGCGCTCCGGCTGGCGTCGATCACGGTGCTCGTCGGCCAGGGCGTTCGCTCTCCCAAGGTCTCCGCGATCGACTCCGCGGTTGCCGCTCGGGTCGCGATCGACCTGCACGGTGGCGTCGTCGATCAGTGTCGCCCGTGAACGTCTCGCCCGGCGCCAGGTCGACGGCGATGACGTCGCCCCGGCGGTGGTGAGCACGCCCGCACACGCAGCGCCCATGCCGGAGGCAGCGCCGGTGACGATCAGACCGCTACGAGCCCGTCAAAGAAGCTCGGTGCTGTGGCATCGGATGGAGAGGCCTGTGCTTTCGGGTGGGAGTACCGCCTCGGACGGGGTCGCGTACTACGACGCCCAGAGGCTGGAGACGGGGGTCGCCACGATGCGGTCGCCGAGCCGGTAGGTGTCCGGACCCGTGTGGAGCACCAGCCCGGACCGGAACCGTGCGCCGATCGAGTCGCGGAGCCAGGCCAGGTGACGCCCGTCCCGAGGTGTCGGTGCAGCGGTCGCCTTCACCTCGATCGCGATCACGTCTCCGCCCGGGAGCTCTAGCAGCAGGTCGATCTCGCGACGCCCGTCGTCCTGGCGAAGGTGGAACGGCCTCGCCGGGACGGCGTCCCGCACGAGCTCCGGGACGGTCTGCGACACGACGAAGGTCTCGAGGACCCGACCAAAAACGTGCGCGTCAGCGAGGACCCGGTCAACGGTCCAGCCAAGGAGCCCGACGCCGAGCGCAACGTCTGCCAGATGCCGCTTCGGTCGTCGGCTAAGCCGCACCAGCGAGTTCGTCGACCACGCCGGTAGCGTGGTCACGAGGTGGAGCTCCTCGAGGAGGCGTTCGTAGGCGAGCCCGGTCCGTCGATCGATGCCCGCGGCCACGAGCAGGGTCTGGTCGGCGACAACCGTCCCGCTCGTCAAGGCGTACGCAGCGAGGTACCGCGCGAAACGGGTCCGATCGCGACCGACGTCGCGCACGTCCCGCTCGACAACGGCTCCGACGTAGCTCGCGAAGAACCGCGCCGCGCCGCCGCCTGCTCCAGCGTCGGGGCTGGACGGAAACCCGCCCCGGAGCGCCAAGGCGACGTAGTCGGCGAGCCGCTCGGTCGACGGCGTCTCGCGCCGGGGTTCGAGCAGCCAGTTAAGAATGGGCTTCCCGCTGCCGCGGCGTTCAGCGATCGTCATCCCGTACTGGCGCACGGTCAGGACTCGGCCGGTCCCGGGCCACGCCCCGGGTAGCGAAGGTCCTGCGACCGATCCGGTGAGTATGAACCGCCCCGGGGACGCGCCGGCGTCGACCGCCCGCTTCACCGCCCCGAGGATCTGCGGCGTTGCCTGCCACTCGTCCAACAAGACCCTGCCGGGAACCCGATCGAGAGCGGCGTCTGGGTCGACGCGGAACGCGCCGGCCTCCCGCTCGCTATCGAGACGGACAATGACGTCGACGTGCCGCGCCGCTGTCGTGGTCTTACCGACGCCACGTGCCCCGATGAGCATCACCGCAGGGAACTCGCAAAGCACCTCGGTGAGGACGTCGTCGACGATGCGCGCCTGATACGCCACAGAGCGCATACTACCGAAATCCTGCACGTCAGGATCCCGATTTTCTGCACTGCTGACTACCGATCTTCCGGGAGCTACCCTGCCCCGTGCAGCGCGGCCACGCTGACGGACACCGTCAGAGCGACGACGGCGAGCGGTAGCGCCAACCGCGCAGCACCGGCAAGCGGTCGGCGCCAGCCGAGGGCGGCGAGCACGATCGCGGGGAGCGCCGTCGTCGCCGTCAGCAGCAACCCCGTCGCCGGGGCCCTCCAGGTAACCGCTGCCGGCAGCAGGGCGGAGATCGCGAGGCAGAGCGCCCAGAGCGGCGCGCCGGGCGAGCGGTACGGGCGCTTCAGCGCTCCGGCCACGAGCTGCACGACCAGCAGGTCGGCCGCTGGCCCGGCGACGACCCCGAGCGGTCCAACGTGGGCCGTTGCCCAGATCGTTGCCCCGACGATCACGCCGCCGGCGATCAGCAGGTCGGGCCCACCCTGGCGTTCCGGGTTCACGGGCGGCGCGGCACGAGGACGCGGCGACGGAACTCGCAGACGATCTCGTCGCGCTGGTTCCACCCGAACGACTCGACGTAGACGACGCCCCGGTCGGGTTTCGACGCCGAGGCGCGGACGTCGAGGACGGTGGTCTTCGCGTAGATCGTGTCGCCGTGGAAGGTCGGCAGGGCGTGCTTCAGCGACTCGATCTCGAGGTTGGCGATCGCCTTGCCGGAGACGTCTGGAACGCTCATCCCGAGGACGAGGGAGTAGACGAGGTTGCCGACGACGACGTTCTTCCCGAACTGCGTCTCGCGCTCGGCGTAGCGCGCGTCGGTGTGCAGCGGATGGTGGTTCATCGTGATCATGCAGAAGAGGTGGTCGTCGGCCTCGGTGATCGTCTTGCCGGGCCAGTGCCAGTACGTGTCGCCGACCTCGAACTCCTCCAGGTAGCGACCGAAGCGCGTCTCGCGTGCGTGGATCTCACGTCCCATGGTCACCCCTTGTAGCGCGATATCAGACCGCGCGCGATGATCGTCTTCTGGATCTCGGACGTGCCCTCGCCGATCAGCAGCATCGGCGCGTCCCGGTACAACCGTTCGATCTCGTACTCCGTCGAGTAGCCGTAGCCGCCGTGGATGCGGAACGCGTCCTCGACCACCTCCTTGCAGCTCTCGGAGGCGAACAGCTTCGCCATCCCGGTCTCGACGTCGGCGCGACGACCAGCATCCTTGGCGCGCGCAGCCTGGACGGTCAGGAGCCGCGCCGCCTCGATCTTCGTCGCCATCTCGGCGAGCTTGAACTGGATCGCCTGGTGGCGGTGAAGCGGCTTGCCGAACGTCTCGCGCTCGTGGGCGTAGCGGAGCGCCAGCTCGTACGCTCGCCGGGCGACGCCGACGCCGCGAGCGGCGACGTTCGCACGCCCGACCTCGACGCCGCTCATCATCTGCTGGAAGCCCCGCCCGAGCCCGTCGTCGCCGCCGAGGATGGCGGTGTGCGGCACGACGTGCCCGTCGAACACCAGCTCGGTCGTCTCGACGCCCTTGTAGCCGAGCTTGTGCAGCTGCGGCGGGATCGTCAGACCCCCCTCACGCGGCGCTCCCGGGGTCTTCTCGACCAGGAACGTCGTCATGCCGGTGTGTGCGGGCTGGGCAGCGGGATCGGTCTTCACGAGCGTCGCAACGACGCCGGAACGCAGGCCGTTCGTCACCCACATCTTCTGGCCGGAGATGCTCCAGCAGTCGCCAACCCTCGTCGCGGTCGATCGCAGAGCCTGGACATCGCTGCCGCAGTGCGGCTCGGTCATCGAGAAGGCCCCGCGCACCTCACCGGTCGCCATCAGCGGCAGGAGGCGCTCCCGTTGCTCCTCGGTGCCGGACTCGAGCAGCATCGAGGAGACGATGAAGTGCGTGTTGACGATCCCCGAGACGCTCATCCAGCCGCGGGAGAGCTCCTCGATCGCCAGGCAGTAGGTCGTCAGGTCGAGCCCCATCCCGCCGTAGCGCTCCGGGATGGTGAAGCCGAAGATGCCGAGCTCACGCAGCCCTGCGACGATCGCCTCGGGAAACTCGTCGGCCGCGTCGTAGCGGGCGGCGTTCGGAATCACCTCCCCTTCGACGAACTCCCGCACCGCGAGCAGGATGTCGGACTGGTCCTGCGTGAGACCGAGCGCCGCGTGATCGGGTGCGCTCATCCCTCGCTCGCGGTCATCCCGGCCGCTCGGCCGGCAGCCTCGACCTGGAGAGCCATCTTCCGGCTCGCCTCATCGATCATCTCGCCGCGGAACATGACGGCGCCCTTCCCCTCGTCCTCGGTCGCGACGCGGTACGCGTCGAGGATCGCGACGGCGAGATCGAACTGCTTCTGCGAGGGGGAGAACAGCTCGTTCAGGACGGTGATCTGGTCAGGATGCAGCGCCCACTTCCCATCCATTCCGAGCAGGCGCGAGCGTCGCGCGACCTCGGCGAAGCCGTCGCCGTCACGGATCTGCGCGTACGGCCCATCGATCGCCTGCAGGCCGTAGGCGCGGGCGGTGTTGACGATCCGGGCGTTGATGTAGTGCCACTGGTCTCCCGGGTAGTCGGCCTCGATCGCGCCGACCGACAGCTGCGGGATGCCCATGTTCGCGGCGTAGTCACCCGGGCCGAAGATCAGCGTCTGCGCCCGCCGCGAGGCGGCGGCGATCTCCTCCATCTTCACGCAGCCGTGGCCCGTCTCGATCTGCAGCTCCAGGCCGATGCGCCCCATCTCCAGGCCAAGGTCGAGCTCGAGCTGGGTCAGCAGGTGGTCGACGAAGTGCACGTGCGAGGCGTCGTGGACCTTTGGGATCATGATCGCGTCGAGGTGCTCGCGCGCCCCGCTGACGACGTAGGTGACGTCGCGCCAGCACCAGCGCGTCGCGACGCCGTTGACCCGCACCGCCTTCGTTCGCGCGGTCCAGCTCTGCCGCAACGCGTCGACGATGTTTTGACGCGTCGCGTCGGTCTTCTCGTTCGGCGCGACGGCGTCCTCGAGGTCGAGGAACACCTGGTCGGTCGGCAGCGTGCGGGCCTTCTCGAGCATCTTCGGGCTCGATCCGGGGACGGCGAGGCAGGATCGGCGGAGGCGCATGGGGCAGATCCTATAGGATCCGGGGCGGTGGACGAGCTACGGATCCTTCTCGCACGACACGGGCACGCGACGAGCGGCCCCGATCATCGGTGGACGAAGGAGGATCCGCTCACCGACATCGGGCTCCGCCAGGCGGAGGAGCTCGCCGTTCACATCGCCGCGATGCGCCGCCCGCCGGACCGGATCGTCGCCTCCTCCGCGACCCGTGCGCGCCAGACGGCCGAGGCGTGTGGCCGGGCGCTTGGCCTGGAGGTTGCCCTCGACGATCGGTTGCTCGAGTTCGGGTCGGGCGCGATCTCCCCGTTCACGCTCGCCGAGATGTTCGAGCTGATGCCGTACGACGAGATCTGGCACCCGCAGGATGCCGGGTACGACGGCGAGCCGGTCGTTGAGTTCTGGCGCCGCACGGCGGAGGCGATCGAGGACGTCATCGCCGGCGGCGGTCAGCCGCTGGTCGTCTCGCACGGCGGCACGACGACGGCGATCCTCCGCCACCTGGTGCTGCTCGACCGGGGCACCCCGGACGCGATCCACTTCTACGTCGCGAACGCGGGCCTCTCCGACGTGCGGGTGCGCAGCGACCGCCACGGGAACCGTCGCGTGATGTTGACGCGTCTGAACGACACCCGTTTTCTCACCGAGGTGACCGAGGTCTAACCTCGGTCACCCGGGCGGAAGCTACGCGCGGAACCGGTTGATTGCGTTCAGGTGCTGCCCGCGCAGCTCGGTGTCCGTCACGCCGAGGCCCTCTTCCGGCGCCATGCAGAGCACGCCGACCTTGCCGAGGTGGACGTTCTCGAACACGTCGTCAGCGGCTCGGCCGGCCTGGTCGAGCGAGTACGTCTTCGAGAGGATCGGGTGCGTCTTGCCGGCGCGTACCAGCTCGTTCGCGCGCCAGGCCTCGGCGTAGTTCGCGAGGTGCGATCCGACGATCGACTTTGCGAACATCCAGAGGTAGCGGTTGTCGAACTCGTGCGTGAAGCCGGTCGTTGAGGCGCACGTCACGACCTTGCCGCCGCGCCGCGTCACGAACACCGACGCACCGAAGGTGTCCCGACCGGGGTGCTCGAAGACGATGTCGACGTCCTTGCCGCCGGTCAGCTGACGGATCGCCTTGCCGAGGCGCAGGTGCTCCTTCGGGTTCTGCTTGCCCGTCTCGGCGTCCCAGAACTGGAACCCCTGCTCGGCTCGGTTGATCACGAGCTCGGCGCCCATCTCGCGACAGATCCGCGCCTTCGCCTCGCTCGACACGACGCAGACGGGGATCCCGCCGCCGTTCAGCACGTACTGCGTCGCGAAACCGCCGAGCCCGCCGCCCGCGCCCCAGATCAGCACGACATCGCCCTGCTTCATGCACGCGCCGTTGTCGCTCACGAGCATGCGGTAGGCGGTGCAGTTCGTGAGAGGCATCGAGGCTGCCTCCTCCCAGGTCAGGTGCTCGGCCTTCGGCATCAGCTGGTCGGCCTTCGCGAGGCACACCTCGCCGAGGCCGCCGTAGTTCGACTCGAACCCCCAGACGCGCTGGTCCGGATCGAGGATCGTGTCGTCGTGGCCCTGTGGCTCCTCGAGCGCGACGTCGTTCGGATGGACGACGACGCGGTCGCCGGGCTTCCACTTCGAGACGGCTGACCCGACGCGCAGCACCACGCCGGCCGCGTCCGAGCCGACGACGTGGAACGGCTTGTCGTGACGTGCGCCCCAAGCGCCGCGCACCTTGCCGTAACGACGGAGGAAGCCGAAGCTCGGCACGGGCTCGAAGATCGCCGACCAGACGGTGTTGAAGTTGATCGACGACGCCATCGTCGCGACCAGCGCCTCGTCTGGCGCCAGGTCGGGAAGGGGAACGTCGTCGAGGTGCATCGCGAGCGACGGGCGCTTCTCGTCGCGCGGCAGCCTGCCAAGCGTCTCCGCCTCGTCGGCGTGCAGCGCGACGCCGCGGTAGGTGGCGGGAAGCGGGATCGCGGCGAAGTCGGCGCTCGTCGCGCCGGTGTCGATCGCGGCGAGAACGTTGGCGGTCAGTTCAGTGGTCACGCAGGCATGATGGCCGATCCACTACCGTGTGCCGCGCATGGTGGCGGGCACCGAGGCGATCTTCACCCCGATACGGACGGCGAACGCGTTCGAGCAGACGGTCGAGCGCGTCGGCCGTGCGATCAAGATCGGCCTGCTTCGGCCGGGGCAACGGCTGCCGTCGGAGCGCGACCTCGCGCTGCAGCTCGAGCTCTCGCGCTCGACGGTGCGCGAGGCCCTGCGGGTGCTGGCCGAGGCGGGCTACCTCGAGGCGCGCCGCGGCCGCGGCGGCGGCACCTTCGTTGTCGAGCTGTTGCCGGCGCTCGAGGCGCGCGATCCGCATGACGTGCTCCGCGAGCTCGGCCCCCAGGTCCTCGACACCCTCCGTTTTCGCAAGGTCCTCGAGGTGGGAGCGGCCGAGCTGGCGGCGGAGCGCGCGACGCCCGCCGACCTTGCCCGCCTTGCGGAGCTGGTCGCCGATGCAGAGCGCTTCGCTGCTGTCGACTACCCCGCTTATCGGGCGGTCGACGCGCGCCTGCACATCGCGATCGCCGCGCTGTCCGGCTCGACCCGCGTCGTCGCCGCGGTGACGGACGTGCATGCGATGATCTCGGAGATCATGAACGGCATGCCGCGCTCCGATGAGGTGTTAACGAACTCCTCCGCCCAGCATCACCGGCTCCTCGCCGCGCTGGCGAGCCACGACCGGGACGCGGCCCGCGTCGTGATGCGAGAGCACGTCGACGGTATCGAGATCCTGCTCACCGGGCTGATCCCCGGGGCCAGCTGATGCGCGTGCTCGTCGCGCGGTGCGAGATCGGCTACAGCGGACGCCTCGAGACGCGCCTCGCGCCCGGCGACCGGGTGATCCTCTTCAAGGACGACGGCTCGGTCTGCGTGCACGCGCTGAAGGGTGCGAAGCCGATCAACTACATGCCCGGCCCGACCGTCGTCGAGGAGGACGGTGAGCTGATCCGGGTGCGTCGTCCGGCAAGCGGCGAGTCGCTCACGGTTCTTGTCGAGCAGGTGCACGCCGACACGCGGTTTGCCCTCACCGATGGCGCCGAGCTTGAGCGCGCGGGACGCGAGAAGGAGATCCAGGCGCTGCTAGCCGAGGCGATGCACGTGATCGAACCAGGCCTGCGCCTCCTCGAGCGTGAGCGCCCCACGGACGTCGGCCCCGTCGACCTGTTCTGCCGGGACGCAGCGGGCCTCGTGACGCTCGTCGAGGTCAAGCGAGTACGGGCGGTCGCCGCCGCCGTTGAACAGGTGATCCGCTACCGCGAGCAGGTTGAGCGCGACCCGTCCCTGCGCCCTGTGCGGGCGATCGTCGCTGCGCCAGACTTCGCACCACAAGCGAGGGTGCTCGCCGAGGCGCGCAACGTCGAGTGCATCGCGTTTGACCCGGCGGTGCTGCGTGGCGAGGTCGAGCCGGCATTGCGCCTGTTCTGATGACGACCGGTCGGCAAACCCCACCCGGGGGATGCGTTCCGGCCTGGCGCGATCCGATCCTTCAGGCATGAGCGAAGCGGGCAACCACGCCGACTGGAAGATCCTCCACGCCGTACACGACGTAGCGGCGTTGACGGTGCCGGCGATCGGTCCGAGCGCCCGCGACCGGCTCTGCGAGGCCCTCGGTTACCGCCTCTACCGGTCGCTCGTCGCCGGCCTCGTCGGCGACTGAACGGCGTAGGTCTCACCTGGCAGCGCGAGGCGTGTGGCGCCGAAGATCGCCCGCGCCTCGGCCAACCGCGCGTCACGCTGGGCAGCAGCGATGTGGGTGAGCACGAGCTCGCCGACCATGGCCTCGCGAGCGGTCGTTGCGGCCTCGGTCGCTGTGAGGTGGATCCGGCGCTCGGGCACGTCGCCGCCCTCGACGATCGTTGCCTCGCACAGGAACAGGTCGGCCCCACGTGCGTGCGTCGCCAGAGCGGGGCATGGGGCCGTGTCGCCGGAGTAGACCAAGCTCGCGGCGTCGCCGCCGACTCGGATCAGGTAGGAGTGGGCGGTGTGCACCGTGCGTGCAAAGGTCAGCGTCAGCGAACCGATCGCGAGCGCGCTGGCTGTCCGGTACTCGCGGAGCGACAGGAACGCGTCGAGGATTCCGATGCGTAGCTCGATCGCCCGCAGCATCTCGTCGAGCACCGTGCGACCGCCCGGCGGGAGGTACACGGCGGGGCGCCACGTGCTGGTGCCGTCTTGGACGGCGAAGACGACGCTGTACAGGTCGCCGACGTGGTCGGGGTGCAGGTGGGAGAGCACGATCGCCTCGGGCATCGTCTCACGGAGCCGGAGCCGCTCGAGGACCCCCGGGCCGCAGTCGAGGAGGATCGCGGTCGACCGCTCCTCGACAAGGTAACCGGACTGCGCCTCGCCGGGGTTGCCTGATGCCGAGGCGCAGCCGATCACCGTTAGCCGCACGCTCAGCCGCCCCGGACGTTTCCGAGCGCGGCGAGCAGCTCCTGGTGGCGGCGTTCCTCGTCCGACGGGCCAGCGGGCGCGGCCGTCTCTGCGGGCCTCGCGAGCCGCGCCGTTGCGGCGGCGACCGGCTTGACGATCAGGAAGAACACGACCGCCGCGGTGATCACGAAGGAGATCGTGACCGTGATGAACGCGCCGTAGTGGAACACCGCGCCGTTGATCGTGAACGTCAGCTCGTTGAAGTTCGGCTTGCCGCCGAACATCGCGAGAAACGGGTCGACGAGGTCCGCGGTGAACGCCTTGGTGACGTCGGCGAAGGCGGCGCCCATGATGAACGCAACGGCGATCGTGATCAGGTTCCCCTGCATCAGGAACGCCCGGAAGTCCTTCAGCATCGCTCGCTCCTCTACATGCCCATGGCGTGGTAACCGGCATCGACGTAGGCGATCGTGCCGGTGACGTTCGGTGCGTCGAGCAGGTAGACGGCGGTCTGCGCGACGTCGGACGCGTCGATGTTGCGCTTCAGCGGCGCGCGCTGCTCGACGATGTCGGTCATCGATCCGAACCCAGGGATCGATCGTGCGGCGAGGGTGCGTACCGGTCCCGCGGAGACGGCGTTGACGCGGATGTTGCTCGGCCCGAGGTCGGCGGCGAGGTAGCGCATCGACGCGTCGAGGGTGGCCTTGGCGACGCCCATCACGTTGTAGCGTGGCACGACGCGCTCGCCGCCGAGGTAGGTCATCGTCACGATCGAGCCGCCGCCACGGGCGGCCATCAGCGGCTCCGCGCGCTTGGCCATCGCTGTCAACGAGTACGCCGAGATGTCGACGGCGAGCCAGAAGTTCTCCCTGGTCGTGTCGATGAACCGTCCCTCGAGGTCACCGGCTGCGGCGAACGCCACTGAGTGCACGAGCAGGTCGAGCCCGCCGAGCCCGCCCGCGATCTCGCCGAACGCGCGGTCGAGATCGGCGTCCGAGCGTACGTCGCACGGCACGACGATGTCTGAGCCGATGCTCGCTGCCAGCTCGCGCACGGTCTTCTCCAGTCGCTCGCCCTGGTAGGTGAACGCCAGCTTCACCCCCTGCGCGTGCAGCGCCTCGGCCACCGCCCAGGCGATCGAGCGACGGTTAGCGACGCCTGCGACGAGCGCGAGCTTTCCTTCGAGCACGGGTTGCTTCCTTCCTCGGGTTCCGGCGCAGACTATCGGGCCAGCGCCGCCTCGGTCGCGCGGCGCGCGAGGACGCCGGCCAGGTGGCGCTTGTACTCGGCCGATCCGTCGAGGCCCTCGGCTGGACGCGTGCCGTCGCCGGCGTGGCGTGCTGCCTCCTCGAGCGATCCACCTGCGTTCACGATCACCTCGAACCCGGTGGCCCTGACGGCCACCGCCGCCATCCCTGTGAGCGCGACGGTCGTCGTCGTGCCGCGAATCACGGCCGCGGCGCCGACGATCGACCAGTCGATGGCGCGGCGGTGGAACTTCGCGTACGCCGACCGTCCGGCACCGCCGGGAAGGCGGACGGCGACGATCATCTCGTCGGCAGCCAGCGTTGTGGTGAGAAACCCGACCGCGAGGTCGGCGGCGGCGATCGTGCGCGATCCTGATGCCCCCCGCACCTCGACCGACCCACCGAGCGCGAGCAGGACCGCCGGCAGGTCGCCGTGAGGATCCGACTGCGCGAGCGAGCCGCCGATCGTGCCGCGGTTGCGCACCGCCGGACTGCCGATGCCGGCGGCAGCGTCCGCGAGGGCGCCTGCCTGAGCACGTACCAGAGCGGAGCCAGCGACCTCCCGGTGCCGGGTCATCGCGCCGATCACGAGGTCGCTGCCGTCCATGGCGATGCCGGTGAGCTCGGCGAGTCCGCTCAGGTCGACGAGCGAGGCCGGGCTTGCCAGCCGCAGCTTCATCATCGGGATCAGGGACATCCCGCCAGCGATCGGGCGGGCGCCGTCGGCGAGCGTCGCGAGCGCCTCCTCGATGCTCTCGGGTCGCGTGTAGGCGGTCTTGGTCGGGATCATCGGGCCGCTCCCGTCGGGTTGGCGTTGCGGATCGCTTCCCACACGCGGTGGGGCTGCATCGGCATCTCGAGGTGCCTGATACCGAGGACGGAGAGCGCGTCGACGGCGGCGTTCACGACCGCTGGGCAGGCCGCGATGGTGCCGGCCTCGCCGATGCCCTTCGTGCCGAGCGGGTTGACGGGCGATGGCGTCACCGTGCGGTCGGAGGTGATCCTCGGCAGGTCGGCGGCCGAGGGCACCTGGTACTCGACGAGCGTCGGGGTGCGGAGCTGACCGTCCTCGGCGTACACCGTCTCCTCGAAGATCGCCTGCGCGATCGACTGGATCACGCCGCCGTGCACCTGCCCCTCGACGATCATCGGGTTGATGACGTTGCCGCAATCGTCCACCGCGACGTAGCCGACGACCTCGACGCGACCGGTCTCCGGGTCGATCTCGACCTCACAGACGTGCGTCCCGAACGGGAAGGTGAAGTTCGGCGGGTCATGGAACGTCGTCGCCTCCATCCCGGGCTCCAGGCCCGGTGGCAGGTTCGCCGCGACCCACGCCGACGTTGCCAGACCTTGGATCGTGGCGCCGCGTTCCGGCGAGCCCTTCACCGACCAGCGTCCGTCGGCCCACTCGAGGTCGTCGACCGAGCACTCGAGCTCGTGGGCGGCGATCGCGCGGCCCTTCTCCTTCACCTTCTGCACCGAGCGGTACAGCGCGGCACCCGCCACAGCGAGGGAGCGCGAGCCGTAGGTGCCGAGCCCGTACGGCGCAAAGGCGGTGTCGCCGTGGATCACCTCGACGTCGTCGAACGGGACGCCGAGCTCGGTGGCGACGATCTGTGACCAGCTCGTCGCGTGCCCCTGCCCGTGTGGTGAGGAGCCGGTGATCACCGTCACCTTGCCGAACGGGTGCATCCGCACCGTTGACGACTCCCAGCCGGGAGCGGAGATGCCGATCGCCTTCGTCACCGCGGACGGCGCCAGCCCGCACACCTCGACGTAGCTCGACAGGCCGATGCCGCGGTAGCGTCCGCGCCCCCGCGCCTCGGCGCGTCGCTCCTCGAACGTGTCGTAGCAGGCGAGCTCGAGGGCCCGATCAAGCGCCGTGCCGTAGTCTCCGGAGTCGTAGGAGAGGCCAACCGACGTGGTGTACGGGAACTCCTCGATGAAGTTGCGCCTTCGCACGTCTGCCGGGTCGAGCCCGAGCTCGTCTGCGATCTCATCGACGAGCCGTTCCAGCCCGTGGGTTGCCTCGGGCCGGCCGGCGCCGCGGTAGGCGTCCGTCGGCGTCGTGTTCGTGAACGCCTGGCGCACCTCGATCGAGATGTTCTCGATCGCGTACGGGCCGGGAACCATGAACACCGTGAGGTGCGAGATCGAGGGCGTGAGGAGCTGGAGGTACGCGCCGTTGTTCTGGACGGCGCGGAAGCGCAGCGCGCGGATCTTGCCGTCCGCCTCGACCGCTGCCTCGTACTGCTGGTGCTGGTCGCGACCATGGATCGTCGCGTTGTGCGACTCGGAACGGTCCTCGATCCACTTCACCGGCGCGCCGACGATCTTCGACGCCGCGCACGCGAGATACTCCTCGCGGTAGGTGTTCAGCTTCGCGCCGAACCCGCCGCCGACGTCGGGCGTGACGACGCGCACCTTCGACTCGGACGTCTCGTTGATCACAGCGACGAACGTGCGGACGAAGTGCGGCACCTGCGTCGAGGTGTAGAGGGTGACCTCGCCGGACGCGCGCACCCAGTCGGCGACGACGCCGCGCGTCTCCATCGAGACCGGCGTGATCCGCTGGTTGAAGTTCGCCGAGCGGACGACGTGTGGCGCAGCGGCGAAGGCCTCCTCGAAGCCGTCCGTCTCGTGGCGCAGCGTGCAGCAGAGGTTGTCGGGGTACTGCCCGTGCACGAGCGGCGCGTCCGGCGCGAGCGCCTTGCGACCGTCAACGACCGCGGGAAGCGGCTCGTAGTCGATGACGATGGCGTCGGCGGCGTCGCGGGCGGTGTAGCGGTTGGTCGCGATCACCATCACGACCGGCTCACCGCAGTAGCGGACGATCCCTTCGGCGAGCAACGGCTGTCGCGGTTGGCGGGTATCGCCCGTGGGGTTCGAGGCGCACGGGACGCCACCGGCGATCCCGAGCTCGTCGGCCGTCAGGACGGCCGCCACGCCGGGCAGCGCGAGCGCTGCTGACCGGTCAACGCCGGTGATCCGCGCGTGCCCGAACGGCGAGCGTGCGAACGCCGCGTGCAGCATTCCGGGCAGCACGAGGTCGTCGACGAATCGTCCTTGGCCGACGATCAGCTTCGCGTCCTCCTTGCGCAGGACGCTCTCGCCGATGCCGCCCGAGGCGGGTCGGTGCTCGATCGTTGCCATGTCAGGCCCTCGCCGTCTCTCGGGCCGCCACGAGCACGGCGTCGACGATGTTCTGATAGCCGGTGCAGCGACAGAGGTTTCCCTCGAGCCCCTGTCGCACCTCGGCCTCGGTGATCTCCGGGTTCCCCTCGATCAGCGCGGCGCCGGCCATCAGCATCCCTGGCGTACAGAAGCCGCACTGCAGCGCGTGGCGCTCGTGGAAGGCCGTCTGGATCGGGTGCAGGCCGCCAGCGGTCGCCAGGCCCTCGACGGTCGTTATCGACCGACCGTTTGCCTGGACGGCGAGCATGGTGCAGGAGAGCACCGCATCGCCGTCGAGGTGCACCGTGCAGGCTCCACACGACGACGTGTCACAGCCCACGTGCGTCCCCGTGAGCCCGAGGTCCTCGCGGAGCGCGTGGACGAGGAGCCGCCGGGGCTCGACCTCGAGGTCGTGCTCGACTCCGTTGACCGTGATCCTGATCGATGATCTCACGTTCCACCTCCGGATACCCGACGTGTGTGCTGCGTGAGAGCGTACACGTGAAGGCACCTTCGCGCCAGCCTCGGTACGGTGTGTCAAGTGAGCCTCCTTCCCTCGTCGTTCACCGTGTCCGTCCCCGGCTCCTCGGCGAACCTCGGCCCAGGCTTCGACTGCCTCGCCGTCGCGCTGCCGCTCCGCCTGCGTGTGACCGTCGAACGACGTCCGGGGCCGCTCGCGGTGACGCTGCGGGGCATCGGCGCGGAAGCGCTCCCGGCGGATGCGACGAACCTGGTCGTCCGCACGATGCTCGCCGGCGGGGATGGCGCCGGGCTCTTGGTGACGATCGATAACGAGCTGCCGTTGTCTGCGGGCTGCGGCTCGTCCGCCGCTGCGATCGTCGCTGGGCTGGCGGCGCGCAGCGCGTTAGCCGGCGTTCCGGCGGACGCCGCGGCCGTCTGCGCGGAGGCGATCACCATCGAGGGGCACCCCGACAACGTCGCGGCGGCGGTCCATGGCGGGTTCACGATCGCCGCCACCGACCCGCCGATCGTCCGTCGCATCGCCCCACCCGCCGGGCTGTCCTTCGTGCTCGCGGTGCCGCCGGAACGCCTCTCGACGGCGGCGGCACGCGCGGCGCTCGCAACGCACGCCTCACGCGAGGACGCCATCCACAACGTGCAGCGCGTCGCTCTCCTCGTCTCGGCGTTGCACACGGGGGTGCTGGAGGACCTCGTGCCGGCGCTCAGCGACCGGCTCCATCAGGACGCGCGCGCGCACCTGGTGCCGACCTTCGCGCGCCTTGAGGCGTGCGCCGACCGGATCGGCGCGCTCGGGGTCACCCTCTCCGGCGCCGGGCCGTCAGTGCTCGTCTGGTGTCGTACCGAGGACGCCGAACGGACCGCCGGCTGCGTGACGCGTGAGGCACCGGAGGCGGACGTTCACGTCCTCGTCCCGGAGTCGACGGGCCTCCAGCTAGTGGTGTGATTGTCAAATGGCATCGTCATTGGGTGTCTGGAGCGAGCGGGAGCGTTGCGCGTCGCGCAAGGGGTTGCTGATCGCGGGCGTGCTGGATAGCACGCCCGCTCGCACGCGTGTCAAGGCGAAGGCCTTGACACGCTAAGTGCAAGTGGCGCGCGAGCTTCGCAGCTTGCTGGCGGAGCCACCCGACGGGTGGCAGAGCCGACAAGCGCAGGACGATCCAGGCAGTCGGATGACCACGCCATCTCACAATCAGACCACTAGGCTAGGCTAGATGCTGGTGCCGTACGCCGCGGCGTCGACGATCCAGGTGACGTCCCCGTCCGTTGGCAACACCTGGCCAGCGGGGAGCGAGTCCCCGGCGCGGACGCGGGTGAGCATCTCGTGTTTCGACTCGCCGAGGGCGAGGAACATCACGTGGCGCGCGGCGTTCAGGGTCGGCAGGGTCATGGTTAGCCTGCGCGAGCCATTCGCAGCGGTAGCGGGAACGCAGCGTCGCTCCTGCTCGCTCAACGCACCGTCCGCGGGGAACAGCGAGGCGGTGTGGCCGTCCGGGCCCATCCCTAGCAGCACCAGGTCGAGCCGTGGTGGCAGGAGCTGTGCGTAACGGTCGGCCGCAGCCTCGAGATCGCTCGCGTCCGCTTCCATGCGATGCACGAGGTCGGGGTCGACGCCGACCAGGTCGAGCAACGCCTTCCGCGCCATGCCGTAGTTCGAGTCGGGATGGTTCGGCGGCACCGCGCGCTCGTCGCCGAAGAACACCTCGAGCGCGTCCCAGTCCGTCCGGTCGCGGTAGTCCTCGGACGCGAGCAACCCGTACAGCTCTTTCGGCGTTGACCCACCAGCGAGGGCGACCGAGCCTGGTGCGCGCGCCGTGAACAGGTCGGCGGCGGCGCGGATCGCCAGCTCGGGCGTCGCGTAGACCGCGAAACGGATCGTCTCGGGCATCGCCGCGAATCCTACCGCGCGCCCGGCGGGAGGCGTTCGAGGGCAGCCTCGAACGCCCGGTCCGGGGCGAGGAACTCGAGCTCCTCCCCGACCAGCGTCCCGAACGGCGGCACGCGCAGCGCTGCTCGCCGGATCGGGCGGCCTGGTACGTCGATCGTCGCCATCCCCTCGCTCGGTCGGTCGACGATGAAGCGATGTCCGCCACACGTCAGCTCGACGCGGACGAGCGAGCCGGGGCGCATGTCCTCGTGCGTGACGGCCTCGATCGACGTCGTCGGCGTCGCGCGGCTGGCGGTCGCCAGCCAGCCAACGAGAAGCCGCGCCTGCGCGTCGGACCCGGCGACGTGCTGGATCGCGACGTGCTCGAGCGACGGGAGGAGCGCCGCGTGCTCGGCGTCATCGAAGATCGTCGCGACCACCTCGCGCCAGCCCGTGATCTTCGTCCAGGCGAGGTCGGTGACGACGAGGTGCTCTTGCCGCGCGACGCTGCCGAGCACGTCGAGGGTCGTCGGGAAGCGTGTCGAGTCCGTCACGAGGCGCGTCGCGAGCGCGGCGAGGTTGTGGAACGTCGGGCGGTCGAGCGGCGGCGGCGACAGCCAGAGCAGGAACACCGGCAGGTCGGGGAGGAGCAGGCTCGCAATCATGCTCGTCAGCGCGTCACCGGCCGGCGGGCCCGTCAGTCGGACGATCTCGCAACAAACGATCGCGCCGCCCTCCTGCATGGGTGAGCAGAAGACGGCAGGTTCTGCGGTGACGTCGCCCGGTGCACCGCTAGCGATCAGCGCACGGCTCGGCCGGTGGTGTCGCATCATTGCAACGACCTCGCCGAGCTCCGTCGCGATCGCCGGGTCGTCTGCGTAGGCAACGAGGTCGACGATGTGCGTCCGCGTTCCGGCGTGGTCACCGGCCGTCTTTCCGCGCAGCTCTGCGAGCTCGCGCTCGATCGCTGCCGGCGTCGTCACGCGTGCCTCACGGTCGTCGCCACCGGCGGCGGTCGCGGGCGAGCAGCTCGTCGGCGGCCTCAGGCCCCCACGATCCGGCCTCGTAGAGGTGGGGACCGCCGCCAAGACGCGTCCAGCTCTCCTGCAAGGGTTCGACGATCCGCCAGCTCTGGTTCACGGCGTCCTGGCGCGGGAAGTTCGTGCCGTCACCGCGCATCGCGTCGAGGAGCAGCGTCTCGTACGCCTCCGCCGGTGCTGCCGAGAACGCGGTGTCGTACTGGAAGTCCATGTTCACGGTGCGGATCTGAACGCGCTCGGAGGGAACCTTCGCACCGAACCGCAGCGAGATCCCCTCGTTCGGTTGGATCCGCAGCACGAGGACGTTTGGCTCGAGCTGCTCGGCAGCGGCGTAGCTGAACGGCAGGTGCGGCACGCGCTTGAACTGGATCGCGACCTCGGTCACGCGTTTCGGCAGGCGCTTTCCCGTGCGCAGGTAGAAGGGCGTGTCTGCCCAGCGCCAGTTGTCGATCATCAGGCGGGCTGCGATGTACGTCTCGACGTCTGATCCGGGCGCGACGCCGTCCTCGTTGCGATACCCCTTCGCAGCGTCGCCGTCGGAGAAGCCGGCGGAGTACTGACCGCGCACGACGTCGGATGGCAGGAGTGGCCGGCAGGACGCGAGCGCCTTGCCGCGCTCGTCGCGGACGGCCTCGGCGTCGAAGGATGACGGCGGCTCCATCGCGACGAAGGAGAGGACCTGGAGCATGTGGTTCTGCACGATGTCGCGCAGCGCCCCGGCCTCCTCGTAGAACTTACCGCGTCCCTCCACGCCGATCGACTCGGAGACGGTGATCTGCACGTGGTCGATGAAGTTGCGGTTCCAGACCGGCTCGAAGATCCCGTTCGCGAAGCGGAACACGAGGATGTTCTGAACGGTCTCCTTCCCGAGGTAGTGGTCGATCCGGAAGACCTGCGACTCCTTGAACGCCCGGTGCACCTCGGCGTCAAGCGCCGCGGACGACGGCAGGTCGTGGCCGAAGGGCTTCTCGATCACGGCTCGGCGGAACCGGCCGGGCTCCTCGCGCGCGAGGCCCGAGTCGCCGAGGCCGTCGACGATCACCGGGAACTGCGACGGCGGCACGGAGAGGTAGAACATGACGTTGCCGGCGGTGCCGCGCGCCACGCCGATCTCCTCGAGACGGCGCGCCAACGTCGTGTACGTCTCGGTCGCGTCGAACGTGCCGCCGACCCAGTGCAGGAGCTCCTCGAAGCCCTCCCACTCGGCGTCTGTGACCGGCGTGCGGGAGAACCTGGCGCACCGCTCGCGCATCTCCGCCCGGTACTCGGTGTCGGTGGCGTCGCGCCGGCCGACGCCGACCATCGCGAAGCCTGCGGGCAACAGCCGGCGCAGGTACAGGTTGTAGAGCGCCGGCACCAGCTTCCGTCCGGCCAGGTCGCCGAGGCCGCCGAAGATAACGACGGCGCACGGGCCTGGCACCCGGTGCATGCGAAACGTGTCGCGGAGCGGGTTCGTGTCCATTGCCTAGCCCTTCCCCGCGAGGGCCGCGCGGACGGTGTCTGCGAACGCCGAGAGAGGCACACGGGCGACGACCTGGCCGGTCTCCCGCAAGGCGCCCGCGTCACCACGGCTCTGCGCCTCGATGACGGTACGAAAGCCCCACGGCCGCCCGGGGATGTCAGCGTCGCTCGTCGAGTCGGCGATCACCTGGAGGTAGATGCCGGTGCGTGGCCCGCCCTTGTGGAGCTGGCCGGTTGAGTGCAGGTAACGGGGGCCGAAGCCGAGCGCCGTCGCGACCTTCAGCGCGTCACGGATCTCGCCGCGCACCTCCTGGAGCGCTGCCTCGGAGGCGGCGTCCGGCGTCGTGTACGCCTGGATCACCACGAAGCTCTTACCGCTCACGGCCGTCGCGAGCGCGTCGGCGACGCTCCCCGGGTCGACGTCGTCCAGGGTGCCCGCGGCCTCGAACGCTCGCAGCGACGCGACGGTGAGGTCCTTCGCGGCCTGCACGTTCGGCTGGTCGAACGGGTTGATGCCGAGCACTGCGCCGCAGTACGCCGTCGCGAGCTCCCAGATGATCATCTGCTCGCCGATCGCCGTTGGGTCGTCGAGGGTGAACGTCGTCACCGGGAAGCCGGCCTCCGCGATCGCCGCGATCGCCGCGTCGTGTGTCGCGTCGGTGCGCAGGTACGCGAAGGCGCGGTCTGGTCCGTAGACCTCCGGCGGCCCGAGCGCCTCGTCGGCGAGCGGCACGACACCGGTACCGAGCTTGCCGGTCGACTCTGCGAGCAGCTGTTCGAGCCAGAGCCCGACCGGCCCAAGGCTCGGTGAGGCGACGATCGTGAGCTTGTCGCGCCCGGCCTTGACCTGCTCGCCGAGGATCGCGCCAAGCTGCAGCGGCACGTTCTCCGACGGGCTCGCGCCGGGGCCGGAGCGTTCGACGACGGCGAGGGCGCGGTCGAGGACCGGCGTGATCGCGATCCCGGCGAGCGCGGCTGGTACGAGGCCGAAGAACGACAGGGCCGAGAAGCGTCCACCGATGTCGGGCCGGTTGAGGAACGTCCGCAGGAACCCGCGCTCTGCAGCGCGAGCGGCGAGCTTCGATCCTGGGTCGGTGATCGCGACGAAGCGCGACCCGTCCCCGCCGGTTGCGCCCCAGAAGTGCTCCTCCATGATCTCCGGCTCGAGCGTCGAGCCGGACTTCGAGGCGATCACGAACAGCGAGCCGTCGACGGGAATCGCGTTCACGGCGTCCGGGTCGGTCGTGTCGAGGATCACGAGCGGTCCGCCGAGGACCTCACCGAACACGAGCGGTGCCAGGCTCGAGCCACCCATGCCACACAGGACGACCCGCTCGAAGCGCGTCATCGTCTCGCCTGCCCACGCCTCGATCGCGGCCGCCTCCCGCCGCATCTCGCCGACGACGGGCAGCCACCCCGTCCAGCGTGCGATCTCCGCCGCGAGCTCCGGGTCCTCCGTCCACAGCGAACCGTCGGCTGCGTAGAGCTTGCGGACGGCGTCGCGCGCGACGAGCTCCTCGACCCCGGACATCGCTAGCGCCCAACCAGCTCGTGGACGGCGGCGACGACCGCGTCGGCGGAGATCCCGAGAGCGCGCGCGACCTGCTTTCCTGGGGCGGAGATACCGAAGCGATCGATGCCGATCGCGCGTCCGTTCTCGCCGATCCAACGGCTCCAGCCGAACGTCGCCCCGGCCTCGATCGAGACGCGGGCAGGACCGGTCGGGATCACCTCGCGCTGGTAGGCCGGATCTTGCTCCTCGAACAGGTCCCACGATGGCATCGACACGACGCGTACGCCGATCCCTGCCGCCTGAAGCGTCTCGCGGGCGGCGAGCGCGTCGTGCACCTCGGAGCCCGAGGCGACAACGATCGCGTCGAGTGCCCCGCTGGCCTCGGCGAGGATGTACGCGCCGCGGCGCGTGCCGTCGGCGGCGCCGTGGGTCGTTCGGTCGAGGGTCGGGAGGCCCTGACGGGTGAGCAGAAGCGCGGTTGGCCCGTCGGTGCGCTCGAGCGCGACCCGCCACGACTCCGCGGTCTCGTTCGCGTCGGCGGGCCGCATCGCGACGAGGTTCGGGATCAGACGCAGCGACATCAGCTGCTCGACCGGCTGGTGCGTCGGGCCGTCCTCACCGAGCCAGACGGAGTCGTGCGTCCAGACGTAGATCACGGGAAGCTTCATCAGCGCCGCGAGCCGGGCCGTCGGGCGCATGTAGTCGGAGAAGATCATGAAGGTCGCGCCGAACGTGCGGAACCCACCGTGGCAGGCCATGCCGTTCAGCACCGCGCCCATGCCGTGCTCGCGGATGCCGAAGTGGAAGTTGCGGCCCCCGTACGTGTCGCGCGAGACCGAGCCGTACTTCTTCATGTTCGTGTTGTTCGACGGCGCCAGATCAGCGGAGCCACCGACGAGCTCGGGGATCGCGTCGGCGAGCGCCTGGATCGTCGTGCCGCTCGAGGCGCGGGTCGCGATCGAGGTGCCAGGCTCGAACGTTGGCAGCGCGTCCTGCCAGCCCGCGGGCAGCTCGCCGGCAAGCACCCGGGTGAGCTCACCGTGCAGGTCGGGATGAGCCGCGGCGTAGGCGGCGAGCCGGTCTCGCCAGCTCGCGGAGGCCACGCCGCCGGCGACGCGTCGATCGCAGTGCTCGCGGACCTCGTCCGGCACGAGGAAGTGCGCGTCCTCGGGCCAGCCGTAGACGCGCTTCGTGAGCACGATCTCCTCGGCGCCGAGCGGCTCGCCGTGCGCGCTGCCGGTGTCCTGCTTGTTCGGCGATCCGTAGCCGATGTGGGTGCGTACGATGATCATGCTCGGGCGCGTGTCGGCCCTCGCGGCGGCCACCGCGGCGCGCAGCGTGTCGAGCGTCCAGGTATCGTCGAAGCGCTGCACGTGCCAGCCGTAGGCCTCGTAGCGCTTGCCGACGTCCTCGGAGAACGACACCGCGGTGTCGCCCTCGATCGAGATGTGGTTGTCGTCGTAGAAGCAGGTCAGACGGCCGAGGCCGAGGTGACCGGCGAGCGATGAGGCCTCAGCAGAGACGCCTTCCATCAGGTCGCCGTCCGAGCAGATCACCCAGGTGTGGTGGTCGACGATCTCGTGACCTGGCTGGTTGTAGCGCTCGGCGAGCATCCGCTCTGCCAGCGCCATCCCGATCCCGTTGCCGACACCCTGCCCGAGCGGACCTGTCGTGACCTCCACGCCTGGCGTGTCGTGCAGCTCCGGATGGCCAGGGGTCTTCGAGCCCCACTGGCGGAACCCCTGCAGGTCCTCGATCGTGACGTCGTAGCCCGCGAGGTGCAGGGCGGCGTACTGCAGGATGCAGGCATGGCCGGCCGAGAGCACGAAGCGATCACGGTCCGGCCAGTGCGGGTCGCCCGGGTCGTGCTTCATCAGCTCCTCGTAGAGGAGGTACGCGACCGGAGCCAGCGCCATCGCTGTTCCGGGGTGTCCGGCGTTCGCCTTCTGGACGCCATCCATCGCGAGGGTGCGGATCGTGTTGATGGACAGCTCTTCGACGGCGGTCATGGGGCCTCGTATGGAGTGGCTGAGCGTGTCGGGATATCAGCGTTGGTCAGGGGGAACGAGCGGCGTGGTGCGGGGCTTTGGTGCCCCCGGACACCCCTTCCGATGGATCGTTAGAGGTGTGCGGTGGTCGATATCGACCTGAATCGTCGAATGCGTGATACCGAATGCTGACCGGATCTCCTGCTCGGCCTGGTGAAGGAGCTGGTGCTGGTCGGTGCTCGGGCGCACGACGAGGTGCACGCTGAGCGCATCGAACCCCGTCGTGATCGTCCAGACGTGGAGATCGTGGACCTCGCGCACGCCTGGTAGGGCGGCGAGGACGGTGCCGATCAGCGCAACGTCCGTGCCCTCGGGAGCCCGTTCGAGGAGGATCGAGACCGGCTCCGCGACCAGGCTCCACGACGATGCAGCGATCAGGACGCTGACGGCGAGGGCGACCAGCGGGTCGGCCGCGTTCCAGCCGAAGCTCACCTGCAGAAGGCCGGCCACGACCACGCCAGCGCTCGCCAGCACGTCTGCAGCGGTGTGTAGCAGGGCGCCGCGGAGGTTGAGATCGTTGCCGGCGCCGCGGGCCCGGAGCATCGCGACGACGCCGGCGCCGTTCGCGGCGATCCCGACGACCCCGAACGCCGCCATGCCAGCACCGCCAACGGTTGCCGGGCTCGTCAAGCGTCCGATCGCAGCCACCGCAATCGTGGCCGCGAGAGCGATCAAGAGCAGTCCGTTGACGAGCGCCGCGAGGATCTCGACCCGTCCCCAGCCGAAGGTGCGCCGACCGCCGGCACGCTGGCCGACCAGCCGGGCGGCGACGAGCGCGAGGCCGATGGCAAGGCCGTCCGAGAGGTTGTGCCCGCTGTCCGCGACGAGCGCGACCGAACCGAGCAGGTAGCCACCGATCGCCTGGGCGACGCCAAACCCGGTCGTCAGCACGAGCGTCAGCGTCAGCGCTCGCCGTGCCCCTGCCCGGTCGGGCGCGCCGCGCGCGTGCCCAGGCGCATGGCTATGTCCGTGCGCCATCGCGCTCTACTCGCAGGAGCGCCGTCAGCGCCGCGGCCGCCACCGCGAGCTCGTCTGCGGTCGGTTCCTCCGTCCCGAGTCGTTGCTGCAACAGGGTGCCTGGCACGCGGAGAGCCCGAGCGATCGGGTGCGCGCGGTGCCGGGTCATCCAGCCGAACACCTCCACGGCGATCCCCGCGGCGGCGACGCTCGTGCCGGCACGCGTCGCCTGGGCCCGCCGCGGGTCTCGGGTGCGGCTCGCGATCAGGTTGCCAACGAGCGAGGTCGCCATCATCGGTACGACGAGGTGTGATCCACAGCGCTCATGTTCCTTCGGGGCGTCGACGGCCGTCGCTGACCCCTCGTAGGCGGCGATCGTCTTGTGCTCGGCACCGTGGTAGCGCGCCACGGCGCCGGAGCGGAGCGTTGCCAGCGCTGGGAGCAGCGCGAGGACCTGGCTCAACGCCTCCACGGTGCCTGGCGATAGGCGAGCCCGGCGCGCGCCGCCGGAGAGCGCGGCGCCGGCGAGCACCGTCAGGACGATCGTCGGTGTCTCGAACGCGAGCCGTGCCTCTGGCAGGGCGCGGCGCATCTGCGGCAGCGTCAGCATCGTTGCTGCGAGACGCGTCGCGCCGCGGAGGATCGGGACGGCGCCTCGACCGGAAAGCCTTCGATGACGGCCAGACGCGACCTTGATCTGACCGTCCTCGAGGCGGATAGCGGCCGACCAGTGCGTCGGGCCGTGCAGCATCAACCCGTTGCGCAGCGCCATCCCACCGAGCTGGAGCCGGTCCTGCTGAGCCTCTGCCATGGGCACACCGTACATCGTGGGACACCGACGGCCGCGGTGGGTCGTGGGGTGCGACAATCCTGGACGTGGCCGACCTCTTCGACGATGCGGCTGCGGACTGGCTTCGCGGGTCAGCGCCGCTCGCCGACCGGGTGCGCCCGACCGCGCTCGACGGGTTCGTCGGGCAGGCCCACCTCGTGGCACCGGGGACGGTCCTGCATCGCGCGATCACCGAGGACCGCGTGCCGTCGTCGATCTTCCACGGTCCGCCGGGCACGGGGAAGACGACGCTGGCGCGAATCGTCGCGCAGGCGACCGGAAACGCGTTTGAGGAGCTCTCGGCCGTGCAGGTCGGCAAGGCGGACGTGCTCGCGGTCGTCGAACGGGCGCGGAAGCGGCTCGGGGCGCACGGCCAGCGCACGATCCTCTTCCTCGACGAGATCCATCGCTTCAACAAGGCGCAGCAGGACGCGCTCTTGCCGGTCGTCGAGAGCGGACTGATCACCCTGATCGGCGCGACGACGGAGAACCCGTACTTCGAGATCAACTCGGCGCTTCTCTCCCGCTGTGCGCTCTTCGAGTTCGCCTCGCACGACCTCGCTGACGTCGCCGCGCTCGTCGGTCGCGGCGCGACCGACCTGGGTGCGGAGCTCGACGAGGGCATGGCCGAGGCACTGGCAACGGCGTCCGGTGGTGACGGCCGGGCGGCCCTCGCGATGCTCGAGCTTGCGCATGCAACGGCTCGTTCGCGCGGGTCGTCGATCGGGCCCGACGAGGTCGCCGAAGCTGCGGCGAAGCGGCCAGTGCGCTTCGACCGAGACGGCGACACGCACTACGACGTCGCCTCGGCCTTCATCAAGTCGATGCGCGGGTCAGATCCAGACGCCGCGGTGTACTGGCTTGCTGTGATGATCGCGGGTGGGGAGGATCCGCGGTTCATCGCCCGCCGGATGATCGTGTTCGCCTCCGAGGACGTCGGTAACGCCGATCCGCGGGCGCTCGAGCTCGCGGTTGCTGTCGGCCGCGCCGTCGAGTTCGTTGGGCTCCCAGAGGCTCGGATCAACCTCGCTCAGGGGGTCACCTACCTCGCGCTCGCGCCGAAGTCGAACGCGTCGTACGCGGCGATCGACGCCGCCCTCGCTGACGTGCGCCGGCACGGCAATCGCACGCCGCCGGCGCACCTGCGAGACGCCAGCTATCGCGGTGCGAAGGCGCTCGGACGCGGACAGGGATACGTCTACCCGCACGCTCACGACGGCTTCGTTGCCACGCAAGAGCACCTGCCGGACGCACTTGCCGGGCGCAGGTTCTACCAGCCGACTGATCATGGACTCGAGGCCCGGCTCGGGGAGGTGCTCGCCGACATCCGTCGTCGACGCACCGAACAGCAACCGTAGAATTCTTTTGAATTCCCCGACCTGCGCTCCGCAAGGGATCTGCTGGTCGGCCCTCTTCCGTCCTAGTGTGCCGTTCCGTACATCCTGGTGGTTCGTCGTGAGGAGCACGTCTGACAAGCGACAGCGAGGGAGCTTGCTGATCGCGGGCGTGCTGGATAGCACGCCCGCTCGCACGCTACGTGACCGAGCTGGAGACTCGGTGATCTGGTGGATACCAGATCACCTCGCACGCTGGGCAAGCATTGCTTGCCCAGCTCTCGTCCCGACCTGTCGGGCGAGGGTTTCAGACGCCGCTCCGCAGCGCTCGAACCGCCATGCATTTTCGAGACGGTGCACCAGGCCGCGCGTTTGCGTGCGCCGTCGCTCTCCGGGCGGGGGTCCCGTATGAAGCTTCTCTCTGTCACACCACGCACGTTCGTTCGTGGGTTCACAGCGACCGCGGCCGTCGTCTGCGGGCTGGCCGTCACCGTGATCGTGCACGATGCGCCGGCTGCGAGCGCGGAGGGCGCGCGCGAGTCCGTGGCACAGGCTTGGAAGCAGCAGGTGGTGCGCGGCGAACGCTCGGTCGCGACCTCGCGCGCCCGGCGAGCTCGGCTGCGCGTGACCTACAACCAGCTCGTGCGTTCGAGCATCGCCCGTCTCGCCGTCAGCGCCCGCTAGTGGTCTGATTGTGAGATGGCGTGGTCATCCGGCTGCCTGGATCGTCCTGCGCTTGCCGGCTCCGCCACCCGTCGGGTGGCTCTGCCAGCCAGCTGCGGATTCGCGGGAACGCCGCGCGCCGCTTGCGCTTGCCCCGGCAACCCCTGCGCGACGCGCAACGCTCCCGCTCGCTCCAGACACCCAATGACCATGCCATTTTGACAATCACACCGCTAGCCCACGTGAAGGAGTCGCCCGTGCGCCAACCTATCCTCGTCGTGCTCGTCGCTGGCGCGCTCGCGTCACTCGCGGTGGCGGGAGCCGCGCTCGGTCTCACCCACCCGCCGCACCGGGTCATCTCCGTCGAGATGCCGGCACCGCTCCCGAGCGACGACGTGCTCGCGGTCTTGCCCGCCGCTGACAGCGACCTTCTTGTCTGGCGTCCGCCGGTGCTGGCTCGCCGTCGCTCCGTCCATCTGCGAGGTGCCGTGAAGGTCGTGCGGGTCGTACGCGTCGTGCGCATCGTGAAGGTCGTGCGTGTGCGTGTCGCCGCGTCGGCGAAGGCCGACCGGACACGGCCCGGATGGCGACACCACCATCGTGGAGGCGGCCGGTGACCCGGCTGCAGCGGTTCCTTTGCGTAGCGCTCGGGTCGGTCATGGTCGCCGTCTGTGCGACGGCCCTCGGCGTCCACGCCGAGGCCGAGGAAGGGCGACGGGCGCTCGTGGCGGCCGAGCGGTCGCACGTGCGCTGGCTTGAGGTTCAGGTTCTCGCGGTTGAAGCCGAAGGGCGCGTTCGCGACCTGGTGCTGCGCACGACGGCGCTGAAGGCAGCGATCGCGGCAGCCGACCGCGCCGTCGCGCAGGCCCGTGCGTCTCAGTGATCGCGTTCGATCTCACCCGAGCCGCGGCCTTCGTCGCTTTCGGTGCGTACACGCTGTCAATCACGTGGGGTGTTCTCGTTGCGTCGCGGACGCTTCCGGCGCCCGTCAAGCCCGAGTTCGACCTGCACCGGTTCCTGGCGGCGATCGGCCTCACGGCGACGGTGATCCACATCCTCACGGTGCTACAGACCCACGCGAACGGGATCTACTGGCCGGCGCTCTTCTACGTCCAGGCGCGTCCGGCGGCGGTCGCCGCGGTGACGGCGACGTGGCTGATCGCAGCCCTTCCGGCGTCGTTCGCGCTCAAGCGGCGCGGAAGGCTAAGCGCGAAGGGCTGGCGGGGCCTTCACTACGTCGGCTACGTCGTCTGGATCCTCGCGTTGCTGCACGGTCTTGGTGCTGGCACCGACACGCAGGCGCCCGCCGTCGTCGCCCTGTACGCGATCGCCGGTGGTCTCGTCACGGGCGCCGTCGCCTGGCGCCTCCTGGCTCGGAGGGCTCGCCCGCCGGTGCGGCCTATCGCGCCGTCATGAGGCGCGCGATCGCCCCGGCACGAACAGGGCTATCAGACGTCTCGAGGGCGTTGATGGTGTCGCCGACGCTGTAGCGCGTCCGGCGAAGGTTGACGCTGTCTCCTTCGACGATCGCCCACGCTGCTCGCTGCTCGCCGTCGCACGGGAAGCCGACCGATCCCGGGTTCCCGACGAGCCGTGCAGCGTGCACGCCCCAGTACTGGACGTGGGTATGACCGTGGAGGACGATGCGCTGCGCAGCGCCGTCGAGCGCCTCCTCGACGACACCTGCCGGCATGTCGGGGTCGAGGCGCTCCTCGTCGCTGCGCGGGGAGCCGTGGACGCACAAGGCGTCGGCGCTGGTGATCACGTGGTCGGTTGCAAACGTCGCGAGCCACGCGAGCCGCACAGGGCCCAGCCGCGCGGCCGTCCACGCCGTCTCGGCGTCCTGCCGACCCTCGAGCAGATAGCGGTCGGTGTTCCCGCGGACGCAGCGGAGCCGGTCGCCGAGCGCGCGCAGCCGGTCGACGCAGGCGGCCGGAGATGGGCCGAGCACCGCGACGTCGCCGAGACAGACGATCTCGTCGTACCCCTCGAACGACGCCTCCGCGAGCACCGCGTCGAGTGCCTCCACGTTCCCGTGGATGTCCGAGATCACCGCCGTGCGCACGGACGCAGCGTAGCGTGCGGGTGCCGGTTCGTTCTGGTCGGATCGAGGTTCAGTACGGGCGCACTGCGCCGACGTAGTCGGTGCGGTCGCCGAGCGAGGCGACGCGGACGTTGAGGCCGGTGTGCGGCGCCTCGATGATCTGCCCGCTGCCGATGTAGAGAGCGACGTGGTGCAGGTCGGAGCCGAAGAACACGAGGTCGCCTGGCGCGAGGTCGCCACGCGACACGTGACTACCCACATTCCACTGATCGCCCGTGTAGTGAGGTAGGGAGATGTCCACCGAGGCGTAGACGAGCATCGTCAGGCCCGAGCAGTCCATGCCCGACGTGCTCGCGCCGCCCCACACGTACGGGATCCCGATGAAGCTGTAGGCCTTCGCCACGACGCGCGAGGCGATCCTGCCGTCAATGGGTGGCTTGGGAATGTGACCACCACCGGAACCGCCGGACCCCCCGAGGCCAGGATCGTTGTTCACGGCACGGTTCGCGGCCGCGTCGAGCGCCGCCTGGCGTCGCTGCGCGTCGCGGGCGCGCTTCGCGTCGAGCCGTGACTGCGCAGCGAGCAGGGCTCCGATCTCGCTGCGGTAGCCAGCCTCCAGCGCGTTCGCGGTGGCGAGGCTCGACCTGATCGACGCCGCTTGGGCAGCCCGCCGGGCCGTCAGGTCCTTCGCGAGCTTCTGCGCCCTCGCGAGCGCCTTCTGCGTGCGCTTGAGGGCGAGCTGGTCGTCACGGAGCGAGCGGATCAGGCCCGCCAGCTGTGACTCCGAGCGCTTCATCATGTCGAGCTGGGAGAGCATCTGGTCGAGGGAGGTCGCGCTGAGGAGCGCGGCGGTCACGTCCGGGTCGCCGTTTCGATACTGCCGGGCGAGCTTCTTCCCGAGATCCACCTGGCTGCGGGCGATGTTCGCCTTGACGACGCCGATCGCGCGTCGGTTCTCCTTCATCTGGGCGAGAACGACGCCAAGCTGCACCGCTGCACGGTTGTAGGCCTCGATGGCGGGCTCCACCTGCGCGCGCAGGGCGTCTGCCGCGGCATGCGCCCGCGCGGCCGCGGCGCGTTTCGCTGCGACCTTGTCTTTCGGGTCAGCAACGGCGCTCGCTGCGGTCAGTGACAGCACGAGGGCGATCAGCGTGACGAGTCGGAATCGGTAGCGCAAGAGGTGCCTCCAGGGGTTCGCGGATACGTGGGGCGGGCGCCACACGCCGTTGGTCGAACAACCTGTCAGGTCTGAAAGCGGCCGAGCGTCACGCTGTACGGGCGTGCGGCGGCCCGGCGTTTCGGCGCCGTCCGCCATGCGCGGAAGGGTGGCGCGCAGCGGACCGCGCTGGTCACCGTCGCGCACGTGGCGATTGCCGTGGCGAGCGCGACCGGCGTTGCCTCGCCATCGCGTCGGGCTGGCGCCAGGCCTAGCCGAACCACCGTCACGACCGCGAGGGTCGTGAGCGTGATCAGCAGGAGGAGCGGGCGTTGGCCCGCGCTCGCGTGCGTCTCGGACGTCATGCCACCGCCAACCGTAGCAGGGTTCAAGCCCTGATGCGCGCGCGACGCACGTCCGATGGTACGCTGGAAGCGCGTGGCGGGGTAGCTCAGTTGGTAGAGCACGCGACTGAAAATCGCGGTGTCGCCGGTTCAAGCCCGGCCCTCGCCACCTCTCAACGCTGCGCTCTCCGGTGGATGACGATTGCGATCACGCTTCGTGTTCCGGACGATCGGGCGGCGGCGTGGAGACGTGGCTCGAGCGCGAACACCAGACCCCGGCACGACGCGCGATCGTCGAGGGCTATCGGCGTGTTCCACCCACGGCGGTCGAGGTTCGGACAGCTGAGGAGAGCGCCGATCGTTCCGTCGCGGCCGAGCCGTGGTAGCCCGTGGGGAGCGTGTGCCCTGTCGCTCGACAACCCGTGACGGTCCCCGTCTCGCGGTTCGTCTCCACGATCACGAGCCCCCGGCCGCAGCGCTTGCGTGAGGTCTGCCAGGCGCCTGCCGTTGCCACCGGGTGCGACCTGTAGCCTGACGTCATGGATGCCGATCAGCAAGGTCCGCCCGAGGGCGAGCAGCGGTTCGTGGTCGAGGTGCCCGTCGAGATCGAGGACGGCGTGTACTCCGACATGGTGTACGTCTGGCACAGCGAGCACGGTTTCACGCTCGACTTCGGGTCGCTGAAGCGACCCCCTGGCGGTCCCGGCGACGGCCCTGAGCCGGTGAAGATCGTCGCCAGGGTCCGGATCCCTCCTGGCGTGATGTTTCCGCTCACGCGAGCGTTGTCAGAGAACCTCGACCTCTTCGAGCGTCGAAACGGCCCGACCGAACCGGGTGCGATCGACGGCGAGTAGGCGGCGAGCTCGCCTGACGCAGGCGAGCGGCACACAACCAGCGAACGGACGGCCGCTACCGGGTCGGGCGCATGCGGCTGTGCGTGCCGAACGTGTTCCCGGTGACGATGGGCGATGCCATCCCGGTGCCGTCTGCCTTCACGGTGGCGATCGATGGCTGGCCGTAGCCAGGGCCGTCTACGGCGGTGAAGATGATCCCGGAGCCGTCGGGCAACCAGCGCGGCTGCGTCGCGCGTGTCTGCTTGTTCGTGAGGTGCGTCAGCAGGTGCAGGCCGGTGCCGTCGGCGTTGATCGTTGCGAGGTTCGCCGCGCGGGTGGTCGACGCGGTCCACGGGCTCGTTGAGAAGAGGATCAGGTCCCCCTTCGGACCCCAGTCCGGGTAGGTCGCCGTCGCGGGCGTTGGGAGCGCCCGCAGGGCCTTCGTGTGAACGTTGACGATCGTGATCGTCGATGAGGTCAGCGTCCCGATCGGGTCGGCGGTCGCGTTGTGTTGCACCTCGAACACGAGCGACGCGCCGTCGGGCGACCACCGTGGGCTGCGGATGAAGTCGCCGGCGCGCGTCTCGCTGACCAGCGTTACCACCGAGCGTGTAGCGAGATCGACGACACGAAGCCGCCCGTTCGTGCCAGCCTTGCCTTTCAGGTCATACGAGGCAAACGCGATCGCCTTGCCGTCGGGCGACCACGCGGGATCATCAGCCTCGCCGCAGGGCGCAGTGCAGTCGAACACGCGCTCGACGCCGCTTCCGTCAGCGTTCGCGATCCACACGTCGCGGCCGGTCGGGTCGGTGTCAGCACCGAACGCGAGCCGGTTGCCGTCGTGGCTCCAGTCGGGATGGACATGCCAGCCCTGGTCGCGGAGCGGCACGTCCGGCGCCAGGTCGTGCTCGTCGGCGCCGTCTGGTCGGATCAGCCGGATCCCGATCCCGGCCTTCGTCACGCCCTCGAACGCGATCCACGGCTCGCCAGGCACCATCTTCGCGGGCGGGAGAGGCAGCGGCTGGCCCGTGGCGGTCGGCGTGGACGTTGCCGCACCGCCCGTCGTCGACGGAGCCGGCAACGACACGTCTCCACAGCCGGCGAGGAAGGCGGCGAACAGGGCCAGAGGTGCCGCGACACGCATCAGATCGAGTATCGCACGGCGGTCAGTGAATGTCGCCGGGCGCGAGCAGCTCGAGCCCGTTCGCGTCGACGGCCTCGCCGCAGCGCTGGCATCGCCAGGCGACGGGCGGAACGCGGCCGCCGCAACCGACGTGGGCCGCCAGGTAGTCGGGCTCGGGACGGCCGAGCTCGTCGATCCCGAACCGCCCGAGAGTGATGACGATCGGCGCCAGGCCGTGGCCGCGCCGGGTCAGACGGTACTCGGCGCGGAGCGGACGTTCCGAGTAGACCTCGCGCGTCACGATCTCGGCGTCCTCCAGGCGTCGGAGCCGATCGGCGAGCAGGTTCGGCGCGATCGGGTGGAGGGAGCGCTGGAGGTCGGCGTAGCGCGTGATCCCACGCAGCAGGTCGCGGACGATCAGGAGCGTCCAGCGATCACCAAAGGCGTCGAGCGTCGCCGCGACCGGACAGCTTTCGGGATAGGTGGACGCGGCTCAGCCCGTCCCGTGCAGTGTCTTCACCATCGACGCAGTGTATGGGGAAGGCGAACGCTGTATAGTAACTAGCGAAGTAATAGTAACTAGGAGGAACGCCATGCTCGCGTACGTCGACGGTGTCTGGAGCACGAGCGACGAGGCCCGCATCTCGGTTCTCGACCACGGCCTTCTCTACGGAGACGGCGTCTTCGAGGGTATCCGCTTCTACCGTGGCCGCCCGTTCCTGCTCGACCGCCACCTCGACCGTCTCGCGTCGTCAGCGAGGGCAATCGCGCTGATCCTTCCCGTCGCCCTCGGCGAGCTCGCGGCGCTGTGCCGCGAGGCCGTTGCCCGTACCGGGCTCGCGGACGGCTACCTCCGGCTGATCGTCACGCGCGGGAGGGGCGCCCTTGGAGTGTCTCCGCACACCTGCGTTTGTCCGTCCGTGATCCTCATCGCCGCACCGCTGGCGCTGTACCCACCTGATGCCTACCGGGATGGCATCGTCCTCGTCACCTCATCTCTGCGGCGGGCTGCCCCGGATGCGCTGCCGCCGCAGGTCAAGACCTTGAACTATCTCACCTCGGTGCTCGCGTCGATCGAGGCCCGACGCCAGGGCGCACACGAGGCGCTGGTGCTGAACGGACAGGGCGCGATCGCCGAGTGCACCGCCGACAACGTGTTCCTCGTCAGCAACGGCCGCATCCGGACGCCGTCGGTGGGGCACGGCGCGCTCGCCGGGATCACGCGCGACCTGGTGCTGCGTCTCGCGCTTGCAGACGGCCTTGTCGTCGAGGAGACGCTGCTCACGCCCGCCGACGCCTGGACAGCCGACGAGCTGTTCCTCACCGGCACAGGCGCCGAGGTCGTGCCGGTGCGCTCGATCGACGGTCGACCGGTGGGCGAGAACGGCCGACCGGTCACGGAGCGTGTCGCGGCGCTGTTTCGCCGACACGTCGCGTCGGGAGGCTGGTAGGACCGCGAGATGGGCCGAGCGCGCTGTAGGCGCACGCCCGGCCCATCCGATGTGGCGGAGCTACTTCGCGTAGGAGAAGACGACCAGCACACTGGCGGCGATGTCCTGCGTCCCCGGGTTCACCGGCACCGGCGGGGTCGGCGCGCCACCGGTCGCGGGAGCCGACATTGCCTTGTCGTACATCACGCCGTACGGCATGACCGGGCCCTGGTTCTGGTCGTCGACGGAGACGACGCCGGTGACGGTCACGCCCATCTGCGAGGCTGCGGCCTCGGCCTTGCTCCGCGCGTCCTCGATCGCCTTGCGCAAGGCCTCGGCGTAGGCGGCGTGGGTGTCGGCGACGGAGTAGCTCGGGCCGCTCACGTTCGAGGCGCCGGCGTCGGATGCCGCGCTCAGCAGGCTGCCGGCGTCGGCGATCTTGCGCACCTTGACGGTGATCGAGAGCTCGGCGTGCCAGGAGCCCTTCACCTGCCAGTCCTCGTACGTCGAGTTGCCGGTCGTCGTGATGTCATCCTTCGCCACGCCGAGCCCGAGCAGGCGATCCTGGACAGCGCTGAGGCGCTTGATCGCCTTCGCGAGGGCGGCAGCCGAGCTATGACCATCGCCGTTCGCGCCGACCATGATCACGGCGGTGGCGGGCTTCACCGTGATCGTGCCGGTGCCAGAGAAGCGCAGGAAGGGGACGAGCGCGCCGGGAGCGTTCGACGCGGTCGCCGCGTGGGCGAGCTCCGGCGTCGCGACGGTCGACGCGGGGCCGCCCGGACGCAGGGCGAGCACGGCGGCGATCAATGCGGCTCCGCCGAGGACGGCGAAGGGGATTCTCGAGCTGGCGCGCATGGCGGTTCCTCCCTGGTGGTTCATGACGTCGAGTACGACGCCCGAGGACCGCTACCGGTTCCCGCGCAGCTCCCGTGCCGCCGCGACGACGGCGTCCGCCAGTCCCGCGAGGTCGTGCGTGTCCGCCTCCCGCACGATCGTGACGCCGCGCGCGGCGGCCTCGGCTGAGGTGATCGGGCCGATCGACACGCCTCGGAGCGTCGTTGCCATGTCGCCAAGCGTCTCGACGACAGAGCGCACCGTTGAGGCCGAGCTGAACGTCACCAGGTCGGCCGCCGCGAGCTCGACGGCAGAGGCCGGCTCCACGAGCGTTCGATACACCGCAAGGCGCTCGACGGTGTCGACGCCGACCGCCGCGAGCCCGGCCGCGAGGGTCTCGCGGCTCTCCTCGGCGCCGACGACGAGGGCGGTCCTCCACCCCGTTGCCCGTGTCGCGCGGAGCTCGCGCAGCGACCGGAGCAGGCCCTCGGCGACCGCGGTCTCGGCGACGACGTCAGCGACGATGCCCACCTCGCGCAGCGCTCGCGCCGTGCCGGGCCCGATCGCGGCGACCGTCACGTGACGGTCGAGCTGGCGCACGTCCCCACCGATCGCGTCGACGAGGAGACGAGGGGTGTTCGGGCTGGAGACGCAGATGAGCTCGTAGGACGTCGGGTCGATCTTCACGTCGGCGATCGTCTCGATGCGGATCGCCGACGTCTCGAGGACGGTCGCGCCGAGGTCGCGTAGGTGCGCCGAGAGCTTGCTTGCCTGTGGACGTGCGCGGGTCACGGCGACCGTCACGCCGTGCAGCGGTCGCGTCTCGGCCCAGGCGATCGCGTCGCGGAGCGCGGCCACCTCGCCGACCACGGTGATCGCCGGGTTCGCGACGTCCGCGGCGAGCGCTGCGATGGTGCCGAGCGTCCCCGAGACGACGTGCTGGCGCGCCGTCGTCCCGGACGCGATCACGGCGGCTGGCGTGTCGGCCGCACGCCCACCGGCCACGAGCGCACGGCTGATCGCCGGCAGCCCGCGCACACCCATCAGCAGGACCAGCGTGCCGCCGGCAGCGGCGAGCGCGGCCCAGTCGACGTCGCGGGTGCCCTTCTCCGGATCCTCGTGCCCCGTGACGACGGTGAAGTGGGTCGCGAGGCCGCGGTGCGTGACGGGGATGCCGGCGTAGGCGGGGACGGCGATCGCAGACGTGATTCCCGGCACCACCTCGTAGGCGACCCCGGCCTCTCGCAGAGCCTGCGCCTCCTCGGAGCCGCGTCCGAAGACGAACGGGTCACCGCCCTTCAGACGCACGACGGTCGCGCCGGTGCGGCCATGCTCAACGAGCAGCTCGTTGGTCGCCTCCTGACGGAGCACGTGATGGTCGGGGCGCTTTCCAGCGTCGATCCGCAGGGCGCTCGCCGGTGCAAGAGCCACCAGCTCCGGCGCCGCGAGGCGGTCGTAGATCACGACGTCGGCGCGCTCGAGCAGCTCGCGCCCGCGCACCGTGATCAGTCGCGGATCGCCCGGGCCGGCGCCGACGAGGTACACCGTCATCGAGCAGCCTCGAGGAGCGCCGATCCGCCGCGGGCCTGGAGCCGCTCTGTCACCAGGCCGGCGAGCGTCAGGGGGTCGGCGCCGGTCGCCACCTCCTCGAGCGCCGTCGAGCCGTCGGGAGAGCCGACGTAGCCGCGGAACGTCCACCCGGTGTCTGTCGAGGCGGCGTGGGCGGCGACCGGCACGGTGCAACCGCCCGCCAGCCGCCGCGTGCAGGCTCGCTCGGCGGCGAGGGCGAGCGACGATGTCGGGTGGTCGAGACCGGCGACGAGACCCTCCTCACCGGCCCGCACCTGCAGCGCAATGATCCCCTGTCCCGACTCCGGCACCATCTCCTCGACGGTGAAACGGAAGCCGATCTCCGCGCCGAGCCCGAGCCGGTCAAGGCCGCAGGCAGCGAGCAGGATGCCGTCAAGCCGACGCTCCGTGCGCTTGCGAAGTCGCGTGTCGACGTTGCCGCGCAGCCCTTCGACGACGAGGTCTGCACGCAGCCGTCCAAGCTGCGACCGGCGCCGCAGCGAGGCGGTGCCGACACGACCGCCGGCTGCAACCGCCGCCAGCGATGACGCCGGGCCACACCATGCGTCTCGCGGGTCGGCCCGTTCGAGGCAGGCGGCGATCACCAGTCCAGCCCCCTCAACGTCGGTCAGGTCCTTCGCCGAGTGCACCGCGACGTCGATGCGGCCGGCCAACAACGCGCCCTCGATCTCGCTCGCGAAGATGCCGCGCCCACCGAGCTCGGCGAAGCTCGAACGTCGGTCGCGGTCGCCGATCGTCGATAGCGGCACGATCGCGACGGTCTGACCGAGGGCGCGAAGGCCGTCGGCTGCGAGCGTCGCCTGCGCCATCGCGAGCCGCGATGCGCGGGTGCCGACGCGGATCGTCACGACGTCGGGGTGGGCGGAGTGGCAGGCGTGGCCGGGGGGTCGTCCCGGCCGGGCAGCGCCGCCTCGATCCGCGTCAGCTCGACCTCGAGACGACGAACCTTCGCGCCGATCAGGCCCATGTAGGCGAGCACGGCGACCCAGACGATCAGGTACACGGCAGCGACGTAGGTGACCGAGTCTCGCAGGCTCACAGGTCATCCCCGACGAGCCGGCGGCGAAGCTCTCGAACGCGCAGCGCCGCTCGCTTGCCACGCAGCTCGAGCTGCACCATCGCGACCGCGAGGGCCAGCATCCCGGCCAGCGCGACGAGGAACCCGAGGAGAAAGGTGCCTGGCATCTGCGCGCCTTCGTGCGTGAAAACCGTGGGGTGGAAGATCGACCCGAGGAGGCGAACGGCGAGGAACGAGAGGGGGACGAGCGCGATGCCGAGCAGCGTGTAGACGGCGGAGTACGTGGCGCGCCGCTCGCCCTCGTCGATCGAGAAGCGCAACATGAAGTACGCGCAGTAGTACAGGAAAAGCACGAGGAAGACGTTCAACTGGCGCTCCGACCAGTTCCACCAGAGGCCCCATGAGACCTTCGCCCAGAGCGACCCGGTGACCAGCACCAAGGTGCCGAAGATGGTGCCGACGTGGATGCCGACGTACGACCGCAGGTCCCAGACGGCGTCGCGGCTGCGCAGGTACCGCACCGCTGCGTAGGCGCCATAGGCGAACGCCGCGTAGGTGGTGAGCGCGATCGGCACGTGAAGGTAGAAGATCTTCTGCGAGAAGCCCTGGTCGGCGTCGTCCGGCAACCACCAGAAGATCAACGCGATCGAGAGCGGGATCGCGAACGTCGAGACCGCCATCCACGTCGCACCCGGAAACGCCCGTTTCGTCACGTCAATCTCCCGAGAGGTGCTCGTACGTGCCCCAGGCGAGGAGCACGAAGAGTGTATCGAAGAGGGCGAGAAAGCCCAGCGCACGGACGCTGCCATCGCCGCCCGGAAACGAGCCGAGGGTGGCGACGACCGCGGCCAGCACGAGCGGCACGAGCAGCGGCAGCAGCAGCACCGGTAGCAGCACGTCCCGCGCTCGGCCGGCCTGGGCAAGGGCGCTCACGAGGACGCCGACGGAGGCGATGCCGACGTTCGCGAGCACGAGTGCGGCGAGCAGCGCCCTGATGTCGGGCCCGCTGGTCTGGAAGAAGAAGAGCCAGAACGCCGGCACGGCGACGACCTCCATCGCGGCGAGGAAGGTCAGCTGTGCGAGCACCTTGCCGAGCCAGATCGCGCCGCGGTCGATCGGGGCGATCAGGACCGCGTCGAGCGCGCCATCCTCGTGGTCTGCCGCGAACGCACGTCCGAGCGCCAGCAACGCGGTGAACAGGACGGCGATCCAGAGCACGCCAGCTGCTGCCTTCGGCAGCTGGCGGTCACCGACCGCGACGAGTGCAAAGTGCGCGATCACGAGCGTGACGATGACGAACTGGGCCATCCCGAGCACGACCTCGCGGCGGCGCAGCTCGAGGCGCAGATCCTTGCCCGCGAGGGTGAGCGCGGCGCCGATCACGCGACGATCTCCCCGCCGGCGAGGCGCACGACGCGGTCGGCGTGGCGCGCGGCGAACGCCTCGTCGTGGGTCGCGAGGAGGACCGTGGCGTCGCCGCGTCGCCGCTCGAGCACGTCGTCGAGCATGGCGAGCCCGTCGGTGTCGAGGCCGGTGGTCGGCTCATCGGCGAGCAGCAGGGTAGGGTCGTGGAGGAGCGTCCGCGCGATCGCGAGGCGCTGGCGCATCCCGCGCGAGAACCCGTCGATCCGGTCCTCGCCACGGTCTGCAAGCCCAACCGTTGCGAGCGCCGCGGCGACGACCGGGGCGTCAAGACGGTGGAGGTCTGCCATCACCGTGAGGTTCTCGCGGGCGGTCAGACCCCGCCACGCCTGGGTCTGGTGGCCGAGGTAGCCGAGCGCGCCGCGCGAGGCCCTGGCGAGCCGCGTCGCCGCCACGCCGTCGATCTCGACGTCGCCTGCGGTCGGCCAGGAAAGCCCAGCGACGAGGCGCAGCAGCGTCGACTTACCGGAGCCGTTCGGGCCGAGCAGCGCCAGCGTCTCGCCTCGGTGCACGGTGAGGGTGACGCGGCGCAGCGCGATCCGCTCGCCAAACCGCTTGGAGCACCCGCGCAGCGCGACGGTCGGCGCCTCGGTCATCAGGCGCGGAGCGCGACGTCGCCGGCGACCGCCGCGAGGTACACGCCGGCGAGGATCGCGTTCACGTTGAAGAAGGCCGCGTTGACCCGCGAAAGGTCGTGCGGCTTGACGATCGCGTTCTCGTAGGCCAGCAGCACCGCACAGATGGTGGCTCCAGCCCAGTAGATCGGGCCCAGGCCGAGATCGAGCCCGACGAGAACGATCAGGCCGACGGCGAGGGCGTGGAACGCGCGGCAGGCGGTGAGCGCACGGGCGATGCCGAACGCCACCGGGATCGAGTGGATGCCTGCCTCGCGGTCGTGGTCGTGATCCATCGTCGCGTAGATGACGTCGAAGCCCGCGATCCAGAAGCACACGACGCCGCCGAGCAGCCACGCGTCGCGATCGAGCGTGCCGGTGACGGCAACCCAGCCGCCGACCGGCGCCAGGCCGTCGACGGCGCCGAGGAACAGGTGGCACAGGGCGGTGAAGCGCTTCAGGTACGGGTACACCAGGAAGGCGACGACGGGGATCGGCGCGAGGATCCGACAGACCGGCGCGAGCTGGGACACCGCGACCGCGAACGCCGCGAGCGACGCGACGCAGAACCAGACGACCTGGGTGCGCGTCAGGAGCCCGGCGGGGATCTCGCGGCGGGCCGTGCGTGGGTTGCGCGCATCGATCGCCGCGTCGACCAGGCGGTTGATCGCCATCGCCAGCGACCGCGCACCGGCCATCGCGACGGTGATCCAGACGACGTTCGCGAGGCCCGGCCAGCCGTTCACGGCGAGCACCGCGCCGACGTAGGCGTACGGCAACGCGAAGAGCGTGTGCTCGAAGCGCACGAGCGAGGACAGCCGGCCGATCACAGGTGCTCCGTCGGCGCCTCGCGCAGGAGCCGCAGGGCGTGGTCGAGCACGGGTGCGATCACCGCCAGGTTCTCTGCACAGGCGCGTGGGCTGCCGGGGAACGACACGACGAGCGTCTGGCGGCGGATGCCGGAGCGTCCACGCGTGAGCATGCCGTGTGGCTTCACGCGCAGCGAGGCGGCGCGCATCGCCTCATCGAGGCCCGGTGTCGGCCGGTCGTAGATGCCGCCGAGCGCCTCGGGCGTGACGTCGCGCGGCGCGAACCCGGTGCCGCCGGTGACCAGCACGAGGGCGATGTCGCCGTCGCCATCGCACCAGCCCGCGACCGTGTCGGCGATCTCCGCCGCCTCGTCCGGGACGGTTGCTCGGATCGTCACGGCGAAGCCGAGCGCCGTCACGTCCGCCTCGAGGGTGTCCCCGGAGGCGTCCTCGCGGTGTCCGTGAAAGACCCCGTCGGAGACGGTGAGCACCGCAGCGTTCATCGCGTGCGGCGCCAGTCTCCCGACTTGCCGCCGGTCTTCGCGACGAGGCAGATGTCGTTGATCACGATCTCCGCGTCGATCCCCTTACACATGTCGTGGACGCAGAGCGCCGCGGCGGCGGCGGCACAGAGCGCCTCCATCTCCACCCCCGTCTGGTGCGTGGTCTCAGCGACCGTTCGCACGTGCACGCAGCCGGCCGTCGTGTCGAGCGTGAGCTCGACGGCGACGTGGGTGAGGAGCAACGGATGGCAGAGCGGCAGGATCTGCGGCGTGTTCTTCGCCGCCATGATTCCCGCCACCCGCGCGGTCGCGAGCACGTCGCCCTTCGGCATCGTGCCGGTCTCGAGGCGGCTGAGCACCTCCGCCGTCGTGTGCACCCGTGCACGGGCCTCGGCGCGCCGACGGGTCACTGCCTTGTCCGAGACGTCGATCATCCGCACGTCGCTCATCGGTGCATTCTCGCCCATCGCCGGCGTCGGATCACCCGATCAGGGGACGAACATCCGGGCATCGCCGCCGATGCGGAACAGGTGAAGCTCCGTCTCGCGGTCCTCGTCGCGCTCGTTCTGATGTTCCCCGCCCAGGCGCTGGCCGGGCTCGCGGCACCGGTCGCCCTGGCGCCCGATGACGGGTTGACCTTCGCCTCGGTGCCGGCGCTCGGCTGGTCGCCCGTCGCCGGTGCCGACCACTACGCCGTCGGCGTCTCGTCGACGGAGAACTTCACGGCGCCGGTCGCGGGTGGCGAGCTCTCGACGTCGAACACCTGGATCACGCTCGCGAAGGCGCTGCCGTACGGACACTACTGGTGGCGCGTGCGCGCTGCGACGAAGCTCGGCGCTCTCGGGCCTTGGTCGTCACCGGCCACGTCCTTCGTCGTGGCGCTGCCGAGCGCGGGTGTGATCGCCGCGCTCGCGCCACCCGACACCGGCTCGTTGACCTACCCCGCCGCTCCGACGGTACGCTGGACACCGATCGCGGGCGCCGCGAGCTACCGGCTGAAGGCTGGCTCTGACGCGGGATTGACGGCGCTTGACGGCGTCGCGAACTTCTCCCAGGCGACCGACGCCGCCGAGTACACGTTCACGGGGGCGCTGACCCCTGGGGCGACCTACTACTGGCAGGTCGTGCCGATCGACGCGGAGAAGAGCGAGGGAACCCCCTCGCCGGTGTACTCGTTCACCTGGCACTGGACGTCGACGACGGCGACGAGGTACCTCAACCTCCGCGACCCTGCCGGGTTCGACGTCGATCCTCCGGTCGTCGACCCGCAGTTCTCGTGGGACCCGATCCCCGGAGCGGTGCGCTACCAGGTGCAGGTCGGTTCCTCGCAGTCGTTGTCTGACTCGATCTTCCTCGATCGCACGACCGTGGGAACGAAGCTGTCGCCGATCGCCAACCTGCCGAACAACCGGTTCTACTGGCACGTCCGCGGGATCGACGCTGCAGGAAACAACGGCGTCTGGAACGCGTACGGTGGCGATCCGCTCAACCCCCTGTCCTTCCTCAAGTCGTTCTACACGTCGGCCGCGCACCCGATCACGCACCTGCGGCTCGTCGATCAGAGCGGGACGACGATCGCCGGCACGAGGCCGGACGTTGGCTCGCCGCTCATCACCTGGGATCCGATGCCTGGCGCCTCGGCCTACGAGGTCGAGGTGCGCCTGGCGCAGATGACCTACGACAACCAGACTCCGCCATCCCTGCTCTCCGCCGTGTGTACGAACGCGGTGCTTGGCGAGTACTGGGACGACATCGTCGCGGTGAACGCCTGGACACCGCTCGGCATCAAGCCGGCGAACACGAAGGGCCCGTTCCCGAACAACGCGACGCTCAGCTTCGACGGCATCGTTCAGATGGTCCTGGGGCACCACTACTGCGTTCGCGTGCGCCCGTACTCGGCCGACTCGGTTGACGGCGGCGGCGTGAAGGCGCCGGTGTACGGTGCGTGGACCGAGCTCGACGGGGGCTGGAACGCGCCCTCGGCGACGGTCTCGTTTCACTTCACCGGCTACCCGACCTGTTCGGTCTCGTGCGTCGTCGACTACCCCGTCGCAGCCACCTACCTGCTGCCGGCGCCATCGAGCACCGTTGCCCGCACGCCGTACTTCACGTGGGCCGCCGACCCGAACGCGTCTGGATACTTCGTCATCGTTGCCCAGGACGCGGCGTTGACCAACGTCATCGACTACGCCTACGTGCACGGCAACGCCTATGCACCGCGCACGCCGCGGGCGCCCGTCTCCTACCCGGACGAGACGACCAGGTACTACTGGGCCGTCCTGCCGTCGGCGACGGCGAACGGCGCTGGCGGCCCGATCGACGCGACGAAGGCGAACCCGCAGCTGTTTAGCAAGACCTCGGTGCCGCCGGCGTTGACGGTCACGAGCCCGGCCGCCGGGCAGCGTCCGACCTTCGTCTGGTCAGCGGTCGAAGGGGCGAAGACGTACCGGCTCGTCGTTGCCAGCGACGACAAGTTCTCCTCGATCGTTGAGACGCTCCTCACGCCGGCGACCTCCTACACGCCCGAGGTGACATATCCGGCCGGCGACCTGTACTGGCGCGTTGCCGCAGTGGACTGGGACGACATCCAGCTCTCCTGGTCAGCAACGGGAACGTTCAAGAACGTGCTGCCCGCGCCGACCGTCCCCGCGCAGGCGACGCACGCCGACATGGTGCCGACGTTCCTCTGGAACCCGGTGCCCGGCGCGATCGGCTACAAGGTCGAGACGAACAGCCCGCCGGGAGTGATCGCCTCGGTGAAGAAGACGTGGGGCCCGTACGCGGGAGCTGGCGTGACCTTCCTGAAGCTCGACGGCACGGGGATCTGGCGCTGGCGCGTGCAGGCCGAGTTCCCCGGCAAGACTGCGTCGGTGCCGGGCGACTGGTCGCCGCTCGTCGACTTCGACAACACGATGTCGCCGCCAACCGGTGTGTCGGCGGCGAACGGCGGGCACGGGCTCCTCCTCTCGTGGCAGCCGACGATCGGCGCTGCGCACTACCGGGTCGAGGTCTCACGCCGGCCCGACATGGCGGTCACGTACGTCGAGCGCGTGCTGGTCGACTCGCCGGCGTATGCGCCCGCCATGATCGCGAGCGGGTACCGCGACGGCGGCAGGCTGTACTGGCACGTCGCTGCCGTCGATGAGACGAAGAACGTCGGCAAGTGGTCTGACGTGCGGTCCTTCCTGCTGCCTGAGCGCCTGATCGCGCACGCCGCAGGGCTTCTGCGTAAGGGCAAGAAGGGCTCGATCATCGTCACCGTCACGAACGTCCAGCGCGTCTCGCTCGCGGGAGCAACGGTACGCATCTCCGGTGCCGGGATCGCGCGGACGCTGCGCACGACGGCGTCTGGCTCGGCCGTCTGGAAGGGCGCTCCCCGGCGCGCCGGAACGGTGACCGTCACGGTAACGAAGCCCGGTTACCAGACGATGGTCGTCACCATCGTCGTCCGGTAGGGCTTCTAGTGGTCTGATTGTGAGACGGCGTGGTCATTCGCGCGCCTGGATCGACCTGCGCTGGCCGGCAGAGCCACGCTGCGGGTGGCTCTGCCGCCAGGCTCCCGCTTCGCGGGAACGCCGCGCGCCGCTTGCGCTTGCCCCGGCAACCCCTGCGCGACGCGCAACGCTCCCGCTCGCTCCAGACACCCGATGACCATGCCCATTGCCAATCACACCACTAGCGGCGCGATCGCTGCAGGGAGGCCGCCGTCATGGCGTCGGCGGCGCCGGGCCGTCGAACCCGATCGTCGCGGAGCTCGCCGGTCCGTGACTATGGCAGTTGACCGGCGCATACGGCCTCGTTTTCCATTCCACCGACCCAGCTCCCTGCAGCAGCGCGGCGGAGAGCCTCGCGCCGGACGGGAACGATAGCGCGGCTCGCGTCGGCTTCCACGACGCGCACCAGCCACTCCACCATCCGCTCAGACGCACCGAGGCGCCCGATGTGATGATGAACGGCCGTGACGACCCAGCGGGCTGCACGTACGAAAACGCCTCGACCGAGCGTTTCCCGTCGGAGAACACCACCGTCGGCAGCCTCGAACCGAGGGTGCACGTCGCGGCGGTGTTGGTGACGTGCCACACCAGCACGACGTTCTGCGTCGCGCCCTGAACGCCGTCGAGCGTCAACGTGAGCTGTCCTGACGAGCAGGACGGGGGCGCTGCCGGTGCCGGCGTCCGCGTCTGATCGATGAAACACCGCGTCACCGTAACGCGCGACTCCACCGTTGCGTAGCACCGGCCTGGCACTGGCGTAGGGCTCTCCGACGGGGTGGTCATCGTGCAGATCGCCGCCGCCGCCGTCGGTGGCGTGGGCGGCGTGCTCGATGTTGACGAGCTAGCGCAGGTGTAGGCAACGACCGCCATCCCCGCCGACTCGCTGAAGGAGCAGGTGAATCCGGTTGGCGCCGTCCACGGCGTCTCGCTGTACGAGCAGTTCTGCCCGGTCGAGGCTGTTTCGATCACCGGAACGCACGTGTACATCGTCGCCGTTGACGTGGCAGACGTCGTGGTGCACTGCTCGACGGGACTCGCCGGGCTCGTCGAGGTGAAACACGTCACGCTCGCTGCCGGGGTTACGGCACTCCCTCCGGAGGTGGCGTCGACTCCCGCCGGCCCGGTGAAGCAGCGAACCGCTGGTAGACCCGCCGGCGTTGCCGCTGACGACGTCGCCTGTGCGAGACCGGGCGTTGCGTTCGCCGTGGGGTGGACGACAACGGGACGACGAACGACGATAACGGCGACCGCGAACGCCACGACCGCCGCCACGGCGACCGTCGACGCGAGCACGACGACGACCGACGCGCGCGCCTCACGGCCGCGCTCCACCGCATAGCGCCGCTTCATGCGGCCGAGCGGGATTCGCAGCTCCTCGACACCTGGCTCGTCCTGTCCGCGGAACCGTTCGCGGAGCTCCTGATCGAACGATCTGTCACGGTCACGTCTCATCGCGCTGCCTCCTCTACATCGTGCGTGAGCGCGCCACGCAGCTCGTTGCGCGCCTGTGTGAGCGTCGCTGACACCGTCCCCTCTGACACCTGGAGCGTCGCCGCGATGTCCGCGACCGTCATGTCTGCCCAGTAGCGAAGGAACACGATCAGACGCCGCCGCGGCGGCAGCGCTGACACCGCGAACGCAAGCTCGACGTCGCGCTCCGGGAACGGAAGAGCCACCGCGATCATCTCCGGTACAGCGGCACGCGTGTCGAGCCGCTCGTCATACGCGACGCGCAACACGATCCGCATCAGCCACGCCTCGAGCGGCCCATCGCCGCGGAACGATCCCGCTGCTTCAAGAGCCCGGCAGAACGCCTCGTGGACGACGTCGTGTGCTCGAACGCCGTCGCGAACGACGCTCGCCGCGACGCGATGAAACCGCAGGTAGCGGTCGCGGTAGAGCCGCTCGATCCGTCTCGTCGTCACGCCACGCATGTCCGTATGACCGGACAATGCCCTGGAACGCTTATCGGTTCTCCGGCGCGACGCCAGAACGGGTCGCGGCGGCGTGCGCCGGACCGGGCCTACGAGGCTTTCAGCAGGACGTTCGGGTCGTTGCCGAGACGGTTGATCGTGCCGTTCGGGAGGTCGGGGAGGTATCGGCGCGGGTCAGCGCCGAGCCACTCCTCGAGGACCGCGCGGTAGACGTGACGGAAGTCAGTGGTGACGCGCAGGTCGCCGTTGTCGTCGAGCGTCGTAAGGTCGGATGGCTCGCTCGCGAGGCCGCCGCGGACGGCGTTGCCGAGCACCATCATCGGCCCGCCGGCGCCGTGGTCGGTCCCGGCCGAGTCGTTCGACCCGACCCGGCGACCGAACTCGGAGAAGACGACGGTGATCACGTCATCGGCGATGCCGCGCGCGGTCAGGTCGGCTTGGAACGCCGACAGGCACGCACCAAGCTCTGCGAGCTGCGGGTCCATCGCCGTCTTCTCTGAGCCGTGCGTGTCGAAGCTGCCCCAGTCGATCGTGATCACGCGGGTTCCGAGGCCGCCGCCGAGCAGGCGCGCGGCGAGCTGCAGGCGGTTCGACAGGTACGAGGCGTTCGCGTCGGGATACACGCCGGCCGGGGTGCCGACCGCGACGTCTTGCACCCGTGCCGAGACGCGGGTCGTCAGCGCGTAGGTCGCGCGGCTGCGCGCCAGGGCGGCGTTGCGTCGCCCGGCCGCGATCGAGCCGAGCTGCTGGACGTAACGGTTCGCGTCGCCGCTGACCCCGGCGACGTCGAACACGACCCCGTCGAGGCTGTCGATCGCGCACACCGGAGCGCCCGCCGTGCGGATCTGCTTCGAGAGCGCGCTGTCGAGCGAGACCGCCTGCAGCGGGTTCGTCCTCGAGCCTTGCGCGTCGAGCCAGCGCCCGAGCCACCCGGTCGTCGTCGGCTTCGTCACCGAGCCGGCGAACCAGTAGTCGCGCGAGTCGAAGTGCGACAGGTTCGGTGGATCGTAGTCTGCCGCCGGGAAGATCGCGAGGTTCGAGCCAGCGCCACCCGAGCCGTCGCCGAACACCGTGTCGAGGCCGCCGGCGCCGGCTGGCATGCCGTACAGCTGGTTGTTCATCGCACCAGACAGAAGCGGGTTGGCGAGACCGAGGTACGCACCGGCAGCGCCGGGCAGGGGCGTCGAGCCGACGTCGGCGAGCGAGGTGGAGACGCCCCGCGTGCGGGCGATGTTCGACCGGGCGCCGTTGTAGGAAGCCCACTGGGCATCTGCCTGCGGCACGAACATGTTCAGCCCATCGGCGCCACCCTGCATGTAGATCAGGACGACCTTGCGTGCCGCTGACGTCGTCGCCGCCTCCGCTCGCGCCGCCTCCCAGATCTGGTCCCAGTCAAGACGTGTCGCCGCGTAGACCGCGGCCATCCCGACGGCGCCGTTGCGTAGCGCTGCGCGACGGTTGTAGCGCGCCTGGCGCGGAACGTCGCCGAGGTCCCTGCGTAGCGCCTCCGCGGGGATCGCCAGGTGCTGGCTGGGCGTCAGATCGCGGACGCGGCTGTCGGTGCGCTCACAGTCGAGGCAGCTCTCTGCCCGGATGCCGTTCGAGATCGCCATCTACATCACCTGTCCGTCGGGGCCTGCGAGAAGCAGCGCGCGTACCAGTCGCTGCCGTTGGATGCGTGCGTCGGCCGACCCGGACGGCGACCGTGAAGCTGCGTCATTGACGATCGCCATCGTCGCCTTGGCCACCCAAGGGCGGTGCAGTTCCGTCACCGCTCGCTTGACCGCCATCGTGGCCGACTCGACGTGATCGACCGGCGGAAGGCGTCGCAGGAGCTCGCCTGCGAGCGAGAAGCGCCAGAGGACGCTGTTCGTCGTGAGCCACGCGTTTCCGCCCTCCCAGCCCGCGACGTTCGGCGGCTCGTACGGCACCTGATCGGTCAGTGACAGCGCCCGGTATGCGAGGTTGTCCGTGACGTGCGCCCCGAGGGAGCGGAACATCCCGACGACGTAGACGACGGGGGGCTTCACCATGTCGGGCTCGGCGAGCGAGGAGAAGAGCGCCTTGGCGGAGAGGATTCGCCGCAACACCGGCTTGAGGTGGAGCCCCGGAACGCCGTGGACGGGCGCGAGGTACGCGGCAACGAGCGCGTTCATCGTGCGCGCGTCGGGCGCTGGGACGATGAACTCGTGCCAGAGCTTGCGAAGGAAGAACCGCGCGTGCGTCTCGTACGGCTTGCGTCCAGCGCCGGGGCGCCGCAACACGAGCTCGATGGGATCCTTCGCCGACACGTACCCTGGATCGGTGCGCTCCCGCACCCGGAACTCCTGTTGGACGCCGAACACGACCTTCGGGCCGTTGTTCCACGAGTCGAGGTTGAAGGTCGGCGTCGGGTGCGGATCCATCCCGTCCGTGCCCGCGATCGACCAGCCGGTGAGCGCCTTTGCAAGCTGCTCGACGTCGTACTGCGTGTAGTTCGCGCGGTTCCTGTCGTCGCGCACGCCGAGGCAGAACAGCTCCATCAGCTCGCGCGCGTAGTTCTCGTTCGGCGCACCCTTCACGTTCGACTCGCCGTTCAGGAAGCGCAACATCGCCGGATCGATCGTGATGTCGCGCATCAGGCCGCGGAAGCTCGCGTTGGGGTTGTGCGCGAGGTCGGCGTAGCCGCGGAACACCGCGTTCTGGGTGCGCAACATCTGGTTTGAACCGACGCCCTGCTGCGAGTTCGCGAGATGCCGGTGGTAGAAGAACGTGAGCCGCTCGACGAGCGGGTTCGTCGTGCGGATCATCCGGTCGACCCACTCGAGCACGAGGTCGTCGTCGTTCTTGATCGGGTCGAGCGCCATCCCGTCCTTGGTCGGAGCTGGGCCGACGAGGCGGGCCGGGGCGGTGAGGAACCAGTCGACGAGCGCTAGCACCGGCTTACCCTTCCAGCGTCTTCGGTCGGCCGCGCTCGGGCCGAACCCGGCGCGCCAGAACAGCCGATCGACCATCGGTTCCGTGAGCTTCACGTCAGCACCCCACCTTCGCGATTGCATCTGACACCCATGCCAGGCGCCTTTCGACCCCGACGACGCCATACCGGACTCCGCAGCCCGGCAGCGTTAGCGGGCCGCGGTGACGCGTCGCCACCAGCCGTCCCCGACCGCGCCCCGTGAGGGCGACAAGACCGTAGCCGTGCGCCGCCGGACTGTTCGAGCGAAACCGCACCGAGCCGCCGGCGGCGTGGGCGCCGGTCGGCGCCGACTCCGTCTCCTGAGCACCCTCGCGCCCGTGCAACGCCCCCTGGCCGCCGGTTGCGACGAGCGCCACGGTGCCGTCTAGCACCGAGGCGTTCGACCAGACGCGCACGAGCCCGCCGTCGCCGCCGTCTCCCTGACCGCGGTTGCTGCCACCGCCGTTGCCACCCGAGGTGTCGACGCCGCCGATCGCGATCGCGTGCCCGGCGATCTCGACCGCGCCACCCCGCCCGCCGTTGCCACCCTGCTCGCCTGTTGCCGGATCGCCGCCCTGGCCGCCGCGCGCGCTCACCATGCCCGAGATCGTGAGCCGCCCGCGGCCACCGCTCGCGGCGATCGATCCGCCCGAGGCGCCTGCGAACCCTGGCGCGCCGCCGGCGGCGGCCTGGTTCGCGCCGTCGGAGACGAGGCTCCCCGTGACGTCGAGTCCGTGTGCGCCGACGAGGCTGATCGAACCGCCCTTCGCGCCGGCACCAACACCCGTGCCGCCCGTCGCGTAGATCGGGCCGGTGCTCGCTGCGCCGGCGAGCACCGACACAGCTCCGCCAGCTCCGCCAGCTCCGCCAGCTCCACCGGTCGCCGATCCGCCGTAGGCGTAGACCGCACCGACCGTGGCGCTTGCGCCGGTCGTGATCGTCAACCGGCCGGCGGCCCCAGCCGCCCCGCCAGGGCCGCCTGCCCCGGCGACGGAGAACGTGCCGGCGAGGAGCGACGCGGCGTGCACCGTGACCGTGCCGCCGCTGCCGCCGCGGGTCGCCGCCGAGCCACCGCTCGCCGACGTCGACCGGGCGTGCACGGCGCGGGTAGCGGCGATCGTGATCGTCCCCGCCCTCCCGCCGGCGGCCTGTTGCCCGCTCCCGCCGGAGACGTCCGAGTAGGTCGCGACGACCTCACCACCGCGGATGATCGTCGTGCCGCCTCGACCGCCGTTGAGCGTTCCGGAGCCGCCACCGGCGTTGATGAAGGTGCCCACCACCGCGCTCGTGCCGGTCAGGGTCAGGTGTCCGCCTGCGCCGCCGGAGGCGCTTGCTCCGCTGCCGCGCCCACCCGTCACGGCGGCGAACGGCGCGTCGAGGGCTCGCGCGGTCGCCATGACGGTGCCGCCGCTCCCGGCCCGCACCGACCCGTCGCCGCCGCTCGCCGTCAGCCCTCCCGTCGTTAGCGTGCCGCGGGCCGTCACCACCACCCTGCCGCCGTCAGATGCCGAACCGCCTGCCGTGCTCGTGCCGCTCGCGTCGATCGCGCCGTTCACCAACAGGTCGCCCGCCGCCGCCATGGCGATCGGCCCTGGAACGCCGGCCGCGGCGTCTGCCGACTGTCCGCCGTTGGTGCGGATCGCCCCGATCGTGCCCGAACCGACCGACAGGGTCACCGGGCCGCCAGCGCCGCCAGGGGCGGCACCGATCGCGTTTCCGCCGCTCGTCGAGATGCCGGGAAGCAGCGCGTCGTGGCGCACCGTCACGGTGAGCTGCCCACCGCGGCCACCCGGCGCGGGCGCGCTCGTCCCGTTCCCGCCGCCTGCCGCCAGCGATAGGAGCTGCAGCGAGGGCGCGCACAGGATCGCCGATCCGCCAGCGCTCCCACCCGTCGCACCGTTCGCGCCGCTGACGCTGGTTCCCGCGACGTACGCCGCGCCGCCCGCTGTCACCGTCACCGTACCGCCAGCCGACGCGCGCCCGGCAGCGGAGCTCGTGCCGCTCGCATCGAGCTGGCCTAGCACCGTCAAGCGTCGGTGGGTCGTGATGGTGATCGCGCCGGTCGTCCCACCATCACCCGTGGCGGAGCGTCCCCCGGTCGCGTTGACGTTACCGGCGATCGTGACGTCCGCACCGCTGATCTTCACGACGCCACCGGCGCCACCGGCCGTCGCCGACCCGCTGTTGCCACCGTCCGCGGCGATCGTCGGCAGCCAGGCTGTTCCGGTGACGACGATCGACACCGGCCCTGCCCGTCCGGGCGAACCGGTCGTCGGCGCGCCGCCGCCGGCGGTCGCTAGACCACCGAGCGAGACGCCGCCGGCGTGGAGCGTCACGGCTCCGCCGCTCGTGCCGTCGGCCACGCCGCTCGCACCGGTCGCGTTCAGCCTGCCGGCGACGAGCCGACCCGCCACCTGGAGGGTGATCGCCGCGCCGGCTGTTGAACGCGTCACGCCATGCGCCCCGCTCGTGGTGACGTCGCCCATCACGAGCGACCCGCGGGCGGTGATCCGCACGGGCCCCGACGTGCCGGCGACGTCGACGATCGCGGCGCTGCCGTTGGCTGTGATGTCGCCGAGCTGGAGATCGCCGCCGGAGACCTGGACGCCGCCACCGTTGCCTGCGGCGGTGCCGGCGGCGTCGAGGCGTCCCCGCACGACGACCGTGCCGCCTGCCGAGGTGACCTCCATCGCGCCGGCGTTCGGCGCCTGGCTCGTACCACGCGTCACGATGTCACCGGACACGGAGACGCCGGCACCGCCGCGCACGATCACCCGGGCACCCGGAGCGGAGAGCCCTTGCACGTCGACTGGCCCCGTCGCGATGAGCGTGAGCGAACCCGACGCTCCACCGAAACCCGACGTCGTCGTGTCGCCGCCGAGAGACACGGCCGCGGCCGTGATCGAGAGCGATCCACCGCGGCCGGTGCCGCTCCCGCCTCTGAGGGAGAGGCCCGGGAGGATCGTCACCGCGCCACGCGCTCGGATCGTGAGGGAGCGCCCATCGGTACAGCCGTGGTCATCGCCGTTCTTGGGGTTCACCGGGTCGGGCACGAAGCAGGTGACGATCGATCCGTGCGGCCCGACGTACACGGACGTCGCGGTCAGCACGGCGTCGCCCGTCAGGCGAAGGGTGCCGTCCACGTAGACGCGTCCGAGCGTGCGCTTCCCGGCGATCGAGACGTGGTCGCCCTGCAGCACGAGCAGGTCGTCCGCACGTGCGGCAACCGGCACGAGCAGCAGTGCGACGAGGACGAGCATGGTGAGGCGGGGCCGGTTCACGACGCTTCCCTCTGCATCGACAGCGAGCAGTTCTCCTTCATCACCCCTTCCGATCGGAATCGTCTGGGGAAAACGTGAGGTTCCAACGGGTTCGCCCGGCGGCGGTGCCGTTAGACGGAGACGATCGCCGGAGTGTCGGCGATCAGCCGCTGGGTGTATGGCTGAGCGGGCGTGTCGATCACCTCTCGCACGGGCCCGAGCTCGATGATCCGACCCGCGCTCATGACGGCGACGCGGTCGGCGATCGTGGAGATCAACGCCAGGTTGTGGGTCACGAAAAGCAGGCTCAGCCCCATCTCGCGCCGCAGCTCCGCGATCAGGTCGATGATCGCCGCCTGAACCGATACGTCGAGCGCCGACGTGATCTCGTCGCAGATCAGCACGCCGGGTCGCGACACGATCGCGCGGGCGATCGCAACCCGCTGGCGCTCACCGCCGGACAGCTGGTCCGGGTAGCGCTCAGCCACCGCCCCGGGTAGCGAGACGCGCTCGAGCGCCTCCCGCACGAGCCGCCCGCGTTCGGATCGTCGGCCCGTGCCGAAGATCCGCAACGGCTGCCCGACGATGCCACCGACGGTTCGCCGTGGGTTGAGCGACTGGTACGGGCTCTGGAAGATGTACTGCACGTTCTGGCGGGTCGCCGCCGTGCGGCCGCGTGCGCCGACCGGCAGCGGATCGCCGTTCAGGAGCATCTCGCCCGTCATCTCGCGGTGGAGACCGCCGATGCAGCGCGCGAGCGTCGTCTTGCCGGATCCCGACTCGCCGACGAGGGCAACGCACTCGCCCGTGCCGACCTCGAGGCTAACGTCGAACAGGACCGCCGTCCGCCCGTAGCCGGCGTTCACCCCGCTCAGGGCGATCGTCGGAACGCGCTCGGTGGCCGGGGTCGGCTTCGGGGCCGGTCGCGGCACCATCGGCTGGGTGATCACCTCCTGCCAGCGGAAACAGCGCACGTCGTGGTCCTCGGCGATCGCCCGCTCGCGCGGCTCCGATCGCGTGCAGCGCTCCTCCGCCATCGTGCAGCGGGGCGCGAACGCGCATCCGGCGGGTCGCGAGTCAGGTCGCGGCGCCGAACCGGGGATGCCGACCAGGGCCTGCTTCCCGGACATCGCTGGGATCGCCGCGATCAGCCGGCGCGCGTACGGGTGCGCAGGCCGGTCGAGGAACGTCGAGCGCGGGCCGATCTCGACGATCCGCCCCGCGTACATGAGCGCGACGCGGTCGGCGATGTTCGCGATCACCGCCAGGTCGTGCGTGATGTAGAGCGCCGCCGTGTTGTGGTGCTGGCACAGCTCGCTGACGGTGCGAAGCACGTGTGCCTGGGTGGTCACATCGAGGCCGGTCGTCGGCTCGTCGAGGACGATCGCCTGCGGGCGGGGCGCGAACGTCATTGCGAGAGCGACGCGCTGCTGCTGTCCACCGGAGAGCTGGTGCGGGTAGCGGCGCAAGAACGCGTCGTCGTTCGGGAGCGCGACCTCGGTCAGGGCCTCGCGTACGCGCACCAGCCCGGCCTCGCGGCCCGTGCCGTGCGAGCGGAGCGACTCGAGCAGCTGACGGCCGAGTCGGAGCGCCGGGTTGAGCGCCGACGAGGGATCCTGTGGAACGTACGCGACGGTCGCCCCGCGCAGTGCCCGCAGCTCGGCGGGCGGCAGTCGCAGGACGTTGCGGCCGGCGATGTGAACGCGGCCGGCACCGATTCTCACCCCCCGGCGTGTGTGGCCAAGCAGCGCGAGCCCGACGGTCGTCTTGCCCGAGCCGGACTCGCCGACGAGCCCGAGCACCTCGCCCGGCCCGATCGTGAAGCCGACCTCGTCGACGATCTCGGTCCCGCCTAGCGTCTCGATGTGGAGCGAACGGACGTCGACGACGGGCTCGCTCATGGCTTCCCTTCGGCGGTGCCGATGCGTGCGAGCGCGCGCGTCAGCCCGTCGCCGACGAGACCGGCACCGATCGTCAGGAGCCCGATCGCCGCGACCGGCAGGACCGTTCCCCAGGGGTTGTCTTGGATCCCGGGATAGTTCTCGTTCACCATCACGCCCCAGTCAGCGGCTGGCGGCTGCAGGCCGTAGCCGAGGAACGAGACGCCGGCGACGATCGCGACGGTGTAGGCGAAGCGGAGGGTCGCCTCGACGACGAGCGGACCGACGACGTTGGGCAGGAGCTCGCCGAACATGATCCGCAGCCGGCTCTCACCGAGCGCCTCCGACGCGCGTACGAAGTCACGGTCGACGACCTGGAGCGCCGCGCCGCGGACGACGCGCGTGGCGCGCGGGATGTTCGTGATGCCGACCGTGACGATCAGCAGGGGGATGCTCGGGCCGACGGTGCTGACGGACACCAGCACCAGAAGGATGGGCGGGAACGCGAGAACGACGTCGGTGACCCACATCAGGGTTGCGTCGACCCTCCCGCGGGCGTAGGCGCCGAGGAGCCCGAGCAGGCTGCCGAAGCCAATGCCGATCGCCGTCGCGGCGGCGGATAGACCGAAGACCGAGCGACCGCCCCAGAGAAACCTGCTCCACACCTGCCGCGACTCGAAGTCGAGCCCGAAGCGACCGTAGCCATCCGTCGCGTACGGCAGGTCCGCCTGCACATCGTCCGGAGCGAGCTGGGCGAGGTGCGGTCCGACGATCGCGAGGAACAGGAGCCCGACGAGGATCGTCAGGCCGATCCAGATCGTCGGTAGCCGCGCGGCGGCGGCGATCGTCGTGCGCAGCATGCCGCGCGGCGGGCGGTCGTCTGCGAGGGGCGCCGCGGGCGCGGCCACCTCGGCGCTCATCGTAGCGACGTCCGCAGCCGTGGCGTGACGATGATCGTGAGGATGTCGGCGACCAGGTTCAGGCCGACGTAGAGGGCAGCGAGGACGAGGCCGAGCGTCTGTACCGCCGGCATGTCACGCGCCTCGATCGCGTTCAGGATCGCGTGCCCCATGCCGGGGTAGCCGAAGATCCGCTCGACGACGACGATGCCGGCAGCGATGTAGGCAAGCGTCAAGGCGATCGCCTGGAGCGCGGGCACGATCGCGTTCGGAAGCGCGTGACGGAGGATCACGACCCGTTCCGGTAACCCCTTCACGCGAGCCATCTCGACGTAGTCGCTCTCCAGCACCTCGATCATCGAGGCGCGCATGAAGCGCGTGATGTACGGCACGACGACGATCACGAGCGTCAGAACCGGTAGCACCAGCTCCTTGCGCTGGTCCCACGGGTGCTCGCCGTCTGCGAGGATCACGCTTGCCGGGAGCCAGTGCCGGACGTTGGTGCTGAGGAGGATCACGAGCGTCACGGCAACGACGAACTCGGGCACGGCGGCGACGGCGAGCGTCGCGAAGGTCGTCGCCGAGTCGAAGCGGGTGTCGCGGCGGACCGCCGCCCAGATCCCGAGCGCGAGCGCGACCGGGATGGAGATCGCGCCGGCGACGAGGACGAGGAAGGCGGAGTTGATGATCGGCTCACGCACGAGCTTGCGCACGGGCTGGTGCGTCTGGAAGCTGGTACCGAAGTCGCCGTGGCCGAGCCCGGCGAGCCAGTCCTTGAGCTGCACCAGGGCCGGCCGATCGAGGTGCAGCGACTGGTTCAGCGCACGCACGGCGTTCGGCGTCGCGCTGCGTCCGAGGAGCGCGTGGGCGGGGTCGCCGGGAAGGATCTGGGTCGCGAGGAAGATCACCGTTGCGACGGCGACCACGGTGAGGCAGCCGACGAGGAGCCGGCGGACGACGAACCCGAGAATTCCGCGGAAGGGATTCATGCTACGAGCGACCGGAAGGCGTGACGAGGTGCCCGCCTTCCGGTCGCGTTCGCGCTACTTGAAGGAGATGAGCCGGAAGCCCTGGCCGTAGCTGTTCAGCGGCAGCGTGCCGGCGCTGGCGCCGAGCCCGAGCACCTTTGGCGCGACGGCATCCGTGAGGTTGTAGAAGCCCCAGATGATGTAGCCGCCCGAGGTGTACTCGATCTTCTGCATCGCGTGGATGATGTCCGCCCGCTTCTTGTCGTCGACCTGCCCGAGCGCCTGCTTGTAGAGGTTCAGGAACGTTGGGTCGGCCCAGTGCGTCTCGTTGTAGGCCGCCTTCGGCGTCGAGCCTGCGGCTACCTGGTTCAGGTAGCCGTGCGTGCCCCAGTAGTCGGTCCCGAAGTCGTAGCTGAGGTAGTTGCCGGCGTTCCAGAACTCTCCGCCTTGCTTGTGCACGTTGACCTTCACGCCGGCCTTCTTCGCGTCGGCGGCGTAGACGTCGCACATCGCGACCTGGCCAGCGCGGCCATCCGTCGTGTACAGGTCGAGCGTGAGGTTCGTCTTGCCGGCCTTCTTCAGCAGCGACTTCGCCTGCGCGATGTCCTGGTGGCGCTGCGGCAGCGCGCTGTTGTAGGCGACGTCGAGCGGCGAGTAGACGTCGTTACCGACACGGCCGTGGCCGGCGTAGGCGACCTTCACGAGCTTCGGACGGTCGGCGATCAGGCGCAACGCCTGACGGACGCGCACGTCCTTGGTCACACCGTGGTCGGTGCGCATCGTGAACGGCACCCAGCCGCCGCCCTTCCCCTCGTACACGTGGAAGCCAGCCCGCTGGGCGTTCTTGATCGCGCTGAACTCGATGCTCGTGATCGCGTGTACCTGGCCGTCGAGCAGTGCTCCGACCTTCTGCGACTCGTCGTACGCATCGATGATCGAGATCGAGTCGAGGTACGGCTGACCGGTGCGCCAGTAGTGCGGGTTGCGCACGTGCTCGGAGCGCTTGCCGGGCGTGAAGCTCTTCAGCTTGAAGGGGCCGGTGCCAACCTGGGCGGCCGGTCGCGGGTCCTCGGCCCAACCCTTGTAGCCGTCAGGGACGATTCCCATCATGTACTGGGCGAACGCCTCGCGGATCAGCACGTTCGGGGCCTTCAGCTTCATCCGGACGGAGTACTTGCTCGTCTTCGTGAGCGTGTCGACCTGGTTGCCTAGGATCGAGGCGGCGTACGTCTTCGACGTCGGGGCGTTCATCCGGTTGATCGAGAAGATGACGTCCTCGGCGACGAGCTCCTTGCCGTTGTGGAAGAGGATGCCCGACCGTACGACGATGTCCCAGACGTCGCCCTTCGAGCCGTGCGCGGTGAAGCTCTTCGCGAGCTCCGGCACGACCTGGAACTTCTCGTTGAACGTGAGAAGCCGTTCGTAGGTCGCGACGAGGCGGGCGCCGTCCGGGTCGAGGATCGTGTCCTGGGCGTCCATCGACTCCTTGTCGGTGCCGCCCTGGATCATGATGTTGAAGTGTCCGCCTCTCTTGGGCGAGGCTGCGAACGCCTGGGCCGCGTTCAGCAGCGCCTGCGTGCCACCACCGAGACCGCCGATAGCGAGGCCGCCGAGCGCCCCAAGCCGGAGCATGTCGTCGCGCGTGAAGCGCCCGTTCTCGATCTCCATGCCGCCCCTCTCGTTCCGTTGCGAAGTGTCAGCCGTGCGAGCGAGACAATAACGCCAGCGTCACGAACGATGCAAGCCGCTCACGGAATCGTTACAACTGTGTCCCACGCTGGGGGACGCGGGAGCGGAACGAGCGCGCAAGGACCTGCTCGCCGCCCTCCGTCACGGTGATCTCGTCGTCGAGCACGAAGCCGCCCGCGTCTGTCGCCATCGTGCTCGTCGTCTCGATGCGCACCTTCCACGAGCCGCGTTCGAGCTCGATCTGCCACCGCGAGCTCGCCATCGCGGAGCCGGGATCCCCCTCGCGGATGGAGAACCGGTCGGCGCCTAGCTCGCGGTACGTGAGGCCGTCACCGAGACGGATCGTGCCGAAGTTCGAGGCGTCGACCTCGTTGCGGAGCTCGTGGCTGCCGGCATCGCGGATCGCGCGGCGGCGCACGAACGCCGGCTCGACCTGCTCGACCGCGGACGGCGCCGACGTCGGCGGCTCGTCAAGGGGGGCGAGGTCGGTCGTCCCATCGGCGGGTCGGGTCGGCAACGCCAGGTGAGCGCTTCCTCCCACGACGACGTTCACCGCGATGCCGCGCGGCGAGGGCCAGACGAGGGGCCAGTAGCTTCCAGCAACGGCGACCCGGATGCGGTTGCCGGCGGCGAAGGCGTGCGCGGTTGCGAGCAGCGGCACCTCGACCTCGCGCGTGGCCTCGTGCAGGTCGAGGACGCCGTAGGCGATGAGGCGCGAGTGCCCGCCGGGCTGTACGTCACACAGACGTACGACGAGCTGTCCCCCCGTGCAGGCCGTAGAGCGTGTGATGCGGACGCGGGCCTCGCCGAGGATCTCGACGCGGTCAGCGAGCGGCTCGGAGTCAAACGTCAGGCAGCGGCCATCCTCGCCCTGCTGGTCCGAGGCCTCATCGGCCGGGACGCCCCACGGCAGGTAGGTCGGGCAGCCTTGGCCGTGCTCGAGCGAGCCGTCGTGGCTGAGGGCGACGGGTGGGCCCGCGGTCGCGCGGAGGCCGTCCGCGGTGATCGAGAGCACCAGCGGTTCGCGGTCCGGCGGCCACCGCTCCTCGCCGACCCAGCGCCCGGTCCGCACCGCCGGCGCCGGCCCGGCGGCGAGCGGCTCGGGCATGAAGGCGCGAAGCGCCGGCTCGTCGGCGAGCCCCGTCCCGATCCCCTTCAGCTCGAGGTCGAGGAGGCGCACGCAGAGACCGAGAAAGTCGATCGCCGGTCCAGGCGCGCCCTGGTGCGGGTACGTGTGCGCCCACGGGCCGAGCAGGGCACGCGTTCGTCCGGGAGCGCCGGCCAGCAGCCGGAACGGCGCGCCGCGGTACGGGTCGACGAGGCCGCCGACCATGTACACCGGACAGGCGATCGCATCGTAGTCCTCGCACACCGAGCCATGCTGCCAGAACGCGTCGCGCGTCTGGTGCGTGAGCCACTCGTGTCCCCACGGCCGGTGCGCCTCGAGCCGGGTGAGCCACGTCGCGCGCCAGCTCTCGCCGCTCGTTGCCGGATCAGGCGGACGGGCGTTGTAGGCGAACATCGTCGACGCCCACGACAACGCGGCCGCGGCGTACACGCAGCCACCGATCATGTGGATGTCGTCGCGGAAGCGGTCGTCGGTGCTGCAGATCGAGATCACCGCTCGCAACGCGGGTGGGCGGAGAGCGGCGATCTGCAGCCCGTTGAAGCCGCCCCACGACTTGCCGATCATCGCGACGGCACCGCTGCACCAGCGCTGCTCGGCGAGCCACGCGATGGCGTCGACCCCGTCGTCGAGCTCCTGTTGCAGGTACTCGCCGAGCATCACGCCCTCGGAGTCGCCGGTCCCGCGGGCGTCCAGACGAACGCCGGCGTAGCCGGCCGCCGCGAGCGCCGGGTGCGTCACCCCGTCTCGCGCCGCGGTCGCGTCGCCCTTGCGATACGGGATGTACTCCAGGACCGCCGGGACCGGCGTCGACGACGCGTCGTCGGGGAGCCAGATGCGTGCCGAGAGGCGAACGCCGTCGCGCATCGGCACCTGGACGTGGTCGCGAACCAGCATCGCTCGTATCCTTCCAGCGATGGCACGCGCGGTCAAGGGGTCGGTGCAGCCCGGGTACGAGGCGATCGCCGACGCGTTCGCGCGGATCACGCCCGAGGAAGGCCCAGGTGCGGCGTTCGCTGCGGTCGTCGACGGTCGAACGGTCGTCGACGTCTACGCCGGGCGGCGAACGACGGGCGGCGACCCGTGGCGCCCGGACACGCCGACGGTGATCTTCTCCGGGACGAAGGGCGTCGTCGCCGTCGCGGTGCTGGTGCTCGTCGAGCGCGGTGTGATCGATCTCGCTGCGACCGTTGCCTCGGTCTGGCCGGCGTTTGCCGTCGGTGGGAAGGAGGCGGTGACGATCGGTGACGTGCTCGCGCACACCTCGGGCATTCCGGGGTTGCGCACGCCGCTGACGCTCTCGACCCTCGGCGACCCCTCGACCCTCTTCGGCCTCCTCGCCGCGGAGGTGCCGTTCGTCCCGTTCACGACGCCGAGCTACCACGCGGTCACGTTCGGCTGGCTTGTCGACGCGATCGTCCGGCGCGTCGACGGTCGGTCGATCGCCCGCGTGGTGGCAGACGACGTCGCCGGCCCCCTCGGCCTCGACCTCTGGATCGGCGCGCCGCCGGACGTCGCTGCGCGGGTCGGTCGGCTCGTCCGTGCGCCCGGGTACACGCTGTCAGCCCTCTCGTCCGACGGCTACGACCGTCGTCTCGACTGGGTGTACGGGGCGCTAACGGCGGAGCTCGACTGGTCGAGCGAGGAGCTTCTCTCGCTCGAGGTGCCGGCGGCGAACGGCGTTGCGACAGCGCTCGCGATGGCCCGACTCTACGGGTGCCTCGCACGGGGTGGCGAGCTCGATGGCACGCGCGTTCTCCGTCCGGAGACCGTCGCGCTCGGCCGGGCAGAGCGCTCGCGCGGCCTCGACCCGTTGACGAATCGGCCGTTGCGCTTCGGCGTCGGCTTCGAGCTCGACGGCACGCCGTCGCCGCTCGGCGACGTGCCGGACGCGTTCGGGCACACTGGCGCGGGCGGATCGACACACGGGGCCTGGCCGTCTCGTCGCACCGGGTTCTCGCTCGTCGTCACGGAGATGCGTTCGTCGAGCGTGGACGAGCGCGGCGCGACGCTTCTGGAAGCGCTCAGGAAGGTGGTTGACCGTGCGTGAGCACCCGAACGTCCTGCTCGTCATCGCCGACCAGTTGCGAGCCGATGCGCTCGGCGCCTACGGCAACGAGCGGGTGATCGCCCCTAACCTCGCGCGTCTCGGCCGCGACGGCGTCGTCTTCGAGCGAGCGCTCTGCGCCTCGCCGCTCTGCGTCCCCTCGCGAGGGGCGCTGATGACGGGGCTGTTGCCGTCGCGAACGGGTGCGATCGACAACGCCGGAGAGCTCCCAGCGTCGGTGCCTACCTTCGCCCACCACCTGCGCGCGGCCGGGTACCGCACGGTGCTGACCGGCAAGATGCACTTCGTCGGCCCCGACCAGCTGCACGGGTTCGAGGAGCGGCCGATGACGGACGTCTACCCGGCGGGGCTCGACTGGATCCCCGACTGGGATCTCGCTGACGACGAGCGGTTGTCGTGGTACCACGACCTCTCAAGCGTGCTCCGCGCCGGCCCGGTGCGCTCGACGTTACAGGTCGACTACGACGACGAGACGGCATTCCGTGCGCGACGGGCGATCGTCGACTCGGCGCGGGAGGGCGACCGACCATTTCTCATCGTCGCCTCGTTCACCCATCCGCACGACCCGTACGAGGTGCCGGCTGCGTACTGGGCGCGGTACGAGGGCGTGTCGTTCGACGAGGCCGACGACCGGCCCGCGGACGATCCGCCGACCCGTCGGCTGCGGGGGATGGTTGACGCCGAGCGCATCCCGGTCAGCCGCGAGCAAGGGGCCTTGGCACGACGCGGCTATCACGCCGCGATCTCCTTCGTCGATGACCACCTCGGCACCCTGCTGGCAACGATCGAGGAGCACGGTCTCGCCGACGACACCGTCGTCGTCGTCACGTCCGACCACGGCGACATGCTGGGCGATCGTGGCCTGTGGTACAAGATGGCCCCGTTCGACGGCTCGATCCGTGTCCCGCTGATCGTTCACGCCCCTGCACGGTTCTCGCCGCGAAGGGTGATCGATCCCGTGTCGCTGCTCGACGTCCTGCCAACGCTCGTCGCCCTTGCGGGCGTTGCTGCCCCGGGCGACAGCGACGGCGTCAGCCTCGCCGGTGCGCTCCTCGGCGAGCCCCTACCGGAACGCGACGTCCCGCTCGAGTACCTCGCCGAGGGCGTGCGCGCGCCTCAGGTGACGCTCGTGCGCGGTGCGTTGAAGCTCGTGCGCAGTCTTGGGGAGCCAGACCTCCTGTTCGACCTCAACGCCGACCCCGGCGAGCGGGTCGATCTCGCCGACGACCCGTCACGGGCGGGCGAGGTCGAGGCGCTCCGCGCTGAGGCCGACACGCGTTGGGATCTCTCGGCGCTCGACCGTGACGTTCGTGCGAGCCAGGCACGACGGCGCGTCGTCCGTCGCGCCTTGTCGACAGGCGCTGTGCATGCCTGGGATCACCCCTCCCCGGACGATGGCGCGAGCCGTTACATCCGTACCGGCTGCGACTTCTGGTCGACCCTCGAACGCGCCCGGCGGGTGTAGCGGATCCGCCGCCTCAGCGGTTCGCGGCGACGATCGCTGGACGATCGATCGCAAAACGTGGGTGTCCCGGCTTCCCGTCGACAAGGTCGGCGAGCAGCTCCCCGAGCACCGGTGAGAACTTGAAGGCGTGGCCGGAGCACCCGGCACCGATGATCATCGAGCCGCGACGGTCGATGACGAAGTCCCCGTCCGGGGTCATCGTCCACGGGCACCGCTCGCTCCGGATCGGGAATGGCTCGAGGCCGGGGTAGCGGTCGGCGACCTGCGCGGAGAGCGTGAGCACCTGCTGGTGGTCGACGCGGCGGGCATCGTTCGCCGGGTCGAATGGAGCGCCAGGGTTGATGCCGAGCTTGTATCCGCCGGGAACCGGGAGACCGTAAGCGAACTCGTCGCCGTCGCCCGCCCACTCCATCACGCACGGCTGGCGCTCGGCCTTCGCGCCCCGGTAGACGCTCGCCTGGCCGAGCTGGGGAGCGAGCGGGAGCCCGAGCCCGACCGGCCCAAGCAGCATGTTCGACCATGGGCCAGCGGTGATCACGACGGTGTCCGCGAGCACCGTGCGGCGCGTCGTCTCGATCCGCACGCCGCTCGCCGTCTCGGAGACCTCGGCCACCGCCTCGTCTGCTGCGATCTCAGCGCCGCACCGGCTCGCCATGTCCGCCTGTACGAGCAGACAGTCGCGTGCGGCAAGCGTGCCGGCCGTGGCGCTCCACCGTAACGGTCGATCGTCTGGGACGGCGACGCCCGGCGCGATGCGCCAAGCCTCGGCGTGATCGACCTCGCGCACGTGCGCGTTCGCGTCGGCCATCGCGGCGAGCACCTGATCGTGCGGCCCGCCGATCTCGAGGAGACCGGATGCGGTGAGGAGCCGGCTGCCGTCGCGCCGCTCGAGCTCGCGCCACAGCCGGAGCGCGCGCCGCGCCAGGAGGACGTAGTCGGGATCTGGATGGGAGAAGCGGAAGATCCGCGAGGCGTGTGCGGACGATCCGAGCGAGTGCGCGACACCGTGGCGCTCGAACGCGACGACCTCGTGACCGCGTTCAGCCAGCACGCGGGCCGCGGCGACCCCCATCGCTCCCAGACCAACGACCGCTACGCGCATCGGGTCGAGACTAGCAGCCGCGGCCGAGCCACGCGTCGACGCTGAGCCGCATGTTCGTTGGCGCAACGAGGGGGAGCAGGTTGACGGCGACGAGCAGGGCGTACGCCCACAGGTGCTCGCCGGGTGCCGGCGCCATGAACGCGGTGATCACGAGCGCCTGGATCGTGCCGAGCGCCGCGCCAATGCTCGTGTGCCAGCCGATCAGAAGCAGAGCGCCTGCGAGGAGCTCGCAGGAGAAGACGATCCATCCGGTCGTGGTGAGGTGCGGCGCGAGCACGTCAGCAGCGAGCGCCCGGAACGGCTCGACGCCGTGCCGCGAGGCCGTCTGCAGCACCTTCGTCAGGCTCTGGCCGTCGTCCGAGAAGAACTGCGGCGGAACCTTCCACTCGAGGTTCGCGAGCCAGATGACGCCGGCCAGCATACGGGCGCCGGCAAGGGCAACGGCCATGCGGTTCGTGCGTCGCTCCCGGTCACGGTGCCGGTCGCGCGAGAGTGGCTGCAGGAGCATCGCCCATATTGTCACCGAGGAGGCTCGATGCTGTCGGGAGTGGGACGACGGTCGTTCGTGGACCTCCGCGGCGGGACGCTCCCATGATCACGTTCTGTACGTACCTGGTGGTTCGTCGTGAGGAGCGCGCCTGACAAGCGACAGCGAGGGAGCACGCTACGTGACCGAGCTGGAGACTCGGTGATCTGGTGGACACCAGATCACCTCGCACGCTGGGCAAGCATTGCTTGCCCAGCTCTCGTCCCGCCCTGTCGGGCGAGCTTTCAGACGCCGCTCCGCAGCGCTCGAACCGCCACGTATCTTCGAGACGGTGCACGAGAGCCGAGGGTGGGTTCCGAACATCGGCCCGCTCGTGGTCGCCGAGAGGATGTCCCCGCCGTCCGGTCGGACCGCCGTCGCGTCTGTGAGAACCTGCATGCGACGTCTACAGCGATGGGCCGTGTAGGGATCGAACCTACGACCTTGGGATTAAGAGTCCCCTGCTCTACCAGCTGAGCTAACGGCCCGGAGAGCCGAGTGTATCAAGGCTCGGCGAGCCGCTCGTCAGCGGCCGGTCAGGGTTCCGGGGCGGGATCGGGCAGGTCGAGGTCGTCGAGCGCGCGCCCACGGCTGTCGTAGAGGCTAAACGCCGCCTTCAGCCCTGACGTGTCGAGCATGTTGCGCAGGGAGCTTGGCCGGCCGGTGGCGAGCGCGACGACGCCGTCGCGCGCCCGTGCGATCCCCGCCAGCTCGTACAGGGCGGTGATCGCGTCAGGATCGTCGATCACGGCGTCGGTGCAGTCGACGACGTACCGGCGGGACGGAACGCGCGCGGCCTCGCCAAGCGCCGCGCGGAGCGTGTCGATCTCGTGCGCACCGACGGCGCCGGCGATCACGATGAGCGTCGCGTCGGCTGTCAGCGAGACGACGCTGACCAGCGTCACTTCGTCGTGGAGGTCTTCGGGCTCGTCGACGACGACGGGGTCGTGGCCTTCGTCGTGGTGCTCTTCGTCGTCGTCGCGGCGGTCGTCGTTGCGGCGGCCGTCGACGCCGCGGTCGTCGGCTTCGTCAGGTTGTCGAGCGCAGAACGCACCTGCGGCGACAGCGGGTCAGATGGCACGAGCGCGAGGAAGCGCTCGAACGCCTTCACCTCGTTCGTCTTGTCACCGGTCTGCCGTGCCGCCTCCGCCATCTGGAACCAGATCGCCGGGTCTGTGGAGCGGAGCGTCGTCAGCTGCAGGTAGACCGTGAGCGCTGCCTTCGACGCGGCCGAGGCCTGCGTGTAGAACGGCGAGGTGAGCTGTTGCAGGGCGTTTGCCCGGTTGCTGATCGACGAGTCCATGGCCTGGGTCAGCGGGTCGACGAGCGAGCCGAAGCTGGCCGGCGCGAAGAGCTCGACGTTCGATCTCGCCGACTGCAGCGACGACGACTGGTTGTACAGCTCGGCGGCGCGCGAGTCGGCGGCGCTCGCCTCTGCGTTGTAGGCCAGCGCGAGCGCGGAGAGCACGTCGACGTCGGTTGGCTTCAGTGACTTCGCCTTCTCGTACGCGGTGACGGACATCGAGTAGTCAACGAGCGCCCCCGCGGGGCTGCTGAGCCCGGCGGCAGCACTCGAGTACGCAGCGCCGAGCGAGACCCACGCGCTAGCGTCGGTCGGCCGCTCCTTCGTCGCCTTCAGCGCTGCCTTGACCACGTCGGGCGTCGGCACCGTCGTCGGCGTGTTCGACGCGTTGCCGTTCTGCAGGACGTCGTTCAGGCCAGCCCCGCCCGAGTTGCCGACGCCGTACAGCACGAAGCCGATGACGAAGACTGCCGCGAGCAGGATGAACACCCAGCGACCGCGACGGACGACCCACTCGGTGAACAGCGGGCGCTCGCCTGGCGGCTTGCGGCGCGAGGGCGTGGGGCGGCCCTTCTTGCCACTCGGCGCGGTCGGCGCGTTCTTGGTGCCCACGGAGTAGCCCTGGACACCACGGTTGCTCGGCTTGTCAGCTATCTCGGTGACGCCTTGTGCTCGGAGAGGAAGGGCGGGGCCGCGCCGTACGCGGGTGCCTGAAGCCTTACGGTAGCGCAGGAACGCGAAAACGGTTGGAGGCGACCTACGCGTCCACGTCGGTGTCGACGTCCACGTCACTGGCCGCTTGCCGACCGGAGCCCCGCTCGACGAGCCAGGCGAGCAGGATCGACAGCTCGTAGAGGGCGAAGAGCGGCAGCGCCTCCATGATCATCGACACCGGGTCGACGCCGGGCAACGCGGCGGCGACGACCGTGTTGACGAGGATCGCGTGGCGGCGGAAGCGCCGGAGCATGCGCGAGCTGACGATCCGCATCTTCGCCAGCATCAGCACGGCCGCCGGCATCTCGAAGATCAGGCCCACTGCCAGGAGCAGCGTGACCATCCACTCGTACCAGAGCTCCGCACGCGGTTGGACGACGTACTCGTTGGCGTCGAAGCCGAGGAGGAACCCGGCTGCGGCGGGGATGACGACGAAGTACGCGAACACGACGCCGGTGGTGAAGAAGAACGGCACCATCAGCAGCAGCGGCCAGGTCGTCCGCGTCCGATCGGGGTTGAACGCCGGGATCACGTAGGCGTAGAGCTGGTAGAACAGGATCGGTGTCGTGACGATAACGGCGGCCCAGAACGAGATCTGCATCGCCAGCGAGAACTGCTCGCCGGGGGCGAGGATCACCAGCCCGTACGGCTTGCCGTCCGGGCCGAGCGGCACCTGCCGTTTCATGATCTCGATCAGCTTGTTGTGCTGCCAGAACGCGACCCCGAAGGTCACTCCGAGCGCGATCAGCGAGACGACGAGCCGGTTTCGAAGCTCGTCGAGGTGTTCGACGACGGTGACCTCATCGGAGTGGTCCAGACGGCGGACCCGAAAACGCATCAGGCGACGTTAGCTTGCGTCGTCAGCGGGGACGCTCGCCGGCGCGCCCGGGGTGGCGTCAACGACCGTCGCGGCAGGCTGGATCGCGGCCGTCTTGTGAGCGGTGTCCTCGGCCTGGCGCTCGTCCGCATCCTCGCCGGAGACGGCGCGCTTGAAGTCGCGCATGCCGCGCCCAAGGTCGCGGCCGAGGCCGGGAAGACGCTTCGGGCCGAACACCACGAGCGCGACGACGAGCACGATCAGGATCTCGCCGGTACCGATTGTTCCACCGAACATGGTCGTCCCTCCAGAGTGCAGGCTCTTCATCAAGGCTACCACGCGACAACGGCCCCGACGGCGTAGTACCGTACCCCGCGTGAGCTCGCGTCTGATCCGTGTCGTTGCCCTCGTTGTCGCGGCGGCGGTGATCGTCGGCGCCCTCGCGCTCCGTCGGTCCGGTTCCGCGAGCGACCAGGGAGCCACCGGCGCCGCCCCGACCGTGACGGCGCCGGCGAACGCTGTGATCGTCTCGGTCGCCTACTCGCCGGAGAAGGATGCGCTCCTGAAGTCCGCGTTCGCAGCGTTCACCGCCAGAGGTCTTACCGTGAACGGCCGTCCGATCGTCATCCAACCGACGAAGATCGCCTCTGGCGCCGCGCTCGACGCGCTCCGCGCTGGCACCCTCAAGCCGACGGTGTGGTCGCCCTCCTCGTCCCTGTGGGGCCGGCTCCTCACGCAGCAGGCCGACGTGACCTGGGTGCCGGAGAGAAGCCCGTCGTTCGTGCGCACGCCCGTCGTGATCGCGATGTGGGAGGCCGAGGCGCGAGCGCTTGGCTGGCCGGCGAAGGAGCTCGGCTGGGCCGACGTGTTGGCCGAGGCGCGCAGCGCCGGGGGCTGGGCTGCGCACGGCCACCCGGAGTGGGGTGCGTTCCGACTCGGCCACACGAATCCTGACTTCTCCACGTCGGGGCTCGCCGCCGTCGCAGCGGAGTACTACGCGGCAACCGGAAAGACCGAGGGGCTGACCCTCGACGACATCAGCAAGCCCGCGGTTCGCGACCAGATCAAGGCGATCGAGGGGTCGATCGTGCACTACGGCGACACGACGTTGTTCTTCGCCGAGCAGCTCGCAGCGCGCGGACCTGCCTTCGCGTCGGCGGTCGCGATGGAGGAGACGACGCTCGTCGACTTCAACACGCGCCTGCGTCGGTCGGGCCCGAAGCTCGTCGCGCTCTATCCGAAGGAGGGAACGTTCTTCTCCGATAACCCCCTGATCACGCTCAACGCGCCTTGGGTGACTGCCGACCAGAAGGCCGCCGCCGACCAGCTCGCGAGCTTCCTTCTCTCCCCGGCCGTGCAGGGACGTGTCACGGCCTCTGGTTTCCGACCGTCCGACGCGACTGCGCCGCTCGACGGCAGCCTGACGGCGGCGAACGGCGTCGACCCGACCCTCCCAACGCGGCTTCTCTCCTTCCCAACCCCGCCGGTGCTCGCGCGTGTCCGCGAGCTGTGGCACGAGGACCGCAAGCCGGCGGACATCGCGCTCGTGCTCGACGTCTCCGGCTCGATGAACGACGCAGGCAAGCTCGACCAGGCGAAGGTGGGGTTGCACGCGTTTCTGAAGGCGCTCTCGCCGCAGGATCGCGTGGCGCTGATCACCTTCTCCACCACGGCGTCAACCGTCGTGCCGCTCGAGCCGATGTCGACCGCGAACCGGACAGCGCTCGATGCGACGATCGACGGGCTGTTCCCCGACGGTGGCACCGCGGTGTTCGATGCGTCGCTCGCGTCGCTCTCGCTCCTCAACCGTTCCGCTGCGAAGACGCACATCCAGGCCGCGGTGATCCTGACGGACGGTCAGGACAACAAGTCGAAGGCGACGGTTCAGGACGTCGTTGGCGCGCTCTCGGGCCAGTCCGAGTCCGGGGGTGTGCGGGTCTTCACGATCGCCTATGGCGCCGATGCCGACGGCAGCGCGCTCGCCGAGATCGCCAAGGCAGGCGGCGGCAAGCCGTACACCGGCGACCCGAGGACGATCAACAGCGTGTACACCTCGATCTCGTCCTTCTTCTAGCCGGTGGCGGCGGAGCGTGACAGGCTGTTCTGGCGCATCGTCTGGAACGCGGCGACGAAGCCACTAAACCTGCTCGTTGCTGCGGTGGTGGAGGGGGGTGGGATCCTGCTGCAGAGCACGCTCGTCGATGTCGCTGCCGTGCCGGTCTACGCGCTGCTGGTCGCTGCGACGATCGGCGACCCGAAGGAGTCTGAGCGCCTCGCGACCCGCGCTTCGCGGCAGTCGACGTCCGGTGCTCGACGCCCGCTCGATGGTGTCACCGGGACGATCCGCGGTCAGGTGATCGCTGTCCTCAACGAGCAGCGCGCGATCGAGAGCGAGCTCGCCCGGTCGCCAGGCGTCCGCGACGACGTCGCCGGCGAGGTGGCCGCGTTGTGCGACGAGGTGGTGGCGAACGCGCGCCGCGCGAGCGAGATGGAGCTGTACCTGGCGTCCGTCGACGTCCCCGACCTGCGTGCCCGCGCGGCCACAACGTCGAAGGGCCCGGCGGTGGATGCGCTCGCGGAGCAGCTAGCCGTTGTCGACTCGTTCACCGAGGCGCGGGCGGCGTTCGATCGGGAGATCGAGGCGGTCGCCGCGTCGCTTGCTGCGGTTCGTGGGCGCCTGGTGCAGGCGCGCATCGCGGCCACGCCGACGACCAGCGTGAACGCTGACGTTGCGGGCCTGCGCGAGCGCATGCGGATCCTCGCGACGAGCCTCGTCGAGGCGTACGGGCACAATGGAGACCAACCGCTCGAGAAGGGGACGTAATGGGGTTCTTCAGCAAGGTGTGGGGCTACATCAAGACGGCGGTCACGGGTGGCGTCGAGAGCCGCATGAAGCCCGAGATCCAGATCGAGCAGGCGATGGCGGAGGCGAAGAAGCAGGATCTCGCGCTGCGCAACCAGGCGGCGCAGGTGATCGCGCACCGCACGGAGATCCAGATGTTGCTTGACCGCTCCGTCGAGGAGTCGACGAAGGCTCGAGGCGAGGCCGGGCAGGCGCTGCGTAAGCTCGATGAGGCATCGCGCGGCGGCGACGTCGCCGAGGGCGAGAGGTGGACGCGCGCTGCCAACGCGCTCGCGATGAAGCTCGAGGCGACCGAGTCGTCCGTCACCAGCCTGAAGGCGCAGCTCGGCACCGCGAACGAGCAGGCCGAGGTTGCCAAGCAACACGTGAACGAGAACGCGATGCGCGTTCAGGAGCTCTCGGCAAAGCGGATGGAGCTGCTCGGCAAGCTCGAGCAGACGAAGATGCAGGAGCGTGTGAACGCCACCGTGGCGCAGCTCTCCCAGCCGCTCGCCGACACGGGCCCGACGATCGCATCGGTTGAGGACAAGATCAACGCGCGGATGGCGCTTGCGTCGGCGAAGGCCGAGCTTGGCGAGTCGTCCGTCGAGGGCGCCGAGCGCGAGGTGGCCCGCTCGCTCTCGCAGGCCTCCGCCGAGCTGCGTCTGTCGAAGCTCCGGGAGGAGCTCGGCATCGCCGCGCCCACGCCGCCGCCGGCGGCGATCGAGGCCCCGGCGAGCGAGGAGCCAGCCTCGTAGCTGGCGGCTACGAGGCCGCTCGGCGGCGTACGAGGTTCAGCCGGAGGGTGCCGAACATCGCGAGCAGCGCGATCGAGCCAGCAGTCGCGTTCAGCACCGTCGTCGATAGCTGGGCGCCGACGGAGTAGGCGAGGATCCGTGACGTCGCGGTTGCGTGCCCGAGCGCCAGCACGAGCAGCGCCTGCTGGGCGCCGGCGCCGCCGGGTGTGATCGGCAGCATCGTCGCGAGCGAGCCGACAACGAGCACGACGAGTGCGGTGGACAGAGTCGCGGGGATGCGGAACGCGACGAGGAGCTCGTACGCGACCCCGACGCGGCAGCACCAGCCCGCGGCCTGGAGCAGGGCGACCGTGCGCAGGTATCGCCCGGGGGTGCGGAGGATCGTGAAGCCGACGCCGACCCGCGACCAGAACGCGACGACGCGCCGGCCGATCCTGCGGGCCGCGAGGACCGCGAGCAAGGCAACCGCCATCGCGATCGCGCTTGCGAGCTGCAGGTTTCGTGCGATCCAGGACCACTCGAACGCCGGCGAGTCGGGAAGCTGCGGCAACGCTGGCAACCGTCCGGAGGCGTACGCCCAGATGGCGAGCGACCCCGCGACGACGAGGTCAAACAGGGTCTCGACGAGCAGCGTCGCCGCGACGCCGGGGATCGTCGTCTCGCGTGCAGCATGGCGGATCGCGCCGACCTTTACGAGGTCGCCGCCTCGCGCAGGGGCGATGGCGTTCACGGCGGCACCGGCGAGGTAGGCGCCAACGGTCGTCCGGAGCCGCACGGCGGCGCTGGGAAACGCTGCTCGCAGGATGACGCACCACGCTGCGGAGCGGAGGAGCAGGTTCGCGAGCTGGAGGGAGAGACCAAGCATGAGCGGCACGAGTCGCACGTCAGACAGGTTTCCGGCGAACGCTGCGACGGCGGCGCCGAACTCGCGCAGCGACGTCACGCCGGTGGCCCAGGTGCGTCATCGGGCGAGCGCGGGGCGAGGAGGTCCGAGAAGCTCGAGAGGTAGGCGCCGAGCAGCGCCAGCCCGGTGACCATCTCGACGAGCGTCGCTGACCGCGCGCCGCGCGACGACGCGATGATGTCGCCCGGTGGGGAGATCAGCCCGGTGGAGACGGCGTAGTAGAAGAAGTCTGCGAACCGTGGGCGGGCAGACAGCCCGGAGAAGGCGCCCTCCGGCCGGTACCACCAGGTAGCGATGTAGACGAGCGCCCAGAGCAGGAAGAAGGCAAGGCCGATCAGCGGGAGCCCGACGTGGCGCAGCAACCCGAGCACGGCAGCAGCGCGGCCGAGGGCCCCGCGGCGGGTGACGGTCACCACCAGCACGATCGCGCCGATCACCGCGCTCGCTCCGACGGCGACGACCATGCCTGCTTCGTGGCGGGACATCCGTGGGCTGAGCATGTCGACGAGGACGATGAACACGCAGAGGATCGTCAGGCGGATCGCGCCGCGTGTGAGCCAGCGGGGCCGCTGGGGCGTCGCGGCGAGGGTGCGGTGCCTCACCATGCCATCAGGGTAGCGTTCGGGGATGGCGGCTCTCCCTCTCATGACCGTGGGATCGATCGCGGCCGGTCTCGCGATCGGCGTCACCGTCGTCAGGCTCGCGCGCCGCATCGACACGACCACCGGATGGGCAGCGGTTGGTGTCGTCGCGCTCGCCCTCGTGGTGTCCGGCTACGGGCTCCTGCATCGCCTGCTCTGTGCCGGCGGTCCGCGCTGTGGGCCGAGCGCGTCCGGATCGGCGCTCGTTCTCGGTGGCGTCCTTGGTCTCGTGTCGCTCGGGTACCTGATCGTGGTCGCGCGGAGGTGATCGCTGTCGTCGGTCAGTCGGTGATCGATCGCGTGACCACCCCTGACGGGCGTCACGTCGAGCGTCTCGGCGGGTCACCGGTGTTCGCTGCTGCGGCGATCGTGGCGTTCGGGCTCGACGCCACGATCCTCACGCGCGGTGCGACGCCCCAGCTGCTCCGCTCGCTCTCGGCGACCCCAGTGGGGGTCGTCGTCGGGCCAAGCAGCACGAGCTTCGTGAGCGAGCTCGACCTGCTCGTCGGCGGTGAGCGTCATCACCGTGTTGCGTCGCTCGGTGACCCGTTCCTACCGCGCGACGTCGATGGCTGGATGGCGCCCTCTCTCGCGCGCTGCGACACGGTCGTCGCCGGGGCACAGTGGACAGGAGACTTCCCGCCGGAGACGCTCGCCGCGCTCGCGGAGGGCGGTCGGCGCGTGCTGTTCGATGCGCAGGGCCTCGTGCGTCCGCCCGTGCTCGGGCCGATCGCTCTCCGCGGGGCGTTCGACGTCGCGGCGATACCTGGCGTGACGGTGCTGAAGTGCGCTGAGGCCGAGGCCGAGGCGCTGTTCGGTCGCGCCGGACCAGCCGTCGCGATCGCCGCTGGAGTGCCGGTCGTCGTCGTGTCGCTCGGCGAGCGTGGCGCGGTCGTTCACACCGGCCAGGGGATGGAGGCCGTTCCCGTCGTCCCCGTCGTCGGTCTCGCCGACACGGTTGGTGCCGGCGACACGTTCCTCACCCTTCTCGCGGCGGCGATGGCCGACGGGGCGTCGGCGCTCGACGCGACCCACGTCGCCTGTGCCGGCACGTCGGTTGTGTTACGAGCCCGGGATGAGCAACGCGCGTAGGTCGAGGCCGATCGGCTCGGCCCGTACGTGCTCGGGGCCCGTGTGGACGAGCACGCAGGCTGCCGTCGCTGCGAGGCGCCCGTCGCCGGCGACGACGATGCGCTCGGACGTGACGAGACTCGACGTGCCGATCCGCTCGAGCGTCACGGTTGCGTCGACGCTGTCGTCGGCGTGCACGAGTTGGGAGAGGAAGTCGATCTCGATGCGTCGGATGAGGAAGTCGTCGAGCGCCGGCCCGACGACCCGTTGCAGCCACTCGTCGCGCGCCTCCTCGAGGAACGTCGCGAAGCGCGCGTGGTTGACGTGCCCGAAAGCGTCGAGGTCGCTCCAGCGGATCTCGATCCGCTTCGTGTGCATGCTCATGGCCGTAGACGGTACACGGGTACGCCGCCGATCGTCGTGACGAGCGTGTAGCGCTCGCGGAGCGCCCGCTCAATGGCACCGCTACGGTCGAGCGTCTGCGGCTGCTGGTAGACGGCGATCGCCGCCGGTGGATGCGGGCCGTCGATGCTCGCGACGATCGCAGCCGCGGCGCCGGGGATCAGCTCGAGGTTCCGGTGCCACAGGTATCGGCTTGCCGGCGCCCGGTCGACGTACCAGTACACGCTCGCGTTCGCCCATAACGCGAGCACGCGGTCACCTGGCCGCGACGCCCTCGTGAGCGCACGGCCGACGGTCGGCGCGTCGACGATGCGGGTGTCGTTGCTGGTGCGTAGCGAGATCAGGCGCGGCGACGTGGTCGTGTAGGCCTGGACGGCGATCACCGCTGACAGCACGACCGTCGCGGCGACGAGCAACGACGGGGTTCTGCCGTGGTGGCGGCTCGCCGCGACCGCCGCGATCACGATGCAGGGCGCGATCAAGGCGATCCAGTAGTGCGGGTGGAAGAGTCCGCCGCCGGCGACACCGACGAGCACCGCGGCGAGCCACGTGGCGAGCGCCGCGCGCGGCAGGTGATGCCGTTCTCTGACGCCGGCGAGGAGCGCGAGAACGAGGAGCGGCGAGAGATCGCGGAGCGGGCCGAGCGACCGGAGGAAGGCGTGAAGCTGGGTGGCGTGGTCGCCACGGATCACGGACTCGGTCGCTGTGTGGTAGCCGACGACGGCGTACCACCAGTCCGCCGGGCCCGTCAGAAGGCCGTGGGCCAGCGCGGCGAGAGCTGGGACAGCCAGCCAGGCTGCGGCGAGCCCGACCGAGCGCCGCGGCCGTTGGCCCGCGAGGGCGATCACGATCACCACGACCGCCCCGTCGAACGCCGACTGCTTCACGAGCGGCGCCGCCCCGGCGGTCAACGCTGCCACGGCGAGGAGCCAGGGATCGTCGCGGCTGCGCCACCAGAGAGCGAGCGCGACGCCGGTCGCCGCCAGGGCACCAGCCAGCAGCTCGCCGTTCGCGGTGAAGCCCTCGAGGTGCGGCGCGGGCGAGACGACGGCGTACAACCACGCCGCGAGCACCGCGGCGCGCGGCCCGGCGAGCGCCCACGCTGCTGCGCTCACGGCGACCAGCGTGATCGTTGCCGCGGCGATCGCGAGGAGCCGCACGCCGGTGGTGCCGCTGACGAGCCCCCCGAGGCGGTAGGCAAGCATCAGACCTTGTGGTCGATCGACCCACGCGACCGGACCGTAGAGCCGCTCGCCGTGCGACCACAGCCGGGCGATCGCCGCGTAGCCGCCCTCGTCGGTCGTCAGAGGGACGGCGAGGAAGTGAAGGCGGAGGAGGATCGCGACGAGCGCGGCGCAAACGATCGCCGCGAGCGGGCGTCGGCCCGCGATCAACCCTATCGGTTCCCGACCAGGGCGAGAAACTCCGCGCGGGTGCGTGGGTCGGTACGCAGCGTGCCGCGGACGGCTGAGGTGATCGTGCGCGCCCCTGGCGTCTGCACGCCGCGGATCGTCATGCACAGATGCTCGGCCTCGAGGACGATGCCGACGCCGCGGGGCTCGAGCTCGCGTTCGACCCAGTCCGCGACCTGGCTCGTCATCCGTTCCTGTACCTGGAGCCGGCGGGCGTACAGCTCGATCACGCGGGCGAGCTTCGACAGGCCGACGATGCGCGCCTTCGGCAGGTACGCGACGTGCGCAACACCGGTGAACGGCATCAGATGATGCTCGCAGACGCTCGAGAACGGGATGTCGCGGACGATCACCAGCTCGTCGTACGACCCGTCGTTGGGGAAGGTCGTGACCGAGAACGGTCGGGGCGTCAGCAGCTCGGCGTACATGCGCGCGACGCGACGCGGCGTATCACGCAACGACTCATCTGTCAGGTCGACGCCGAGCGCCGTCAGCAGCTCCTGCACCGCAGCGGCCGCACGGTCGAGGTCGATCGGGTCTGGATGGTCGGCCACGCGGGAAGTGTAGTGGCCACGGAGGTGCTGGCCGGGTCAGGAGACGGTCGCGACCGACGCCCAGCGCGTCGACGTGCGCACGCCGTCGCCCGTCGCGACGAGGGCGGCAACATCGACCGCGTCGATCAGGTCGGGCCGGATCACGAGCGTCTTCGCTGTCACCTCGGCGCGCAACGGCTCGTCCGCGATCACCGTCGCCTGCACGCGTCCGGCGGGTGCGCCGGTCGCCGGGTCGATGATGTGCATCCCCTCGCCGCCATCGGCGTTGCGCCATGAGCGCCGGCTCCAGCCGGACGTCGCGACGCCCTGCGACTCGCGGAGCACGACGGTCGCTAGCGGCGGTGCGTCCGGCCCTTCGCGTCCTTCGATCGCGACCTCGTGGTCGCCGCGGGCGGCGACCATGTCCCCGCCCGCGTCAACGAGCAGCACCGGGTCGTCGGTCAAGGGCAGCAGTGCCGCGACGACGCGCGTGACGCTCCAGGTCTTCGCGATGCCGCCAAGATCGAGCTGGGCACCCTCGGGGACCAGCACGATGCCACGGCGGCGGTCGAAGACGAGCGGCTCACGCACCGCCGGGCGAGGCGTCGGGCTGGTGTCGCGACCGGGTGGTCGATCGAACTTCGACACCTCGTACCCCCAGTCACGGAGCGCCATTCCGACCAGCGGGTTGAAGACGCCGTCGGTCTCCCGCGTCCAGCGGTCGCACTCGACGAGCAGACCGAGCGTCTCCGGGCTGGCCTCGACAGGGATGCCTGCACAGCGGTTGAGCTTCATCAGCTCGCTCGACTCGCGGAAGCGCGACCAGCGTTGCTCGTCCTCTTCGACGAGCAACGCCATCTGGTCTGCGATCGCCTGGGTGAGCAGGCCCGAGTGGAAGATGTGCCACGTCGTTCCCATGGCCTTCCACTCCCATGCTGGACGTTCCGCCACGCGCGGCTACCCCGCGTAGCTCACGATTGGCGCGCCGGTCACCACCTTGCGCTTCATGGTACGCGTCTTCGCGATCTCCGAAGCAAGGGTCGTCTGCTCGGCTGCGACCTTCTTTGTCAGGTCCTGGAGGGCGCTCGAGAGCGCGTTCACCTTCGCGACGGCCGCCTGGTCGAGCGCCGCCTTCGCGTCGGTCACCTTCGTCAGGTGCGTTGCCACGGGCGTGTAGCGGTCGCGCGCGTTGGCGCGGTTGTGGGCCTCTACCGCGTAGAAGATCGACGCGGCACACGCGACGGCGATGACCGCGTTGTAGGCGCTCAGGTAGCCAAGCTTCATGGCGCCGGCGTCCCCGGAGGCGGTGGTGGCGGCGGCGGCGCGTCGTTGTTGCCGTTGCTCGACGAGCCGGTCGCGCTCCAGTCCGAGCCGCTGCCCCACGGGTCCTTCTTCGTCGTCTTCCCACCCGTCGTCCGCTGGCTGACGACCGTTCGCTTCGTCACGACCACGATCTGACGCGGGTGGATGACGAGCGGCTTCAGGACGAGCTTGGGCGGGATCTTCGCCGGCACGAAGCCAGCAAGGCCGGTGAGGTGCGCGACGGGAACGGGCGTCGACTTCTTGGCGTCGGACGCCGCGGCGATCGCCGCCTCGCCGGTCGCAGCGCCGCGCGTCGCGGCGACGGCGAACGCGCCGCCCATGACGGCCGCGCCGGCGGTAGCGGCACAGGTCAGCGCTGCGAGCCGCGAACGGATGGTCGTTGCTTTCATCGGTTCAGCTCGTCCCGCTCGAGGCGCCGCCCGATGCTGCGGATACCGATCCGCCGCCGGAGACGCGTTGGACGGCGTACTGGATGGGCGCCAGCTTCACGTTTCGCGCCTTCTGGACGTCGTCGCGCGCCTTCGTGAGGTCGGCGAGCATCCGGGTTTGCTGCGTCTTCGCGGAGGCGACGATGCCGCCGTACTGGCGCATGAGGGCGCTGTACTGCTTGTCGGTCGCCGCGATGTGCTGGTCAAGCACGGAGGCGTACTTCTTCAGCTGCGCTGCTCGCGTCGCTGCCGCGTCGCCCTTGTCGGCCTGTGCGTTCATGTCGATCGCGTACGCGATCGAGCAGGTCGAGAGCGCCGCGAGCGCGGACGTGTACACGCGTTGTGCGCGTTTGCGCCGTTTCACCGCGGCTGCGGCGTTTGGCGTCCTCTCTCCTCGTCTTCCTAGGTGCATTCCGTTCGTCCCCCCACGATCGGTCGGGTGTCTTCCCAACCATGTCAAATCGCATCGGGCTCTTCGTGCCTCGATCGAGGGGCTTTTTATGACAGATCTGTCATAAATTGCGCAGAATCCTCGATCGGGCATGATAGCGTCCTTTGCGTCTCCCCCAGGCGGGGGAGTGGTTCTCTTCTCGTTACGATGCCGTTCAGTGCTCGATGGTGAGCGCGCCGACGGGACAGACGTCGCACAGGTGCTGGGCGCGGGCCTCATCCATCGCGCCGATCAGCACGCGGGCGCAGCCGCTGTCGTCGATCTCGATTGCCTGTGGGTCCTCGGCGACGCACTCGCCAGATCCGATGCAGCCATCGGCGTCAACGATCAGACGTACGCTCATGGGTGGTGCTCCTCTCGGGGGCGTTGATGACGAGCCGGGTGGTGATCACGCGGCGGCGAGCAGCTCACGCGCCTCCTTGAGGCGCGCGGGGGCGTTCATGAACAGGACGCACGCCACGGCGCCGTCCGCGTCACGGCCGACGTGCAGGCCGGACTCCTCGCCCCACGACGTGGCAGCTGGCGCGAAGCCGACCTGCTGGATGCGGAGGTGGGCGATGTCGCTGAAGAAGTACGGGTCGCGCACGTACGCAAGGGTCGAGCCGTGGATCGACTCGGCAACGTGCCGGCCGCTCCAGTGGGCGTGGTCCCAGTGGGGGATGCCGATCCGACCCCAGCGCGGGTGAGGGAACGTCAGGCAGTCGCCTGCGGCCCAGAGGTTCTCGTGGCCTTCGACGCGCAGCGTCGAGTCGCACGGCATCGCCAGCGCACGCGGATCTTCGACGAGCTCGGGCGGCAGGCTGCTGCGGAACCCGGCAGCGCTCACGACGACGTCGCAGGGAATCGACCCGTGCGTCGAGGTCTGCACGACGAGCTGGTCGCCATCGCGCTCAACGCCGTCGATACGGCACTCACCGTGGAACGGTACGCCGAGCTCGTTGAGGATCTTCAGGGCACCGTCGGTGACGGGTGTGAGGAAGCGCGCGAGTGGCCGGTCGACCATGTCGAGCAGCGTGACGGCGTGGTTCTGTCCAAGCGTGGCGGCCGTCTCGGTGCCGATCAGGCCGGCACCGATCACGACGACGCGCTTGCCCGGCTCACGGATCTGCTGGTGCAGGGCAAGCATCCCGTCGCCGGTCGCGTTCTCGTGTCCGAGGTGGTCGAGGCCGGGCACCGGCGGCTTCGGGTAGCGAAGCCCGGTCGCCCAGACCAGTCGCGGGGCATCGATGACGAGCGGCTCACCACCACCGGTCTGCGCGACCGTAAGGCGGCGGTTCGGAAGGTCGACGTCCGTCACGGTGCCGTCGAGGTGGTCAACGCCCTTCGCGATAAGCCGTTCGGCGTCGGACAGCATCGGCAGCCGCCCGGTCGCGAGCGCGCGCTTCGACAACGGCGGACGGTCGTGCGGGAGGCCGGGGCCGATCATCGTTACCTTGGTGCCGAGCTCGGCGAGCCGGCTGGCGCAGGAGTGGCCGGCAACCCCGTTGCCGACGACGATCACTCGTTCAGTCATTGGTAGATCACCTGTGAGTCGGGGGACGGCCACGGGTCGATGGTTGCACGTCGCGATGAGGCGTTCCTCACGCCTCCGCGCTCGGCTGCGGCTTTGCCGGCGATCGCTTCGCGGGCTTCTTCAGCGGCGCCTCGAACCACCGCCACCAGGCGACGCCGCCGATCGCCATCGCGCTCGCACCGTACGCGCCGATCGCCCACTTCGACGCTGTGTCCGAGCCCTGCCACATGCCGTGCACGAGCGCGAGCGCCCAGACGCTGTAGCCGAGGTAGTGGAAGTTGCGCCAGAACTTCTGGTTGACGAGGATCTTCCGCTGCTTCAGGTGGAAGCTGAGGGGCAGGGCAAGGGCGACCCACATGGCGATCACGCCGAGCAGGATCTTCCAGTCGGCGCCGACGCCGACGAGGTTCTTCAGGCGGATGTGCGCGAACGCGTCGAAGTACGTCGTGCCGACGTGCGTCAGCATCGCGAACAGTCCGAGCATTGCAACGAACCGGTGGTAGTCGAACTGCGGTGCCACCGGCGGCCGGAACGACCGCGCCGTGAGGGAGATTCCCCACGCGACGGACACCGTGTAGCAAGCGAACGCGATGAACGCGCTCGAGCGCGTCACGTCCCACAGGATCATCGATGCGAACAAGGGTCACCCAGCCTTCGTCGGAACTGCCACGTAGCTCACGATAGTGGAGCCGGTGACAACTTTCCGCTTCGTCGTCTTCGTGCGCGCGATCTCGTCGGCGAGAGCCTTCGTCGCCACGTTCACCTTGGCCGCCAGCGCCGCGTACTCGGCGTTCGCAGCGGCGTAGCGCGCGGTAGCGGACTGCTCGCGCCGTGCGATCGCTGCAGCGGCGTTCGCCGCAGACCGCGCGCGGTCGTTCCAGTGCGCCTCGTGCTGCGCTCGCTGGTAGCCGCGCACCGCGAAGGTGAGCGCGATCACGAGGGCGACGAGCATCCCGCCGGTGTAGAGGAGAAGCCAGGTTCGCCGCATCAGCGCTGCACCGTGTCGCTCTCGTTGCTTCGGGCGCTGCGCGACCCGCCGGCGTTCGTTGCCGTGACGACGACGATGAACATGAACCTCAGATCGGCCTGGACGGTGCGGTACGTCGGGCCTGTCGCGTGCGTCACGCACGCCGTCGGGGTCGAGCAGCGCAGCCAGGTGTACAGGAGGGTCGTTGGGTTGCCGCTCCAGGTGCCCGGATGCGCCGTGAGGAGCGAGCCGAAGACGTTGTCGCCGGTGATCGTCGGCGGCGCGGTGTTCCGTGGCAGGGCGACGGCGACGACCGTCGGCGAGGTCGTGGTGGTGGATCCGCCGCCCGAGCTCGTTGACCCCGTCGAGGTGCTGCCACTCGTCGGCGATGGCGTGGACGTGGTGCCGGTCGAGGTCGTGGCGCTCGGGACGGTCGTGCCGCCGCCGGTCGTGCCCGTATGGGTCGTGCCGACTGGAGGTGGCGGGGGCGGCGGGGTGGGGGTGCCCCCACTCCCCGACCCGCCGCCCGAGCCGCTTGGAGACCACGCGCCGCCCGCCCACGGGTTATCGGAGCCCGACCCCGTTCCGCCGCCCGGCGCGAACGTGCTGCCGCGGACGATGACCTGGTGGGGGTGGACGACGAGCGGGTCGAGGTGGAGCGGGGCAGGGAGGGCTGCTGGCTGGAACGCCGCGAGCCCGGTGACGACCGACGTTGCTCCGGAGGCCGGCCTTGAAGCGGCGCGCGCCAAGGCCCCGCTCGCGCCGGGCGCGCGGGTCTGCGACAGCGCGAACGCCGTCCCCGCCACGCCGACGCCACAGGTGATGGCGCAGCCAACCATCGCGATCTTGCCTCCGAGAGCCGTCATCTTCGTCTGCCCTCAGCTCGTTCCCGACGAGGGTCCGCTGCCGCCGCCGGCGATCACTGCCGGGCCGGACCAGCCGGTGTTGACGCGGTAGGTGATGCTCGCGAGCTTGACGTTCTGCGCGGTCTCCGCTGCCTTGCGGGCGACGTGAAGGTCGGCGAGCATCTTCGTCTGCGTCGCGTTTGCGATCGTTACGAGCTTCCTGTACTGCGCGAGCTGGTCGTCCGTCGCCTTCTCGAGCGACACGATGCGCTTCAGCTCGGCCTTCGACCAGGCGGCGTTCGCGGTCGCGGCAGCGTGGGAACGCGCAGCGGTCTCGGCTGCCGCGCTGACGTCGATCGCGACGGCAACGGCGCCGCCGGTCGCGAGGGCAACTGACGCGGTATACCAACGCATCCGGGTCGATCGCATGGTCGTTCGTTTGCGTGCCATGTGGAAGGAGACTGACAGACCAGCGAAAACTTGCGCGCGAGAAGATGAGACTTTTCTGAGGATTTCTACCCCCGATCGGGGGAGCTTGCGCGTGGGATCGACGTGGGCGTACCAGATCGGCGTCGAGGACGGGCGACTCTGGCGCTGCGAGCCGGGGGGGCGTCGGCTGTCGATGCCCGGAGGTTCCCGTGCTGGTCTCGCCCGGCGCCTACCCTGCCCTGCGTGGATCGCCTCATTCCACCGATGTTCGTCCTCCTCTGGTCGACCGGCTTCATCGGCGCGCGCGCCGTGCGGGCGGACGTCGAGCCGTTGTGGTTCCTCGCCTTCCGCTTCGCCGCCGTCGCGGTGCTCGTGGCGCTCCTCGCGATCGTGCTGCGTACGGCATGGCCGGGTTGGCGGCTCATGGGTCACTCCGCGGTCGTCGGCGCGCTGCTGCACGGCGTCTACCTCGGCGGCGTGTTCGCCTCGGTTCACGCAGGGCTGCCGACGGGAGTCTCGGCGCTCGTGGTCGGGCTGCAGCCGGTGCTCAGCGCATGCGTCGTCGGCCCGCTGCTCGGCGAGCGTGTCACGCGGGTGCAGTCGTCCGGCCTCGCGCTCGGCCTCGCCGGCATCGCGCTGGTGCTCACGTCGACGCTCTCGCTGGCCGGCGTGACCGTGGGTGCTGCAGCGCTCAGCTTCCTCGCGCTCGGCGGCGTCACGGTCGGCACGCTCTACCAGCGACGCTTCTGCACCGGCGTGCCGGTGTGGTCGGGCGCGACTGGCCAGTATCTCGCTGGGACGGTCGTCGTGCTGGTCGGCGCGCTCGCGTTCGAGCCATACCGCCTCGTCTGGTCGGGCCGGGTCGTGCTGTCGCTCGCGTGGCTCGTCGTCGGTCTCTCGATCGGCGCCGTCGCGCTGCTGATGGTGCTGCTGCGACGCGCCTCGACGACGCGCACGCTCAGCCTGCTCTATCTCGTGCCGCCGCTCGCCGCCGCCGAGGCGTGGTGGGTGTTCGACGAGACGCTCCGACCGCTCGCCCTCGTTGGCATGATCGTCGCCGCGGGTGGCGTTGCGCTCACCCAACGACGCTGATCACGGCATCCGCTTGTAGGGCGTGTAGCCATCCTTCTCGGCGGTCAGCGGTCGCAGGACACGCACGGAGCGTGCTGGGACGTCGATCGTGACGAGGCCAGACCGCACCTCCCACTCGCCGCCGGCAAGCTCGTCGACGAGGCGCGTGCCTTGCATCAGCATGCCGTCGCGCAGCGAGAGCGGCTCGGTCACCGTCGCCGCCGTCGGGTTCGCAACGACGTATCGCGCCTCAGCGGCGCGGTCGGTGGTGCGCGAGAACGCCAGCAGCTGCTCGCCCTCGAGAACCTTGAAGCCGCCGATCTTCAATGCCCGCGACCGGCGACGGAGGTCGAGCAGCTCGCGGACGCGCGCGAGCTCGTCGTTCTCCTCGTTGACGAGATCCCAGCGCATCGGCGCTCGGGTCTCCGGGTCGTCGCCACCGTCCATCCCGAGCTCGGTGCCGTACCACAGCACCGGGCTGCCAGGGAGGGTGAACTGCAGCGTCTGGGCGAGGGCGCGCAAGGCCGTGTCGGGCACCATCGTCGCGAGCCGCGGCGTGTCGTGGTTGTCGAGCATCAGCCAGGCCTTCAGGACCGGTTCGAGCCCGGCGTCCTCGACCATCTCTCCGAGCAGACGCCCACAGCGGGGTCCGGATAGGCGGCCGGCGACGAGCTCGAGGACCAGCTCGCGCGCGTGGAAGTTCATGATCGCGTCGATCGCGGGCGACCAGTGCTCCGGCGCGTTCCAGACCTCACCGATCACGAACGAACCAGGCTTCGTCGCGTGCGCCGCCTCGGTGAGCTCCGACAGGTGCTCCATGCCGAGCTCGAAAGCGACGTCGAGGCGCCACCCGTCCACCCCGTCGCGCAGGTAGCTGCGAACGATCGAGTCGTCCCCGCCCCACAGCGCGTCGCGGACCGCTGCGCTCTCGTGACGCAGCTCGGGCAGGTTCGCGACGTTCCACCACGCGCGGTAGCCGTGCGGCTGGTCGTCGCTGAACGTGAACCACTCGCGGTACGGGCTCGCCGGGTTGGCGAGCGCGTCCTGGAACATCGGCGAGCGGCGGCCGATGTGGTTGAAGACGCCGTCGAGCATGAGCCGCATCCCGCGTGCGTGCAGGTCGTCTGCGAGATCCTTGATGTCAGCCCGGGTGCCGAACTCGGCGGCGACGACGGCGTAGTCGTCCGCGTCGTACTTGTGGTTCGTCAGGCCTTCGCAGATCGGGTTCAGGTACAGCACGTCCGCGCCGAGCTCCTGCACGTGATCGAGGTGGGAGCGGGTGCTCGCAAGGTCGCCACCCCAGAACGCGAGCTCGTGCGTCCAGAGGCCTTGCTGAACGTTGTGCGTGCCCTGCTTCGGCGTCTCCGACCAGGCGTGCAACGTGCGTGGCGCCTCGTACAGGTGGCGCTTGGCATCGAGGTCGGCTGATGGGGCAAAGCGGTCGACCATCACGTGGTAGACGATCGGACCGTTCCGCCAGTCGGCCTCGCGCGCGGCGTAGAGGCGTTCGAGGGCGACGAACGGCGGGTAGGTGCGAGTGGTCACGGCAGGAAAATAGCCCGGCTGGCACACTGGGGTCATCGGTAGCGAGCAGCACTTCGAACGGTCCGCGGGCGCACAGCAGCTCGCGAACCGCCTGCGCAAGGTGGAGCGCCACCTGCGCAGCTGGCGAAAGCGCGAGCAGATCTCCTGCTGGCGGGCATACGACGGCGACCTTCCCGAGTATGCCGCTGCGATCGACGTCTACGGCGACTGGCTTCACGTGCAGGAGTACCAGGCGCCAGCCTCGATCCCGGAGGAGACCGCGGCCCGCCGGTTCGACGAGATCGTCGGGGTCGCGTGTGACGTCTTCGACGTGCCGCAGGAGCGGGTCGCGACGAAGCAACGCCGTCGTCAGTCGCCCGGCGAGCGTTACGGTCGGATGGACGACCTCGGGGAGGTTCTCGTCGTCGAGGAGGGTGGGCTCCGTTTCGAGGTGAACCTTCTCGACTACCTCGACACCGGTCTGTTCCTCGATCACCGCCCGGCGCGTGCGCGCGTGCGCGAGCTCGCCGCGGGGCAGGACGTGCTCAACCTGTTCGCCTACACGGGCACCGCCACGGTCTATGCCGCGGCCGGTGGTGCCCGCTCGACGACGAGCGTCGACCTGTCCGCGACCTACCTCGACTGGGCCGAGCGCAACATCGTGCTGAACGGCCTGAACGATGGCACGCACGCGCTGCACCAGACCGATGCGATGACGTTCCTGCGTCGCGATGCGGAGCGCTACGGCCTGATCTTCGTCGACCCGCCGACGTTCTCGAACTCCAAACGAGCGACGGACTTCGACGTGCAGCGACACCACGTCCCGCTCCTGCGCCAGTGCCTTCGCACCCTCCGCCACGACGGCACGATCATCTTCTCGACCAACTTCCGGCGCTTCGAGCTCGACGCGGCGGCGATCCCCGAGCTCGCCTTCCGCGACGTCACGCGCCGATCGATCCCACCCGACTTCGAGCGCAACCCACGCATCCACCGCTGCTGGGAAGCGCGGCGCGTCGGCGTCGGCTGAGGCCGCGTCCTACCCCCGATCGAGCGCGGCGTGGCGGCGGCCCGAGCGCTCGAAGGTGCGAAAGAGGAGCGTGGCGATCGCCGCCCAGGCCGCGCCGAGGGCTACCTCGCGCGCGATCAAGCCGGCGGCGGGTGACCCTCCGGCGATCGCCCGTGCTGCGTCGATGCCGTGGCTGATCGGCAGAAGGCCGCCGACCACCTCCAGCCAGTCGGGCAACGCCGAGCGCGCCACGTTCGCGCCGCTGACGAGCCACAGCGACACCCAGACGGTGTTCGAGATCACCCAGACGTCACGCACGCGCATGCCGATCGCGCCGAGGGCGAGCCCGAACGCCGTGCATGACGCGGCGGCGGCGAGCGCAGCGAGGAGCAGGCCCGGGACATCGGCGATCCGGATCGAGACGCGCAGCATGAGCGCGGCCAACGTCGTGACGACGACCGCCGTGAACAGGCCGTTGCCGACGTACGGCACGGCGCGGCCGACGAGGATCGCCCCTCGTGGCGCCGGCGTGCCGAGGACCGCGCCGAGCGTCTGGTATCGCCGCTCGTTCGCGAGCGCCATCATCCCGCCGAACACGCAGGGCCCGGCGACGGCGAGGAGGCCGTTGCCGAGGACGTAGAACGTGTCGTCGCGTCCGCCGGCGTACCGCCCGAGATAGGCGAAGAAGAGCGTGCCGAGAAGCGGGCTGACGAGCAGCGTTGGAATGTACATCAGCGGCGATGTCCAGTTGAACAGCGCGCGGTACGAGATCCGCCCGCCGACGATGACGAGGCGGAGCCAGGCTCGCGCGGTCATGTCAGAGCCAGCGTTGCACGATCGCGGGCCCGCCGCTCGACGCGACGCAGGGCGACGGCGGCGAGCGCGAGCTGGACGGCCGCGCAGAGCACGCACGCGCCGATCGCCCGCCACGGCGATCCACCGAGCGCAGCCTCCCGCAACGCCCGCACGCCCCAGGTCGGCGCGAGGAGCGACGACACGGGCTGGACCCACGTCGGCAGGAGCGCGACCGGGACGAGAACGCCGGAGAGCAGCCAGATCGGGAACTCGCCGGTGTTCGCGAGGGCGTTGGCGTTCCGCAGGACGATGAACGTCGACGCCATCAGCAGCCCGAGCGTCGCGAGCGCGACGATCGTCGCCGGGATCGCGACGAGGAACGCCGCTGGGTGGACGAGGTCGAGCGGCACGCCGAACAGGATCGCGCCCCACGTCATCGTCGCGACGAGCGAGTAGATCCCCACCGTCGTCGTTGCGAGCGTCAGGGAGAGCAGCACGACGATCAGCGGCGTCGGTGCGGCGACGATCAGCTCGAGCGTCCCCTGCCATCGTTGGTGATCGATCGCCGAGCCGGCGCCGAAGAGGACGGTTGACCAGGTGCCCATCAGGCCGGCGCCGATGCTCGCACCGAGCAGCGCGTGGGGGTGGGTGCCGGCGCGCAGGACGTAGAACGCCAGCGTCGCGAACAGCAGCGGCAGGAGCACCGCCCCCATCATCTCGAAGCTCGAGCGCGACATCTGCTTCACCTGGAGGAGCCAGATGCGGACGAGACGTCGTGGCACGTCAGCCGTCCTCGGCGGCCGTGACGAGCGAGATGTAAGCGTCCTCGAGCGTCGGCTCACGCGTCGCGATCGACCCGACACGCACGCCGTCGAGGGCGGCGACGACCTCAGCCGACACGTCGAGGCTGCGCTCGCAATGGACGATCAAGGCCTGTGCCTGCTCGTGGTCCTCGACGATGACGCTCGTGACGCCGGTGATCGCGCGGACGCGGGCGACCTCGGCCTCGCCGATCCCGAACACCTGCACCTCGACGACGCGGTCGTCCGCGACCTGGTCCTTCAGCTGTGCCGGCGTCCCTTCGGCGACGATCGACCCGCGGGCGATCACGGCGATCCGGTCGCACAGCTGGTCGGCCTCGAACATGTAGTGCGTCGTCAGGAGCACCGTCGTCCCGTCCTCGACGAGGTGGGCGACGACGGCGCGGAGCTCGCGCGCCGCGACCGCGTCGACGCCGATCGAGGGCTCGTCGAGGAACAGGACCTCGGGGCGGTGGAGCAGCCCGCGCGCGACGTGGAGGCGCTGGCGCATACCCCGCGAGTAGCCCTCGACGCGGTCGCCTTCACGGCCGCCGAGGCCGACGAGATCGAGCACCTCATCGATGCGGGCGCGCAGCCCGCGCGGGTCGACGGCGTACAGCTCGGCGAAGTAGCGCAGGTTGTCGAGCCCGGAGAGCCGGTCGTAGAGCCCGCGGTCACCGCCGAACACGTAGCCGATGCGCGTGCGAACAGCGCGCGTGTCGGCGACCACGTCAAGGCCGCATACCCGCGCTGTTCCGGCGGTCGGCAGAAGCAGGGTGGTGAGGATCTTGATCGTCGTCGTCTTGCCGGCGCCGTTCGGGCCGAGCAGGCCGAACAGCTCGCCGCGCGCGACCTGGAACGAGACGCCGCGCACCGCCTCGACCGTCGAGCGGCGACGTCGCACCATGCCGTGGGTCGCGGAGTAGCTGCGCACCAGACCGTCAACCTCGATCGCGGGTTCCACCGAGCCAGTCTACCCACGGGGACGCGCCGGCTCGACGTCGATGTCGTCGAGGAGGTCAACCGCTGAGTAGGCTTCTTCTGTGAAGTCGCGTCTCGATCCGTACGAGCGCCTGTACGCGCACCGCACCGGCACGCTGCGCTCATCCGCGATGCGTGACCTGATGGCGGTCACCTCGCGTCCGGAGGTGATCTCGCTCGCCGGGGGCCTGCCCGACACGAAGGCCTTCCCGGCCGACCTGCTCGATGAGATGGTCGAGCGGGTCACGAGCCGCGACGCCGCGAAGGCGTTGCAGTACGGCCCGACGGAGGGACTCGACGAGTTTCGCCACGCGATCTGCGACCTCATGGCCGAGGACGGTACGGTGGTCGGGGCGGGCGAGCTGATCGTCACGACCGGCGGCCAACAGGCGCTCGACCTCGTCTGTCGGGTGCTCGTCGATCCTGGCGACGCGGTCCTCGCCGAAGGCCCGACGTACCCGGGCGCGGTGCCGGTGTTCTCTGGCTGTGGTGCTGACGTGCACCAGGTTGCGATCGACGATCAGGGGATCCGCGTCGACCTGCTGGCCGACGCGTACGAGCGTCTCGCGCGGGACGCTCGTACGCCGAAGTTCGTCTACGTGATCCCGACGTTCCAGAACCCGGCTGGCGTGACGCTCTCGCTCGAGCGCCGACGCGCGCTGGTGGCGTTCGCGCAGGAGCACGACCTCCTGATCGTCGAGGACGAGCCGTACGCACGGCTGCGGTTCGAGGGGGAGGCGCTGCCGACGTTGCGCTCGCTCGACGCTACCGGGCGCGTCGTCTATCTCGGCACGATGTCGAAGATCTTCGCCCCGGGCGTGCGGGTCGGCTGGGTGCACGCACCCCATCCGATCCTGCACCGCATCAACCTCGCGAAGCAGGGCGCTGATCTCTGCACGTCGACGTTCGCGCAACTGGTGTGCCTGCGCTTCCTGCAGCACGCGCGGCGCGATGGCGTGCTCGAGCGGATGCGGGCGCTCTACGGAGCGCGTCGGGACGCGATGGTGAAGGCGATCGACGAGTTCCTGCCGGACGCCGCGTACACCGCACCGAAGGGTGGGCTGTTCTTCTGGGTGACGCTCGCCGACGGGCTGGACACGACAGACCTGCTGGCCGCGGCGCTCGAGCGCAACGTCGCCTTCGTGCCAGGCCGCGCGGCGTTCGTCGACGGCATCCAAGGGGCGTCGTCGATGCGCTTGAACTTCTCCGCCGCGGACGAGGAACGGATCGCTGCCGGCGTTCGGCTGATCGGCGACGTTGCGCGAGAACGGGCCTCGCTTGCCCGAGCGCTCGGCCGGCGGCGGGACGTCTGATGCGCGTCGCCGTGCTCGCTGGAGGGCGTTCGCTCGAGCGGGCCGTGTCGCAGCGCTCCGGCGCGCGCGTCGAGCTGGCGCTCCGGCGCCTCGGCCATGGGACGGTGATGCTCGACGCCGAGCCCGACCTGTGCCGACGGTTGCGGGAGGAGCGGCTCGATGCGGCGATCATCGCGATCCACGGACGCGATGGCGAGGACGGCACCGTGCAGGAGCTGCTCGAGCTCGCCGGCGTCCCATACGCCGGTGCCGGGCCGGCTGCGTGCGCGGTCGCGAGCGACAAGATCGCAACGAAGCGCGTGCTCGAGGCGGCGGCGATCGCGACGCCGGCGTTCGTGCGCCTCTCGGCGAGCGCGGTGCGTGATCTCGGCGCGGACGGCCTGCTCGACGTCGTTGCCGAGCGCGTTGGGCTGCCGCTGATGGTGAAGCCGGCTCGCGGCGGCTCGTCGCTCGGCATCCGCCGCGTCGACGAGGTGGGGCAGCTCGCCGCGGCGCTCCTCTCCGCCCTCGCCTACGACGACGACGTGCTGTGCGAGGCCTACGTGGACGGCAGGGAGATCGCCGTCACCGTGCTCGCTGACGTCGCGCTGCCGGCGGTCGAGGCGATCGCCTCTGGCCCTGCGGGCTACGACTTCGACGCGCGCTACACGCCAGGGGCGACGGAGTTCATCGCACCGGCGGACGTCGGGCCAGAGTGTGGCCTGACGGCGCTCGCATCGTGCCGCGCCGTCGGGACGGCGGCGTTCGCCCGGGTCGACCTCCTGGTGTCCGACGACGGGGAGGCGCAGGTGCTGGAGATCAACACCGTTCCCGGCTTGACGGAGACGAGCCTCACGCCGCTTGCCGCCCGTGCGGCGGGGATGGCGTTCGAGGACCTCGTCGCGGCGCTGCTGAACGGCGCGCTCGCATGATCGCGGGCCGACCGACGCTCGAGAACTGGATGGCGCCGCCGGGCAACCGCTGGGCGTTTCGCCACGTCAGAGAGCTGCTGCCGACCGCCCGCGTGCGGCGAGGTGACGCGCTCGAGCTCCCGGAGGCGATCGCGCCCGGCCTTGCGACGCTGCCGTTCCGCGACGACGCGGGTGGCGAGCACCGTCTCGAGCCGTTTCTCGCGGAGAGCTTCGGCGACGCGTGCGTCGTCCTGCACCGCGGAGCCGTCGTCTACGAGTGGTACGCCCCAGGGGGAGCGTCGACCGATCGCCACCTGCTGTTCAGCGTCACGAAGTCGGTCGTTGGGGTGCTCGCCGGCGCCGTTGCCAGCGTCGGGCTCGTCGACCTGGAGGCGCCGATCGTGCGCTACGTCCCGGAGGTTGCAGGAGGCGCGTACGGCGACGCGACGGTGCGCCACCTGCTGGACATGACGACCGCGATCGACTTCGTCGAGGACTACAGCCCTGGGCCCGACGTGCGGGCCTACCGCGAGTCGACGGGCTGGTATCCGAGCGAGCAGCCATCGCCCGGCATGCACGCGTACCTGGCGGCGATGCGCCGCGGTGACCGCGAGCACGGCGAGCGGTTCCGCTACCTCTCGCCGAACACCGACGTGGCGGGGTGGGTGCTTGAGCGCGCCACGGGCCTTCCGCTCGCCGAGGCGCTACAGCGGTACCTCTGGGCGCCGCTCGGTGCCGAGCACGACGGCGACCTGACGCTCGATCGGTTCGGCGCTCCGCGCGCTGCTGGCGGTCTCAGCACGACGGCGCGCGACCTTGCGCGCTTCGGGCTGCTGGTCGCGGAGGGTGGTCGCGGGGTCGTCCCGGCAGCCTTCATCGAGGAGCTCCGGTTCGGCGGCGACCGCGCGCAGTGGGCAGACGGTGACTACGCGACGTTCCTGCCAGGTGGGGGCTACCGCAGCTTCTGGTACCAGCCAAACGTCGCCGGCGATCCGGGCGTGACGTGCGCCGTCGGGATCCACGGGCAGCTCCTCTACGTCGACGCGGCGCGGTCGGTCGTCGTCGTGAAGCAGTCCTCCTGGCCAGGCCCGAGCGGCGATCCTGCTGACCGCCTCGCCCTCGCGGCCGCGCGCGCGGCCGCACGCTTCCTCGACGTGTGACCCGGTGAGGCGCGGGCTACGGGGTCTGCCACAGCGACGACACCGGCCGCCTGCCATCGGGCCCGGCCCGAACGAGCGGGTTCGGTCGCCGCAGTGCAGGAGCACGCCGCAGACGAGGCGGTCGCCGACCCGTCGTGTTCGTGGTCTGATTGTGAAATGGCGTGGTCATCCGACTGCCTGGATCGTCCTGCGCTTGTCGGCTCTGCCACCCGTCGGGTGGCTCTGCCAGCGAGCTCCGGCGACCACGCCCCGGCCCGCTCTGCGTGCCGGATCATGGGCTTCGCGGGAACGTCGCGCGCCGCTTGCACTTAGCGTGTCAAGGCGAAGGCCTTGACACGCGTGCGAGCGGGCGTGCTATCCAGCACGCCCGCGATCAGCAAGCCCTGCGCGACGCGCAACGCTCCCGCTCGCTCCAGACACCCGATGACGCCGCTATTTGACAATCACACCACTGGCACACCGCTTCGTCGATGCTACGCCGGCCTTCGAAGCCGGTTGTCGCTCGGAGCTCGCGCTCACCCGGCGACCATGCGCCGCACGACCATGGGCAGGATCCCTCCATGGCGCAGGTAGTCGAGCTCCGCCGGCCCATCGATCCGCACGAGCGCGTTGAACCTGCCTTCCGAACCGCCGTCGTCGACCGTCTCGATGGTCACGGTGGAGCGCGGCGTGAGCGAGGTCAGGCCGCGGATCGTGAACCGCTCGCGGCCGGTCAGGCCAAGGCTGGTGGGCGTCTCGCCTTCGAGGAACTGCAGCGGGAGCACGCCCATGCCGACGAGGTTCGAGCGGTGGATACGCTCGTACGACTCGGCGATCACGGCGCGGACACCGAGCAGCACGGTGCCTTTCGCGGCCCAGTCGCGCGACGATCCTGAGCCGTACTCCTTGCCGGCAAGCACGACGAGGGGAACGCCCTCCGCCCGGTAGCGCTCAGCGGCCTCGAAGATCGAGAGCTGTTCGCCTGAGCCGGCGTGGATCGTCACGCCTCCCTCGACGCCCGGAACGAGCGCGTTACGCAAGCGGATGTTCGCGAAGGTGCCGCGAATCATCACCTCGTGGTTTCCGCGCCGTGACCCGAACGAGTTGAAGTCGGCACGTTCGACGCCGTGCTCGGTCAGGTACCGGCCTGCTGGGCCCTCCGCCGAGAACGAGCCAGCCGGCGAGATGTGGTCGGTGGTGACGCTGTCGCCGAGCACGGCGAGCGCTCGTGCATCGACGATGTCGGCGACCGGCTGCGGGGTGGTGGAGAGGTTGGCGAAGTAGGGTGGCTCCTGGACGTACGTCGAGGTCTCGTCCCAGGCGAAGAGCGCACCGCTTGGGGCCGGCATGGCGCGCCAGTGGTCGTCGCCTTCCCAGACCCTGGCGTACTCCGCCTCGAACTGGTCGGCACCGACGGCGGTCGCGATCGTCTCGCGGATCTCTGCCGCCGTCGGCCACACGTCGGCGAGGTAGACCGGAGCGCCGGCCGTGTCCACACCGAGCGGCTCGGTCGTCAGGTCGACGTCGATCGAGCCCGCGATCGCGTAGGCAACGACGAGTGGCGGTGATGCGAGGTAGCTAGCTTTCACGAGCGGATGGATGCGCCCTTCGAAGTTCCGGTTCCCGGAGAGCACTGAGACGACGGCGAGATCACCTTCTCGGATGGCCTCGTCGATCGCCGCGGAAAGCGGGCCTGAGTTGCCGATGCAGGTCGTGCAGCCGTAGCCGACGAGGTTAAAGCCGAGCGCGTCGAGCGGCTCTGCGAGACCGGCTCGCTCGAGGTAGTCGGTGACGACGCGCGATCCGGGCGCGAGGCTCGTCTTCACCCACGGCTGAGACGAGAGTCCGCGTGCCACGGCGTTCCGGGCAAGAAGCCCAGCGGCGATCATGACCGACGGGTTCGACGTGTTGGTGCACGAGGTGATTGCGGCGATCACAACGCTTCCGTCAGCGACCGGCTGCCCTGCGGTTTCGGAGCGTCGTTCGCCGTACAGCGCCCGGAAGGATGCCGGCGCGTCTCCGAGCGGGTGGCGGTCCTGCGGGCGGCGTGGACCTGCGACTGACGGCACGATCGTGTCGAGGTCGACCCGCAGGGTCTCGGAAAAGGAGGGAGGCGGCGCACCGTCCTCGCGCCACATCCCCTGGGCTCGAGTGTAGGCCGCGACGAGCTCACAGACGTCTCCGCGTCCTGTCTCCCCGAGAAATCGGAGGGTCTCGGCGTCGACCGGGAACGTCGCGGCTGTCGCACCGTACTCGGGCGCCATGTTGGCGAGCGTTGCGCGGTCGGGCACGCTCAGCGCCGACAGTCCGTCACCGCAGAACTCGACGAACTTGCCGACGACACCATGCCTCCTTAGCCGCTCGGTGAGCGTGAGCACGAGGTCGGTTGCCGTGACGCCGGCTCGCAGCGCACCGAGGAACTCGACACCGACGACGATCGGTGTCTGCATGACCAGCGGCTCGCCGAGCATCACCGCCTCCGCCTCGATGCCGCCCACGCCCCAACCGAGGATCCCGAGGGCGTCGATCATCGTCGTGTGGGAGTCCGTGCCGACGAGCGTGTCGGGGATCGCGATCGTGCCGTCGGCGTCCTGTCGCAGCACGATGACGCGACCGAGGTGCTCGAGGTTCACCTGGTGGATGATCCCCATGCCGGGCGGGACGACGCGGAACGCGCCAAACGCGCCCTGGGCCCAGCGAAGGAGCGCGTAGCGCTCCCCGTTGCGCTCGTACTCTCGCTCGATGTTGCGGGCGTATGCCGTGCCGGTGCCAAACGCGTCCACCTGCACGCTGTGGTCGATCACCAGGTCGACCGGGACGAGCGGGTCTACCACTGCGGGATCCTTGCCCGCCCGGGCGATGGCCGAACGCATCGCGGCAAGGTCGACGACGGCGGGCACGCCGGTGAAGTCCTGCAGGATGACTCGTGCCGGCAAGAAGGCGATCTCGGGCTCTCCTTCGGCCGGCTCCGGCCAGCGTGCGAGCGCACGCACGTCATCCGCGCGCACGTGGATCGTGCCGGCGTTCCGCAGCAGGATCTCCAGCAGCACGCGGACGGTGTAGGGGAGCCGCGACGTGTCCGCGATGCCGGCCTCGTCCAGGCGCGTGATCCGAAAGTAGTCAACGCCTGGGTGGCCAGGCAGTGGGGTTCGCGCGCTGAATGGATCGCTCATGATGACCTCGCCGTAGTCTTGGGGTACGCGGCTCATGATGCCAGCAGCGGGTGGCGTACACCCATCGCCGTCGATCGGAATTCCATAGGTGGTCGGCTATGGATCACAACGATGGATGCGGATCACTTCTCGGTTGGACGTCAGGCTCTTTGCGGCGGCGCCGCTCCTCTGACGGACTCCTGGTAGTGGTCTGATTGTCAGATAGCGTGGTCATTCGCGCTCCTGGATCGTCCTGCGCTGGCCGGCTGCGCCACCCGTCCGGTGGCTCTGCCAGCCAGCTGCGGCGACCACGTTCCGGCCCGCTGTGCGTGCCGGAACGTGGTCTTCGCGGGAGCGTCGCGCGCCGCTTGCGCTTAGCGTGTCAAGGCCTTCGCCTTGACACGCGTGCGAGCGGGCGTGCTATCCAGCACGCCCGCGATCGGCAAGCCCTGCGCGACGCGCAACGCCCCCGCTCGCTCCAGACACCCGATGACGCCGCTCTTTGACAATCCACTAGTCGAGCCAGGCGTCACGTAGTGTCCGCGCGACGCCGCCCGCCGTGCGGATGGCGATGAACGCGAGGAGCCCCGCCCAGATGCCGCCAAGCCCCCACCCGAAAGCGCCTGCGAGAAGGGTCAGGGGGAGGAAGCCGCCGAGGGCGCCTGCCACCGTGACGTTGCGCATGAAGGCGATGTCGCCAGCCCCGATCAGCACGCCATCGAGCGCGAAGAGGACGCCTCCGAGCGGTTGGGTCGCGACGAACCACGGCCATGCGACGGCGATCTGTTGCCGCACGGACGCGTCGGAGGTGAACGTCGTCGCGACCGTCGGCTCGAGCAGCAGCAACACGGCGCCGAACAGCAGCCCGAGGACCAGCCCAACCTCGCCCAGCCTGCGCGCCATCGTCAGAGCACCGGCCCGGTCTCCCGCGCCCAGGTGCTCTCCAATGAGCGCCTGCGCAGCGATGGCGACGCTGTCGAGCACCAGCGCGAGGAACGTCCACAGCTGCAGCGCGATCTGGTGCGCGGCGACGCGATCCGTGCCCATCCGGGAAGCGACGGCGGCCGCGCTGAGAAACGTGACCTGGAATGCCGCCGTACGGATTCCCAGGTCGCGGGCCGAACGGAGTTGCGCGTCCAGCGCTGTGCGATCGATCCGCCAGTGCACGCCCTCCTGTCTCAGTGCCCGCACGAAGAGGACTGCCGCGACGGTCTGGCCCAGAACGTTCGCCCAGGCTGACCCGACGATGCCGAGGCCGAGGAAGTTGACCAGTCCAAGGCATGCTGCGGCGCTGATCAGGTTCGCGACGATGAGGAAGCGGAGCGGGCTCCCGGTTCGCTGCACGCCACGCATCCATCCCTGACCGGCGAGCGACACGAGGATCGCCGGCGCGCCAAGCGCAGCGACGCGAAGCCAGACGACGGCCGCCGCCTTCTGCGTCGGCGCGTCACCGATCAGCTCTGCTGCCGGCGAGGCGACGAGCTCGAGCGCGACCGTCACGACCACACCGAGCACGGCCGCGACGAGCGTGGCTTGCGCACCTGCCTGGACAGCCTCCTGCCGGCGTCCTGCCCCGAAGAGGCGGGCCGAGACTGCCGTCGTGCCGTAGGCGAGAAAGCTACAGAGCCACGCCGTGTCGGTCAGGAGCGTTGCGGAGATCGCGAGGGCAGCGACCTGCGCGGCGCCGAGGTGGCCGACGATCGCGGTGTCGACGAGCACGTACAGCGGCTCCGCAGCGAGCGCCGGGAGCGCGGGAATCGCCAGAGCGAGGATGCGCCGGTTCGAGGCTGCGCGGGACGACACCCGCGCAGCCTCGCAGGTCGATCGTTACGACACGGTGATCGTCGTCTTCATTCCACCAGCGAAGTGGCCCGGCTGGTTGCAGATCAGCGCGTAGGTGCCCGGCTTCAGGTCGATCGTGACGCTCTTCGAGACGCCTGCCTCGATGTCGGCTGCCTCTCCGGCTGCGGCCGCCTCGTTGGCAGAGCCGTCGGCCTTGGTGATCGACGCGAGGTCCTGGCCGGGCGTCAGGGCGACGACGATCATCTCGTGGAGGACCTTCCCGGAGTTCGTTGCGGTGAACGTGATCTTCCCGGCTTTCACGGTGGAGCTGGCGGGGTTGACCGAGAACTCCTGTGCGCCGCCGAGGGTGACGGCCAGCGCGTTGCCCGCGGTCGCCCCTGTGGCGGCGGTGTCATCGGCGCCGCCGCAGGCTGCGAGCGAGAAGGTCAGAAGGCCAAGCGCGCATGCGCCAGCCACACGTCGTGCGTGCATTTCAGTTCTCCCTTGGGGTGGGGCGAGATTCCGCTGAAAGATGCGAAAATCTCAGTAATGACGAGAATATGACAGGTCTGTCAGATTTCCAAACATCTGACAGACCTGTCATATATTTGTCATTATTCAGTCATTCTTCGACGACGAGCACGACCTCGTCGCCGACCGCGAGAGCGACGAAGGGACGTGATACGGCCGCTCGCCCGACGGGCGTCGCCACCTCGCCCTGTACCCGAGAGATCGTGCCAGCGGCGGAGATCGCGAGCGCGCTTGCGCCCGGCGAGAGCGTCGTCGCCGCGGCGACCGGGCCTGCGGGAGCGCGGCGTGGAGCGCTCGTCGTTGCCGACTGGACGCCACCGGTTCCCCGTCCCTTGACCGGGTACTCGGCGAGCGCGACCACCTTCACGTGTCCGAGCTCGTGCGCCACCACCACCGCGTTGCCGGCGGCGACTCCCGCCGCGACGACGCGATCTCCCGGCTCGAGTCGCATTCCGGCAACGCCGCCCGCAGCGGCGCTCTTCACCGGCCGAAGCTTGCTCGCCTCGACCCGGAGGGTCCTACCGTGGGCGGAGTGCAGCAGGATCTCGTCGGGCTCGCCGTGCGCGACGACGGCGACGACCTTGTCGCCGTCTGGGACGTCCAGGGCTGGTGAGCCTCCCTGGTGCGACGCTGCGAATACGGAGGCGTCGGCGCGTTTGATCTCGCCCCGCTCCGTCACGATCAGCACGAAGCCTCCTTCCGGCGCGACCGGGACGAGCCCGGCTACCGAGGCGCCACGGGCCAGGGCGACGGCGCGCGTCCCGCGAGTGAGGCGGCTCTCGATCGGCACCTCAGCAACGCGCAGACGGAAAACCAGCCCGTCGCTGGTGAAGGCGTTCAGCTCGCTGTCGGTGTCGGTGCGCACCGCCGCTCGTACCACGTCGCCGGCGGCGAGCGTGAGCGGCACGCGGGTCAGTCGACCGTCGACAGGCCGTGCCGCGCAGGCGCCGGCAGCGGTCGCGAACAGCCACACGTCGGTGCGCGGCGCCGTGATCACCGGCAGGTCGCGAACACGACCCGCCGGCGCGCTGGCGCCTGGCGTCTCACCCGCGAGGATCGTCCGCCTCGCCACGCCGAGGGTGCGCGCTGTCCGTTCGAGCTCGTCCACGACGATGTCCCGGAGCGCCTCGTAGGAGTCGAGCGTCCGCGTGATCTCGTCGACGCGCGCGCCCTTCGCTGCTCGTTCCTCCTCGAGGCGTAGCCGGTTCAGCCGCGCGAGCCGCTTGATCGGCATGTCGAGGATCACCTGCGCCTGGTCGTCGTCGATCGGCGCGGGAACCGTCGCTCCATGGAGCACGACCGTGAGCGCCGCCTTCAGCCGCTCCCGCGCGTCGGCGTCGTCGTCGGACTCGCGCACGATGCGGATCACGTCCTCGACGTTCGCGAGCGCCGAAAGCAGCGCCACGAGCCGGTGAAGGTCGGCAAGCAGCTCGCGTCGCTCGTGCTCGAGCCGACGGGTCACGACCTCGAAGCGGAACGAGACGAACCGATCGAGCGCTTCGCGTAGCCCGATCTGGCGCGGGACGCCGTCGACGAGGACCGTGATGTTGATCCCGATCGTCACGCGGAGGCTCGTGTGGCGCACCAGGTCGGCAACGAGCTTGGCGATGTTGCCGCCGCGCTTACACCGCACCTGCACGCGGATCCCGTTGCGATCAGACAGGTTCTTCGGCATCTCCGTGACGTCGGTGATCTTCTCCGCGCGCGCGGCGCGAACCACCTCGGTGACCACCTGGTCGGGAGACACCCCGTACGGCAGCTCCGTCACGACGACGGCCTGCAGGTTGCCGGGCAGCTGCTCGATGTGGTGCTTCGCCTGCAGCCGGATCGTGCCGCTGCCGCGCTCGTAGGCGGCGGCGAGCCCGTCCGGGTCGACGACGATCCCACCGGTCGGAAAGTCCGGGCCGGGCAGGACCGCGAGCAGCTCAGCGAGCGTCGCTTCGGGGTTGCGCGCCAGGATGACGGCTGCTGCACACGCCTCGGCGAGGTTGTGCGGCGGCACCTCACACGCCATCGACCACCCGATCCCCTTCGACCCGTTGACGAGCAGGTTCGGGAACGAGACGGGAAGGACGAACGGCTCCTGCCGGCGCTCGGTGAAGTTAGGGCGGTACTCGACGATCTCGGGCCGCATGTCCGCGAGCCAGTCCGACGCCGCCTGGGTCAGTCGCGCCTCGGTGTACCGGTACGCGGCGGCAGGGTCGGAGTGCTCCTTCGGCCCGACGGAGCCCCAGTTGCCCTGGCCGTCGACGAGCGGGACGTTCTGGTTGAAGTCCTGGGCGAGGCGCACCATCGCGTCGTAAACGGCGACGTCGCCGTGCGGGTGGTAGTGACCGATCACCTGTCCGATCACGGTCGCCGACTTGACGTACGGGCGCCCCGCACGAGCGCCGATCTCGTTCATCGAGTAGACGATGCGCCGCTGGACGGGCTTCAGCCCGTCGCGGACGTCGGGCAGCGCTCGGCCCTTGTTCACGTACATGCCGTACGACAGCGCTCGCTCGAGCATGGCCTCTGAGACGTCGACCGTTGCGCCAGCCCAGGAGCGACGCTCGACCGCCCGGTCGAGGTCGCCCTCCGCCTCGGCCGCCTCCTCCTCGCTCATACGTCGACCTCCACGTCGGCCGCGGCCTCCTCGAGCCACGTCCGACGTGGCCCGGCGTCGCCGCCCATCAGGAGCTTCACGGTCTCGGCTACGTGCGCTGCGTCGTCGAGCGTGACCTGCAGGATGCTTCTCGTCGTCGGGTCGAACACCGTCTCGCGGAGCTGGTCCGGATTCATCTCGCCGAGTCCCTTGAAACGGGTCACGTGCTCGCCTGTTCGCCGGCGGGCGCGGAGCACGCGCTCGCGCTCTTCCTCGGTGTTGACGTACACGTAGGTGCCGTCGGCAAGAGAGATGCGAAACAACGGTGGCTGAGCGAGGAACAGGCGCCCCTCTGCGATGATCCGCGGGAACAGCTCGTGGAAGAGCGTGATCAGGAGGTTCGCGATGTGGGCGCCGTCAGCGTCCGCGTCGCAGGCGATCACGACGGCACCGTACCGGCGGCTCTGCGGCTCGAGCGTCGCGACGATCGCCTTGCCGATCGCGTCCTTGCGTCCGCCGAGCGCGACGAGGATCGAGTCCACCTCGGTGTTCTCGAACGCACGGCCCGGCTTCGCGCCGAGCACGTTCAGGATCTTCCCGCGGATCGGGAGGATCGCCTGCGTGTTTGCGTCACGCGCCTGCTTGGCGGAGCCGCCTGCGGAGTCTCCCTCGACGATGAAGATCTCGCGGTCGTTGATCGGCACGTTCGGGTTGTCAAGCGTGTCGGCGAGCTTGCCAGGGAGGTTCGAGTCCGAGAAGATCGACGTCGCCGCGTTCCGCAGCTTCTTTGAGATCTTCCCCTGCGCAAGGCGAATGTCGCGCGTCAGGAGGATCCGGTCGAGGATCGCTTTCGCGTCGCGAGCGTTCTCCTTCGCCTGCAGCCAGTCGGCGAACGCGGGTCCGACGAACGCCGCAACGAGTCCCTGTGCCTCGGAGTTGTTCAGCCGGCCCTTTGTCTGGCCCTCGAACTGCGGTTCCTCGATCATCACGGAGACGGCCGCCGTCAACCCGTCGAACACGTCGCGTGGGTCGAGTGACTCGCCTCGGTCGCGTTTCAGCCGGCCAGTCTCCTGGGCGTGTCCGTTCAGCCCGCGGGTGAGGGCTCGGCGCAGTCCGGAGACGTGCGTGCCGCCGTCGACGGTGTTGACGACGTTGCAGAACGAGTAGATCCGCTCCTCTGCCGCGTCCGTCCACTGGAGCGCCACCTCGACCGGCGTGCCTTCCGCGCCGATGAGGCTGATCACCGTCGCGTGAAGCGCGCCTCGTTCGGCGTTCAGGTCGCGGACGTAGTCGGCGAGGCCGCGCTCGGAGCGGAAGACCTGCTCGGTTGCGCCGGGCTGGCGAAACCGGAAGGTGAGGCCGCGGACGAGGTAGCTCTTCTCTTTCAGTCGCGCGCCGATCGTGGAGGCGGAGTAGTGCGCTCCCCGGTCGAAGATCTCGTCGTCGAAGCGCCAGCGGACGGTGGTTCCCGTTCCTGCGCCACGCGGTGATGCGGCACCACGGGTGACCGGAGTGATGACGTGGCCACGCTCATAGCGCTGCGTGTGCACGTAGCCCTCGCGCCTGACCTCGACCTCGAGCCACCGTGACAGCGCGTTCGTCACGGACGCGCCAACGCCGTGCAGGCCACCGGACACCTTGTAGCCGCCGGCGCCGAACTTCCCGCCTGCGTGAAGCCGCGTGAACACCAGCTCGAGTGCCGACACGCCCGTCTCGCGCTGGATTCCGACGGGGATGCCGCGCCCGTTGTCCTGCACGCAGATCACGCCGTCCGGCTCGACCTCCACGACGATCTCGGTGCAGTGGCCGGCAAGGGCCTCGTCGACGGCGTTGTCCACGACCTCCCAGACGAGCTGGTGCAGGGAGCGAGCTGTCGTGCCGCCGATGTACATGCCGGGGCGCTTGCGCACTGGCTCGAGACCCTCGAGGACCTGGATCTGGTCCGCTCCGTACTGGTCAGCCGCCGCCATCGGTGCAGCCTACGTCATGGCCCTGACGGAGCGACCCCTCTCATCGGCGCCTACCAGAGCGTGATCGGGGAGAACGTGGCGCCGTTGTCGTCGAGGGCCGCAGCGTCACCGATCGCGGCCGGCGTTGCGTCGCCGTTGGCGTAGGAGCGGGCGAGCGCGAGCACGGTCGTCACGTACCGCTCCGAGTGGTTGTACAGCCAGATCGCCGAGTGCAGATCGTGTCGCGCGCCGTTGGCCGCGAGCAGCGCGGCGGCGGAGTAGATCGCGTCCGTCGGGTCGTACGGGTCGGTACGTCCATCGCCGTTCCCGTCAACGCCGTAGGCTCGCCAGGTCGCCGGCATGAACTGCATCCAGCCGATCGCGCCAGCGCTCGACGTCGACAGGTTTCGTCCGAACGACGTCTCGACGCGGTTGATCGCCGCGAGCACCGACCAGGCGATGCCGTAACGGCGTGCGGCGGCACGGTAGATCGGCACGAGCGTGGCGGGGATCTCCCGAGCCGCGCCCGTCAACCTCGTTGCGGCCGCGTCCGCGCTGTAGCCGACCAGGATCTCCGTTCCGGCAGGAGCGCCCGATATGCTAACGGTCAAGTGAAGCCTTAAGGATACCCTTGTGTGGCGGATCGCTCCTGCGTTGAGCGGGATCACCGCCTGCTGGTCGACGATTGCCCAGCCGGCGCCCGCGATCGCGACGACGCTGTTCGGCATCACGGCGATCGCCCTGCCATCCAGCATCGCGTTGTCGACTCGCGCCCCGTCACCGACGGTGACGTGACCAAGGACCAGGCGCCCGCCGAGGAGCGAGACACCGAAAAGCTCGACGCTCCGAGCGGACTCGACGACGTCGGCGACCTGCACGAGCGCGCCGCCATCGGGGAAAGCCCAGCCCGCCTGCGCCGGCGCGGCCACGACGACCAGTCCGGCGGGGGAGAGCACCCGCGCCACGCCGGGGTCGGCGACGGCGAGGCTCGGCGCAGCGAGGGCGAGGAGCACGAATGCGAGCGATCGACACGTCAGCACCCTTCCAGGGTAACCGGCCCGCGCCGGATCGGTGGTGTGGGATCGGTGAGCGATGCGCGGTGAGAGAGTCGAGCAGACGCGAGATCGTCGACGCAGATCGGTCGAGTCAACGCGGTCGCTCTCGCCGAGGGCGTACACTGCGACCGGGCTCGTGGCGCTCTGCCGCGCCGCCGACCGTACAGCGGGCCGAGGCCGACGGTGTTCGTCCTCGACTCACGGCCCGCGCTCGCCGCTCCCTCTGCCGATCCTGCTTCCCTTCCTCTCCATCCCGAGCCCGTCCTCGCCGCTGATCACCCAGATCGGTGGCCTCAACCTGCGCTGGTACGGGACGCTGCTCGCGCTCGGCGTGCTGCTCGGCGGCCGCCTGATGAAGCACGAGCTCGCGCGCCGTGGCCTCGACGGCGAGCGCGTGTACACCGTCGCTGCGTGGGCCGTTCCCGCTGGCGTGATCGGAGCGCGCCTCTACCACGTGGCGACCGACTGGGGCCGCTTCGACGGACACCTGCTGGAGATCCCACAGCTCTGGCACGGCGGGCTTGGCCTTCCCGGCGTCGTCGCCGGTGGCGTGCTCGGGGCGTACATCGGTGCGCGCCGAGCGGCGCTCCCGCTCCCGGTCGTGATCGACTGCATCGCGCCCGGCCTGATTGCTGCCCAGTCGCTCGGGCGGTGGGGAAACTGGGCGAACCAGGAGCTGTTCGGCGGGCCGAGCACGCTGCCGTGGGCCGTCGAGATCGCTCCCGCAAACCGTCCGGCGCAGTACGCGTCGAGCGCCACGTTCCACCCGACGTTCCTCTATGAGTCGCTCTGGAACCTGCTCGTCGTGCTGTTCCTGTACCGTTTGATCCGCGCCATGTGGACGCGATTGCCGGCGGGAACGATCTTCGGCGCGTACCTGATGGCGTACTCGTTCGGCCGCTTCTTCATCGAGGGAATGCGGGTTGACCCGGCGAACCACGTCGCCGGCGTGCGGATCAACCAGTGGCTGTTCGCGACCGTGTTCGTCGTCGGCACGGCCTGGTTTCTCCGGGGCCTGCGGGCGCGAGCTATGCCGCCTGCTCGAGCCGTGTCACCAGTCCCATCCGGTCACGAGGAACCGTCATCCTGACGCACGTCCCGCCGGTGTCGACCGCCTCCCACGCCACGGTCGCGCCGATCGTCGCAGCGCGCTCGCGCATGGTGTCCGTGCCCTGGCTCATCCCGTCGGCGGCCTTGTCGCGGGTGATACCGCGACCGTCGTTGGCGATCGTGATGGCCAGGGATCCGTCGCCCCCCCGTACCGCGCCGATCGCGATCAGCGTTGGCGCGGCGTGCTTGATGGCGTTCGCGATCGCCTCGCGGATCACCTGGTAGACGAAGGTCTTTCGCGCCGGCTCAAGCGACTCGGCAGCGTCAAGGGCGATCGTGAACTGCACCGAGTGTGCGTCGCCGAGGCGCTCGCACAACGGAGCGAGCGCCGCCCCCAGTCCCTCCTCCCGAAGCGCTGCCGGTTCGAGCGTGAACGAGAGCTCGCGGAGGTCTCGCACCGCCTCGCGGTTGCGCTGGCGCGCGATGCCGAGCATGCGATGCACGTCGTCCGGGTCACCCGCGGCGATTGCGTCCATGCACGCGTCGAGCAGCAGCGAGGCGGAGGTGATCGTCTGCTGCGGCCCGTCGTGCAGCAGCATCGCCAGCCGACGGCGCTCAGACTGCTCTGCGGTCGCGAGCTCGTCCGAGAGACGAGCGCGCTCTCGCTCGCGCGCCTCCGCCTCGTCCTTTAGACGCTCGAGGCCTGCATGCAGGCGGGCGTTCTGCGTCGCCCGCGAGGCGAAGTCCGCGAGCACCCGGAGCTGGGCTAGCTCGGCGGGTGAGAACGGGCGTGCGGGGGCGTCCGCGGTGTCGCCTCGGCACACGACGATCACGCCGATCAGCTCGCCGTGACCCGCCAACGGCGTCGCGTGGGCGACGGACACGCCGAGCGCCTTCGCAACCACGCGCTCGGCGTCGTCGGGATCCGCGACCACCAGGTTCCTGATGGCCGGCTGGCGGAGGTTGGGATGGGGGCGGAGCATGCCGTCGCCCGTCGCGCAGAGCAGGACCGCTGCGTCTGCACCGAGCAGTCGCGGCGCCTCGGTCGCGGCCTGGACGAGCACGCGGTCACCGTCGAGGCCGTCCGCAAGGTCGCCAAGCACCGCCACGAGACGGTCGAGGCCCGACGCCTGCGCGAGCAGCTCGCTCGCGAGCTCACGCTCGAAGTGGCGCGCGCGCTCGAGGCGCGTCCGCGCGCGTCCCTGGACGATCGTCCACGCCACGGGGATACCCATGGCGAGGGAGACGGCAAAGAGCAGCCAGGCAGGCATCGTTTCGTCCGTCCCCCGTTCCCGCTCGTCAGTCGATGATCGCCTCGCGGAGCGCGATCGCGACCGCCTGCGTGCGCGTGTCCGCTTCGAGCTTCACGAGGATGTGCCGGACGTGGCTCTTGACCGTCTCCTGGCTGATGAAGAGCCGGCCTGCGGCGTCCGCATTGGACATGCCGTCGGCGAGCAGTTGCAGGATCTCGCGCTCGCGCGGGGTGAGCGAGTCGTTGCCGTCCTTGCCCTGGACGAACGCCGGCATCAGCGCCTGGTCGACGAACGTGTCGCCGTTTGCGACCTTCTCGATCGCGCGCAGCAGCGTCTCGTGCGGCGCCTCCTTGAGGATGTAACCCCGCGCGCCGGACTCGAGGCTGCGCGTGAGCAGGGCGCGCTCGCTGTACGCGGTGAAGATGAGCACCGCGGTTTCCGGGACGCGCTTGAGGATCTCCTCGGTCGCTTCGATCCCGTCCATTCCGGGCATGCGGAGATCCATGATCACGACGTTCGGCCGGCGCCGTTCGGCGAGCGAGATCGCGGTTTCGCCGTCGGGTGCCTCGCCCACGATGCGGATGTGCGGCGAGCGAAGCAGCGACAGCCGCAGGCCCTCGCGGACGACTTCGTGGTCGTCGGTGATGAGAACGGTGATCTCTTCAGCCACGGGTTGGGATTCTACGGCGGGCAGGGGACGGAGCCCATCGGGGAGGATGACTGGCCGTGAGCGAGTGGTTCACCAACCTGGTTCTGCGGCGGCCTTGGATAGAGCTTGTCCTCTTGCTGACCTTCCTCTTTGGGTTCGCCGCTGCGGTCGTGCATCAGGAGTGGCGTCTGCGGCCGCACGGGGCCGCGCAGATCGGATTCCTGACTCTCGGCGTGCTGGCGTTCCTCGTTGTGCTCTACGGCGGTCAGCTGGCCGAGCGGCATAACAGCCGAGCGTTCATCCAGGTCGGGTTCATCGTGCTTACGTGTGGATGCGCGTTCTCTGGTGTGACCGTTGGGCTCGATTGGAGTCGATTGGGGCGCAACAGCGATCCCGAGACCTTCCCGCGAGGCGCGCAATGTCTCGCTGCCGGGTTCGTCGTTGGCTTCGTGTTGATCCTTGGCGGGCTCGCCGTTCGTCTTGGCCCGCGGATGCTTTGAGCCGGCAAGGTCGGGCTCGACGAGGCTCCGCCAACGACGAAGAAGCACGACCTTGCTGTCTACGACGTACGACCGGATCCGGGGGTGATTGTATACTTGACACCGGTGATTAGGGGTACTAGTCTTCACGTATGGCCTTCTTTTCCTCTAGTTCATCGGGGTTCGCTTCGCTCTTGAGCCGCGTCACGACCCTTCTGGAAAAGAGCTTTGCCATTACCTCTTCG
>JANYCN010000027.1 GCA_025360225.1 Actinomycetes bacterium | reverse complement strand
CGAGGTTGTACTCCCACATCGCGTCGAGCATCCGGTCGTCCCAGCGCAGCGGGGAGTTGCAGTTGATCAGCGAGATGCAGACCGGCGTCTCCTCGATCGCGGCCCGGCTGCCGAAGACGATCTCGCTCATCGCGATGGTGTCGCGGGCGTTCACCCCAGAGACGACGTTGCCCATGTAGATCTTGTCTGTCAGCGTCATGAGCGCGTAGAGCATGTCCATGTGCCGCGAGTCGAGCGGGGTGTCGTTGGGCTCGCAGATGACGCCGCCCGCGCTGTCCAGCTCGGGAAACGCCTGGGCCAGCTTCGTAAACCGGCGGAAGTCCTCCATCGTCGCGTCCCGGCGCACGTCGCCCTCACGGACGAACGGCGGCCCGTAGACGCACGAGAACACCATCGAGTCGCCGCCGATGTGCACGGTGTTGGCCGGGTTGCGCGCCTGCACGTCGAACTCGCGGGGCGCCTTGGCGACCTGCTCGAGGACCCAGTCGGGGTCGAACTTCACGTTGTCGCCCTCGACGGTCTGCCCGGCCGCGCGGAAGAGCTCGAGCGCCTCGGGCTTCATGAACTCGATGCCGATCTCGGTGACGATCCTGCGCCAGCCCTTGTCGAGAACGGCCATCGCATCGGCCGACAGGATCTCGTACCGCGGCATCTTGTTGACGAACATGCGCATCCCTTCTTGACGCTCGATTCGGCGCGATCCTACTATCAGTCCTTGGAACAGTAGTTCCATGATGTGGAACATTTCTGAACGGGATGTACGAGCAGCCAGGACGGAGGCCACGCGTGACCGCGACCCATACCGGTACACAGGCCGTCGACCGCGCTGCCCAGCTCCTCGTCCAGGTGATCCAGGCCCGCCAGCCGCAGTCCTTCGGGGCTCTCACCGAGGGCGCCGACCTCCCCAAGAGCACCGCGTCCCGGCTGCTCAACGCGCTCGAGCGCCAGGGTCTGGTCGAGCGCGACCGCGACGGCGCGTTCCGCCCCGGCCCCGTGGTCACCCGGTTCGCCCGGCTCTCGAGCTCGACCGACAACCTCATCGAGGTGGCCGCGCCGTTCCTCGAGACGCTGAGCCGGCGCACCGGCGAGACCGTCAACCTGGCGATCCCCGGCAACGACGTCGTCGAGCAGATCGCGCAGGTCGACAGCCGCTACATGCTCGGCGCCACCAACTGGGTCGGCCTCGGCGTCCCGTTCCACTGCTCGGCGCTGGGCAAGGTCTTCCTGGCGTACGGAGCCGTCGAGGTGCCCAAGGGTCGGCTGGAGCAGCGCGGGCCGCGCACCCTCACCACGCGTGAGGCGCTCGCGGCCGACCTCGAGCTCGTCCTGCGCCGCGGGTACGCGGTCGCCGACGAGGAGCTCGAGCCCGGGCTGGTGGCCATCGCCGCACCCGTCCGCGACCCCGAGGGCGCTGTCGTGGCCTCGATCTCCGTCTCTGGCCCGTCGGTCCGGCTCACCCCCGACCGGACGGTCAAGATCGCGGCCATGGTCGCGGGCGAGGCACACGCACTGTCGAACGCGCTCGGTTTCCTAGGTTTCCGGCCAGTCGGAGTTGAGAAGGAAGGCGCCGCATGACGCACGAGGAGATTCTCAAGGGCTTGTACGACGAGACGCTGCTGGGCAATGCCCCGCTGGTGCTCGAGCTGACCAACGCCGGCCTGGCCGCCGGCCTGGGGCCCGAGTCGATCCTCTTCGACGCCCTCATCCCCTCGCTCGAAGAGGTCGGCGCCCGGTTCGAGCGCGGCGACTTCTTCGTCCCGGAGATGCTCATCGCGGGCAAGGCGATGGCGGGTGCCCTCGAGGTTCTGCGCCCGCTCCTCGCGCTGACCGGCGCCGAGACCGTCGGCAAGTTCCTGATGGGCACGGTCAAGGGCGACGTGCACGACATCGGCAAGAACCTCGTCAACATCATGCTCGAGGGCGCCGGCTTCACCGTCTATGACCTCGGCGTGAACGTGCCGCCGGAGAAGTTCGTCGAGCAGGTCGCCGAGCACCAGCCGGACATCGTCGGCTTCTCGGCCTTCCTGACGACGACCATGCCGATGTTCAAGGCGAACATCAACGCGATCGACAAGGCGGGGCTCCGGGACAAGGTGATCGTGATGGTCGGCGGCGCGCCTGTCACGCAGGAGTACGCGACGGCGGTCGGCGCCGACGGGTACGCGGCAGACGCGTCCACCGCCGTTCGCCTCGCGAAGGAACTGATCAAACAGAAGCGCAACCTCGTCACGGCCTGATCCACGTGAGCCTTGTCTCTGCGCTCGAGCACGCCGTCAAGAAGCCCGTCTTTGGCTGCCAGATGTGTGGCCAGTGCGTGCTGCACTCGACCGGAATGACCTGTCCGATGACCTGTCCGAAGACGCTTCGGAACGGGCCGTGCGGCGGCGTGCGCGAGAACGGCCACTGCGAGGTCAAGCCGGAGATGCGCTGCGTCTGGGTAAACGCCGTCACGCGCAGCGCGACGCTTCCGATGCTGCCACGGAGGTGGCGCGACGAGATCGACGACGTCCGCGCGCCGGTTGACAACCGGCTCAAAGGCACCTCGTCGTGGCGCAACCTGATCACGGGCCGCGACAAGGCGACGCCGGTGGGCTGGCCGGACGACGGGCATGGCTGATCGGCTGCGCGACAAGATCGAGCGCGGCCAGCTCGTGGTCACCGCCGAGATGCCCGTGATCGATGGCGGTGGGATCGACGATGTCCGGTACCAGCTTGCCTTCATGGCGGAGTACCTGGACGCCGTGAACGCGACCGACAACGCCGCCGCCCACGCGCACTGCTCGCCGCTCGCGCTCTCCCTCGCGATCAAGCAGTGCGGGATGGAGCCGATCATGCAGCTCGTCTGCCGCGACCGTAACCGGCTCGCGCTCCAGGCCGAGATCGTCGGCGCGGCGATGCACGGGATCACGAACGTCTGCTGCCTGACGGGTGACGACGTGACCGCAGGCGACGAGCCAGAGGCGCGGCGGGTGTTCGATCTCGACTCGATCCAGCTCGTGGCGATGGCGAACGCGATCGCTGCCGGGACGTACCTCTCCGGCCGGACGATCACACCAGCACCCGACCTGTTCATCGGGGCCGTCGAGAACCCGGGCGCTCCGCCGTACGACTACCGGGTTCGCCGCGCGTTCAAGAAGGTGCGCGCGGGCGCGCGCTACCTGCAGCTGCAGATCTCGTTCGAGGCGGAGCGGCTCGACGCGTTCATGGCCGAGGCGGTCGCGACCGGTCTCGCCGAGAAGGCTGCGATCCTGCCCTCGATCCTTCTCGTGCGGGGTGCCGGGGCCCTCAAGTTCGTCAACGCCAACGTGCCGGGGATCGTTGTTCCGGCCGACATGATCGCCCGCGTCGAGGCCGCTGCCGACCAGCAGCAAGCCTGTGAGGACGAGGCCTTCGCGCTCGCCCGACGCGCGCTCGACACGCCCGGGGTTGCCGGGCTGCACCTGATCAGCTTCCGCCGCGACGCGGGCATCGCCGCCCTCTGTCGTCGGCTCGAAGTCGGAACCCGTAGCGAGAGGGAGTCACGTGGAGACCATCATCTCCTCCGCGTCTAAGACCGTGGTGATCGGCCCGGAGCGGCCGTTCTGCATCATCGGCGAGCGCATCAACCCGACCGGCCGCAAGGCCTTCCAGAAGCAGCTGCAGGCGGGCGACATCAGCCAGATCGACATCGATGTCGAGCAGCAGGTCCTCGGCGGCGCGCACGTCCTCGACGTGAACGTCGGTGACCCGCTGGCAGACGAGGTCGCGCTGATGCGGGAGGCGGTCCTGCGCGTGCAGTCGCTCACTGACCTGCCGATCTGCATCGACTCGTCCGTGATCGCGGCGCTCGACGCCGGCCTCTCGGTGTACCAGGGCAAGGCGCTCGTTAACTCGGTGACCGGCGAGGACGAGCGGCTCGAGGCGATCCTGCCGATCGTCGCGAAGCACGGCGCCGCGGTCGTGGCGCTCGTCAACGACGACGAGATCCGGATGGATCCTGCCGACCGGCTCGTGATCGCGCGAAAGATCGTCTCCGTCGCTGGCGACTACGGGATCAAGCCGGAGGACATCGTCATCGACGCCCTCGCGATGCCGATTGGCGCCGAGCCACGCGCCGCCGCCTACTTCTTCGAGACGCTGCGCCTGCTGCGCGACGAGCTCGGCGTGAACACGACCTGCGGGGCGTCGAACACGAGCTTCGGGATGCCCGGACGCCACCAGCTGAACGCGCACTTCATCGCCACCGCCTCGACCCACGGGCTCACCTCCGCGATCATGGACGCGCGCTCGCCCGAGTGCGTCGACGGCGCCCGCGCCGCTGACGTGCTGCACGCGCGCGACGAGTACGGCATGGCATGGATCAAGGCGCACCGCGCCGCGCAGGCGGCGGCTGCGGCGGTTTGAACACCGCCGAGGAGACGGTTGAGCAGTCCGGCGCGTCGCGAGTCCGGCTGACGTTCAGGCCCGACAACGTCGAGACGCGGGTGCCGAGCGGCGTCACGCTGTTCGACGCGGCGAGCTGGAACGGGATCGCGATCGACTCGACGTGCGGCGGACACGGGACCTGCAAGAAGTGCAAGGTGCGCGTGATCGCCGGTAACGTGCCTGTCTCCTCGATCGACGCGCGCGCGCTCACGCCGGAGGAGATCCGCGCTGGCTGGCGGCTCGCCTGCCGGGCTGCAGCCACGGGCGACGTCGAGGTCGAGGTGCCGCCGCTGCAGACGCGACCGAAGGCGGCGACCGTCGGCGTCGGTCGTCAGGTGATCCTGCGGCCTGGCGTCCAGAAGCGCTACCTCGAGCTCGATGAGCCCACGCTCGAGGACCAGGTGCCCGACATCGAGCGAGTGCTCGCCGCGATGGACGACCTCGAGCTCAGCGTGAGCCTCGGGCTCGCGCGCACGCTCGGCAGGACGCTGCGGTCGAGCGGCTTCCGCGTCACGGCAGTGATCGTCGACGAGGAGCTGATCGACGTCGAGCCGGGGGACACGACCGCCCATCGTCACGCCCTCGCCTTCGACCTCGGCACGACGACCGTCGTCGCGAACCTGCTCGATCTCGACACGGGGCAGCCGGTGGCGGTGCGCTCGATGCTGAACCGCCAGCAGCCGTTCGGTGCCGACGTGATCTCACGGATCTCGGCAACGATGATGGACGAGGGGGCGCTCGACCAGCTCCGCACGAAGGCCCACGAGACGCTCGCCGAGCTGACCGCCGAGGTGTGCGAGGCCGCCGGTATCCCGCCTGAGCAGGTGTACGAGATCGCGATCTGCGGCAACGTGACGATGACGCAGCTGGCGCTCGGGATCGATCCGGAGCCGCTCTCGATGGCGCCCTTCGTGATCACCGCCCGCTCGCTGCCGCCGGCGAAGGCGGCCGACTTCGGCGTGCTCGTGCACCCGCGGGCGCCGGCGGTCGTGTTCCCGGCGCTCGGCGCCTACGTCGGCGGCGACATCGTCGCCGGCCTGCTCGCGACCGGCCTGACACGCGACAAGCGCGTCCGGCTGTTCATCGACGTCGGCACGAACAGCGAGATCGCGCTCGGCTCCTCCGAGCGGGTCGTTTCGACTGCGGCACCGGCAGGGCCGGCGTTCGAGGCAGCGTCGATCCGCTGCGGCATGCGCGCCGCAGACGGCGCGATCGAGGGCGTGAAGATCGACGGCGACGAGATGAGCCTCGTCGTGATCGGCGACGCGACGCCGGTAGGGATGTGCGGCTCCGGGCTCGTCGACGCGGTGGCCGAGCTCGTGAAGGTCGGGCTGATCGACCACAGCGGGAAGTTCATCGCCGACGAGGAGGCCGCTGTGCGGTTTCCCCTGCTCGCGACGCGCCTCGTGAAGATCGACAAGGAACGCGTCTTCGTGCTTCACTGGCGCGACGGCGACGGCGATCCTGCGCACGGCGTGTTCCTCTCCCAGCGCGACGTGCGCGAGCTGCAGTTCGCGAAGGCGTCGATCTCGACGGGCTGGACGATCCTCGCGAAGGAGCTCGGCATCGAGCTCGCCGACATCCAGCAGGTCCTGCTGGCAGGCTCGTTCGGGTCGTACCTGACACCGATGAGCGCGATCCGCATCGGTCTCGTCCCACGGATGGCACCGACGCGGATCATCTCCGCCGGCAACGTCGCCGGTGAGGGCGCGAAGATGGTGGCGCTATCGGTGCGCGAGCGGGCAGCGGCGCAGGCGATCCTCGAGGAGGTCGAGTACGTCGAGCTCTCCGGTCGCGCCGACTTCAACGACGCGTTCATCGACCTGCTGAAGTTCCCGGGATGAGCCGGGTCGCGGTCGTTGCCTGCGGCGCGCTCGCGATCCACCTGAAGGCGATCGCTGCGCGCAACGGCTGGCCGGTCGACGTCCATCCGCTGCCGCCCGAGCTGCACAGCCGCCCGGAGCGGATCGCGCCTGCCGTCGAGGACGCGCTCGCACCGCTCCGCGCACGCTACGACCGGGTGATCGTCGGCTACGCCGACTGTGGCGCGAACGGGGCGCTCGATGGCCACGTCCGCCTGCCAGGCGACACGTGCTACGACCTCTTCGCCGGAAGGGCGGAGATCGCGCAGCTGCGCGACGAGGAGCCGGGGACGTTCTTCCTCACGGACTTCCTCGTGCGCGCGTTCGACCGCGTCGTGATCAGCTCCCTCGGCCTCGATCGCTACCCGGAGCTGCGCGACGACTACTTCCGCCACTACACCCGCGTCGTGTGGCTCGCCCAGGCGCGCACGGAGGCGCTCGAGGTGGCCGCCGAGGCTGCCGCGGCGCGAATCGGTCTGCCGCTGCAGGTGATCGAGGTGGGGGAGTCGGGGCTCGAGCGGGAGCTGCGCGCCGCGATCGAGCGGGTGAGCTGACGGCGGACGGTACGATCAGGTACGATCGGGCGCATGCTGCCGCGCCTCGTCGACACGCTGATCCTCGGCGGCGGTACCACCGGGTGCACCATCGCCGGCTTGCTTGCCGAGCGCTCGGACGAGTCGATCCTCGTGCTCGAGGCAGGCCCCGATCCGGGGCCTCGCGTGAGCGGTCGCTGGCCGGCGAACCTGCTGTACGGCGGGATGCTCGCCACCGAGACGCACGACTGGGGCTACACGACCGGCCAGCGGCGCTGGGCGCGCGAGCTGCGGATCGAGCGCGCTCGGGTGATCGGGGGCTGCTCTGCCCACAACGGCTGCGCAGCGATCTGGGGTCATCGAGCCGACTACGACGGGTGGGCGGCCCGCGGCTGCGATGGGTGGTCGACGGACGAGCTTCTGCCATCGTTTCGCGCCGCGAGCGAGCGGTTGCGGGTGCGCCAGCCGGCGTTGAGCGACCTCACGCCATACCAGGAAGCCGTCTACGGCGCGCTCGTCGCCAGCGGCGTGCCAGGCGAGGCCGACCTCAACGATCTCGACGATCCGGTTGGCGTCAACCTGAGCCCGGTGAACATCGATGGCACGGTGCGCTTCAACACCGCGTTCGCCTACCTCGATCCGGTGCGTCACCGGCCGAACCTGACGATCGCCGGCGACGTGCTCGTCGACCACCTCCTGCTCGATGGCACGCGCGTGACCGGCGCGCACGTGATCGTCGATGGGCGAAGCCAGCTCGTGCTGGCCGAGCGGACGATCGTCGCCGCGGGCGCGTTCGGCAGCCCCGCGATCCTTGAGCGCAGCGGCATCGGCGGCGAGGCGGTGCTGCGGCGCGCCGGCATCCCCGCGCGTCACGTCCTGCCCGGCGTCGGCGAGAACCTGCACGACCATCCCGCGCTCGACATCTTCTACCAGGGTGCGCCGGCGCTGGTCGCGGCGATGCAGGCACGCGCCGCAGAGGGGTTCTGTCCCGAGGAGCAGGTGATCGCGAAGGTGCGCTCCGCCCTCTGCGAGGAGGCCTTCGACCTGCACGTGTACCCCGTCGGCGGACCGTTCCGCGACGACCCGACGCGCGGCTACTTCTTCGAGCTCCCGGTCGCCCTGATGACCCCTCGATCACGTGGCTTCTGTCACGTTCGCACGCCCGTGGGGGATGCGGCGCCGGCGATCGATTACCGCTTCCTCACTGACCCCGACGGCCGCGACGCCGCGGTGTTGCGGTCGGGTATCGACCTCGTGCGCGACCTCGTGCGCCAGGCCCCGCTCGCCTCGGTCCTGGACGGCGTCGTCCACGAGCCCGGCCACGACCTCGCGCAGGAGTGGGTGCACTACTACCACCCGGTCGGCACCTGTGCGATGGGTGCCGCGGCGGACGAGGGGGCGGTCGTCGACCCGAGGGGTCGCATCCACGGGCTCGAGGGCGGCATCGTCGCCGACTGCTCGATCATCCCCGTGATCCCGCGGGCGAACACGAACGTGACCGCCGTGATGATCGGCGAGCGCATCGCAAGCTGGCTCTAAGGAGGCTCGCATGGCACGGATCGCAACCCGGGACGGCGCGTTCATCGGCGGCGAGTGGGTCGACGGTGACGGCGAGCGGATCGACGTCCTCGCCCCGTACGACGGCGAGCTGCTCGGCACGGTCGTCGGCTCAACGGACGCCCAGGTCGATGCTGCCGTCCAGGCTGCAAGGCTGGCGTTTCCCTCGTGGCGGCGCACGTCGGTGCGGACGCGCGTCGAGTTGCTGCGCCGCGCCTACGAGCTGTGTATGGAGCGCAACGAGGAGATCGCCCAGCAGATCGCACGGGAGGTCGGGAAGACGATCCGCGAGGCGCGTGAGGAGATGGAGGAGTACACCGTCGACCACTTCCGCCGAGCGTCCGAGGACGTGTTGCGCTACGCCGGCAAGGTGCTCCCGTCGACGCAGGAGTCGGCCGGCTCGAAGCGGATCATCGTCGTGCAGGAGCCGATCGGTGTCGTCGCGGCGATCAGCCCGTGGAACTTCCCGGTTGACATCGCCGGGATCCCGATCGTCTACGGGCTCGCGCTTGGCTGCACGACGGTGTGGAAGGCGTCGGAGCACGCGCCGCTCTCCGCCCAGATGTTCGTGCAGCTCCTGCACGATGCCGGGTTCCCGCCTGGCACGGTGAACCTCGTGCACGGTCGTGGCGAGGTCGGCCAGGCGCTCGTGCGCCACCCCGACGTCGGGACGGTCGTGTTCACCGGCTCGGTCGAGACGGGGGAGCAGGTCGCGCGCGACGCGGGCCTGAAGAACCGCGTGCTTGAGCTCGGCGGGAACGGGCCGCAGATCGTGCTTGCCGACGGCGACCTGGAGCGCGCCGCGGACGCTGCGATCGTCGGTTGCTACTACCTCGCCGGGCAGTGCTGCACGGCGGCCGAGCGAATCCTCGTCCACCGCGACGTCCACGACCGCTTCGTCGAGCTGGTCGTTGCTCGCGCTCGCACCCTCAAGGTCGGCGACCCGATGCTCGACGACACCGACATGGGCCCGGTGCGGACGCCGGCCGTGCTGCGTCGCACGCAGGAGCACATCGCCGATGCCGTCGCACAGGGCGCTCGCGTCGTGCTCGGCGGCGGCCACATCGGACAGGTACACGAGCCAACGGTGCTGATCGGGGTGACGCGGGCGATGCGCATCGCCCGCGAGGAGACCTTTGGTCCGGTCGCCCCGATCATGGTGTTCGACACGGTCGAGGAGGCGCTCACGATCGCGAACGACACGGAGTTCGGGCTCACCGCATCGGTGTTCACGAACGACCTGCGCGTCGCGTGGCAGATGGCGGAGGACCTGTGCCACGGCACCGTGCACATCAACGACACGACGAACTACTGGGACCAGATGGCGCCGTTCGGTGGCACGAAGAAGTCGGGCTCGGGCCGCGAGCTCGGCACCTACATCCTCGACGCGATGAGCGAGACCAAACAGATCACATGGGACGTGCGCTGATCAGCGGTTGAGGCCGCGCACGACCCGGCCCAGCCGAACCGCGCGAAGAGGACGACCGTGACGAGCTCGACGACGCCCGTGCGCAGCTCGCCTCACCGACGGATGAGCATGGGACGAGCGGCTCACGCGGCGGCCCCCCGAATGCGGGGGAGATCCTGAAGGTCGGGGTGGCCGGATTCGAACCGGCGACCACGCGCTCCCAAAGCGCGTGCGCTACCAGGCTGCGCTACACCCCGCTGGTCTTTGCAGTGTAGTGCGCTGTCAGCGGTTGCGCCGCGGGCGCGTGTACCCGAACGCGGCAGCAGCGGCGAGCGCCAGGAGGAAGCTCCCGAAGAACGCCGCGATCGGCCCGCCGAAGGAGCCGACGCATGCGACGATCGGCAGCCCGGCGAGGAACACCGGCGAGAGGACGTACAGCCTCGCACGCAACCGTCGGTTGCCCTTTCGCCATGCAGTGACGGCGAGCGTGGCGGCGACGAGCGCGATCACCAGCGTTGCGACGCGGCCGCCAGATTGGGAAAGCACGTTGATCTGCCAGAGGCCAAGCAGACCCTCCGCGGCCACCGCGACGACCGCGGCCCGGATGAAACGCCGTACGTCTCCCTGAACCTGGCCCGTAACGTCAGTACCGCTCATTGCGAAGGAGCATGCCCGAGGGGCCGCCCGGACGCGCCAGCGGCCCCTCGGATGGCATGCTCAGTCCCGGGAGACGGTGCCGGCGCGGTGCTCGTCGAGCACGCCGACCTGCGCCTGCATCATCCCGAACCAGAGGACGAGGCCGACCACGGCGACGCCGATCGTCGCCTCGATCGGACCCCACTTGTACGTATCGGAGAGGTAGTACTCGACCCGGGGCCACTCGAGGTCGATCACGCCGAGAACGCCCCAGACGATCGCGATGACGTTCGTGATGACACCCATCCCACCGAGGGAGAACAGGCCATCGCCACCCTTCGGCCAGCCGGCCAGCCGGTTGCGGAGCAACGGCAGCGTGACGCCGAGGTAGGCGATGTACATGAAGATGATCCCGAGCGAGATGACGATTGTGAACACCGACGGGTTCCCGATGTTAACCAGGAGGATCACGATCGCGATCGCGCCCGAGACGACAGCTGGGATCACCGGCACCCGTCGGGTGCCAGAGACGCTGGCGAGCGCTCGCGCGGCCGGCAGGCTGTTGTCGCGCGCCATTGCGAAAAGGATGCGCACCGTCATCGCGTGGATCGCAAGGCAGCAGACGAAGATCGCCAGAGCGACGTCGACGAGAAAGAACTTGCCGGCGGTGCTTCCGAGGACATCCGTCGTGATCGACGTCAGGCCCGCACCAAAGGATTTGTCGGGCGCGTTCGTCGCGAGGATGCCGGACATGATCAGGAGGAATCCCATCACGCCAGACGTGGCGAGCGCCTGCAGCACCGAGCGCGGCGCCCTCTTGCGCGGATCGGACGTCTCCTCCGCGAGCGATCCGGCCGAGTCGAAGCCGTACATCACGTACAGCGGCATGATCGCGCCGAGAATCAGCGCGCTCGTGACGGATTTCATGACTCCGTCGCCAGACGTGCCGTCGGAGAGGAGATGCCCGTTACCAGACTTGAAGTGTACGGCGAAGAGGATGATCAGCCCGGTCGCTCCGATCAGCTCGGCGGCGACGCCGACGTTGTTGATCGTCGCCATCGCCCGCACACCTGCCATGTTGATCGTGGTCGTCAATACGATCATCGCGATCCCGAGGATCACGGCGTTCTTCGCGAACGCCGGATCGAACGTACCGGGGAAGTTCGGGTCGGTGCAGGTGGATCCCTTTGCAGTCGAGACGTCGCACTTGATGAACTGAAACCAGGTGTTGATCTGCGGCAGGATCACCTGCCAGCCGAGCGCAACCGCGGGGATCGTGACGATCTGAGCCCAGAGGTACATCCACCCGGTGTTCCAGGCCCAGGCAGGCTTCGAGACCTGCTTCGCCCACTGGTAGACCGAGCCGGCGAGCGGGTAGTGCGCCGACAGTTGGGCGAACTGGAGGGCCACCATGAACTGGCCGAAGAGGACGACGGGCCACGCCCAGAGGAACTGGGGGCCGGCGAAGTAAAACCCGAGGTAGGACGTCTGGAACATGCCTGTGAGGATCGAGATGTAGCTGAAGCCGGCGGCGAAGCTCGAGAACGATCCGAGCGTGCGATGGAGCTCCTGCTTGTACCCAAGCTCCGCGAGATCTCGGCTGTCCGATTCGTTTGTCGACAAGCGCGTGCCTCCTTCTGTCTGTTCCAGGACGCGGGAAATCGCGACCCGTCCATGCCTTGATACCAGATCTCAGCGCCACGGTCTAGCGCGAACCGTTCGCGGTCGAGGTCAAGGTGCACCGGAGATCGGCCGATACCTCACCTGAAAGCGGCATGAGGCTGCTTGTACACGGTCAGGATGACCGTTCCAAGCCACATGCCTCGCCTCTCGCGCACCCAGCTCCTCGTCGCCGCCGTCACGATCGGCGTGCTGGTCTACGCCGTCGCGCCCGCGCTCGGCGCGCCGGTCACGCCGCCGACGTCGACCGACCCGACGCTTGCAGTTCCTCTACCGAGCGCCGGCAAGGACCCAGGCACGAACCTGACGATCCTCGGCCTGTTCACGCTCCTCACGCTCGGGCCGTCGATGCTCGTGATGATGACGGGATTCACGCGGATCCTGATCGTCCTAGGCTTCCTGCGCAACGCGCTCGGCACGCCGCAGATCCCGCCGAACCAGGTGCTCGTCGGCTTCTCCCTGTTCCTGACGCTGTTCGTGATGGGGCCGACCTTCGGCAAGATCAACGACACGGCGCTGCAGCCGTACATGGCGAAGACGATTGACGCGAAGACGGCGATCACGAAGGCCGAGGAGCCGCTGCGCACGTTCATGCTGAAACAGACGGGCTCCTCCGAGCTCGCGATGTTCGTCAAGCTCTCTCGTCAGAAGGCGCCGGCGACGCCGGCTGACGTGAAGCTGACGACGCTGATCCCCGCGTTCATGATCTCCGAGGTCAAGACGGCGTTCGAGATCGGCTTCCTGATCTACATCCCGTTCCTGATCATCGACCTCGTCGTCGCCTCGACGCTGATGAGCATGGGGATGATGATGCTGCCCCCGGCGATGATCTCGTTGCCGTTCAAGCTGCTTCTGTTCGTGCTCGTCGACGGCTGGGCGCTTCTCTCGCAGAACCTCGTCGCCGGCTTCCACCTGTGAACCAGGCCTACCTCCAGTCGCTCCTGCAGCAGGTCATGACGGTGTCGTTGAAGCTCGCGATGCCGACGCTCGTCGCCGGCCTCGGCGTCGGCCTCGTGATCTCAATCCTGCAGGCGGTGACGCAGATCCAGGAGATGACGCTGACGTTCGTGCCGAAGGTCGTCGCGGTCGGCGTAATCATGGTGATCGCAGGCCCATGGATGCTGAACACGCTGATGGCGTTCACGATCCAGCTGTACAACCAGATCCCGAACATGACCGCCTCGGTCGGCGGCTGACGGGACCGGCGGATGGAGCTGATCGACCAGTTCACGACGACCGGCGTCTACGGGTTCATGCTGACGCTCGCGCGCGTCTCCGGGCTCTTCGTCGTCGCACCGGTGTTCTCCTCACGGCTCATCCCGACACGGGCGAAGATGGGGATCGCGCTCGCGATCACCTTCGCCGCGATGCCGGCGGCGATCACAGGGCACGCCGCGCCGACTGCGCTGGTCGAGGTCGTGGTGCTCGTGATGAAGGAGATCGTGATGGGTGCGGCGATCGCGTTCACCGTCTCGCTCGCCTTCGCGGCAGTCGCCTTCGCCGGCGGGCTGATCGATCTCACCGTCGGCTTCTCCTTTGCGAACGTCGTCGACCCCGTCCAGAACATGTCGATCTCGATCGTCGGCCAGGTCTACTCGCTCCTCGCGAGCGCAATCTTCGTCACGATCGGCGGTCCTGGACTCGTCGTCGCCGGCCTGATCAAGTCGTTCTCCGTCGTCCCGGTGACGGCGATGCCCGCCTGGCCGTCGATGACCGGAGCGATCGCCTCGTCGATCGGCAGCCTCTTCGCGATCGGGCTGCAGGTCTCCGCGCCGATCATCGTCACGATGATCGTCACCGACGCGGCTGTCGGATTCCTCGCGCGGATCGCGCCACAGATGAACATCTTCGGCATCGAGCTCCCCGGGAAGATCGCCGCGATGTTCATCCTTCTCGTGATCACCGCACCGTTCCTCGTCAGCCACGTGTCGGGCCAGCTCGCCAACGGCATCGACTCGATGTTCGGGATGCTCGCAGGAGGCGTCTGATGAACGACACGGTACGCTGGACGACGATCGACCTGCCGCTCTGCCGCGAGCCGACGCTCGAGGTTCGCGCCTCGCCAGACGGCGCCGGCGGCTGGCACCTCCATGGCGAACGCTCCACCGGCCACGAAGGCGTGATCCTCTTCGGCTACCTGGCGGCGAGCACCCCGCCGTACTCCGTCCACGTGACCGACGTTCAAGTGGTAAGGCCACGCTGCCGATAGCACGGAGGAACGCTCGCAACGGAGTGCGAGCGTCCTACCCGGTCAGGACGACCACGGTGGACGAGAGGTCCCCGCATGTCCGGCGAGAAGACCGAGAAGGCGACTCCGAAACGACGAGGCGAGGCCCGGAAGAAGGGCCAGGTCGCCCGCAGCCCCGAGGTCAACTCGACGCTCGTTCTGCTCGCCACCGTGAGCACGCTTGCCGTCACGGCGCCAACCCTCGCGTCGAACATCCAGGGGCTCCTGCGGGAGACGCTCGGCCGCGCAGGGCGCCCTGACGTCTCAACGACGACCGCCGGCGGGCTGATCCTGCACTTCGCGGAGATCGCCTTCCTGCTGATCGCGCCGGTCATCGGCGCCGCCGCGCTCTCCGGCCTGGCGGCGAACGTGCTGCAGAACAAGCCGTCGCTGACGCCGAGCTCGCTGCGGCCCGACTTCAAGAAGATCTCGCCGAAGAGCGGCCTCAAGCGGATGGGGGGCGTGCAGTCCTGGGTCGAGCTCGTCAAGTCACTCCTCAAGGTCGCGATCGTCGCCGGCGTCGCGGTGCTCGTGATCTGGCCCGAGATCGGACCGTTGACGACCCTCGGCGACCAGACACCAGCTCAGATCGGCTCGGTGCTCTCCTCGCTCCTGATCCGCCTCGGCTTCTTCACGCTCGGCGTGCTCGTGCCGCTTGCCATCGGCGACGTGATGTGGCAGCGCTACCAGCACGAGAAGTCGATGCGGATGTCGAAGCAGGAGGTGAAGGAGGAGTCGCGCCAGCAGGACATCGCGCCGGAGATCAAAGGTGCGATCCGCCGCCGCCAGGCGCAGATGTCGCGCCAGCGGATGCTCGCCCAGGTGCCGAGCGCCGACGTCGTGATCACGAACCCGACGCACTACGCGATCGCCCTGCGCTATGGCCGCGACGTCTCCGCTCCCCGCGTCGTCGCGAAGGGCGCTGACCTGATCGCAAAGCGCATCCGCGAGATCGCCGTCGAGAACGACGTCGCGATCGTCGAGAACCCGCCTCTCGCGCGCGCGCTCTACGCCCAGGTCGAGCTCGACCAGGAGATCCCGCCCGACTTCTTCGCCGCCGTCGCTGAGGTGCTGGCCTACGTCTATCGCACGGGCCGCCGGAAGCTGAGCTGGGCCTGATGGCGACGGTCGTCCCACAGGCCCGCCGGTCGTTCTTCGACAGCCTGCTGAAGCACGCCGACCTGGGGGTCGCCGTCGCCGTCGTGATGGTCGTCGTGATGATGGTGCTGCCGCTCCCGGCGGTGCTGCTCGACATCCTGATCACCGTCAACCTCTCCGTCGCGTTGACGGTGATCCTGATCGCGCTGTACACGCAGGACGCGCTCGAGCTCTCGGTCTTCCCGTCGCTCCTGCTCTTCACGACGCTCTTCCGGCTCGCGATCAACATCTCCGTCACGCGGCTGATCCTCCTCTACGGCGACGCCGGCTCGGTGATCCACGCCTTCGGCTCCTTCGTCGTCGGCGGCAACGTCGTCGTCGGCCTCGTCGTGTTCCTGATCATCGTCGTGATCCAGTTCGTCGTCATCACGAACGGCGCCGGCCGCGTTGCCGAGGTCGCGGCACGCTTCACCCTCGACGCGATGCCAGGCAAGCAGATGGCGATCGACGCCGACCTGAACGCGGGGCAGATCACCGATGAGGAGGCGCGACGCCGGCGCGAGAAGATCCAGTCCGAGGCCGACTTCTACGGCTCGATGGACGGCGCCTCGAAGTTCGTCAAGGGCGACGCCGTTGCCGGCGTCGTGATCGTTTTCATCAACCTCGTCGCCGGCATCACGATCGGCGTCGTGCAGCAGGGACGCAGCTTCGGTGACGCGATGAACACCTTCTCGTTGCTCTCGATCGGCGACGGGCTTGCCGCCCAGATCCCCGCGCTCCTGATCTCGACGGCGACCGGCATCATCGTCACCCGCGCCGTCTCGACAGCCGACTCGAACCTCGGCAAGGACATGGCGTTCCAGATCCTCCGCCAGCCACGGCCGCTGTTCATCGCCGGCGGCGTGATCGGCGGCTTCGGGCTCGTCCCGGGCCTCCCGAAGCCACCGTTCCTGCTCCTCGCGCTCGTCCTTCTCGGCCTCGGCTCGGCGCTGCGCACCCGCGACCGGCTCGCGGCGGCCGACCGCCTTGCCCTCGATGAGGCCGAGTCCCAGCGAGCTCTCCCGCCGGCGCCGGACGCGGTGACGAAGTCGCTCACGCTCGACACGCTCGAGCTGGAGATCGGCTACGGGCTGATCCCGCTCGTCGATGAGGCTGACGGCGGCGAGCTGTTGAAGCGGGTGGGGCTCGTCCGCAAGCAGATGGCGACGGAGCTCGGGCTCGTCCTCGCACCGATCCGCATCCGCGACAACGTCCAGCTCGGCTCGCACGACTACGCGGTGCGGATCAAGGGCACGGAGGTCGCGCGCGGATCGCTCGCCGCAGGATCGCTCCTCGCGATGAACCCGGGTGACGCCGACACGTCGCTGCCGGGCGAGCCGACCGTTGAGCCGGCCTTCGGGCTCCCGGCGATCTGGGTGTCGGCAGGCGCCCGCGACCAGGCTGAGGCGTCCGGCTACACCGTCGTCGACCACGCCTCCGTCGTGATCACCCATCTGACGGAGACGATCCGCGCCCACGCCAGCGAGCTCCTCTCACGGCAGGATGCCCGCACGCTGCTCGACCACCTGAAGGAGAAGTTCCCGGCGGTCGTCGACGAGCTCGTGCCGGACGTCTGCTCGGTCGGCGAGGTACACCGTGTGCTCCAGCTGCTCCTCCTCGAGGGCGTCTCGGTGCGCGACCTCGTGACGATCCTCGAGACGCTCGGCGACAAGGGCCGCCTGACGAAGGACCCGGCGCTCCTCGCCGAGTACTGCCGCCAGGCGCTCGTGCGCCAGCTGACGGCGTCGTCGATCGACGCCTTCGGCAGCCTGCCGGCCGTCGTCCTCGAGCCGGTCCTCGAGACGGAGATCGGCGACTCGGTGATCCAGACCTCCGACGGCTCGTACCTCGGGCTCGACCCCGGCCGGGCCGAGTCGATCGTTCGCGCCACCCGGGACGCAGTCGAGGCCGCCGCGAATGACGGCCATCGCGCCGTCGTCGTGTGCTCGCCGCGCGTTCGACGCCACCTGCGCAACCTGATCGCCCACGCCGTGCCGCGCACGGCCGTCCTGTCCTACAACGAGATCCTCCCGTCAACCCACGTCGACGCCGTGGGCACGGTCTCGTTGGACAACCTCGTCACTGAAGGGAGCGTCGCATGAGGTTCAAGAGCTACAGCGGGCGCACGGTCGCCGAGCTCGCACCCCAGATCCGCGAGGAGCTCGGGCCGGACGCGGTGATCCTGAAGCAACGACAGACACGCTCCGGCGGCGTAGCAGGCTTCTTTGCACGCACCGGCGTCGAGGTCCTCGCGGCAGACGCCGAGCCGTCGTCGACAGCGGCTGCTGACAGCGGTCAGAGGCTGGCAGCGGAGCCCCCAGCGCACGTCAACACGACGGACGGCACGAGCACGGTTGACCTGCTGCGCGAGACCTTCTCCGAGGCCCTCGCGGCCCGTGTCGAGCGGGAGAGGGTGCTGGCGGTCGAGGAGCAGGATGCCACCGTGAACGGCCCATCGGTCGTCCTGCGAGCGGCAGCGTCAGACGCCTACGCCGGCCGCGTCCGCACCTTCGAGCCGGTGCGCATCGAGGCCGAGCGGACGTCCGCCGGGCGACTGCGCATCGCCCCAAGCCCGGCACCCGCTCCGGCCGCGCCCACGGTCACGCTCGCGGACGACGAGGAGGGCGCCGACCTCGTGCTCGAGCTTGAACGATCGGGCGTGCCAGTGAGCGTCGCTACCGCGCTCGTGCGGGAGGTCAGGCTGCACGTCCAGCCGTTCGCTGCAGGGTCGCTCCGCACGCTCGTACGCCGACGGATCGCCAGCCGGATCGTCGTCGAACACGGCTGGGCGCCAACCGGTAACGCGCGCCAGATCGCGATCGTCGGCGCGAGCGGCGTCGGCAAGACCACCGCCGCTGCGAACCTCGCGGCCGGCCTCGCAGCCGCCGGTCAGCGCGTCGGCATCGTGATCGTCGAGCGGACATCGGGCGGTCACCCGACGCTGCCACGCCTTGGAATGGGAGGGTCGGAGGCAGACCGCGCGCTGGCGTACATGGCCGGTGCTGACATCTCGCGCGTCACCACCCCCGAGGACGCCGCCCGCGCGATTGGCAGGCTCGCCGGACGCGACGTCGTGATCGTCGACACGCCAGGCATCGCCCCCGACGAGCGCGTCGACGCGTTCGCGCCGGTCCTGGCGGCGATCGCCCCAGACGAGGTGCACGCAGCGATCCCGCTCGGCCTCGCCGAGCGAGAGGCGGGCGCGATGATCGCACGGCTCGAGCGCCTCGGAGCGAACCGCCTGCTGATCACGAAGACCGACGAGGCGCGGTTCGCCGGGCCGCTGCTCGGGCTCGCCGCGACGTACGATCTGGCCCTCAGCTACCTCGGCTGCGGCAGCGCTGTGCCGGGCGGGCTGAACCCCGCTGACGGGGGCTCGATCGCCGACCGGATCCTGCCGATCTAACGGGCAATGGCGAACGATATCGACACTCCGACGGCGATCGCCGCGATCGTCTCGCCGATCAAGGCCGTTGGCTCGCTGATCGGCTTCGCGGCGGGTTTCGCCGCGACGTACCGCTCCGGCGGCGCGATCTCCGACTCGATCCTGCACGGCATCCTCGGCGCCCTGCTCGTGATGCCGCTCGCCTGGTTTCTCGCGCTGTTCCTCGTGCGCGAAGGGATCAAGACGAACGTTGCAGACCAGCAGCGAAGCTACGAGGCGAAGCTCCTACGTGCCCAGCGGCACGTGGCAGAACAGATGCAGGCGAGCGGCATGGCGCTGCCGCCGTCGATGCAGGAGCTCCTTCGCTCGTCGCCACAGCAGCAGATCGGCCCTGGCTCCGGCTAGTGGTCTGATTGTGCGATGGCGTGGTCGTTCGCGCGCCTGGATCGTCCTGCGCTGGTCGGCTCTGCCACCCGTCGGGTGGCTCTGCCAGCCAGCTGCGGCGACCACGATCCGGCCCGCCGTGCGTGCCGGATCGTGGGCTTCGCTCCAGACACCCAATGACCATGCCATTTGACAATCAGACCACTAGCAGAGTGTCGCCGGGCGGAGCGTCTGCCTCGGTCGCTGCTTGCGGCTTGTTGGGGATCCGATCGCCGGCGAGGAGAGCACCGACGCCGACCACTGCCGCGACGAGGGCGCCGCCCCACCAGACGGCGTTCGGTGAGTACGCGAGAACGACCCCACCGATCGCCGGGCCGAGCGCGAAGCTACCGGTCACGATCAGCGTGAAGACCGAGATGTAGCGGCCGAGGAGGTGGGGCGGAGCGAGGTCGGCGACCAGTGGGCCGAGGACGAGGGAGTGGACGCACTCGCCGATCGCGATCACCGTTGCGACGGCGCAGAGGAGTGCCGCGGCCGCGAGCTCGGAATCGATCAGCGTCGCCGGCAGAACGCCGAGCAGCGCGACCGCAAACAACCCGCTTGCCAGCGCGATGACTCGTGCTCGGTGCATCCTCTCGAGGAGACGGGCTGCGGGGACCTGCGCGAACGCGACGAAGAAGGTGTTGAAGACGAACAGGAGCCCGATCGCCCCGACGCCGACGGGGGTATGCGCCTTCACGAACGGCGCCAGGATGTTCCCGAACAGCCCGTAGCCGACGATGAACAGGACGAGGTTCACGACCATGACGCTCAGGAACCTCCGATCGCGCGCGACGACCCGGAACCCTCCCGCGCCCGGTCGCTCGGCCGCCGGCGAGGCGCGTCGATTCGGCACAACCGCATGTACCACCAGCGCTAACGCGAGGTACGTGATCGCATCGAACAGGTAGAGCGCCTGAAACGATCGCAGGTCCTGTGCTGAGGAGAGGACGAGACCCGCGACCGCCGCGCCAAGACCGAGGCCGAGGTTCTGTGCCGCACGCCCGAGCGCGAACGAGGCGACACGTTGCTCGGGCGCTACCAGGGTGATCAGCAGCGTCTGGTTCGCGGTGCGGGTCACGCCGATCCCGGCTCCGCCGATGACCGCGCAGGCGAACGCCTGCCAGGGTCGGTCGACGAACGCAAGGCCGGCATGGCCGAGCGCGCTCGCAACGTTGGCGGCGATCAGGATCGGCTTGGCGCCAACGCGATCGAGCAGCGCTCCAGAAGGAAGCGTGACGAGGGTGCCCGCGCCCCCGATCGCGGCAAGCACCATCCCGGCGGTTGCCGTCGAGAAGCCGCGGAACTGGTGCAGGTAGATGATCTCGAACGGGAGGATCAACCCATAGCCGAGCCAGCTGAACGCATTCCCGGCCTGCAAGAGCAGCACCACCCGCGGCAGGTCGGTTCGCCAGGCGCTGGCGAGCGACCGCCACCTCACCACGCGACGACTCGTAGCTGCGAGCGCTGGCACAGCCGACCGCAGGCGAGCTCGCCTGCTCCCGCGTGATTCAGGTCGGTGATCAGCAAGGTATCCATACCGATCAGTATACTTCAAACCTCTCTGATACACCGCCCGGTGGGTATACTTGTGAGATGGTTCGCTACTACGCCACCTTGGGGAGGCCCCGGCCATGAAGACGCTCATCAGCTCCGACGAGGTTCCCGCTCCCCCCGGGCCATATTCGCCAGGGCTGACGGTGGGTGACTGGATCTTCCTGTCCGGCCAAGGCGGCTTCGATCCGAACACGGGCAAGGTGGTCAGCGACGATCTGGCCGAGCAGACCGAGCAGACCTTCGACAACATCACGACCCTGCTGAGGGCAGTCGGAGCATCGCTCGACGACGTCATCTCGTGCCTCGTTCACCTCGTCGACCTTGCTGACTTCCCCACGTTCAACACGATCTACTCGCGGAAGTTCACCGGCGTGAAGCCAGTACGGACGACCGTGCGCGCGGACCTCGTCGCAGGCCTGCTCGTCGAGGTCACCGTGGTCGCACGAACCGCCTCGTGATGTGGTTGCGAGATGGCACGGCCATCGGGTGTCTGGAGCGAGCGGGAGCGTTGCGCGTCGCGCAGGGCTTGCCGATCGCGGGCGTGCTGGATAGCACGCCCGCTCGCACGCGTGTCAAGGCGAAGGCCTTGACACGCTAAGCGCAAGCGGCGCGCGACGTTCC
>JANYCN010000017.1 GCA_025360225.1 Actinomycetes bacterium | reverse complement strand
ATCATTCCTACGCTACACGCTGACCGCGACAAACAGCGCCAACTCCGCGTCGCTCAGCGCCACCACGACCGCGAAGGTCGCGAACGTCGCGCCGGTCGCCGGCGGCGCCGTCACGCTCGACAACCCAACGCCGAGCGACGGCCAGCTCGTCACGGCCAGTGCGCTCGCCGCGACCTGGGGCGCCGCACACAACCTCACGTTGGCTGACACGTGGGAGCGCTGCGTGGATGCGGGCTGCACGTCGCCGGTACAGATCGCAACAACCACCACCTACACCGCGACCGCCGCGGACGCCGGATCATTCCTACGCTACACGCTGACCGCGACAAACAGCGCCAACTCCGCGTCGCTCAGCGCCACCACGACCGCGAAGGTCGCGAACGTCGCGCCGGTCGCCGGCGGCGCCGTCACGCTCGACCACACCTCGCCGATCGACGGCCAGCTCGTCACGGCCAGTGCGCTCGCCGCAGCATGGGGCGCCGCACACAACCTCACGTTGGCTGACACGTGGGAGCGCTGCGTGGATGCGGCCTGCACGACACCCACCCCGCTCGCAACGACCGCCACCTACACCCCGACGCCGACCGACGTCGGCACCTACCTGCGCTACACCCTCACCGCCACCAACTCCGCCGGGTCGGCGTCGCTCACCGTCACCAGCACGAGCACCGTCGTCGACGCAGCGCCGGTCGCCGGCGGAACGATCTCCCTGCCGGCCGCGACGAACGGCTCGCCGATGACCCCCGCGGCGGGGGCCGCGACCTGGGGCCCAGCCCACCACCTGGTCTTCACCGACCTCTGGGAGTCCTGCGCCGACGCGGCCTGCACGACACCCACCCCGCTCGCAACGACCGCCATGTACACCCCGACGCCGACCGACGTCGGCTCCTACCTGCGCTACACCCTCACCGCCACCAACCCCACCAACCACGCCTCGCTGTCCGCAACCAGCGTCTCCAAGGTCGTAGACGTCGCGCCCGTCGCCGGCGGGTCCGTCACCATCGACGCCCCATCCCCGACTGACGGACAACTGATCACGGCAACCACCACGGGCGCGACCTGGGGCATCGCCAGCGCCTACACCACGAGCGAGACGTGGGATCGCTGTAACGACGCCACCTGCACCACCGTCGCCGCGACCGGCCTCGCCGCGACCGGCGCCTACACCGCCACGTCTGCTGACGTCGGCTCGTGGTTGCGCTACACGCTCAGCGCGGCAAACGGCGTAGGCGCCGCGACGCTCTCCGTCATCACGACGAACGCCGTGGCCGCGTCCGTTCCGGCGATCGGCGTTCCCGCCATATCGCTCCTCGCAGGGACGGCGTCGTCGACGGACGGCGCACCGACCGGAACACCGCCGCTGGTCGTGCACTACCAGTGGCAGACCTGCGTGGACACCCTCTGCAGCACCGGAGCGACGAACGTCGGCGCCGACCAGGCGACCTACGCCGTCCAGCCCGCTGACACTGGCCACTACCTGCAGGTGGTGGTCACGGCGACCGGACCTGGCGGGACATCCGCAGCGCAGACCTCGACTCAGCTCCTGCTCCCGTAACCGGAGCCGCAAGCGGCCGGTGAGCGCAGCGACCTACAGGGTTGCGTTCAGCAGATCACGGATCGAGACGACGCCAACGACGACGCCGTCTGCGGTGACCGGGAGGTGACGCACGTTCGCCTCGCGCATCAGCGTGGACGCGTCAGCGAGCGTCGCGCTCGACTCGACGGCCGTCGGGTTCGCCCGCATCCACGACTCGGCAACGCCGATGTCGGGGTTCCGACTGCCAGCGACGGAGTCGACCAGTTCCCGTTCGCTGATGATCCCGACTGGACGCCCAGCGCTGTCCGTGACGAGCGCCGAGCCGACGTTGCGAGACCGAAGCGCACGCGCGACCTGGCCGAGCGTGGCGTCAGGCTGAACCGTGAGGATGTCTCGGGACATGACGTCCGCGACCGTTGTCATGCGGGCTCCTTCCAGCGACCCCGAGCGGGGCACCGGACTCACAGTACACGGCCACGCGACCTACGTCAGAGAAGCGCGTCGAGGCCCACGGTCAGACCTGCCGGAAGCTCGGTGATCCTTCTCAGTGCCAGCAGCACGCCAGGGACGAAGGCCTCCCGGCTCGTCGTCACGTGACGAACCTCCAGCGACTGCCCTAGCGATCCGGCGATCACCGACTGGTTGGCGACGACGCCGGGAAGACGGATCGAGTGAATGGGAGGACGGGCGGCACCGGTGGCTGCAATCACGTCCGCGGTGTGCCGGGCGGTGCCGCTCGGGCGATCGACCTTCGTCTCCGCGTGCTCCTCGACGATCTCGACAGATGGCATGTGTCGCGCGAGCTCGGCTGCGAACCGCATCATCAGCACTGCGCCGATCGCGAAGTTCGGAGCGTAGAACAGCGAAATCCCAGCATCGCGGGCAAGCTGGTCGAGAGACGCGAGCTGCTGATCGGCGAGCCCCGTCGTCCCGATCACGACAGGAAGTCCGGCGACGATCGCGGCGCGGACGTTCCCCTCGACCACGTCCGGACGGGTGACGTCGACGGCAACGTCAAAGGCCGCGCCCGCGAGCGCACCATCGACGCTTCCAAACGCCCCGTAGCCGGCGCTGTCGAGCGACGGCGCGACGCGGGCGACGAGCGTGAGGTCATCTGCGCGCTCGACCGCGTCGCAGATCACCCGGCCAAGCTTGCCGCTCGCGCCGACAACGCACACGCGCGTCATCGCCGAGCGCCGCGAAACGCGTCGACGGCACGCGCGAACAGCTCCGCGTCCGGCCCGATCGCGGCGACGGCGAGATCGGCGTCGTTGAACAGCTCGCCGGCGAGCTCGGCGACCGCTGCGTCGGTCACCGCGTCGACCCGAGCGATCACCGCAGCCTCATCCAGCAGCTCCGTGCCAAACAGGACGCTCTTCCCGAGCCGACCCATGCGGCTCGCCGTCGACTCCATCGAGAGCACCACGCGTCCCTTGATCGCATCCTTCGCCCGTTCGACCTCGTCGTCGACGAACCGACCGCTCGCGACCGCGTCGATCTCGGTGCGGACGACAGCGAGGCACTCCTCGAGGTTCTCTGACCGCGTGCCGAGGTACACGCCGACCTGCCCGATCTCGCGGTAGTGCGCCCCGAACGAGTAGACGGAGTACGCCATCCCCCGTCGTTCGCGTACCTCCTGGAACAGGCGCGAGGATGCTCCACCGCCAAGGAGCTGGTCGAGCACGTGGGCTGCGAAACGCCGATCGTCGACGCGGGAGAGGCCCGCGGCAGAGATCGTGACGTGGAACTGCTCGGTGTCGCGCTCGAGGAACGTGCGCGGAACCACAGGGCGTCGTTCGGCGTCGCGATGCACCGGTCGAGCGTCTGCCCGAAGGTCGCCGAGCTCTCGCATCGTCAGGGCGACCAGCGCGTCATGGTCGACCGAGCCGGCGGCGGCGACGACGACGTTCGGGGCCGTGTAGAAGGCGCGGTGGTGCGCCGCGACCTCGTCGACACCGAGGCCAGCGAGGCTCTCGGCCGAACCGATGATCGGGCGGCCGAGAGGGTCGTCTGGGAACACCGCCTCGCCAACGAGATCGTGCACGAGGTCGTCGGGCGTGTCCTCGTACATCGCGATCTCCTCGATCACGACGTCGCGCTCGCTGTCGATCTCCGCCCAGAGCGGCGAGCGGACCATGCCACCGATCACGCTGAACGCCGCGTCGAGCTGCGTATCGATCACTCGCGTGTACAGGTCAGTGACCTCGCGGGAGGTCGAAGCGTTCAGCTCCGACCCGAACCGGTCGAACACCTGCGCGATCGTCAACGCGTCGTGCGTGTCCGTTCCACGGAACAGCAGGTGCTCGATGAAGTGCGAGGCGCCGCCGTTCGCCGAGGTCTCGTCACGGGAGCCGACACCGACGAACACTCCTAGAGCGACCGAACGGAGCCCGGGCACCACCTCCGTGGTGACCCGGACCCCGTTGTCGAGCGTCGTCAGATGGTGCTCGCGTCGCACCGTCGGTGGCTAGCTGCGTCCGCCACCGCGCCGGGCACCGCCGCCACGACGTTCGTCGTCGCGGCGTGGGCGGTCGGGTCGCTCGCTCCCCTCGGGATAGGCAACCTTGTATCGCTCACCCAGCTCCTGTGGCGTCACGACGTTCCCGTCCTCGTGCAGGGCGACGAGCTTCAGCCCGATGCGTCCGCGGTCGGTGTCGACCTCGGTCACCTCGACGTCGACGATCGCACCACGGTCGAGCACCTGCTCCATCGAGTCGATGCGAACGCCGGGTGCGACCCGCGACACGTGAAGCAGGCCGTCGGTGCCCTTGCGTAGCTCGACGAACGCGCCGAAGTCGGAGACCTTGACGACCTTGCGCTCCTTCAGCACGTCACCGATCGACACGGGCCGCATCATCTGGTCGATGTGGTCGCGCGCCAAGGACGCAGAGTCGCCGGCGCCGTAGATGCGCACCGAGCCGTCCTCCTCGACGTCGATCTGGACCTGGTACTCCTCCTGGATGCCGCGGATCGTCTCGCCACCCTTGCCGATCAGGAGCCCGATCTGGTCGGAGCCGATCTTCGTCTGAAGCACCTGCGGCGCGTGCGCGGCGAGCTCGGTGCGCGGCGTCGCGATCGCCTCGTTCATGATCGCGAGGATGTGCAGGCGCGCGTCGCGAGCCTGGGAGAGTGCGGACCGGAGGATCTCCTGCGTGACGCCGGTGATCTTGATGTCCATCTGGAGCGCGGTGATGCCCTCGCTCGTGCCTGCGACCTTGAAGTCCATGTCCCCGAGGTGGTCCTCGGCGCCCTGGATGTCGGTCAGCACGACGTGGGAGTCGCCCTCCTTGATCAGACCCATCGCGATCCCCGCCACCGGCGCGATGATCGTGACACCCGCGTCCATCAGCGCGAGCGAGGAGCCACACACGGACGCCATCGACGACGAGCCGTTCGACTCGAGGATCTCAGACACCGCGCGAACGGTGTACGGGAACACCTCGGCGGCCGGGATCACCGGCACGAGGGCGCGCTCGGCGAGCGCACCGTGGCCGATGTCGCGCCGCTTCGGGCCCCGCATGAAGCCGGTCTCGCCGACGGAGAAGGGCGGGAAGTTGTAGTGATGCATGTAGCGCTTGGTGTTCTGCAGCGACAGGTCATCGATCCGCTGCTCCTCCTTCACCGTGCCGAGCGTCGCAAGCGTGAGCGCCTGCGTCTGGCCGCGAGTGAAGAGAGCCGATCCGTGCGTGCGCGGCGTGATGCCGACGGCGCAGCTGATCGGACGGATCTCCGTCTCGGAACGACCGTCGGGGCGGCGCTTGTCGACGGCGATCTTCGTGCGGACGATGCCCTTGTACACGGAGTCGACCGCAACCTTGACCGCGGCGACGGTCGCGCTATCCAGCCCGCCGTCGGCTGCCCCTCCCGGGAACGGGAGCTTGATGCCCGCGACGACGCTCTCGATGAGGGCTGACCGCTTCGCGGACTTCAGCTCCTTCGAGTCCTGCTCGGCGTCGGAGAGGCCGCGGATCGCGTCGCCGAACTGGGTCGCGACGACCGCCTTGACGGCGGCGGCACGGCGCTCCTCGGCAATGAAGCCGACCGCCATGCGCACGTGGTTGCGACGCACCATGACGTCCTCACCGGCGTCCGCGGCGACCGCGGGAAGCTCGGCCGCAAGCGTCTCCGAGGCGGCGTCAGCGATGCCGGCGAGGCCGCGCTCGGCGAGCAAGGAGTCAAAGCGCGCGGCGTGCTTTGCCTCGAGCTCGGCCTTGACGCTGGCGTCATACCACTTCGGCTTGCCGGCGACGCGCTGGAGCTCGATCTGCGCCTCGCAAAGCTTGCGGATCGCGACGTGCGCGAGCTCGAGCGCCTCGATGATGATGTCCTCGCTGATCTGGTCAGCGCCCGCCTCGACCATCGTGATCGCGTCGAGGGTGCCACAGACGATCAGGTCGAGCGACGAGCCTTCCATGTCCGGCAGCGACGGGTTGATCGCCAGCTCGCCGTCGATCCGCCCGACGCGCACGGCGCCGACCGGGCCGAAGAACGGCAGCGGCGACAGCATCAGCGCAGCGGACGCCCCGTTGATCGCAAGCACGTCGTGCCCCGTGACGAAGTCGGCCGACAGCACGGTGCCGATGACCTGCACCTCGTTGCGGAAGCCCTTCGGCCAGAGCGGCCGGATCGGGCGGTCGACCATGCGAGCGTTCAAGGTGGCGCGCTCAGACGCCTTGCCCTCGCGCTTGAAGAAGCCGCCCGGGATCTTGCCGGCGGCGTACATCTTCTCCTCGATGTCGACGGTGAGGGGGAAGAAGTCGGCTCCCTCCCGCGCCTCAGGCCGTCCGACGGCGGTCGCGAGGACCATCGTCTCGCCGCTCTGTACGAGGACCGCGCCGTCTGCCTGCTTGGCGAGACGGCCGGTGGAGAACGTGATGCCGTTCTCGCCGATGTCGACGGTGATCGTCTGCTCGGCCTCGGTGGTGATTGCCATTCTCTCGTTCATCCCTTCATCGGCCCGCGCCCCATTGCGCGGGCTCGCCTGGGTCGTGCGTGCCGCGCCTAGCGGCGAAGCCCGAGCTCCTTGATGAGGGCACGGTAGCCCTCGAGGTTCTCGCGCTGCAGGTACGACAGGAGCCGGCGTCGGCGCCCGACCAGCATCAGCAACCCGCGGCGGCTGTGATGGTCGTGCACGTGAACCTTCATGTGCTCTGTCAGCTCGCTGATTCGGTGCGAGAGCAGCGCTACCTGCACCTCGGTCGAGCCGGTGTTGGTGGCGGAGCCGCCGAACTTCTCGTAGAGCTCCTGCTTGCCTTCCTTGCTCAGGGCCATGGTCGTTCCTCCTGGTGGTGGTCGCCGATGGTCCCGCACGGTCTCCGAAGGCATGGAAGAACGCGCCGGGCCACGGCCTGCGCGCACAGTACCAGCGAGGACCGCCGGCGCCGCCGGCGGGTCGATCACGCGGTGGCCCGCGACCCTCCAACCGCCCGAGAGAGGAGCATGTAGATTGGCCCGGTGACGAACAGCCCGACGAGCCAGGCGATGTCGGCGCCATCGAGGCTCGCCACGGCAAATCCCTTGTAGTCGGCCGTGCTCATGAACGGCAACTGCACGAGCACGCCGATCACGTAGGACGCGAGCGCGACGACGTTCGCGCGGCCGTAGACGCCGCCGTCCGCCCGGAAGAAGGACTCGATGTCGTAGCTCCCGTGCCGGATCAGGTAGAAGTCGACGAGGTTGATCGCCGTCCACGGTACGAGCAGGTAGAGCAGCAGGAAGACGAAGTTCAGGTAGCTCGCGACGAAGTCGGAGAAGCTCACCGCGAGCCCGATCGAGACGGCGCAGAGAACGATGCTGACGAGGATGCGGACGCTGGCCCGTGGCAGGAACCCGGCGGCGAACGTCTGCACCGTCGTGATCACACAGAGCGCGGCACCGTAGAGGTTCAGGGTGTTGCCGTTCGAGAGCCCGATGAAGAACGCGATCATCAGCGCGGCGGAGAGCTTGCCGCCGATCGCGTTCGCACCGATCACAGCGTCGCCCTTGCCGCTGTAGATCAGGCCGATCAGCACGCCCCAGATCATCGGGATGATCGAGCCGAGCGAGCAGCCCCAGTAGCTCGCCCAGAAGGTCTGCTTCACGCTCGCGATCGTCTCCGGCATGTAGCGCGAGTAGTCCGACACGTACGGCGCGTAGGCGATCTGCCAGAGGGCTCCAAGCGAGACGACGCCGAGGAACGCGCCGAAGCCGACGCTGCCGCGCGACGTGAGGTCGGCCGGAAGCGTGCCGGACAGGAGCTGCACGATGCCGACGATCATCGCGATCCCGAGCACGACCGTCGCGACCCGGTTGAGCTTGTGGATGAGGGTGTAGCCGGCAATCACGATCAGGAAGCTGATGATCGCCGAGACGACCATCCCGGCGTGGATGCTGATCGAGTCCGTCAGGCTGTTGAGCGCCTCGCCGCTGATGTAGAGGTTGGATGCGAAGAACCCGACGTACATCACGATCGCGACGAGCACCACGAGCACCGAGCCGATGGAGCCGAACTGGCCGCGACTCTGGATCATCTGTGGCACCCCGAGCTTCGGCCCCTGCGCGCTGTGGAGCGCCATGAACAGTGCGCCACCGAGGTTCCCGATCACGAGCGCCACAATCGACCACCAGAGCGGCAGGCCGAAGGCGACGGGGGCGAGGGCTCCCGTGACGACGGTGAGCGGCTGGATGTTCGATCCGAACCAGATCGTGAACAGGTCACTCGCGCGCCCGTGGCGCTGGTCGAGCGGCACGTGCTGGATCGTGAGCACCTCGATCGTGCTCGACCCGGCTCCCTCAGCCATGGACGTTCCTCCGGTTGGGTCTCTGGAGCCAGCCTGCTCCCGCCGGGAGGATTACAGATCAGCCACGTTGCTGCAAACGCGGGACCGCCCCAACGCGCGCGCCGTTCCTGCGGCCGCCCCCGCGTCGCCCGACCGAGCCGCCGAGAAGGGCAGCCGCGATTTTGGCCCGCTCCGACCACCGGACGAGACGGCACCGCACCGTCGCGGTCGAGCGTCATGCGTCGTCGACGCGCCTCAGCCTCAGTAGTCGCGAATCGAGGCCCGCTCGGAGCCCTGCAGGTCGTGGCGCGTGTCGTCGTACCGCTCGACCGGCAGCGCTGCCGCGAGCCAGCCGGCGAACCCGCCGACAACCTCGCCCGCGCGCACGCCGAGATCGACGAGGGTCGCGGCGGCGAGGCTCGTCTGGTAGCCCTGCTTGCAGAGCAGCAGGACGGGCCCGACGGCGTCTGCGAGGAGCGGGTCGCGGTGCTCTGCCCCTGGAGCGCAGCGCCACTCGAGGCAGTTGCGCGGGTACCAGATCGAGCCATCGATCACACCGTCGCGCCGGCGCTGGTCCGCCGTTCGAATGTCAACGAGGACGGCGCCGGTGGCCATGGCCGTGGCGACGTCCTCGGGCGCGACCCGCTGGATCCGCGCGCGGGCCGCCACGAGCATCTGATCGAGGGTGTTCGACATCGGCGTCGTTCGAGCGGCACAGACCGGGTTTACGCTGGTCTGTGCCGCCCGCGGGGCGTGCTAGTGGTCTGATTGCGAAATGGCGTGGTCATCCGACTGCCTGGATCGTACTGCGCTTGTCGGCTCTGCCACCCGTCGGGTGGCTACGCCGCTCAGCTCCGGCGACCACGCCCCGGCCCGCTCTGCGTGCCGGATCGTGGGCTTCGCGGGAACGTCGCGCGCCGCTTGCGCTTAGCGTGTCAAGGCCTTCGCCTTGACACGCGTGCGAGCGGGCGTGCTATCCAGCACGCCCGCGATCAGCAAGCCCTGCGCGACGCGCAACGCCCCCGCTCGCTCCAGACACCCAATGACCATGCCATTTGACAATCAGACCACTAGCAAGAACGGGCACGCCGGCGACCTGCGTGGGCGCCTCAAGCCGGGCCGCCCGGCTCCCCAGGTCACCGACACCGGTGTAGGCGGCGCGCTGGTTCGTGCCCGTGTACCCGGCAACGACGTCGCCCGTCGCGATGCCGATGCAGACGTCGAGACGGTCTCGACCCCGGATGACCTGCTCGTCGTTGAAGCCGGCGAGCAGCTCGAGCAGGTCAACGGCTGCAGCGACGGCGTCTGCTGCGGGCGCCGCGCTCGGCGCCGGTGCACATCGAAGGCGCCCTCGACCGCGTGGCCGAGCAGCTCGAGCGACCGCGAGAGCAGGAGCCGGTTCAGGCGGTTGTCGTCGACGACGCTCAGGCGCCCGGGGCTACCCACCAGCGAGCTCCAGGAGCCTCGCCATCGCCTCGTTGCACTCGCAGACGAGCGCGCGGTGAGCGGCGGCGGCGCGGTCAATGCCGCCCAGCTCGAGCGAACGCGTCGACGAGCTCGCGCACGAACTCGACCCCAGCCGCCTCCTCGAGCTCGCGGAACACCACCTCGTCGATGACCGCGCTCACCTCGCGAGCCCGGGGACGACCGCGTTGGCGACAGTATGACGAGCGCCGTCACGGCCAGCGGTAGCCTCCCGACATGAGCCGCGCTCCGACCACCCCACCCACCGACCGCGTCCGCGTACGTCGGATGCCCGAGCGCGGTCACTACGACGCGCCGACGATCGAGCCGATCCTCGACGAGGCGATCGTCTGTCACATCGGCTTCGTCGTCGACGACCAGCCATACGTCATCCCGAGCCAGCACGTGCGCGACGGCGACCGGCTCCTGCTGCACGGCTCCTCCGCGTCGCGTCCGATGCGCCTGCTCGCCGCCGGCGCACGGTGCTGCGTCACCGTCACGCTGCTCGACGGCCTCGTCTGCGCCAGGTCGGCGTACAACCACTCGGCGAACTACCGCTCCGTCGCCGTGCTCGGCATGCCGACGCTGATCGACGATGCGGACGAGAAGCTCGCGGCGCTCGCGCTCTTCACGAACCGCATCATCCCGAACCGCTGGGCCGACCTGCGCCCCCCGACGGCGACCGAGCTGAAGGCGACGACGATCGTCTGGTTGCCGCTGAACGAGGCGTCCGCCAAGGTTCGCAGCGGGCCGCCAGGGGACCCCGACGAGGACGTCGCCGAGGTCGACTGCTGGGCCGGCGTGATCCCCGCAAGGACGACGTTCGGGCCGCCGCTCGCCGACCCACGCCTGCGTGCCGGGATCGAGATCACCGACACCATCGCCGGCTACAGCCGCGCGTAGCGACGTGCGCGCGGTCGTTCGACGAGCACGCACGGCAGACGTCCGTGTGATCAGGGCGCTCGTCGAGGCGTACGTCAGCGACGGCATCATGCTGGCGAAACAGCCCGTCGCGCTGTACGAGGACATCCAGGACTTCCGCGTCGCCGAGCTCGACGGCGTCGTCGTCGGCTGCGGCGCGCTGCACCCGTTGTGGGAGGACATCGCGGAGATCCGCACCGTCGCCGTCGACAGCGCCTGCCGCGGCGCAGGCGTCGGCCACGCGATCGTCGCCGAGCTGATCGCAACGGCGCGCGAGCTGGGGATCGCCCGCGTGTTCGTCCTCACCTTCGAGGTCGCCTTCTTCGCGCGTCACGGGTTCTCCGAGATCGAGGGCGCGCCGGTGTCGCCGGCGGTCTACGACGAGCTGCGACGCTCCTTCGACGAAGGCGTCGCTGAGTTCCTCGAGCTAGAACGCGTCAAGCCCAACACCCTTGGCAACACGCGGATGCTGCTCGAGCTCGCGGCGACCACGCCCCGGCCCGCTCTGCGTGCCGGATCGTGGGCTTCGCGAGAACGTCGCGCGCCGCTTGCACTTAGCGTGTCAAGGCCTTCGCCTTGACACGCGTGCGAGCGGGCGTGCTATCCAGCACGCCCGCGATCAGCAAGCCCTGCGCGACGCGCAACGCTCCCGCTCGCTCCAGACACCCGATGACCATGCCATCTGACAATCAGACCACTAGGCTAGGCGCCGATCGCGATGCGGATGAGAGGACTTGAACCTCCACGCCCTTACGGGCACACGGACCTGAACCGTGCGCGTCTACCAATTCCGCCACATCCGCGCGGGATCTGCACTATACCGCAGCGATCCGATCGAGCGCGTCGACGAGGCGGTCGACCTCGGCCACCGTCGTGTAGTGCAGGAAGCCGGCGCGGACGGCGCCGCCAGAGGCCTCGAGCCCGAGCGCGCGGATCGCGTTCAGCGCGTAGTAGTTGCCGTCCCAGGTGAAGATGCCCTGGGCGCCGAGCGTCTCGGAGATCGCGCGCGGGGCGTGCTCTTCGATCGTGAAGGAGAAGGTCGGGGTGCGCTCGGACACCCGCGCGGGGTCGGCGATCCCGTACAGCTGCAGGCCGGGGACGGCGGTGAGCCGGGCGAGCGCGTGCAGGGTCAGGGCCTCCTCGTGCGCGACGATCCGCTCGTAGGCGCTGTCGAGCCTGGCGGCGCGGGTCTCCCCCTCGCCGAGCGAGGCGAGGTAGTCGACAGCGGCGACGAAGCCGGTGAGCGCCTCGTGTGACTGCGTCCCGGTCTCGAAGCGGTGCCCGGCCGGCTCCTCGTCTGCGGGCCGTACGCGGTCTGCGGGCCAGGAGACGGCGAGGTCGTGGCGGATCGCGGCGAGCCCGAGGTGCGGCCCGAAGAACTTGTACGGCGAGCACACGACGACGTCCAGCCCGAGACCCGCCCGGTCGATCCGCCCGTGCGGCGCGTAGTGCACGGCATCGGCCCAGGCGAGCGCGCCGACGCGGTGCGCGGCGTCGATCATCCGTCGGGCGTCGGGCTTCGTGCCGAGCGCGTTCGACGCCAGCGTGAACGCGACGACCTTCGTCCGTGGGCCGAGCAGCGCCTCGAACGCGTCCATGTCCAGGGTGCCATCGCCGACCCGCAGCGGCGCCGTCCGCACGACGAGCCCACGATCCTCGGCGACGCGCAGCCAAGGGCTGACGTTGCCGTCATGGTCAAGCTCCGTGACGACGACCTCGTCACCCGCTGTGAGCGTGCGCGCGACCGCGTGCGCAAGCTGAAAGTTCAACGTCGTCATGTTCGCGCCGAAGGCGATCTCCTCCGGCAGCGAGCCCGTCAGGTCGGCAGCGGCGGCACGCGCAGCGGCGTACACCGCATCAGACTCTGCCGAGGTAGCGAAGGCGCCACCGAGGTTGGCGTTCGACCCCTGCAGGTAGGCGACCATCGCGGCGATCACCGACGCCGGGACCTGCGACCCGCCCGGCCCGTCGAGGAAGATCGCCGGTCGTCCGTCGATCTCGCGGGCGAGCGCGGGGAACTGCCGCCGCAACGCGGCGACGTCGAGCGGAGCGATCGCAGTCGTGTTCACAACGGGCACCCTACCGGATCGCTACGCTGCGGCGATGAGCGAGAACCATCCTGACAGGAACCTGGCACTCGAGCTCGTCCGCGTGACGGAGGCAGCCGCCGTTGCGGCGTCGCGCTGGGTGGGCCGCGGCGACAAGAACGCCGCCGACGGCGCGGCCGTCGACGCGATGCGCCGGATGATCGCCACCGTGCAGATGGATGGCATCGTCGTGATCGGCGAGGGCGAGAAGGACGAGGCACCGATGCTGTTCAACGGCGAGCGCATCGGCGACGGCTCGCCGACCGCGGTCGACATCGCAGTCGACCCGCTCGAGGGCACGACGCTCACCGCCAAGGGGCAGCCGAACGCGCTGTGCGTGATCGCGCTCTCGGAGCGCGGCACGATGTTCGACCCCGGCCCGTGCGTGTACATGGAGAAGATGGCCGGCAGCGCCGACATCGCCGATCTCCTGTCGCTCGAGGAGCCGGTCGAGCACGTCCTCGACCGTGTCGCGCGCCGGCGCCGGGTCGACGTGAACGACCTGATGGTCGTGATCCTCGACCGACCCCGCCACGCCGAGCAGATCGCGCGGATCCGCGCACACGGCGCGCGCATCCGCCTGATCACCGACGGCGACGTCGCCGGCGCGCTGATGGCGGTATGGCCCGACACCGGCATCGACCTGCTCTGGGGGATCGGCGGGACGCCGGAAGGCGTGCTAGCCGCCGCCGCGATCAAGGCTACCGGCGGCCAGATCATCGGCCGCATGACCCCGCGCGACGACGACGAGCGGGCCCGGACGATCGCCTTCGGCATCGACCCCGAGCGGATCCTCACGGCAAACGACCTCGTGCGGGGCAACAACTGCTTCTTCGCGGCAACCGGCGTCACCGACGGCGACATCCTCCGCGGCGTTCGCGTCACCGCCGACTCGATCACCACCCAGTCGCTCGTCATGCGCTCGCTGTCCGGCACCGTGCGGGTCGTTGAGGGGCGGCAGCGGCGGTCGACCACCCGTCTCTAAGGGCGCGAGAGCGCTGGAGACCCGCCACCCCTCCTGGTTTGCCGTCGCCTACAGCATCCGCCGGAGCTGCTTCACGTCGACCGCGAGCCAGTCGTCATGGTCGTTTCGCCAGTGCTCGTCGTCACGGAAGAAGCGCGACCCGTTCGCCATCGCATGGCCGATCACGTCGCCTGTCGCGATCCCGTACGTCGCCTGGAGCCAGCGCACGAGAGCGACGACCGCTCGGATCTGACGGGTCCGATGGAGGATCTGCTGGTCCGACCAGTGCGCCGACCTCCCGCCGACCTGCACCATCTCGATCCCGATCGCTGCCTGGTTCAGCCCGATCGCGTGCCGGCAGCGAACGGTCGTCGGCACGAGCTGGTGGATCACACCATCCTGTGAGACGATGAAGTGCGCACAGGTGCCAGGCAGCTCACCGAGGCTTGCCGTGTCGCCGGCGAACGTCGACCACGCGGAGCGATACGTCCCCGAGTCGGTGTAGTGCAGCACGATCACCCGCGGCTTCAGATGCCACGTCGCATCGCCGTAGTGCCGACGCGAGTAGGCGACCATCTCGTTCTTTCGTCGGGCACCGAACGGGATCGGATCCTGCACGATCGCGGGCCGAACCACCGCCGCAAGCATCAGCCCCAACAGCACGGACGGAGCCTACCGGATCCGGAACCGCGCCGCGTTCTCCCAGTGGTGGCGGCTCGGCTTCGGGCGAACCCGGCCCGGTTCGCCCGAGCCTCCCTCACGCATCCCGCCGGTCGGTGTCGGCGCGCCAGGACGCTCGCTCTTCGGGATCCCCGTCCCGTCGACCCAGCGAGCCTCGAGCGGCACGATCGGCGCGGTGTTGGCGCGCGTCGGCTTGAGCCGCGCGCCATCGCCGGACGCCTCGAGGATGCGCTGACCGTCACGGTGGTTGAGCGCGTACTCCTCGACCTTCTCGCGAAAGTCCGCGCGCGCAAGCGCTGTCTGCGCCGCCGGTGGAAGCTCGGTGACGGCCATCGTCACGACGAGCTCGCTGCTGCCATCGGCATCGGACTGGACGATCGAGGTGACCGTCGCGGTACCCGTGACGCGTGTGCTGGCGATGCGAACATCGAAGCGGGCCTCCACGCCAATCGGTGGAACATCGGCGTTGGCGCCAACGTAGAACGTCAGCGTGTCACGGTCAAACGTCTCCGTCACGGCATGGAGCGGCTCGCGATCGTCGAACTCCAGCGTGATCGGTAGCGCGTGCACTGCTGTCGGTATCGGATCGCGTCGGCGAACGCTTGAGCGGGCGAGGGCCGGCGGTCGCCGAGGCTAGACCACTAGACGAGCCGCCGGGTCAGCCCTTCTTCGGGATGATCCCTGCCGGGGCAAGCCGGGCAAGCCTCGCATCCAACGCGCGGGGCTTCTCCCCACGCGCCAGCGCCCGCTCCATGCGCACCACGCCGTTGCGCACGACGTGGGCCCCGATGTAGCGGATCGGCTCGGGAGGGAGGGCCTTCGTGCGGGCCCGCACGAACGACGAGGCCGACCACTCGTCGTCGAGCCCGAGCGCGAGCGAGGCGAGGATCTTTCCGCCGAGCACCGACGGGCCGACGCCGTTGCCGCTCCATCCCACGCCGTAGCTGATGTGCTCGCGCCCGCCGAGGTGGCCGAAGATCGGCAGCCCGTGCGCCGAGCGGTCGATCGGACCTGACCAGTCGGCGGCGATCGGCACGTCGGCGAGCGTCGGGTAGATCCGCCGGAAGTTGCTCGCGACGTCGCCGGCGCGGCCCGGGTGCCGGTCGAAGCTCGTCGGGATGCGTCCGCCAAGCGCGATGCCCCAGCCACCTTTGCCAAACATCACGCGCCCGCTCGCCGTCCGGCGATAGTAGTGGATCATCATCTGCGAGTCGGAGATCGCCTCGTACCCCGTCCAACCGACCTCGTCAAGGCGGTCAGGAGCAGGCGCCGTGAGGATGATGTCGCTGGAGATCGCCACGATCCGGCGCTGCAGCTCGCGCAGGCTGCCCGCCCAGGCGTTCGTCGCAATCACTACCCGGTCAGACGTCAAGGCACCCGACGCCGTACGAAGCACCGCCGGGCTCTGCCGATCAAGCTCCGTGACACGCGTGTGCTCGTGAAGGCGCACGCCGAGCTGGAGCGCTACGCGCCGCAGTCCACGGACGAGCTTCGCCGGCTGAACGGTGGCCGCCGACGCGTCGAAGATACCAGCGAGGTGGACGGCCGACCCGGCCCTCCGGGCAACCTCGGTCGGAGCGAGTCGCTGGAACGGCTGCACGCCAAGGTCATCGAGCAACGCGACCGTCGAGTCCCACGCTCCCAGCTGCGCGGCCGTCGTCGCCGTCCACAGGTAGCCGCCGCGGTTGAACTCGGCGTCGATCCCGTTCACCGAGCAGAACGCCTCGATCTCGCTGATCGCGGCCTCCGAGGCGCGCGCGACGCGGATCCCCTCCTCCCGCCCGGCAAGCGCGACCAGCGTTCCAGCCTTGGCCCACCACGACAGGACCTCGCCGCCGTTGCGCCCGCTCGCGCCGCCACCACAGATGTCCTGCTCGAGAACCACGACGTCACATGCCGGGTCGTGCTGGCGAATCCTGATCGCCGTCCACAGACCGACAAGGCCCCCGCCGACGATCGCGACGTCGCAACGCGCGGCTCCGGAGAGCGGCGGCGCGTCCGGGGCGTCGCCGGCGATCTCCCGAAGCCAGAACGAGCGGTGCTGCATGACACCATTCTTCCACGACGATCGCGGGAACCGAGCGGCAGTCGCGACCGTCGAACGCTCCATGAAGCGTCGACACCCCCTCATCTCCGCCGCCACGCTCATCGCGGTTACCACTCTGAGCGCCTGCGGTGCCGCGGGGAGCGACGCCCCGTCGACGACGACGCCCCACGAGAAGCCGTCGTCGCTGACGATCAGGATCCATCCGGGGAACCTCATGGGCGCCAGGGAACACGACTACACGCTCACCTGTGCACCCGTCGGTGGCACGCTGCCGAACGCAGCCAAGGTCTGCTCGACGCTCGCAGCGAGCGTCACGCTGCTGGCGCCGACGGGGCAGTGCGCGATCCGTGTCGGTGACACGGGGAGCCAGGAGGTAACCGGCACCTGGCAAGGATCGCCGCTCGGGCTGACGTTCCATGGTTGTCCAGGCGAGGAAGAGCGATGGCCAAAGCTCGCGACGGCGCTCGGCCTCGACGGCCCGTCCCTTCCGTAAGATGAACGAGCGTCTACCCTCCCTTTCGTGCACGACCACGACCACGACCACGACCACGACCACGACCACGGACACGGACACGGACACGACGATGGCTCCGACCTCTCCGCGGAACAGGTGCGCGTGCGGGCCCTGGAGTCGATCCTCATCGCAAAGGGCTACGTCGATCCCACGGCGCTCGACCGGCTGATCGAGACCTACGAGACGGAGGTCGGCCCGCACAACGGTGCGCGCGTCGTCGCCCGGGCCTGGACCGACCCGCTCTACCGCGAGCGCCTGCTGACGGACGCGACCGCCGCGATCGGCGAGCTTGGCTACGTCGGACGTCAGGGCGAGCACATGGTCGCGGTCGAGAACACGGCGGCCGTGCACAACCTGGTCGTCTGCACGTTGTGCTCCTGCTACCCGTGGCCCGTGCTCGGCCTGCCACCGGTCTGGTACAAGTCCGCTCCCTACCGCGCCCGCGCGGTCGCCGAGCCACGGGCGATGCTCCACGAGCTCGGCGTCGACCTCGCACCCACGACGGCGATTCGGGTCTGGGACTCGACGGCCGAGGTCCGCTACCTGGTGCTCCCGTCTCGGCCAGCCGGCACCGACGGGTGGACGGAGGAGGACCTCGCGACGCTCGTGACGCGTGACGCGATGATCGGCGTTGGCCTCGTGAACACACCGTGAACGGCGGGCAGGACCTTGGCGGGATGCACGGTCTTGGCAGCGTGGCGATCGAGCCCAGCGAGCCGGTGTTCCACCATCCGTGGGAGCGCCGCGCGTTCGCGCTGACGGTCGCGATGGGCGCGACCGGGTCGTGGAACATCGACATGGCGCGGTCGGCGCGCGAGGACCGCCCGCCACACGAGTACCTCGCCGACAGCTACTACGAGAAGTGGCTGTTCGGGCTGGAACGGCTGCTGGTCGAGCGCGACCTCGTGGACGCCGACGAGCTCACGGGCGGAACGCCGTCAAGGGCGCCGAGCCCCGGTGTGCGCCGGCTCGCAGCCGCGAACGTCGACGAGACGCTCGCCCGCGGCGCGCCAACGCTGCGAGCAACGATGGACGTGGCGCGCTTCGTGCCCGGTGATCACGTTCGTGCCCGTACCGTCAACCCGACCACCCACACGCGGCTGCCGCGGTACGTTCGCGGGCACGTCGGCGTCGTCGAGCGAGCGCACGGCTGCCACGTGTTTCCCGACGCCAGCGCGCACGGCCTCGGCGAGCAGCCGAGCCACCTCTACACCGTCGTGTTCGCGGGGACGGAGGTCTGGGGAGCAGACGCCGATCCGACCGTGACGGTGTCGATCGACGCCTGGGAGCCCTACCTGGAAGCCGCCCCGTGATCGATCTCGACGAGCGCCCGCCGTTCGCAGCGCCGTGGGAAGCGGAGGCGTTCGCGCTCGCGGTCTCGCTGCACGAACGTGGGCTGTTCACGTGGCCGGAATGGACGGCATCGCTCGGCGCCGAGATCGCGTTGGCCCCCGATGCGCCGTACTACCAGTGCTGGCTTGCCGCGCTCGAGCGGTTGGTCGTTACGCGCTCCGTCACCGACGAGGGATCGCTCGAGCGTCACCGTGAAGGGTGGCGTCGGGCTGCCGCGCGGACACCCCACGGCCAGCCGATCGAGCTCGCCCCACACGACCTCACGCGTCGTTAGCCACCGAGGCCGAGAGCGCGCCCTCGAGGATCGCCTCCTCCGCGCTGCGTGGCCCGAGAACGTCACCCACGCGGAGCAAGCCGACACGTCCCTCCAGTGACCGCCAGAGGGCGTCGTCCGGCTGGCGCCCCTGCGCCAGCACGAGCGTTCCGATCGCTCCGATCTCCTCAAGCCGACCGGAGAAGATGTGACGGAGCGACGTCCCGCCCGGCACCAGCTCGAGGTGGTGGCGGATCATGACGCCAGCGGCGTCGAGCCGCGCAAGGTAGAGGTTGCGCTGGTACTGGTGGATCTGCTCTCCCGGCGAAGGTGCCGCACAGGCGAGCGCGACCTCCAGGCCCGCCTCGGCGAGCACCTCGGCGACGTCGAGACCGGCGTACTCGCCACCCCAGTCGGCCACGAGCACCGGCCCCGACACGCTCGTCGGGTCGGCGATCGCCGACCACGCCTGCACCACCCGGAACGGCAGGTTCGCCAGGAGCCGCGGCACGAAGGGCACCGCTCCCGTCGCGAGAACGACCCGGTCGTACCCTACGACGCTTGCCGGGTCGGCCGCCTGGCCGACACGCAGGTCAACGGATGCCGCCACGAGATCGCGCTCCGCGTCCTTCCGGTAGCGTTGCCACATCTCGCGGTGCGCTGGTGCAAGGCCGGCGAGACGGAGCTGACCGCCGATCGCGGCCTCACGCTCGAGCAGCGTGACGTCGTCACCACCCCGCCCGGCGGCGACGGCGGCAGCGACCCCGGCCGGGCCGGCGCCAACGACCAGCACCCGGCGGGGCACGGTGCTTCGCGCGACGCGCGGGAACGTCCGCTCACGGCCGGTACGCGGGTTCATCACACACGCTATTGGAAGGCCCGCGTGGTAGTGACCGATGCATCCCTGGTTGCAGCCGATGCAGGCGATCACGTCCGCGATCCGTCCATCCCGCGCCTTGCGGAGGAGATCAGGATCGGCGATCAGCGCGCGCGTCATCCCAACGAGGTCCGCGGTTCCCTCAGCGACGATCCGGTCGGCGTCGGCAAGATCGCGAACGCGGCTCGTCGCGATCAGCGGCAGGCTGGGAAGAGCGGCGCGGACGGCCTGCGCAGGCTCCTCGATGACGTTCGCCTCGACGGGCGGTGGCGGCACGATCCCGACCGACCCGGCGTAGCTCGCGGAGTGCCCGATCGCGAGGCTCGCGAAGTCGACGAGCCCATCGCGACACAGGGCGCGGGCGATGCGGGCGCACTGCGCCGGGCCCATCCCGTCCGGAGCGGCCTCGTCGGCGGCAAGACGGACGCCGACAGCGAGCTGATCGCCGGCGGCGTCGCGCACCGCCTCGAGCACCTCTCGCGCGAACCGGAGCCGACCGTCGAGGTCGCCGTCGTACTCGTCGCCGCGTCGGTTGACGAGCGGCGAGAAGAACTGCGCCGCAAGGTAGCCGTGCGCCATCGACACCTCGATGCCGTCCACCCCACCCTCCCGAGCCTTGCGCGCCGCCGCCGCGAACCCGTCGACCAGCTCACGGATCTCGCGGGCAGTAAGGGCCCTCGGCTCGGTGTGAAACCGCAGGGTCGGCACGGCCGACGGCGCCACGGCGGGCGCCCTCGGCGCCGCCGAGATCTGCTCACGCCCTCCGTGAAAGAGCTGAACGAAGAGGCGGGCGCCGTGTCCACGGACGGCGTCGCCAAGGCGTCGGTAGGCGGGCACGATCTCCGGCAGGTAGCCCCCGATCGTGTGCGCCGTGAGCAGGCCGCTCGCGTGCACCGCGGTCGCCTCGAGGAAGATCCCACCGACGCCGCCTCGGGCCCGGGCCTCGTGGTAGGCGACGAGGTCGTCCGTCGGGACGTGACGGTGGACGAGGCTCGTCTGGTGCGACGTCGAGACGACCCGGTTGCGCAGCGCAACCGGGCCGAGCTCTACGGGCGCGAGCAGATGACGGAGTCCGGTCAGCGCTCGTCCAGGAACTGGAGGGCGAAGTAGAGGAGCTGGGCGATCGCTGCGAGAGCACCGACGACGTAGGTCATGGCGGCCGCGGTGAGCACGTTGCGCGACCCGGTCATGACGGTCGCTCCACCCGAAAGACCGAGCGTGCGCAGCTGGCCCATCGCGCGGCGCGACGCGTCGAACTCGACGGGCAGGGTGACGATGTGGAACAGCACCGCGACGGCGTAGAGCGCGATCGCGAGCTTGATCATGCCGAGCGAGTGCAGGAAGAAGCCCGCCATCAGCAGGATCATCCAGTAGTTGGAGGCGATCCCGACCGGACCGGCGAGCACGCCGCGAAACCGGAACGCCGCCATGCCCTTGGCATGCTGGATCGCATGGCCGCACTCGTGCGCCGCGACCGCGACGGAGGCGACGGAGCGCGAGCTGGCGACCGCAGCTGAGAGCCGGATGACGCGGGTCCGTGGGTCGTAGTGATCGGAGAGATCGCCGGGTGTGACCTCGACGGGCATGCTGCCAAGCCCGTTCGCGGCGAGGATCTGCCGAGCGACCTGCTCGCCGGTCAGGCCGCCTGCGTCGACCTGCGACCAGCGGGCGAAGGCCCGCTTGACCCACTGCTGCGCGAGCAGCCCAAGCACCATGAACGGGAGCGTGAGGATGAGGTAGAGGAACATGTGCCTAGCCTGCCACGACGATCCGGGCGTCTAGTGCCAGGATTCCTGCAAACGAGGAGCGGAGCGGGTTGATCTCCACCTCGTCGATCTCCGGGTAGCAGAGGAGCAGGTCACCGAGCGCCGCGGCAGCGCGGGCGATCGCAGCGACGTCGACGGGGCGGCCGCCGCGCGCACCGGCGAGGAGCGGCGCGGCCTTCAGCTGCCTGACGAGCGACGCGAGATGATCAGGGTCGACCGGCGCGACGGCGAGGACGACGTCGTCGAGCACCTCGACGAAGATGCCGCCCACCCCGACCAGTACGACGGGACCGAACGTTGGATCGCGATGCGCACCGACGACGAGGTCGACCCCGCCTGGCTCGGCCATGCGCTCGACGAAGATGCCGTCGAGCGTCACGTCCGGCCGTGCGACGGCGACCCGCTCGCGCATCGCGACCGCGGCCATCCGAGCCGCAGCTGGGTCTGCGCAACCGAGCGCCACACCGCCGGCGTCGGACTTGTGCAGGAGCGCCGCGGAGACCGCTTTCAACGCCACCGGCCCACCGATCTCGGCGGCGATCCGAGCGACCTCGTCGTCGCCGCGCGCGAGCGCCCCGTCCGGGAACGGGATTCCGGAAGCCGCCAGGACCGAGCGCGCGTGCTGGTAGGCGCCGTCACCAACGGACACCGCCACGCCCGTGCTCCGCGCGCCAAGCGGCGCGACGCTCGACGGGACGAGCGCCTTGAGGCCGTGCAATGCCTCCTCGATGCGGGCGTAGGTCGGCACGTTGAGGCGCTCGAGCTCCACGATGCCAGGCATCCGCTTGACGACCTGCATGGAGTGCACGACGAGCGGCTTACCAGAAGCGTCGCGCATCGCCGCGAGAGCGCGCGCGACCTCGATCTCGGTCGCTGCGGCCTCCGGCGAGTAGCCGGCGTAGCCCCCGAAGTAGCCGCTGAAGAGGACGCCGTCAACCTCATCGGCGGCCATCAACGCGGCGGTGATGCGCGCGAAGCTGTGGATGTCCTGCTCGCCGGCGCCGGCGAGGTCGATCGGGTTGACGGGCGCGCTGTTCGGCAGGGACGGGGCGATCGCGGCCGCCGCCGCTCCGCCGAGCAGCGCGACGTCAAGGCCAGCGTCGCTCAACAGGTCAGCCGCGAGCACGCCGTGCCCGCCGCCGTCAGCGACGACGGCGATGCGCCGGCCGCGGAGGCGCGCCCCGCCAAGGAGCGCCCGCGCGCGATCGACGACCTCGCCCGGCGATGCCACGATCATCCCGCCTGCATCGCGAACGGCAGCTGCGAACACCCGCGAGGAGCCAGCAAGGGCGCCGGTGTGGGACTGCGCTGCCTGAGCGCCGATGGCGGTGCGCCCAGCCTTCATCAGAAGCGGCGGCTTTCCCGCCTCGGCAAGCGCGCGCACCGCGGCGAGGAAGGCGTCGCCGTCGCCAGCGTCCTCGACGTAGGCAGCAACCACCCTGGTTGGCTGATGGTCGACGAGGCTCCAGAGGACGTCAGCGATGCCGATGTCCGCCTGGTTGCCGACCGAGGCGAGGCGCGCGAAGCCGAGCCCTGCGTGCTCAAGCATGATGCCGAGCTCGAGGGCCAGGTTCCCGCTCTGGCTTGCAAGCGAGACAGGACCCATGGCATGAGCGCCGCCGGTCGCGTTCAGCCCGGCGGTCGTGTCGAGCAGGCCGAGGCAGTTCGGACCGAGGAGCACGGCACCCGCCGCCCGGACGCGCTCGACGATCGCCCGCTCACGCGCCCGCCCGTCCTCACCGCCCTCGCCGAACCCGGCGGCGATCACGACGATCGCGCGCGCGCCGCGGGCGATCGCATCATCGACCGCGGCGTCGACGTGCGCGGCCGGCACCGCGAGCACGACGAGGTCAGGCGCGACCGGCACATCGGCGATCGTCGCGAACACCTCCTGGCCACGGATCGACCCGCCTCGACGCGACACGAGGTGCACCGGTGGATGGCCAGGCTGGTCAAGCAGGCTCGCCGTGAACCATCCTCCCCACTTCATCGGGTCGTCCGATGCGCCGACGACCGCGATCGAGGCGGGAGCGAAGAGCGCCGTCAGATCTCTCACAGGGAGAGCATCCGCTCGACACCGCGGCGCTCGAGGCCGCGGGCGGTGATCAGGCGCTGGATCTCGCTGGTGCCCTCCCAGATCCGATCAACGCGCAGCTCTCGCCACAGGCGCTCCGCTGCCGTCGTACGCATGTAGCCCCGCCCGCCGAAGGCCTGGACGGCCCGGTCGGCACACCGGTTCGCGGCCTCCGAGGCGAACAGCTTCGCCATTGCAGCCTTGCCGTGGACGAGCTTGCCGTCCGCCCCGTCGTCCATCAGCTGCGCGACGTGGTAGGTCAGGAGCCGGGCTGCGGCGCAGTCTGCGGCGGAGTCGGCGAGAGGGAAGCTGATGCCCTGGTGATCGAAGAGCCGCGCCCCTCCCTGGCTGCGACCGGTCGTCCACTGAACTGACTCGCTGAGCAGCCGACGCATCGCACCGACGCAACGGGCGGCGATGTGGATGCGCTCCTCGACGAACCACATGTTCTGCAGCGCGTCCCCACGACCAACGTTCCCCGGGCCGCCGAGCACCGCCTGCTCCGTCACGGTGCAGTCGAAGGCGATCGTCGGATGACCGTGAGGGTAGGTGTGCGTGAACGGCGGGTCGTCGAGAAACGTGATCCCGGCGGTCGTCCGGTCGACGAGGAACAGCGTCGGCAGACGGGCATCGCCGTCGATCACGTTGACCATCACGATGAACACGTCGGCGACGTCTCCGGTGGTGACGAACCACTTCTCCGCGACGATCCTGAACGAGCCGTCGGACTGACGCAGGGCCGTCCCCTCGATGCCGGCGGCGTCCGAGCCAGCCTCGCGCTCGGTGACAGCGTAGGCATCGGCGAGCTCGCCGCGAAGCGCCGGACGCAGGTACCGGTCAACCTGCTCTGCCGTGCCGAGTCCAAGCACGTTGTAGGCGCCAGGAGCAAGCCACCAGATCGCGTTGGTGTTGCGGCCGAGCTCCTCCTGGACGATCACCTGCTCGACCATCGACAGCTCGGCGCCGCCGTGCTCGCGCAGGTGTCCGGCACCAACGATCCCCGCCGCGATCGCGCCATCAACCACGCGCTGCTGGGAGACGGCCGAGACCTTGCCGCCGTTCAGCTCAGCCTCGAGCTCGAGCGGGATACAGACGCCGTCGACGAAGGCGGCGGCGCGATCACGGAGCGTCGCCTGGTGAGCCGTGAGCGTGAAGTCCATCAGGCCTCCGCCCCGTGTCCGAGCGCGCCAAGCACCTCACCGTAGCGGGCGTCACGCCAGGCGAGGGCCGCTCGCAGCCCTTCCGACCGGACGATCAGGTCGAACGCCTCCTGCTCGGGCGTGCTCGCGGCGTTGAGCATCGCCGAGAGGTCGAGGTTCGCCTCCACCGCCTCGGCCAGCCCCATGCAGAGGTACGCGCGGTTCAAGGCGCGCTTGGTGAGCTTCAGCACAGGAAGCGGCGTCGCCGCGATCCGAGCGACGAGGCGTGCGACCTCGGCATCGAGCTCGGCGGGATCGACGACGGCGTTCACGAGCCCGATCCGGAGCGCCTCCTCGGCGTCGATGGTGTCGCCGGTGAGCAGCAGCTCGCGGGTCTTGCGCTGCCCGAGCACGTACGGCATCAGCAGCGTCACGGGCCCTGAGCCGTAGCGGATCTCGGGCTCGCCAAAGCGCGCGTCAGGCGTGCAGACGAGCAGGTCGGCGGCCATCGCCGTCTCGAGTCCGCCCGCAAGGCACCAGCCGCGAACGACGCAGATCGTCGGCTTGTCGAGGTGCCAGAGCGCCATCGTCACGTCAACGTCAGCCGCCAGCTCGGTGCGCCACGCGTCAGCGGTTGGGAACGCCGTCGCAGCCTCCTCCGCGAGGTCGTAGCCCGCAGAGAAGGAGCTGCCGTTCGCACCGAGCACGACCACACGCACGTCATCGTCCGCCGCCGCTCGGGCGAACGCATCCGCGAGCGCGCCGCGGAGCTCGTGGTTGATCGCGTTCAGCTTGCTCGGCCGGTTCAGCGTGATCCACGCCGACGGTCCGCGCACCTCGTACAGCACCGTCTCGCTCACTCCGGCTCTCCGATCACGATCAGCGCATCGAGGGCGACGGCGTCGGCGCCGAGCACGCGCAGCGGGTTGACATCGATCTCGCGGATCCGTGGCTCATCCGCCGCCGCCCGGCCAAGGGCCACGAGCGTCGCGGCGACCACGGCGATGCCGGCGTCGTCGAGGCGACGCGCGACCGGTACGACGTCGCGAACGAGTGCCTCTGCCGCCTCTTGCGAGAGCGGTGCGATCGCCGTGCGTGCAGACTCCTTCATCGCCTCCGCCCACGAGCCGCCGACGCCGCAGACGACCATCGTGTCGCAGAGCGGGTCGCGCACGAGCCCGCAGAGCACCTCAACACCACCGCCGAGCTGCTCGGCGACCAGGACCCGTCCTCCACATGCCTCGGTGGCACGGGCGACCATCGCAGCGGTCGCCAGGCCGAGGTGCACGCCTCCGTCCCGCTCCTTGTGTGCCGGACCATCGGCCTTCACGACCACCGGGTACCCGATCGACTCCGCCGCGGCGACGGCGTCGTCGACGCCCACGGCACGACGCTCGACGGGCGAGCGGACGCCGTAGCACCCGAGCCACTCCTTCGAGTCGCGTTCCGGCAGCGGGCCGGGCGCACGGCCGAGCAGGTGCGCGGGCACCGATGGCGCCGCGACCACTGGCTCGGCAACGTCGCGACCGGTCTCGGCGGTGATCGCCGCCAACGCCCGGAACGACGGTCCGTGGCCCATCAGGACCGGCACGCCAGCGGTGGCGCAGCGCGTGAGGACCTCGTCCGAGGCGTCATTCGTGCTCGTCGAGAGGATCGCAACGAACGTGTCGACGGCGATCGCTGCCGTCGCGATCGCCACCTCGGCGGCGAACAGGTTCGTCTCCCGCTCGGATCCGACGAAGCGCCACGACTGGTCGATGTTGAGCAGCACGCCGTCGACCTCAGGATGCGCCGCGGCGGCGCGCATCACGTCAGGAAGGATCTCCTCCTGCGGCGCAAAGGCGTAGTAGTCGAGCGGGTTTGCGGCACCGTGGAGCGCCCAACGCTCGTCGAGCTCCCGAGCCAGGTCAGCCGGCAAAGGCTGCAGCGCCATCCCAGCACGCTCGGCTGCATCCGCCGCGTGCTCGCCCTCGCCACCAGAGTTCGTGATCACCACGACGTGTCGGCCGCGGAGACGCCGCGCGCCACCGAGAAGCTCAAGGCTCTCAACCCAGTCGCCGTAATCGGTCGTCCGGATCACATCGTAGGCGCGACAGAGCGCCGCAAACGCGGCCTCCGAGCCAGCGATCGCCCCCGAGTGAGCGAGCGCCCGCTCCGCGCCGACGACGCTGGTGCCCGTCTTCACGATCGCCACCGGCTTGCCGGCCGCCGCCGCGGCCTCCAGCGCCGCACGGAACGCCACGGGGCGCCTGACCGTCTCCAGCATCAACCCGATCGCCGTCGTCTCCTCGTCGTTCGCGAGGAACGCGAGGATGTCGGCGGCGTCTCGCGACGTCTCGTTGCCGCTCGAGATGATCGTACGGATGCCGATCCGGGGGCCGATCCCGGTGAGCGCCTCGCCGATCGATCCGGACTCGACGAGGATGCCGACACCGCCGCGCCGCATGCTCGGCGCGACCGAACCGGTCCACGCAGAGGCCCCGCCGGGCACGAGCACGCCCATCCCGTTCGGGCCGATCAGCGAGAGCTCGTGAGAGCGACAGAGGGCCGCGAGGTGCGCACGCGCAGCGTCACCATGCACGCCCGCCTCCGGCCCGAGGCCGGGGACGACGAGGTGCCGGACGCCGGCGGCGACCGCCTCCTCGATCGCCGGACCGATCGTCGTCGCGCCGAGCGCAACGCACGCGATGTCCGGGACGATGCCCAGTGCAGCGACCGTCGGGGCGAGCGTCGCTCCCCGGAACTCCGTCTCACGCGGGTGGGTGCCGGAAACGACGCAGCCACCCGCGGACAGGTTGCGCAGGAGGTTCGCGGCAACGCCGTTGCGGGACGACGCGCCAAGGATGACGGCGGTACGCGGGGCAACGAACGGCTGGAGGTCGGGGCGGAGCAGGTTCACGAGGCAGGTCCGTTGACGAGGGCGGTCAGGTGACGTCGCTCCGCCTCGTCCCGCGCGTCGAGCGCGACGACGGACGGGGCGAGCAGGTACTGCTCGAGCAGGATCGCCGCGAGCCGCCCGACGCGACGCCGGTCGGCACCCGCGAGGACGGCGGCGTCGAGCAGCGACCGGAGCGCTCGGAGCGCCACGAACCACGCGTCCGCGTCGCCGAGCGCAACGAGGTCACCAAGCAGTGCGGAGACGAGCGCTGGCACCTCCTTCTCGACCTCGGGGGTCAGGAACAGCCAGCGGTCGGTGGCCTCGCCAGCCGTCACGGCTGGTCGATGCCCGGGACGTGCTGGCGCAGAAGCTCGTGGAACTGGCCGATCGCGCTCTCGCTGTCGTGCAGCACGCCGCGCTCGTACGTGAGCGATCCAAGCCCGCGCTGGACGCCGTCGCAGAGCACCACGTCCTCGTCCATCACGAGCTCGTTGATGTGCATGTTCAGCGATCGCAGCCGGACGGCCTCGGGCGTCTCGTCGGGCGAGCGCAAGACGTGGTAGCTGCTCGCCGTTCGCTGCAGCCCGTCGGGCCGCGTGACCCAGATCCCGATCATGTCGGGGTAGAGGTCGATGAACGTCGACGGCCAGAGATGGACGTAGTTCCAGGACTGCTCGTACTGCTGCGGGAAGCCGGGCATCGGCACCAGCGACTCCTGGTAGGAGCGCTCGAGCTGGTCCTTTGACGGCTTCTCGCGGAACGGGCCGTTGATGAACGCGTGGCGGGTGCGCAGGTGCGGGGTGTAGCGCTTGTAGTCGAGGAGCCGCAGCAGCCCGGGGTGCCCGACCGGGATGTGGTAGCCCTCGAGGTAGTTGTCGGCGATCACCTTCCAGTTGTGCGCGTAGGTCGCCTCCCATGCGTCGCCGAACTCCGGCACGAGCCGGTCGAGCGCGAACGGGGCCAGCGTCGTAGCGAGATCGCCGAAGTAGGTCGCAAGCGGCTCGACGGTCTCGCTCATCGTCACGAACACGAGCCCTGCGAGCACGCCGACGCGGAAGCTCGGCAGCCGCACGGCCTCCCGGTCGAGCTCCGGGAACCCGCGTGCCTCCGGGACGGCGGCGAGCTGGCCATCGTGGCGGTACGTCCAGCCGTGGTACGGGCAGCGCAGCACCTTCGGGCAGGCGCCGCGTCCGGACAGGATCTCGCTCGCACGGTGGCGGCACACGTTCGAGAGCGCGCGGAGCGTGCCGTCGGCGTCACGCAGGACGACGGTGGGCTCGCCGGCGATCGACGTCGCGAAGTAGCTGCCGGGCGCCGCGACGGTCGCGGCCGGGCAGATGTAGTTCCAGGAGGCGGCGAACACCTCGCGGCGCTCCCGCTCGTACACCTCGGGTGACACGTAGGCACGCGCCGGGAGCGTCACGGGCGTCCGAACGGCGCTCACGTCGCTGTCCTCGCCAGGCCGAGGATCTCGATCGAGATCGCGTCGCGCACGAGCGCGACGGCGCCGGCGCGGTCAACCATCTCCAGGAGCAGCTGCGCACCGAGCCCGTCGACGATCGCCGCGAGCCGGCGGGCGACCGCCTCGGGATCCTGCAGCATCAGGGCCGGATCCTCCTCGACGGCCTCCACGAGGAGCGCGACGATCTGCTCGACCCACGCCGCGTAGGACTCGACGAGGCGCTCGCGGAGCTCGTCGTCGAAGCGCGCGTGGCTCCACATCTCGCGCCACAGGATCGTGTTCGTGTGCACGAGCTCGTCGTCACCGACGTAGAAGCCGAGCAGCGCCTCGAGCCGCTCGATGGCCGGCCCAATCCGCGAGAGCTCGTCGACGACCTGGGCGTCTGCCGCCTCGTCCGCCCACAGGAAGGCGCGTGCGAGGAGCGCGTTGCGCGTCGAGAAGTAGTAGTGGACGAGCGCGCTCGAGACCCCTGCCTCTGTCGCCACGTCGCTCATGCGCATCCGGTCGACCCCGCCGCGCACGATCACGCGGCAGGCGGCCTCAAGGATGCCGTTCACCCGATCACTCATGGCGGTAGTCTACTCCTGACTGACGCGTCAGTCAAGAATGGAGGATGCGGAGCCCCTCGACGGGCAGCAGGACCGAGACGGGCGTCCCTTGCTCGTAGGAGATCGCCGCCGCCCCACCGTTCGCGACGAGCGAACGAACGAGCTCGCCGGTCGCGAGCCGCACGCGGATGTCGCTCGTCGAGCCGACGAAGACGACCCGCTCGATCATCCCCGGCAGCCGGTTCGGACCGCTCGTGCCGGTCGCCTCGACGACGACCCGCTCCGGCCGGATCACGGCACGGAGCGTCCCGGACTCACGCAACGCACCGGCGCCAGCGATCAGCCCGAAGCTGCCGACGGTGATCCCGCCGCGGCCGTCACACACGCCCTCAAGCACGTTCGAGACACCGAGGAACTCCGCCACGAAGCGCGTCTCGGGCGCGTCGTACACCTCCTGCGGCGTCCCAACCTGCTCGACCTTGCCGCCGTTCATGACCGCCAGGCGGTCGCTCATCGTGAGCGCCTCCTCCTGGTCGTGCGTGACGTACACGAACGTGATCCCGAGCTCCTGCTGCAACGTCTTCAGCTCGACCTGGAGGTCCTTGCGCAGCCGTGCGTCGAGCGCTCCCAGCGGCTCATCGAGCAACAGCACCTTCGGGTTCAGGATGATCGCACGGGCGAGCGCGACGCGCTGCTGCTGGCCGCCGGAGAGCTGCGTCGTGCGCCGCTCCTCGTAGCCCTTCAGCTGCACGAGGGCAAGCACCTCGGCGACGCGCCGGCGGATGTCGACCTTCGGCACCTTCTGGTAGCGCATCCCGAACGCGACGTTCTCACCGACCGTCAGGTGCGGGAACAGCGCGTAGCTCTGGAACACCGTGTTCACGCTCCGCCGGTGCGGCGGGACGTGCGCCACGTCGACCCCGTCGAGCAGGATCTGCCCCTCGTCGGGCCGCTCGAAGCCGGCGATCATCCGCAGCGTCGTGGTCTTCCCGCAGCCGGACGGGCCGACCATCGAGAAGAACTCGCCGGACGGCATGTCGATGTCGATCCCGTCGACCGCCGCGACCGTTCCGAAGCGCTTCGTAAGGCCAACGACCTTGACGCCTCCTCCTCCGTCCGCCATCAGAGCCCTCCTCCGATCGTTCCGATATCAGCGGCCTCGCCCTGGTTGCGGGCGAACCGGTTGTAGACGACGTACGCGAGCGCGAGCGAGGCGAGCGTCACGACCACCATCACCGAGGCGAGGGCGTTCAGCGACGGGAGCGGCGCCGTGCGGGCGCTGCTGTAGATCTTCACCGGGACGGTCTCGGTGGTCTGGTCGAACGACAGCCACTGGGTGATCACGAAGTCGTCGATCGAGAGCGCGAAGACGACGATCAGGCTCGAGAAGATCGCCGGGCCGAGGAGCGGCATCAGGACGCGGCGGAGCACCTGGAACGGTGGCGCGCCGAGGTCGGCGGCGGCCTCCTCGTACTCCTTCCCGATCGAGGCGAGGCGCCCGCGGACGATCACGACGACGTAGGAGATCGAGAAGGTCACCTGGCCGATCGCCTGCGCCCACGTCCCGCGGCCGATGAAGCCAAAGAGGCGCGTGAAGATCAGGAACAGGCCGACGCCCATCACGAGCTCGGGCGTCACGAGCGGGATCAGCATCAGGACGTTCGCCGCGGTGCCGCCCCGTCCGCGCCAGCGCTGCAGCCCGATCGCGAGCGCGACTCCGAGCGGCGTGGCGATCACCATCGCGAGCGCCGCGAGCTTGAAGCTCTGCTCCATCGCCCGCACGAGCGCCGGGTCGTGAAAGAGCGAGGTGTTCGGATCACCGTTGATCCAGCGCAGCGAGAAGCCCTGCCAGACGCTCCGCGAGCGTCCGTTGTTGAAGGAGAAGACGACGGCGATCAGCACCGGGATCACCGACCAGACGACGTAGAGGGTCGTCACGGCGACGAGGAACCGGGGCTTGCCCCACGGGTTGCGGAGCCAGCTCACGCGGACGCCTCCTTCCCGGCGCGGTGCGTCTGGCGCAGGTAGTAGGCCATCAGTCCGGCGAGCAGGATCGACAGGATCACGGTCAGCGCCGCGCCGATCGGCTTCTGAAAGCCGTTCTGGATCTGCTCGTTGATCTGGTTGCCGATCATGTTCGTCTTCGGCGACTTCGAGATCAGGTCGTTCGTGTAGTAGTCGCCGAACATCGGCAGCGCGATCAGCACGATCCCGCCCATCACGCCCGAGGCCGAGAGCGGCAGGGTGACCCGGAAGAAGGCGCCGCGCGGGCTCGCGCCGAGGTCGCGCGCCGCCTCGATCACGCGCTGGTCAATCCGGTCGACGGCGGCGTAGATCGGCAGGATCAGGAACGGGACGTAGCCGTAGACGAGGGCGAGGACGACGCTCACGCCCTGGCCGTCGAGCCAGCTCGCGCCCTGGTCGAGCAGGTGCAGCGAGCGGAACAGGCTGTCGACCCGCACGGCGTGAAGGCCCCGCGTGACCCAGCCGTCACTAGCGAGCAGGTTGACCCAGGCGAGCATCCGCATGAGGTAGCTGATCCAGAGCGGCAGGACGATCATCAGCAGGAAGAAGCCGCGCCAGCGGCCGGCGCGCCGAGCGACGTAGTACGCGACGGGGTAGCCGATCAGCAGCGACAGCACCGTCGCCGCGCCAACGTAGATGAGCGTCCGCTCGAGCGGCCTCCGGAAGGACGAGAGGTCGCTGCCGATCAGGTGGAACCAGCCGACGTTCCAGTCCAGAGGGTTCCAGTACGGCACGGGAGACTGGTGCTCGTCGAACGTCCCGAACGCGACCGCAACGATCGCGTAGAAGGCCACCACGAAGAACGTGAGGAGCCAGATGATGCCGGGCGCGGCGAAGGCGCGCCAGATCCAGCGCGGGTACACCTCAGCCGGCCTTCAGCTGCGCCCAGGCACGCTGGTACTCCGAGTCGATCTCCGGCGTGAGGGCGTTCGCAGCGAGGCCGGTCTCGAACGCCTCCCGCGTAACGATCGCGTCCTTCAGGCTCGCCGGCAGACCGAGCCGGGAGACCATCGTCGCCGGGTCGAGCGCGTTCTGGGGCGGCTGGTAGCCGTTGAAGTTCGCCATGTTGTCGTACGCGACCTTCTCGTCGAGCAGGTAGTCGAGGAACAGGTGGGCGAGCACCGGGTTCTTCCCGCCCGCCAGCACCGCGATCGTGTCGTTCGTGATCTGGGCCTGCGGCGGCGCCCAGAAGCTGAGGGCGTCGCCCTTGATGCCCGGCGGCATGTAGTAGAGCGCGCCGGCGATCATGTCGCCCGACCAGTCGTGGGCGAGCCAGATCTTGCCCTCCGGCACGTCCTGGTACTGCCCGGTCTGGATCTTCGCGGCCGTCGTCTGCGAGAACTTCGTGAGATCGGCGAGCGCCTGCGCGATCACCTTCGGGTCGCCGGTGTTGATGTCGGTGAAGCCGCGGCTGAGCATCGCGCTGCCGAAGGCGTCGCGGTCGTCGTCGAGCAGCGCGACCTTGCCCTTGTACGCCGAGGCGTTCCAGAGCGCGTCCCAGGGGTTCTTCATCGCGGCGATGTCCTCGTGCACCTTGTCGTTGCGCCAGGCGATCCCGACCGAGTAGACGACGTACGGCACCGTGAAGTGTGACCCGAAGTCGTAGTACGGGTTGACGAGCTGGGGCCAGACGTTCTTCGCGAGGTTCGGCAGGTAGTCGTGGTTGAGCGGCAGCAGCAGGTTCGCGGAGACGAAGTCCGTCAGCCGGGCGACGGTCGGGAAGATCACGTCGAAGTCGAGCCCGCCCGCGCTCAGCTTCGAGTACGCCTCGTCCATCGTCGTGAACTCGGTGATCTGGACATCGACGCCGTGGAGCTTGCCGAACGCCTTCGTGGCCGCCGGGTCGATGTACTGGTTCCAGTTGTAGATCTTCAGCGGACCCTTCTCGGGCTGCAGGCCCGAGTCGATCTCGTGCAGCTTCGAGTAGCGCCGGAGCGACACCGGGATGTCGCGTCGCGCGAGCGGGATCCCGCCCGACCCGAGCTGGACGCCGGGGATGCTGCCACCGCCGCCCAGCGTCCCCGAGCCCTTGCCGGCGTTGATCTCGGTCGTGTCCGAGCAGGCGGCCGCGAGCCCGCCGAGCAACGGCACGCCGGCGAGGCCGGCAGCGCGTCCGAGCAAGCTCCGACGCGAGATCCCTGGTCGAGCCTTTGGATGTTCCACAACGCCTCCCCGCGTTGCCGCGCATCGTTGCTGAGACTGACGCGCGAGTCAAGGAGGTGGTCGCTACGCTGCCCCACGATGCACGACGAGACGCCGCTCCACGATGCTGCCACCGCCTTCCTCGGCGCCGACTACGCGTCGTTCACAACGCCAGGCCACGGCCGCGGCGCGCACGCCGACGCGCTCCTGGCGGTCGACCTGCCGCTCTGCTCGGGCGCCGACGATCTGCGCGGATCACGGGGCTTGCTGCAACGGGCCGAGGCGCTCGCCGCGTCGGCCTGGGGAGCGGACTGGTGCCGTTTCGTCGTAAACGGGTCAACGCAGGGCAACCAGGCGATGCTGCTCGCCGCCGGCCGGCCGGGAGACCGCGTGATCGTCAGTCGAACGGTGCACAAGTCGGTCCTTGCCGGTCTCGCCCTCGCCGGGCTGGTGCCGACCTACGTGCAGCCCGACGTCGACCGAAGCTCCGGGCTGCCAACGACGATGCCGGTTGCCCGCGTGCGCGAGGCGCTCACCGCGGTGTCCGGAGCGGTCGCCGTGGTGCTCACGGAGCCCTCCTACGTGGGCAGCTACAGCGACGTGGCTGCGATCGCCGAGGTCTGTCGGAACGCCGGCGCGCTGCTGCTCGTCGACGGCGCCTGGGGCGCACACTTCGGGTTCCACCCCGCCCTGCCGCCGCACGCGCTCGCGCTTGGTGCCGACGCGCTCGTCACGTCGACGCACAAGACGCTGCCGGCGTTCACCCAGAGCGCGCTTCTGCTCGCACGGGTGGGACGGATCGACCTTGCCCGCCTCGATCAGGCGTTCGAGCTGTTGAACACGACGAGCCCGTCGGCGACGATCTACGCCTCGATCGACCGTGCGCGGTCGATCATGGCGCTGGACGGGAAGCGGCTGCTCGACGGCACGATCGCCCAGGCAAGACGCATCCGAGACGCCGTCGAGGCGATCCCGGGCGTTCGCCTCGCGCCAGCCGCCGATCCGACGAAGGTCGTGATCCTGCTCGACGGCGCAGGCGCCGACGGGTTCGTCGTCGAGGCGGCCTGCGAGTCACGCGGGGTGCGCTTCGAGATGGTTGATCGCTCGCTGCTCGTGCCGCTCCTGCACGTCGGCACGTCCGACCGCTGGGTCGACCGTCTGATCGACACGCTCCCGGCCGCCGTTGCAGCAGCTTCCGGGCCGCGGCGCGTGCCAACGGTGTCGGCCGCGTTCGGGTTGACCCCCGAGGTCGCGGTCGATCCGCGCGCCGCCTTCTCCTCTCCCCGGGAGCGCGTACCGGCCGCGAGGGCAGACGGGCGCGTGTGCGCGGAGACGATCACGCCGTATCCGCCAGGGATCCCGGCAATCGCACCCGGCGAGGTGATCCACCGCGTGGTCCTCGACGCGCTCCGTGCCGAGCGCGCCGCTGGATCGCGCATCGCCTACTGCACCGATCCGACGCTCGATACCCTGCTCGTACTCGCGTAAGCGCGGCCACGAGCTGCGGAACGGGTCAGACGGTGAACTGTGAGACGAGCAGCTCGAGGCTGGCGGCGGTTCGCTGCAGGTCGTCGGCGGCGGCGGCAACCTCCTGGCTGTGTGCCGTCGACTCCTCGGAGGATGCGGAGACCTGCTCAGACGCCGCCGACGTCTCCTCCGCGACGCTCGACACCTCGGTAAGGCCCGAGTGCACGTCGCTGGTCGACTCGGCGATCCGGCCGAACGCGTCGCGCGCCTGGGCAACGGTCTCTGCGCCAGCGTCGATGCGCCGCGACCCCTCGTTCGCGCTCGCGACCGCGCGAACGGTCGCTGACTGGATCTCGCCGATCAGACCGGCGATCGACCCGGCGGCGCGCTGGGACTCCTCCGCGAGCTTGCGCACCTCATCGGCGACAACCGCGAAGCCGCGCCCCTGCTCGCCAGCGCGTGCGGCCTCGATCGCGGCGTTCAGCGCAAGCAGGTTCGTCTGCTCGGCGATGCCGGTGATCGTCTCGACGATCCCACCGATGCGGGTCGACTTGTCACCAAGCTCACCGATCACCGCGGATACCTCAAGGGAGGCCTGCCGGACGGACTCCATCGCGTCCGACGCCGACGAGGCCGCGAGAACCCCCTCCTCCGCCACCGCGCGAGCCGTGCCTGCCGACGCCATCACGTCGCCGGTCACGTGGGCCTGGCGCTCCGCGCCCGTCGCAACCTCGCGGATCGCGCGAGCGATCTCCTCGCCCGACCGGCCCGCCTCGCGCGACGCAGAGGCGAGCTGGCTCGACGCGGACGAGACGGTCTGCGCGACGCCCTGGATCTCCCGCACGAGCCGCGATAGCGACTCACCCATCTCGTTGAAGGCGGCGCCAAGGCGCCCGACCTCATCCGTCCCCGTGCGCTCTGCGCGGACCGTCAGGTCACCTTTCGCTGCACGCTCGGCGACCGCGACGAGCGCCTCGATCGGGCGGCGTGTCGCACGGATGATCGCGATCGCGATCAGGATCGCGACGATCAGGCCCACCGCCGAGGCGACGATCCCGGTGACCTGCGCGGTCGCCGCAGCGGTCGTCGCTGCCGCCTCGCTCTCAGCTTGCAAGACCTTGACGCGCGCGGCGACCTTGACGAACCCGTCAAAGACGATGTTCACGTTGTGGTCGGCCTCGAGCAGCGCGGCGGTCGCCGCCTTCTTGTCGCCCGCCTTGATCGCCGGCCAGAGGTGGTCGTTGACGGCACCGTCGTGACGCTTGTCTGCCTCCGTCGAGTCAGCGAGAGCCTTCTTGATCGCGGCGTCGTTGATCTTGTCGATGACGTCGGCACCCGACGTTGCGACGACGACGGCCTTGTCGAACTCGTCCTTGAACCGGATGTCCATCGTCGCCGTCGCCATCGACTGGGCACGCATCTGGAGCTGGTTTCCGGTCAGCTGGGCCTGCGCGGCGCCGACGATCGCAACCCACCTCGTCGTCGCCTTCCACTCCGTCTGAGCGGTGTTGTCGAAGTACAGCGTCGTGCCGATCGCTGCAAGGAACACGGCGCAGACGACACCGAACCCGGCGCCGAGCTTTCGACCGATCGACCAGCTTGCGAACCCGCCCATGGAAGGCCACCCTGTCGTGATTTCGCCTGACCCGTGGGTTCGGATCGGCTGGTGCTGAGCGACTATCGACAACGCGACGCAGACCCTTGAGGAGGGGTTTTCGGCGAAACCCAGGCAGAACTGGTGAATTCGGAGTTGACGGATCGGGGAAGAAGACGGAAGATGGCGGGTCTACAACCCTCGTGGGGAGGAACGTTGGACGAGCTCATCGATCACACGACCGCAATGGCGGTCGAGGAGAAGGCGAAGCTGAAGAAGCATTTCTCGCGCTTCGACATCTACTTCTTCCTCATCTGCACGATCGTTGGCGTCGACACGCTCGGTCAGGTGGCGAAGGACGGGCCCCAAGGGTTCACGTGGCTGATCTTCCTCGCCGTCTTCTTCTTCGTCCCGTACGCCCTCCTCACCGCGGAGCTCGGCGCGGCGTTTACCGAGGAGGGCGGAGCCTACGTGTGGACGCGCCTTGCATTCGGACGGCTCGTCGCCGCGATCAACGCGATCTTCTACTGGTTCTCGAACCCGGTGTGGATCGGCGCGACGCTTGCCCTTCTCGCGATCTCGACGATCAACAGCTTCTTCTTCGACATCTCGGACAACGGGTGGCTCTACTACATCGTTGGGCTTGCCTACATCTGGTTCTCGGTCTACTCAGCGATCCTCTCGTTCGGAGTCGGTAAGTGGATCCCGACGATCGGCGCTTGGTGCCGGATCGGCGTCCTCGGCCTGTTCACCGTTACGACGATCGTCTACGCCGCGAAGCACGGGCTGCACCTCCCCGGCGGCGGCGAGTTCAAGCCGACGTACACGCTGTTCATCGCGCTCGTGCCGGTCCTGTTCTTCAACTACGTCGGCTTCGAGCTGCCGAGCGCGGCCGGCGACGAGATGGAGGACGCCCAGAAGGACGTCCCCTTCACGGTGCTCCGCGCCTGCGTGACGGCGATCCTGCTCTACGGGCTGCCGATCCTCGCGATCGTCTGCATCCTGCCGGCGAATGTGATCAGCGGCGTCTCGGGCTTCATGGACGCCGTGAAGGTGTCCTTCAGCGTGTACGGCGGAGCCGCCGATGTCATGACGAAGATCGCCGCGATCGGGTTCATCCTGGCCCTCGTCTCGAGCGCGTGCACGTGGCTCATGGGGTCGGACCGCAGCCAGGCCGTGGCGTGCTATGACGGCGCCGGCCCGCGCGCGCTCGGGAGGTTCAGCACCAAGCTAGGCACGCCAGTGAACGTGAACTTCCTGTCCGGCGTCTTCTCGACGATCGTGTTCCTGATCGCTTCGAAGATCGGTTCGGGCAACGCTGGTGCGACCTTCACGGTGATGATCGGCGTCGTGCTGACCTTCACGACGATCTCCTACATCGTCATCTTCCCAGCGCTGATCAAGCTTCGCTACAGCCATCCACACGTGAAGCGGCCATATCGGATCCCGTTTGGCATGGCCGGCGTCTGGGTCTGCGGCGTGGTCACCACCGGCTGGGCGCTGTTCGCCTCGCTCGTCGCGATCTTCCCCGGTTTCCTCGACGGTCAGTTGCTGAACGACGGCGACCTGCCGAAGTGGACGGACGCCGCGAAGGTCGACCACGTCATCTCCCGGGCCAAGTACGAGTCGATCTCCTTCGGCGCGATCATCGTCACGATCATCGCCGGCATCATCTTCTACGTGCTCGGCGCCGAGACGCGTCGAAGCATGGTCAGCATCCCCCTTCAGGGAAACGAGGCCGCGGTCTCGGCCGACTGAGCCGAGCGTCAGCGGCACCTGCTGGCGTGGGGGGGGGGGGCCGGG
>JANYCN010000046.1 GCA_025360225.1 Actinomycetes bacterium | reverse complement strand
CCAGGCCTCACCAACCCACCAAGCCCGCACACCATCCGACGCTGGTGGCGCGAACGCCGCTGGATCTCCCGCCGCCCAGGCGAAGAACCCAACGCGACCCCTCGGACAAGCGTCGCCCTCCGCGACGGCCGCGTCACGCGGATCCTCATCCCCGCCAGCGACCCCTCCACCGCACCCGACCCCGCCGAACACTGGTTCAAGATCCGCCGACGCCGGTAACCCCACCAGCGACCGGCAAAGGGTCGTCCGTCACCATTTCCATACTCATACGCCGCCACCACCAGTCGCCGTGCGAAGCACGCACGAATTGGGACGCAGAGATACGAGAACGAACCGACCGACCAGACCGTCGCATACCAGAGACCACGAAACGCACAAACGCGGCGACCACCAGTCCCCCGAGCCCGCCACCGACACGTCCAAGGCGGGATTCTCAAGTTGGAAGCGTGGCTTGCCGGTTCCGCGACCACGTCCAACTGCACCAGACACGACGGGCGATCGAACGACCCCCACCACCCAGCCGCGCCCAACTGCACCAGGCACACCGCGCGCTTGCACGACCCCCCCACAGCAACACCCTGGCGGGGCGGGTGGCGACGGTTGGTTCCACGCGGACAGAGCGGGCGAACGGCGCCGGCGCCGACGAACGAGGACGGCCAGAGCCGCCTACCCGCCCACAACCGGTCGCGGGGGGCCTACCCGGCGATCGCGAAGAGGATTGGTTGGGCGCCGTGTTGGAGGGTGCGCACGCCGAGCGGCCGAAGGTCGGCGTTGCCGTCGACGATCGTCAGGAAGTGGTTGCCGGCGAGCTGGCCGGCCTTCGAGGCGAAGCAGCAGGCGCCGTACGGGAAGAGCAGCTCGCACTCGGAGATGCCGCCCGGGTACCAGAGGACCTCGCCGGGCGCTGGGTGGCTCGTTGCGTCCTCAAACGGCACGCCGAGGTCGAAGTCGCCGAGCGGGATCCAGCACGACTCGCCGCTCCAGCGCACGTGGATGAGGCGCTGCTCGTACGGCAACAGCGTCAGGAAGGCCTCGACGGTGCGCGGCGCCTTGTCGCGCTCGAGGCGAGCGAGGAAGGTCGCGTCGCCGCTCGTGATGCGGATCATCGGGTCGGTCATCGTCGTGCTCCTGGTGGAAGGTTGCGGAAGGCGTGTTCGAGCACGTCGAGGGCGACCGCCACGTCGCATTCCTCGATCGACTCAGCCGGGTTGTGGCTGACGCCGCCAGCACAGCGGAGAAACAGCATCGCGACCGGGCACAGCCGGTGCAACGCTGCGGCGTCGTGTCCGGCGCCGCTCGCGAGGTCGATCACGGGAAGCGAGCGCGCGCGAACCGCGGCGGCGAGAACGGCGCGCAGCCCCTCATCACACGGTACGGCGCGGTCGGCGGACAGGACCGTCTGGAGCACCTCGACGCGGCGTTCCCCCGCGACCCGGGTGACGGCGGCGTCGAACTCGGTGAGCGCGGCCGCGAGCGTGTCGTCGTCGGGGTGGCGAACGTCGATCGTGAACGTCGCGCGGCCGGGGATGACGTTGATTCCGCCCGGCTCGACGGAGAGCGTGCCAACCGTTGCGACGATGCCGTTGGTGTCCCGACCAGCGCGTTCCACGGCGAGGACCAGCTCCGCGGCCGCGGCGAGCGCGTCACGGCGGCCGTCCATCGGCGTCGTGCCGGCATGCCCCGCCGTGCCGGTGACGATGATCCGACGACGCTCCTGTGCCTGGATGCCCGTGACCACGCCGAGGGGCACGTCCGCTCGCTCGAGCCGGGGGCCTTGCTCGATGTGCAGCTCGATCCAGGCGAGGACAGAGCGGGGCGCCAACGCCGCCTCCGCGACGCCGTCGGCGTCGGCGCCGAACGCGGTCATCGCATCGCGCAGCGCGACCCCATCCTGGTCGCGACGCTCGAGCCACTCGGCGTCGAACCGACCGGCGAGCGCGCTCGAGCCGAGGTAGGTCGTGCCGTAGCGGACGGACTCCTCGTCGGCGAACGCGCAGACGTCGATCGGGAAGGCGAGCCGCTCGCCTCGCGCCGCGAGCCGCTCAACGACGGAGAGCGCGGAAAGGACGCCAAGCGGACCGTCGTAGCGACCACCGTCCGGCACCGAGTCGAGGTGCGAGCCGGTCAGGAGCGCCGGCGCCCCGGCAACCGTGCCCGCGTAGCGTCCGACGAGGTTGCCGACAGCGTCGCGCCGCGTCTCGAGCCCAGCCTCACGCATCCATCCCTCGACCTCGCGCAGCGCGCCGGCGAGCGCGGGGGTCGCGTACCGGCGGGTGATCGTTCCCGGCACCTCGGTGTGCACGTCGAGCGCGGCGCAGCGCGCCATCACGGTAGCGGCGTTCACGACCCGCGGTACGTCGAGTACGACCAGGGCGAGCAGAGCAGCGGGACGTGGTAGTTGTCAGAGGCGTCCGTGATCACGAAGCGCACCGGCACCGCGTCGAGGAATCCCTCACCCGCGAAGTACGGGCCAACCGCGAACTCGATCTCGTACGTCCCAGGCGTGAACGCGCTCCCCTCGGCGAGCGGTGCGTCGGTTCGACCATCAGCGTTCGTCGAGGTCGCCGCGACGATCTCACCGTCTCGGCGCAGGGCGATCGCGACGCCGGCAGCGGGCCGGCCAGCGGCGGTGTCGAGGACGTGCGTGGTCAGGCGCCCCATCGCCGTGGACTCTACCGCGCCGTCACCGCGACGATACTACGACCATGCCCGACTCCTACGATCGCCGCCACCTGATCGCTGTCGCCCGCGGCGACGCGGAGCCGGACGTCGTGATCAGCGGCGCCCGCGTGTTCTCGGCCTTCACGCGCGAGTGGATCGACGGCGACATCGCGATCGCCGGGGGGCGCATCGCCGGTGTCGGCGACTACCCTGGCGGCACCGAACGTGTCGACGCGACCGGCCTGTTCGCCGTCCCCGGGTTCATCGACGCTCACATGCACGTCGAGTCCTCGAAGCTCACGGTCGCCGAGTTCGCGCGCCTCGTGATCCGTCATGGCACGACGGCGATCGTCTGCGACCCGCACGAGATCGCCAACGTGCTCGGCACGGACGGCGTGCACTGGCTGCTCGACTCGTGCGAGGGCGTGCCGCTCGACGTGTACGTGATGGCCTCGAGCTGTGTCCCGGCGAGCCGGTTCGAGTCGCCGCGCCGGCCGTTCACGATCGGCGACATGGAGTCGATCCTTCGTCGCCGACGGACGCTCGGTGTCGCCGAGATGATGAACTTTCCCGGCGTGATCGCGGGCGATCCGGCTGAGGTCGCGAAGCTCGACCTCGGCGCCCGAGCGGACGGCCACGCGCCCGGCGTGCGTGGGCACGACCTGAACGCGTACCTCGCGGCAGGCATCTCCTCCGACCACGAGGCGTTCACCCTCGCGGAGGCGTTGGAGAAGCGCCGCAAGGCCTGCTGGGTGCTGATCCGCGAGGCGTCGAACGCGCGCAACCTCGTCGACCTGCTGCCGCTGGTTCGCGAGCACGGGCCCGACCGCACCGCCTTCTGCACCGATGATCGCGAGCCCGACCTGCTTCTCCGCGAGGGGCACATGAACCAGATGGCACGGGTTGCCGTCAAGCACGGGATCGCTCCCGAGGTCGCCATCCTGCTCGCCTCGACCCATCCCGCGCTCTGCCACGGCCTCGAGTGGCGCGGTGCGATCGCGCCCGGGTACCGGGCAGACATCCTCCTGTTACCCGACCTCGTGTCGTTCCAACCGACGACGGTCTTCAAGGGCGGCCGCACGGTGTTCGCGGCCGGTGAGGTCGTTCCGTTCGCGAATCCCGACGTGCCGGCCTGGGTGCGCCAGAGCGTGCGTGCGGCGCCCGTTGGGCTCGCCCAGTTGCGGGTCGCATCCGCTGGCGCGCCGATCCGCGTGATCGGGATCATCCCTGAGCAGTTGATCACGAACGCCCTCGTCGTTGACCCGACCGTGGTCGACGGCGTTGCCGTCGCCGACCCTGCACGCGACCTGGCGAAGATCGCCGTCGTCGAGCGTCATCATGGCACCGGCCGCGTCGGCATCGGGTTCGTGCAGGGGTTCGGGCTGACGCGCGGAGCGTTCGCCACGACGGTCGCCCACGACGCGCACAACATCGTCGTCGTCGGAGCAAGCGACGAGGACATGGCGCTCGCGATCCGCCGGCTCGGCGAGATCGGCGGGGGAATCGTCGCTGTGGAGGAGCGGCAGGTGCGCGCCGAGCTCGCCCTTCCCGTCGCCGGCCTGATGAGCGACCGGCCGGCGGAGGAGGTCGTCGCAGGGCTCGACGCGTTGGTTGAAGCCCTTGCGACGCTCGGCATCACGCTTCCGGCGCCCTTCATGACCCTCTCGTTCCTCGCCCTCTCCGTGATCCCGTCGCTGAAGATCACCGATCACGGGCTGGTCGACGTCGACGCGTTCAGCCTCGTGCCGCTCGAGGTGTAGTCGTCGGGGGACGGCGCTGCAGGAACGCGGCGGCCGCCAACGTCGCGGCAGCGAGCAGGCCGACGACGACGAGCGTGCAGGACGTCCGAGCCTCCCGTGCCTGCTCCTCGACGCCCGTCAGGGCGGCGAGGATGAGGAGCGACGAGAGCGTGACGATGACGACGACGCGGGGGATCGGGCGAGCGACACACCGGCCAAGGAGCGCGTCGACACGACGCGGGTCGACGCGACCTGCACGGCTCGCCGGCGCATCATGATCGAACGCGAGCAGCGCCCGAGCAACCGCCGGACGCCCAGCTGCCGCCGCAGCGGCCTGGTCGGCGACGATCTCGGTGAGGGCTGCGTGCCGGTCGACGAGGTGCCGCACGAGGGGCAGGAAGAACGCCGCGTCCGCAACGGTGGCGAGGACCGCGAGCCGCAACGGATCACGCCTCCGTACGTGTGCCGCCTCGTGCGCGACGACGGCGTGAAGCGCCGCCGTCTCGAGCTGTTCGACCGCGCTCCGCGAGACGACGACCTTGGGCGAGCGCAGCCCGCCGCAAAACGCGTGGATCGACCGGCCGGGGACGACGCGCACGCGTTGTCCGCCGATGAAACGCTCGACGCCATCCCGGCAGAGCCGCCTCGTTCGCCGCGCCGACCGCGCGATGGCAAGGACGTTACGGCCGGCGAGAAACAGGCTTGTGCTCGCGATCAACAGCACGAGCAGCGCTGCCAGCGAGGTCGACGTCGGCGCAACAACGAGGGTGCGACAGGAGCCAACGAGCTCGCCGAGGCTCGGCCGCTCGAGGGCGAGTGCGCCTCCGGCACGGACAGCGGCAACGATCAGGGCGAGGCCGAGCACGGCGCCAGCGAGCAGGAGGCCCGCGCTGAGCCGGGTAGCTGCCCGGCGCGGCGAGCGGTCAGCTCTCACGGGCGAGCTCCTCGAGCGCCGCGCGACGCGCCGGGTCGAGCGTCTCGATCGTTCGCGCAAAGTGGACGAGCGCGCGGTCACCGAAGCTCTCGACGAGTGCCGCAATCTCCGCCTCGGCGCGGGCCTCGAGGTATCTCTCACGCGGGAGGGCGGCGGTGTAGTGATCCGTCTTCCCCCGGCGCTGGCGGACGACGATGCTCTTCGCGTCGAGGCGGCGCAGTACCGTGAGGTACGTCGTGTAGGCACGCCGTTCGCTCGCCGCCGCGTCGAGCGCGGAGGCCACGGTGGCGACCGTCGCCTCGCCCTGGCGCCAGACCTCCTCAACGACGGCGAGCTCGAGCCCCTGCAGCGGTGGTGGTGGAGCGCTCACGCGCTCAGCGTATCCCGAGCCGGCCGCAGCGCCAAGCCCGCCGTGGCGACGACGGCGAGGTGCAGGAGCGCGACGATCAGCGCCAGAGCGACGAGCCCGGCGTTCCCGAGGTTGGACTGGTGGAACGTCTCGCGAAGATCGAAGGCGGCGAACGTCGCTCCGACGACGAAGGCGGCGACCAGGACCGGACGGCGCCTCGGCTCGACCCAGAGCGCGGCGGCGATGACCAGCGACGTGACCGCTGCCACGCCCACGAGCGCCGTCGACTCGGTGTTGATGCCTGCGAGGGTCTCGCTTGATGTCTCCGGCGTTGCGGTCGCCTCGGAAGCTGTCTCGCCGGTGGCCTCTCCGGTCGTCGAGGCGGGGTGCGCCGCTGCCGGCTCGACGTGATGGGCGCGTTCGATGGCGACGCCAACGGCGAATGCGGCCGCTGAGATGACGAGGAGAACGCTGACGAGTCGGCGCATCGACAAGACCTCCTTACAGTTGAATACGACATACTGTAGTATATGATCGATGAAGCGTCAAACGATCGTCCGCAGCACCACGACGATCCTCGTTGGCGCCGGTTGCGCGGCTTGCTGCGCGGCGCCCTTGGCCGCTCTCGGCGGCGTCGTCTTCGGCATCGGCAATGGCCTGCTCGGCGGCCCGTTGCTGCTCACCGTCGTCGTGGGCTCGATCGGGACCGGCGCCTTTGCCGTGATCCGCCGACGCCGGGCGGCGAACGTGACCTGCACCACAGACTACGCCTCCGCGCGTCGCACCCACGACACCCGGTGAGCGCGAACGACCGTCGAGCGTCAGACGGGGAACGAGGCGATCACGTCGCCCACCTCGCGCACGGTTGCGAACCCGTCGGCGAGCGCTGCGAGCGTCGACTCGTGCACCTGCTCATGCGGCACCAGGTCGCCGCTGAGCGGCGACTCGAGGTCGCGCGTCGCTGAGCCGTCGGCGAGGACCGTCACGCTGATCGCTCGAATCAGCGCCTCCCGCGTCGTCGTGTCGATGCACATGTGCGTCATGAAGCCGCCGATGATCAGCGCCTGCGCGCCCACCTCGCTGAGGATGTCCTCGAGGTCCGTCCCATCGAACGATCCCGGCAGGTGCTTGAGCACGATCGGCTCACCCGCGAGCGGTGCGACGTCAGCCATGATCTCGATGTTCGGGCTTCCCGGCTCGAACACGCCAACACCCGACTCCTCCTCGTGGCGAACGTGGATCACCGGCAGGCCTGCCGTCCGCGCGGCCGCGAGGATCTCGACGAGCCGGTCGAGCACCCGGGGCCCGTCGGGGATGTGCAGCGGGCTTGCGAGGTCGAAGTACTCGCGTTGGACGTCGATCAGGAGGAGTGCTGCGCGGTCCACACCGACGAGACTAGCAACTCCACGAGCAGCGCGAGCGCGACGATGCCGGGCGCGACGAGCGAGGTGAGCATCCGTGACACCTCAGGGGCCACTGGGTGGGCGACGAGGCTCGCGGGACCAGTGAGCCCGACCAGCAGCGCGGGCCACGCGATGCGGGGGCGACGGCGGATCGCCCAGACGCTCGCCGCCGTGATCACCGCCAGCTCCGCCATCAGCGTTGGACGCACGATGAGCGTCCGGAACAGTTGCCACTCGCCGTGCACGAGCCGTGCCCAAGGATCAACAACGTCAGGCTGGGTGAAATGCACGGTGTAGCTGTCCTGGAGCGACTCCACCAGACCCGGCCAGCCAAACGTCCGCACGGCGGCGAACGCGAGGGCGGCGCTCGTGGCGCCCGCGACGAGCAGTCGCCGGTCGCGACTCCCGAGCAGGCCGGCGACGGCGAGGGCGCCACCGAGCGCGACGGCGTCGGAGTCGCGCACGGGGACGAGCAGCGCGATGCTGACGACGGTGACCGCGAGCCCGAGCTGTGGTCGGCGCCCGCCGATCAGGAGCAGCGCACCGGCGAGCGCGGTCAGGACGAGGACGCGCGCGAGCCCGTCCGACAGCGCGCGCGACGCCCAGTAGCCGGCGGGCGAGGCGGCGAAGGCGATCGCCCCGAACGGTGCTGCCCACCGACCGCCGACGAGCCCGGCGACGAGGGCCGCGGCGGCCGTCGCGAGCAGCGCGATCGCGAAGGTGACGAGGTCGATGCCGCGGTCACCGGCGAGCCGCAGGCCGACGGTGAGCAGCGCGGGATAGGCGGGGCGCGAGGCGAAGATTGCCGCGTAGCGCGGCGGCCGCGTGAACACGGTCGCCGCGTCCTTGCGGCACGTCGGATCGGCGTGGCAGCGGTAACGGATCGCCAGCGCTGCTGCTTCTGCCGGCGCCCGCCCCGCGTCAACGTAGGCCTGGCGGACGTACCACTGCGTGTCGCGGAACGAACGGTGCCACGCGTCGTGGTGCCACCCCAACCAGGTGCCGCCGAGGATGGCGACGGTCGTCAGGGCGAGCGAGGCGAGCGTTGTCGGACGCACGGCCGATAGTGTGCCGGCAGATGGACGCGCTCCTGCAGGTCGACCCGCTCGGCATGGATCCGGTGGAGATGCGTCGTCTCGGGCACGTCGTCGTTGACCGTGTGGTCGACCATCTGATCGCGCTGCGCGACCTCCCACCCGTTGGCCGTGCGACGAGGTCGGATCTGGAGGCCCTTCTCGGCGGCCCCGCACCCGAGCATCCCTCCTCTCCCGACACGGCGATCGCACAGCTGGCAGAGGTCGCACTTGTCGCGCAACAGCACGGCTCGCACCCGCGCTACCTGGCGCGCGTGCCCGGCCCGGCGGCGTTCGCCGGCATCCTCGGCGACTGGCTCGCGACCGGACACAACGCGATCGCCTCGTCGTGGGGCGGCAGCGCCGGGCCGTCGTCCGTCGAGCTGATCGCGCTCGCCTGGGTGCGCGAAGCGCTTGGGCTGCCCGACACGTTCGAGGGAGTGATCGCCTCAGGCGGCTCGATGGCGAGCCTGCTCGCGATCGCCGCTGCGCGCCACGCGGTCGGTGACGGCATGGTGTACCTGACGAGCCAGGCGCACTCCTGCATCCCACGTGCGTTGCGCAACCTTGGCTACGCCGACGGCCAGATCCGTCACGTGCCGATCGACGGCGAGCTGCGGCTCGACGTCGCGGCGCTCGCCACCGCGATCGCGACTGACCGGATCGCGGGCCTGGAGCCGACGATCGTCGTTGCCACCGCCGGGTCGACGAACACCGGTACCGTCGACCCGCTTCCAGCGATCGCCGCGGTGACCGAACGCGAGGGTCTGTGGCTCCACGTCGATGGCGCATACGGGGCGCCGGGCGCGCTGACCGTCACCGGACGCATCGCCCTCAAGGGCCTCGAGCTCGCAGACTCGCTCGCCGTCGATCCCCACAAGTGGCTGTTCCAGCCGTACGACGCCGGAATCCTGTACGTTCGCCGCGCCGGCGCTCTCGAGCGGGCGTTCACCCTCGACGCCGAGTACCTCACCGACGTGACGAGCGCTGGCGACCCCGACCTGCGCGATCGCACGCTCGAGCTGACCCGGCGGGCCCGGGCGATCAAGCTGTGGCTGACGATCCGCACGCACGGCATCGCCGGACTGCGGGCGGCGATCGACGCGGGGATCACGCTGGCGGAGCACGCTGAGCGGTCGATCGTTGCGCGTCACGCGCTCGAGCTGGTGACGCCCGCCCGGCTCGGCGTTGTCACGTTCGCCGTGCGCGGTGCCGATCGCGCGCAGCACTCGGCGATCGGGCGGGCGATCGAGGATCTTGGGATCGCCGCGCTGACCTCCACGGAGCTCGTCGGCCGTCCGGTGCTCAGGCTCTGCACGATCAACCCGCGGACGAACGCCGCTGACATCGACGCGGTCCTCGACGCCATCACCGAGCTCGCATGAGCGACCTCTCCGCGATCGCGGAGAGCGTGTTCGGTTTGCGCGGCCGCGTCGTCGTGCTCCCGGGGGAGCGGGACGAGAACGCGCTCGTCGAGACGGCAGAAGGGCGCTTCGTGCTGAAGCTGCACGCCGCCGGCATCGACCCGGCGGGCCTCGACCTGCAGGACGCGGCGCTCGCCCTGGTCGGATCGCCGCGGCTTGTTGACCGGCGCACGGTCGACGGTCGGGTGGCGCGGCTCCTGACGTGGGTCGACGGTGCGCCGTGGGCGAGCGTCGGACCGTGGGAGCCTCTGCTGCTCGCCCGCCTCGGCGCGCACGTCGCGATCGTTGACCAGGCGCTCGCCGCCCTCAGCCACCCGGCGATGCACCAGCTGCACCGTTGGAACATCGCAACTGCACCGCAGCTCGATCCCGCGGTGCGCGCACTGCTCGACGACGTTCCGTGGCAGGTCGTCCACAACGACGCGAACGAGCACAACGTGGTGGTCGCTGCCGACCGGTCGATCGCCGGCCTGATCGATTTCGGCGACGTCGTCCTCGCGCCACGCGTGTGTGGTCTGGCTGTCGCCTGCGCGTACGCGATGTGCGGACACAAAGACCCCGTGCGGTCGATCCTGCCGCTCGTCTCCGGTTACCACGGAGAGGCGCCGCTCGAGCCGGCCGAGCTCGCGGTGCTCTACCCGCTGATCGTGACGCGGCTGGCGATGAGCGTGGCGATCAGCGCCGAGCAGCAGGCTGCCGATCCGACGAACACCTACCTGTCGGTGTCACAGCAGGCGATCGTCGAGCTCCAGGGCCGTCTCGCGACGGAGTCCGCCGAGCTCGCGCACCTCCGCTTTCGCGACGCATGCGGGTTCCGGGCCGTCCCTACCGAGCACGAGGTCGTGGCGTTCCTCTCCTCGCCGTCAGCCCTGCCGGCGACGGTGATCCGCCTCGCTGACGGGCGACCCGGCGGGTACCGCGAGGATCGCGCCTGGTATCGAAGCGACGCCTTCGCGAGGAGCGACCCGGCCGAGCGCCGTACCGTCCACCTTGGGATCGACGCGTGGCAGCCGGCCGGTGAGCCCGTCTACGCGGCGTTCGACGGCGTCGTCGAGGCGTGCGAGCACCGTCCCGCCAAGGACGACTTCGGCGGCATCGTGATCGTGCGCCACCGGACGGCGGGCGGCTCTCCGTTCTTCACGCTGTACGGGCACCTGGCGCCGGCGACGCTTGCAACGGGTACGGTCGTGACGGCGGGCGATCGGCTCGGCGTCCTCGGTGAGCCGTTCGAGAACGGCGGCTGGGAGCCGCACCTGCACTTCCAGCTGAACACGACGCTGCTCGGCATGGGCACCGGCATGCACGGCGTCGCGGCAGCGAGCGAGCTGGACGTGTGGGAGTCGATCTGCCCCGATCCGAACCTCATCCTGCGCTCCACTGCCGCCCCGGCGCCACGCGCCCGCAGGGCGGAGGAGCTCCTGCTGCGGCGCCGAACGAACCTCTCTCCCGCCTTGTCGATCGCCTACGCCGAGCCGATCACGATCGTCGGCGGCGAGGGCGCTCACCTGGTTGACGCCGACGGGCGACGCTGGCTCGACCTCGTCAACAACGTGTGCCACGTGGGGCACGCCAACCCGCGCGTCGTCGCCGCCCTCGCCGGCCAGGCCGCCACCCTGAACACGAACACGCGCTACCTCCATCCGGCGATCGTCGAGTACACCCGCCGGCTTCTGCAGCTGCTCCCCGAGCCGCTGTCGGTGGTGTTCCTGACGAACTCCGGCTCGGAGGCGAACGACCTCGCGCTGCGGCTCGCGCGAGCGCACACGGGGCACCGCGACGTGCTGTGCCTCGACTGGGCGTACCACGGCAACCTGACGAGCCTGATCGAGATCTCGCCGTACAAGTTCAACCGCTCGGGCGGACGGGGCTGCCCCGAGCACGTCGGGATCTGCGAGGTCGCTGACCCGTATCGCGGGCGCCACGGAGCGGACGGCGCGGCCTACGCCGCGGACGTCGAGGCGCGCCTCAGCGAGCGCGACGTCGCAGCGTTCATCGTCGAGTCGTTGCCGGGCTGCGCGGGCCAGATCGAGCTCGCTCCCGGCTACCTCGAGGCGGCGTTCAGGCACGCCCGGGCGGCCGGCGTCGTGTGCATCGCGGACGAGGTGCAGGTTGGCTTTGGCCGGGTCGGCAGCCACTTCTGGGGCTTCCAGACGCAGGGCGTCGTTCCCGACATCGTCACGATGGGCAAGCCGATCGGCAACGGCCACCCGCTGGGCGCGGTCGTGACGACGGCCGAGGTCGCGCGGTCGTTCCGAACCGGGATGGAGTACTTCAACACGTTTGGCGGCAACCCGGTATCGGCGACCGTCGGGCTGGCGGTGCTCGACGAGATCCGCGATCGGCGACTGCAGGAGCGCGCTGCGGTGCTGGGCAGCCGCTTCCTCGCCGGCCTGCGGGTGATCCAGGAGCGCCACGCCGTCGTCGGAGACGTGCGCGGGCGCGGGCTCTACCTCGGCGTCGAGCTCGTGCGGGACCGCACGACGAAGGAGCCGGCGACGCCGGAGGCGGCCGCCGCCAAGGAGGGCGCGAAGGCCCGTGGAGTCCTGCTCTCGACCGACGGCCCGCACGACAACGTGCTCAAGATCAAGCCGCCGCTCGTGCTGTCCGAGGACGACGTCGACCGGGCTCTCGACGTGATCGACGACGCGCTCGCGGAGCTCTGAGCTGAGCCCGGCGGATCACGGGGCCGGCCGCCACATCCGCCGGCCCTCGCCGAACGCCGTCCGGACGAGTCCGACCTCGACGAACCCGCACGCGAGGTAGAACGCGAGGGCGTGGTCGTTCGCCGTCACCTCGAGCCGCCGAGCGCCCTCTGCGTCGGCTCGCTCGCAGGCGTCGCGGACGAGCGCCGTCGCAATGCCCTGCCGCATCGACGCCGGCGCCACGAAGAGGTCCTCCACCTCGGCGGACGCTCCATCCACGAGGACGGTCACGAAGCCGACCGCGTCGCCGCCATGGCAGGCCACCCGCGTCCGTCCGGCCGCGATGTTCGCACCATCGAGGACGAGCGCGTCCGGGTGGGCGAGCAGCGCCTCCCGGTCGCCGGCGTTTCCGAGCGAGGCCGCGCGGAAGATCGCCCGGAGCGCGGGAAGGTCGGCGATCACGGCCGTGCGGATCGCGAGCGCCACGCTACGTCGGGAACGACCGCGCGGGGTCGGTCGCGATCGTCTGGATCCGCCCGGCGCGGCGGCGACCACGGACGAGGGCGGACGTCCGCACGAGGTGCGTGCGCAGCCGGTCAGCGACGACCTCGCCGGCGTCGATGATCGTCGCGCCGTTGGCCGCCGCCTCGACCGCCGGGCGCGCCGCGACCGCGTAGGGGCATAGCAGGGCGATCACGTCCGCGCCGCCCTGCGTCAGCATCGCGAGCTGGTTAGCGGCGTCAGCCGGGAGCCGGCCGGCGTCAATCGCCTCGGCCAACCCGTGCCACGCGCCTGGCACCACCTCGCCACCGCCGCGTAGGAAACGGTGCGTCCGCAGCCACGGGTCCTCCCGCAGCGTCCCAGCCGCCCAGATCGCGCCAACTCGACCGGCCCGGCTTCGTACGGCAGCGGTCGGGAGCGTTCCGTCGAGCGCGAGGACCGGCACGCCGGCTGCTGCGGCGATCGGGGCGAGCGCATCCTCCGCGCCCTGCAGGGTCGCGACGACGAGCGCCTTCATCCGTGCCCCAACGAGCTCGACCACCATCCGCGGCGCCCGATCGACCACCACCTGTGACGGGCGACGGGAGTAGGGCGCAAACGCGCCGTCGATCAGCAGCACGACGTCCTCAGCTGGCATGCGGGCCTGGATCGCGCGCGCGATTGCCGCGCCGCCGGCGCCCTCCGCGAGCACGCCGATCGGCCGGTCGCTCACCCCCGGGGCCGCTTCTTCTCCGGGTCGTAGATCGGGTAGGTCTCGACCGCGGCTGCGACGAGCCGACCGTCGGGAAGCGCGACGTCGACCATCGTGCCGACCTCGGCAAGGTCGATCTCGATGCAGGCGAGCCCGATCAGGCGATCGACCGTTGGCGAGCGTCCGGCCGAGGGTGACAGCAGCTTGCCGACGCCGCGCCCGTGACGGGAGACGGCGGCGCCGTAGTCGGGCGCCTCCTCACCGGCGACGACGAGCGTGACCATCCGGTGGGTGATGCCAGCGTCGAGCTCGGCGACGAGCGCCGCCTTGCCGTTGAAGTCGCCCTTCGTCAGGTTGACCGTGCGTTCGAGGTTCATGTGGAACGGCGACGTGGCGCCCGCGAAGTAGTCGTAGCCAATGAAGATCAACCCAGCCTCGATCCGCAGCGACTCGACCGCCGCGAGCCCGTACGGCCGGATCCCGGCGCGAGCACCCTGGTCGAGCAGCGCCTGCCACAGCCGCTCGGCGTTCTCGGGTCGCACGTAGATCTCGTAGCCGAGCTCGCCGGAGTAGCCGGTGCGGGCGAGGTAGCAGCCTTCGACACCACCGATCGCGATCTCGTGGGGGATGAAGCGGAAGTACCGCAGCCCCGCGACGTCAGCGTCGGTCATCCCGGTCAGGAGATCGCGCGCGCGCGGCCCCTGCACCTGGAGGTGGGGCCACCGTGCGGTCGCATCCTCGATCTGCACGTCGAAGCGATCGCGGGTGATGCGGCGGAAGTGATCGATGTCGGACGAGAGCGCCGTTACAACGACGACGCCACCGTCGTGCGGGCCGCCATAGAAGACGACGCCGTCACCGAGCATCTTGCCGAACGCGTCGACGAACGGCCCGTACCGGCACTGGCCGACCTCGAGCGCCGACATGTCGTTCGCGAAGCAGTGGTCGGCGGCGGCGAGCGCGTCCGGGCCGTTGAAGATCCACTTTTTCAGCGGCGACTCGTCCCAGATGCCGACTGCCTCACGCACGGCGTGGTGCTCGGCGATCGGGTCGCCGAAGTCCGAGATCCACTCCCAGTCCTCCCACTCCGCGAACGCGCCACCTGCGCGGCGTTGGATCGCGTCGAAGGCCGTGTGCAGCAGCGCGTCGGTCAGCGGGGCCGGCGGCTGCGGAGCCGACGCCGCGACGTCAAAAGGGGCGCTGGCGGCGTCGATCGGCGGCAGCGGCGTCTCGACGGGCACGACGATGGTCGGCGTCGAGCGCCGCATCAGCTCCTGGTGCCCGGGTGGCAGAACCTCGGTCACGCCGAGCAGGGTGCGCGCCGCCGGCGCGTTGCGCAGCGTGCGGTACTCCTCCGCCGGGCGCATCGTCTCGCGATCGAGGTTGCGTCGCAGCCGGCGAAGGCGCGCCTGCTCGCCCGCGCCGATCCCGGGTGTCGAGAAGATCGCCTGCTCGACGTAGCTCTCGACGACGCGGTTGCCGACGAGCGTCACGTCGGCGTTTCGCGCCTTGCCGGTGCGCGGCGAGTAGGTGATGACGGTGCGCACCGTGTCGCAGTACGCGTTCCAGGTGCTCAGGACGACCTCCCCGCGCGTGCGTGTGCCGGTCTCCGGGAGCGCCAGGAGGGTGATGCGCCGATCGTTGATGTGCTCGAGCAGCGCCTCCGCTGTTGGCTGGAGGATGGTGACGAACTTGTGCAGCGGCCAGACGTCGAGCTGGTTGAAGTCGCCCGGCTCACAGCCGATGCCGAACAGAAAGGTCTCGGCATAGCGGAAGAAGTTGCCGGTGCCGCGCGTCGCGCGTAGGTGGTCATAGAACAGCGTGTTCGTGCCGGCGATCAGGTTCGAGCAGCCGGCTGCGTCCATCGGCGCGGCGAGCACGATGCCGAGCCGGTCGGTCGTCTGCAGACCACCAGCCCAGAGGGTGTCAAGCGGTGCCGACTCGCCGGCCCGCTCAACGGAGAAGTCAGACGACGCGAGCGCGTAGGAGGAGTGCATGAGCGAATCGTACGTCGTCGGCCAGCTCGAGGCGGGCGAGCACCAACGATCGGTGCGACGCCGCCGGGCATCGTCGTGATCGGGCTACGATTTCCCGTGTGGGGTTGATCGATCGGATCCGCGCGACCGGCTAGGTCGACGACGGGACGCCGCCGCTCGTCGTCGGGGGCATCATCGGCACCGTCGCCGACGCGGCCCGACGTGTGCGTGCCGGCACCGACACCCTGATCGCCGCTCGCGACCTGCTCGACCAGCTGCCACGCGTGAACGCGGAGGAGCTCGAGAGGGCGACCGCGGAGCGACCGGACATGGTCGAACAGCGATGCGACGCGTTGCTGGCGGCGATCACCGAGGACCAGCATGCGCGTCGCGGTCTCGACGCGCCCGGTTGGGTCTCCGAGCCGGGGCGGTTTCTCGATGCGTTCTGGTTCATCTCGGACGTTCCCGGTTTCCGTGCGATCGCGATCGCACGTGCCCCGATCGCCTACAAGCGCCGCGGCATCATGTGGGCGGAAGAGTCGCTCAGGCGCGTCTGATGGACGCCGTGGAGATCCGCGAGGCGCTCGTCGAGCTCGGCCGGCGTCTGGACAACGCCGGCCTGTCAGCAGACGAATGCGTCATCGGAGTGAGAGAACGAGGCCAGACTCGTCGTCCGTCCGGCAGGCACGGATGCCGTTACCGACGTCCTCAAGCACAAGGCCGCCGCCGACGTCGTACCCCGCAGCGCTCGCCGACGCAACCCACGACGCGACCAACGGTGTCGTAGGTCGTGGCAGACGTGACGGCAGCAGCGTCCGTGCAGGCTGGACAACCGACCATCACCGTCGAGTGTCCGACTCGTGGTCGCCCCGCCGAGCCGCCGACGCCCGTGTGTCGGCCATCCATGCTTCTACGGTACCGTCTCAGAACGGAACGCGGAGCGCTCAGATCTCGATCTGCGTGCCGAGCTCGACGACCTGGTCGGCGGGCAGGCCGAAGAACGAGGCGGCGTTCGTGGCGTTGCGGCTGATCACGGTGAACAGGCGCTTGCGCCACGCCGCGAGCCCGGAGTCCCCAACCGGCACGATCCGCACGTGGTTGAGGAAGTAGGAGGCCTCCTCGATCTCGAGCGCGAGCCCGAGGCTCCTTGCCTGCGCGAGCGCGACGGGAACGTCAGGAACATCCTGGAAGCCGTAGGACGCGTTCACGCGGGTGACGCCGGGCCAGAGCGCCTCGGTGGTGATGCGCTCCTCGGCGGGGACGTGCGGCACGCCGAGGGTCGTGGCGGTGAACAGCACGACGTGCTCGTGCAGCACCTTGTTGTGCTGGACGTTGTGCAGCAGCGCTCGCGGCGTTCCGCCACCGCTCGCGGTGAGGAACACCGCCGTGCCGGGCACGCGCAGCGGCGGCGACGACTCAAGTGACGCGAGATAGTCGCCGATCGGCACCTCTGAGCGCCGCATCTCCGCTGAGACGATGTCGCGGCCGCGTCGCCAGGTCATCAGCGTCGTGAACACGACGGCGGCCACGACGAGCGGGAACCAGCCACCGCTCGCCACCTTCGTCGTGTTGGCGGAGAAGAAGCCAAGATCGACCACGAGGAAGCCGACGGCACCCACCACCGCCAGCCAGCGCGGCCGTCGCCACAGCGCCCGGACGACGACGAAGAACAGGATCGTGTCGATCGCGAGCGTCCCCGTAACGGCGATCCCGTACGCGGACGCGAGCGCCGCCGACGAGCGGAACCCGACAACGAGCGCGAGGACGGCAACGAACAGGAACCAGTTCACGGCCGGCACGTAGACCTGCCCCATCTCCTTCGCCGAGGTGTGGCGCAACGTCAAGCGCGGCAGGTAGCCGAGCTGCACGGCTTGTCGGGTGACCGAGAACGCGCCGGAGATCACCGCCTGGCTCGCGATCACCGTCGCGAGCGTCGCGAGCATCACCATCGGGATCTGGCCCCAGGACGGCACGGTCTCGAAGAACGGGTTGAACGAGCCGAACGGGTTGACCTTGTCGTCGTTGTGGGCGATCTGGTTGATCGAGAGCTGGTTGTTCGTCAGGATGTACGCGCCCTGGCCCATGTAGTTGAGAAACAGGGCGGGCAGGACGAGCCCGAACCACGACCGCTTGATCGCGGGACGACCGAAGTGGCCCATGTCCGCGTAGAGCGCCTCAGCTCCGGTGACAGCGAGGACCACCGCACCGAGGGCGAGGAACCCGGTCAGCCGGTTGTCGATGAAGAACTGCACGGCGTACGTCGGCGATAGGCCGCGGATGACGCCGGGATGATGGCGAATCTGGTTGATGCCGAGGATGCTGAGCACGACGAACCAGACGCCCATCACCGGCCCAAAGAGCGCGCCGACGGTGCCCGTGCCGAACCGCTGGATCACGAACAGGATGATCAACACGACGATCGCGATCGGTAACACGAAGCGCTTCAGGCTCGGCGCCGGTGTCTCTAGTCCCTCGACGGCGGAGAGCACGGAGATCGCGGGGGTGATCATCCCGTCGCCGTAGAACAGTGACGCGCCGAAGATGCCGAGCGCGAGCAGCCCGAGCTTTCCCCGAGCGGTGCGGAGCCGCGCGCCGGAGACGAGCGCGATCAGGGCCATGATGCCGCCCTCGCCCTTGTTGCCGGCCTGCATGATGAACGTCACGTACTTCAGCGACACGATGATCGTGAGGCTCCAGAAGACGAGCGACAGCATCCCGTACACGTTGGCGGGCGTCGGATGCAGGCCCTTCTCGGAGAGGAACACCGTCTGCACGGAGTAGAGCGGGCTCGTGCCGATGTCGCCGAACACGACGCCGAGCGCGCCGAGCGTCAGCGCCGCGACGCTCGACTTGGCCTGATCACCACCGTCGTGATCGCTCACCGAGCAGCCTCGACCGCGGCGACCTGGTGGGGCTGCAACACGATCGGCGAGGATACCCGACCGAGCGCGAACGGGTCGTCGATCATCGGCTCGAGCCCGGCGAGCTCCTCGATGATCGCGTGGCCGCAGAACGGCACGTACTCGGCGCTGTAGCCGCCCTCGTGGATCGCGACGAGCCGACCGCCGCACACGTCCTCCGCGAGGAGGCGGACACGACGGGCAAGGTCGCGGTAGTCGCCCGCGAACAGGCACATGCGCGCGAGGGGGTCGTACATCGAGGCGTCGAGCCCCGACGCAACGAGGATCAGGTCAGGCTGGAACGCCCGGATCGCTGGCTCGACGATGGTGTCGAACGCCAGCCGGTACGCGTCGCCGCCCGATCCGGGCGGCAGCGGCACGTTGATCGTCGAGCCGAGGGCGCCGGCACCGCCACGCTCGGCGACGCCACCGGAGCCTCCAGGGAAGCAGTCGTCCTGGTGCAGCGAGATCGCGAGAACCGTCGGGTCGTCCCAGAACGCCGCCTGCGTGCCGTTTCCGTGGTGCACGTCCCAGTCGAGGATCGCGACGCGAGCCAGGCCGCGCGCATGCCGGGCGTGCAGCGCGGCGAGCGCGGTGTTGCCAAAGATGCAGAACCCCATTCCCTGGTCGGCGAGCGCGTGATGCCCAGGGGGACGCACGAGGGCGTAGGCGTTCGTGACACGCCCGTCGAGGACGGCGTCGACCGCCGCGATCGCACCGCCGACGGCGAGCAGCGCGGTCTCGAAGCCGCCCGGTGGCACGCGCGTCGTCGGCTCGCCGGCGTCGCCGCCAAACCCGTCCGACAACGTGCGAACGTGCTCGATGTAGCGCGGCGTGTGGAGCCGCTCGACCTCGGCAACGGTCGCGGGGCGCGGCTCGATCGCCACCAGTTGCTCGGCGAGACCGCTCACCCGCAGGAGGTTCAGCAACCGCCGCTTCGTCTCACCGTGCTCGTAGTGGCGGTAGGGTTGCAGCATGCCGCGCGGCGGCATCAGCCCGGCGTGGTTTCCGGTGTCGTGCCAGAAGTACCGCTCGTGTGCGACCAGGCCGGTGGTCATCGGTGGCAGTGCGCCGGGCTCGGCGGCGGAACGTCGAGGGACGGGTTGCGGTCGAAAAAGCCGACCGGGCGGAGCTGGAACCCACACGCGACGACGGGCATCACGGGCCAGTCCTCAAGGCGCGGGAAGTGGTGCGCGCCGAACACGTACCAGAGCACGACGTCCTCGTCAACGAGGTTCTCGTCCGCACCGACCCACTGCGAGATCCCCTGATCCGGCGCCGACTGGTTGGGGTAATCACCCGCGGGGTAGCGCTCGTCACGGTCGTACCGCGTGACCCACAGGTGATGGTCGATCACGCGCGCGCGTCGACGGATGCCCGAGTCGGGCTGCTGCATCGGCAGCACGTTCTCGCCCGGGATCAGCTCGTACGACACAGGGTCGCCGATGCGGTTTCGCCGCGCACCGTTCTCCACGCGGAAGCGGCGTGCGGTCTCGGGCGCGACGCTGGCCTGTGCGGCACCCTCGCGTTCGAACGTGCGCCGCACGGTGCGAAACGCCGTGCCATCCGGGTTCGCCGGCCCCCACGGATCACACGAAGCGTCGGTCTGAAATGCGGTGTTTGAGGGACCGTCAACGTCAAGGTCGAGCCTGGCGCAGAAGAAGTGCTGGTGCGCGCTCGTCACGACGCCCTCGGCGAGCGGCAACGAGTGGGGAGACCGCTCGCTGGCGATCCAGCCGGCGGTGTGGACGATGCCGGTCAGCTTCGCCTCAAACTGCCACGAGCCGTCCTGGTGGAAGTACCAGAAGAACCCGTACTCGTAGTTGCCGACCGTCGCGATCGAGGAGATGACGAGCCGGCGCGCCCGAGCGCGATCGACACGGCCGCTCGAGTTGGTGTGCTTCCACAGGAGGTTGACGTCCTCCTCGTGGATGCAGATCGCGTTCCCGATCACCAGCGGCTCGCCGTCGATGCCGTTCGTCACGCCATCGAGGTAGGCGATCTCGCCGAGACAGTCACAGCCGAGCTGCAACGAGTTCGTCAGCGGCCCCATGCCGTACTCGCCGGTGTCGAACACGTTCTTGAAGTGCACCGTCGGGTTCGGGTCGCCGTAGGGGATGACGAGCTCGGCGATCGAGGCGCGGTGGCAGATCTGGCGGCGTTCGCCCGCTTCGGTGTAGGCGATGTCGTGCAGCGTCAGGCCCTCGCGCGGATGCATCGCGACGACCATGCTCCACTTCTGCCACGAGAGCTCGGAGCCGGAGAGGGTGAAGCTCGCACCCTCTGGCTGCGTGATCGCGATCGGGCGCAGGTCGTCGCGGTAGGGCTCGCCCGCGCCGTCGGTGTAGGCGCCACCAGCGTCGGGGACGGGCGTGCCCGGTGCGTGGTCGTCGACGCGCACCATCTTCATCGTGTTCAGGTCGACGACCGCGACGAGCCCGTACAGGGGCCGGGCGTAGTAGTTGTCCGCGTCGTCGTCCGTCCCGAGCCAGGCGATGGCGCGAACGAGCCGCCGCGACCGATCCTCGAAGTCTCCTGCCGACCACGCCTCGACGCGCACGCGGGCGAGGTCGGTGATGCCGCGTAGCGCGAGCGCGGCGACGTATCGCGGATCGGCGAGGCACACGTCTCGGGCGAGCCCGAACTCCTCGGCGTGGATCGCTGGATGGGTGCTGGCGGGTAACGCGGCCTGGCGCACGAGGCGGTCGTGCGTGAGCGAGACGATGGCCTCGACGGCTCCCTCGTTGCCACAGTCGACGAGCACGCAGAACGCCTCGCGTTCGGGTCGGGCTGCGCCGGCGTCGCGCCAGGCGATGTACTCGGCCTTCGCCGGTTCGCGCAGCTCGATCGAGACGATCCGGATCCGCTCCGAGAGCCCGGTAGCGGTGCGGAGGAGACGCGCTGCCTGGCGCATCTCGTCGACGGTCAGCGGGGATAGCGGGTGGTCACTCACCGGGTACTCCATAGCTCGGCGCGGCGGCCGGGTTGATTGCACGGGTCAAGTACGCGTCCATCTGCGGCGCCCAGAGCTCCCAGAGGCGTCGCAGCTCGCCGACAGGGTCGTCGTGCCAGTCGACGCGCAGGTCGGCGATCGGCCAGCTCGCGCGGTCGACGACGAGCAGGCCAGCCGAGCGAACCGGGCCCTCCTCACCGCCGGCCGCGAGGCCGGCCTCGAGCGCGCGCACGAGACGCTCGACGAGGTGCGCACCATCGGCCGCCTCGTAGGCAGCGACCATCGCGCCGGGAACGTCGGCGGTTGCGAGCAGGTTGCCGGCAGCGACGCAGGCGGATCCGATCGCTGAACCGTGCCGCCCGAGCGTGTGCGGCCCCGACCAGGCGGCCGCCCGGCCCTTCCAGTCGACCACGGTGAGCTGGCGGTAGTCGCTGAATGGCACGTCGGCGACGACCTCGGCGACGGCGTCGACGGCACTGGTGCCAGACGCGACGAGGTCAAGCAGTCGCGGGCCAAGAGAGGGGTCGGTGATGTTCTGCGACGATGCGGCGCCGACGCCTGGGCGAACGTGCGCGCAGCGGGCCGCAACGCACGGGCTCGACGACGTGACGGCCGTGCCGAACATGCCCGATGCGGCGTCGCGCGCGGCGAGCGAGAAGGTCATGCCGAGGCCTGCCCGCGCACGGCGATCGCCGTCACCTCGACGAGCCACTCGGGCCGCGCGAGGGCCTGGACGACGAGCCCGGTGAACACCGGGAACACGCCGCGCAGACGCTCGCCGAGGATCCGGTAGACCGGCTCGCGGTGACGGATGTCGGTCAGGTACACGTGGCAGCTCGTGATCTCGGCCAGCGTGAACCCGCACTCCTTCAGGAGCAGCTCGATGTTGTCCATCGTCCTCGCCGCCTGTCCGGCGGGGTCTCCCACCGCGACGTTCTCGCGCGTGTCGAGATCCTGGGCGACCTGGCCGCGCAGGTAGATCGTGTCGCCGGCGACGACGGCCTGGCACAGGTCGTTGCCGAGCTGCTGCTCGGGGTACGTGTCGGCGGTGTTGAACGGGCGGTGGCGGTAGTGGACGGTCATGACGATGCTCCCCGGGCCGGTGTCGTGATAGGAGTGGAACACGTCACGCGCGATCACGTCGCCGCGTGCAGCAAGCGACGCAGGACACCGTCGAGCTGAGCGGCCCCCGCCCCGAGCGAGCCAGCCTCGATCCGCTCGATCGTCGTGTGCATGTCGTGTCCGCGTGCACAGCCGATCGCGAGGGCGGGCACGCCCAGGTGCAGCGCCGCGTTGGCATCCGTTGAGCCATCGGTGAGCGTGTCCGGGAGGCCGAGCTCGGTGCGCGCAGCACGGACGGCGCGAAGGAGCGCGTGCCTTCGATCAAGCCGGCCGGCCGGCCGAACGCCGACCGTCTCGATGGAGAGCTCGAGGCCGCCGGAGAGCCGCAGGTCAGCGAGCATCGCTGCGAACGCGTCGAGCAGCCCGGGATCGAGCGACCGCGCCTCGACGAGCGCGCTCGCGTGGGCGGCGATCGCGTTCACCGCCTCCCCACCGCCGATCGTGCCGACGTTCACCGGCGCCTCGGACGACCCTTCGGAGACGAGGACGGTAACGAGCGAGGCGATCGCGTGCACTGCGCTGGGCCGACCCCGGTTCCACCACGAGTGCCCGCCCTCGCCGGTCACCGTCAGGCGCGCTCGCACCGAGCCGACCGCGTCGACGAACACCGCGTCGAGGCCGTGGCCTTCGAGCGCGATCGCGGCGTCGGGGCGGATCGCGGCGCAGGCGTGCAGGGCTCCACGCAGGTTGCCGAGACCCTCCTCGCCGACGGTGAACGCCACCGTCAGCGGCGACCCGACGTGTCGGCGGGCGACGTGGAGCGCCGTCGCGACCGCGGCCGCGTTGTCGCCGATGCCGGGCCCCACGAGCCATCCGTCGCGCTCGCTGACGGCGAGCGAGACGTCCGCCGCGAACACGGTGTCGACGTGCACGAGCAGCAGCAGGTCGCTGCGCGCGCCGAGGCGCCAGACCAGGTTGCCAACCTCGTCGACCTCGGTCGTGCCGGGCGCGCCGTCCAGCGCACGCAACAGCCACGCGGTGCGCGCCGCCTCGGCACCGGTCGGAGCCGGGGTCTCCGCGATCGCGACGGTGTCCCGGATGATCGCCGCCAGCATCGCGTCGTCCACGCGACGGATCGTTGCACACCGAGACGGCGACAGGTACCGTTCCCGGCGTGAACGCGCTGATCGTCCACGCCCATCCAGAGCCACGGTCGTTCTGCTCCGCGCTCCGCGACGTCGCCGTTCACGAGCTGGAGGCCTCCGGCGCGACGGTCGAGGTGTCCGACCTGTACGAGGACGGTTTCGTCCCGGTGCTGTCGTGGCACGACTTCACCGCGCCTGTCGAGCCTGCGGTGCTGCGTCCGATGGAGGAGCAGGCAGCAGCGGTGTCGTCGGGGACGCTTGCCGCCGACGTCGCAGAGCAGGTCGCGCGGCTCCAGCGTGCCGACCTGGTGATCGTGAACGCGCCGATGTGGTGGTACTCGGTGCCGGCGATCATGAAGGGCTGGTTCGATCGGGTGCTCGTGAGCGGCGTCGCCTACGGGGTCGGCGACGTGAAGCCGTTCACCGGGCCGCTCAACGCGAAGCGCGCGTTGCTCACGCTCACGGCGTCGAACGAGGCCGCCGACTTCACCGCCGAACGAGCAGGGACGCTCGAGACCGTCCTGCGACCGATCGTGCACGGCACGTTTCGCTACGTTGGCATGCAGGTGCTGGAACCGTTCGTCGCGTTCGGTGCCGACGTCGTTGACGAGGCGACACGCGCAACCTACCTTGCCGCGTACAGCGCGCGCCTTCGCGAGCTCGTCGCCGAGGAGAAAACGATCAGTCCCTGAGCGCACCTGCGATCTGCACGCGTGACGCCAGCACGGCGGGGTACGCGGCGCTGAGGAGCGACGCCACGAGGCCGACGGCCGTGGACGTTACGGCGGCGCCGAGTGGGAAGTGCGGAGCGAGCACCGGCGACGCTCGAGGGAGGATCGCAGGGCCGAGGAGGTGCACGCACAGCGCGGCGACGCCGTTGGCAGCACCGCTCGCCAACACCGCGACGAGAAGCGACGAGCACAGGACGAGAAGCGCGATGCGCGCGCGCGACGCGCCGAACGCGCGCCGTACGACAAGCTCCCGCTGGCGTTCGCGCACGCTGGCGACGTTGATGTTGAACAGGGCAACGACCGCGATCACGAGCGCCACCACCGATGCGAGCAGGAAGCCCGACCGCGTCGTCCGCAACCGGCGCTCGATGGTCGGGACGTCGTCGCTTCGCGAGAACGAGGCGACCGGAGCGACAAGGCCAACCTCCTGCACGGCCGCCCGCATCTCATCGACGATCGAGGCGTAGCTGGCGCCGGGAACGTGAGCGAGCACGGTCATGGTGCTGGATGCGCGAAACGCGGCAGGATCGAATGCGGCGACGGTTGACCACGGGACCCAGAGAACCGGATCAGGTGAGCCGTCGGACACGACCCCCTCCACCCGTGCCGTGAAGGTCGGGCTCCCGGGCGTTGCCTGCAGCGTGAGCCGGTCGGTGTGCCACCGCTCGCGCGCAGCGGCGTTGAGGAGCACGGCGGGCGGGAGGGCGGTTCGCGGCATGCGGCCGAACAGCACCGGTAGCCGACGGATGGTCGTTGGATCACCCGCGATCGCGATCAGCCGCACGTTGCCCAACACGCCGAAGCCGACGGGGACATCGGCCCTGCCAGCCCTGGCGCTCATCTCAACCTCGATGGTGGCGCTCCCTCCGTCCGCCCGCACGCGTCGCTCGAGGGCAGCGTCCAGTCGCCGTAGCGTGTCAGCGTTCGCTCCGGCGCCCGGGAGCGCGAGGACCGCCGTCACCGCGCGACCGTTCCTCTGCTCCTCGTCAGCCACGAACACCTCCCGCGCCACCGCCGAGGCCGACTCGATCGCCACGACGGAGCCGATTACCAGAAGCAGGCACACCGCCGACAGGCTCGTCCGCGCCCGGTGACGCGTGAGGTCGCGCAGCAGCTCTGTGAGGAACGCCGTCATCGTCACTCGTCGTGGAGCTGGCCGTCGTCAAGCGTCAGACGGCGGTGGGCATGCTGCGCGACCTGGGGGTCGTGGGTCGCAATGACGATAGACGTTCCATCCTCGCGGCATCGCTCAAGGAGGAGGGCGAGAACGCGATCCGCCGTCGCCACGTCGAGCGACGCCGTGGGCTCGTCGGCGATGATCACAGCGGGCGAGCGAACGAGCGCTCGGGCAAGAGCCACACGCTGCTGTTCTCCGCCGGACAACTGTCTCGGGAAGCTGGTGCGACGATGGGTGATCTGGGCGCGGTCCATCGCGGCCGCGACCGCCTGTCGACGCCGCGCCCGGGAGTGGTCGCCGCCCTGAAGGAGCGGCAGCTCCACGTTCTCGTACGCCGTAAGGTTCGGCACGAGCGACGCGGACTGGAAGACGAACCCGATCGTGGCGCGCCGTGCTCGGGTCCTCTGTGCATCGGTTGCCCCGTCGAGCGATGCGCCGGCGACGTGAACCTGGCCAGCGTCAGGCGTGAGGAGCAACCCCAGGATCGACAGCAACGTCGTCTTCCCAGACCCGGACCGGCCGCGGACGCTGACGGACTGTCCCTTCTCCAACGCGACGCTGACGTTTGCGAGCAGCCCAAGGGATGATCCGTCGGGAAGGCTGACGGCGTGGCTGCAGTCCGTGAGAGAGATGACGCTCACCGAGAGGGAAGCGACACGTCCGGCGGGTACGTTGACACGCGGTCGCCGACAACCAGTCCCTCACGGATCTGTACGACCGAGCCATCGGTGATGCCGAGCACCACACGACGCAGCCGCAGGTGCCCGCCAGCGTACAGCCACACCACACCATCCTGAGCCTGGCCTGTCACGGCGCTGACCGGGAGCGTCGGGACGCCGTGCGCCACGCTGCTGCGAATCGCAACGAACGCCCGCAGTCCCGCCACGGCGTAGACGGAGGTCGGCAACAGGCAGGTGAAGGTGGGCCCGACGCCGGCGCTACCGCTGTTGCCCAGGTTTGCGGCGGGATCCGGGAGGGCTGGGAGCGCCGCCGCGCTCGTCGGCGAGCAGTCAAAGCCGGCCGGGCCGCCACGGATCGCTCCGGTGCTCGCGATGTCACGCGAGAAGATCCGGTAGGCGAGGTCGGGCGGCGTCGCCGCCTCGATTGCGAACCCGTCGACCTCGATCGTGACGAGCGGAAGCCCGGCTGGCACCCTTCGACCGTTAAGGTGCCGACCGGGTTGGAGCGTCACGAGGGTGCCCGCGGCAGGGCTGCGCACCGTGTCCGCCCCAACCCTGAGGATCGGTGTCCCGCGGTCGACGAACCCGCCGCTCCTGCGCAGGAGCGTCAGACGACCCGCGGCGGGCGCCGTGAGCGTGATCTGCGGGTTCGCAACGACCTCGCCGTCGAGGGTGACGATGCCGATCACGTCGCCGCGTGCCACCGTCTCCAGGCTTCGGCTTGTCGGGGGCACACCGACCTTCGGCGAGCCAGTCCCGCCGGAGCAGGCGGTCGCGCTCGCGGAGACGACAACAACGATCGCGACCCTGACGATCCAGACGCTGCGCCACGTCGACCTCCTCGTCTTGCGGCGGATCAATGTGCTGGCATGCCCGGGATTCCGCACGAGCTCGAGACCTCCATGCGTACGAGCGACGGGTCGCCTAGTGCGGCCCGATCCAGGCGTTCGATGAGGATGTGGCGGTCAGCGGGATCGGTGTAGTCGGTCTGCGCGTAGAACGTGAGCGCAGCCCTCAGCGCCGTCAGATCACGACGCGCCCGCTCCGGGCTATCCGACAGGTCGCGTAGCCACTCGATCTGCCACGCACACTCCCAGAAGCCGTCAGCGCTGAACCGCCCGGTGCCCTGCAACGGGTACACGAGGATCCCGTCGAACGTCTTCGGCAAAGGCCCCTTCTTCGGCCAGGTATAGCCGTTTGGAAGGGGAGGCAGTTTCGTCTGCTCGTCCCCGTACTCACGGTTGTACTCGTCGTAGGTGATGTTGCCCGGGCTCGGCTGGGGGACGGAGGTTACGGAGGTGGAGCCGGCGCATCCCGCGGTCAGGACCGTAACGCTCGCGCACAACGCGAACACCGACCGGTGCACGCGGGTTAGTACCACTCCATCCCCGAGTGCGAGCCGTTCGTGGTGTTCGACCTCACGAAGTTGCCGAACGTCGGGTTGCCTGAAAGGTTGGTGACAAGCGTAAACGCCGACGCGTTCGTGATGTTAACCTCGGCGCCGATTAGCTGCAACGTGGTGAGGTTCACCGCACGCCATCGTACTCCACCCGACGGAAAGCTGTTCAGTTGAACCTGGATCTTGTCATTCGGTGTCGTGATGTGACGCGATCCCTGCACCTGCAGAAACACGCTGACGACCGACGAGTCCTGTAGACTATTCCATTGAGCGGCGAGCGCCTCGGATGCAAACGCGAGCGTCACCACCAACGCTGCGAGGATGGTTCCTCCGAGGTTGCGTTTCATGCCGCCTCCTACCGTACACCTGTTACCGGTATCCCATCGACCACCGGAGCTGAACTTCACTGTATCAGGCTACCGACGTTGGCTCAACTCCTGGGATATACCGACCAGGTCGGTACTCATCCGAACCGTGTCGGCGCCGGCCGTGCGACGACGAGGCCCGCCAGGACGACGCCGATACCGACGGCCTGCACGCCACCGAGCGACTCGCCGAGGAGCGTTGTGCCCCACACCGCGGCCAGCATCGGCTGGATCAGCAGGAGAAGCGACACCGCTACGGCGGAGAACCACCGGAGGCTTCGCGCCATCAGGAGCCACCCACTCGCCTGGACGCCTACGCCGAGGAGGGCGAGCCACCCGTGCTGGGAGGCCGTCAAGGTGAAGCTCTCACCACGCGCGAGCGCGATCACAAGCGACACCGGAACAGCGACCGCCGAGCTGATCAGCACCGGTGTGATCCGGTCGTTGGCGCGTGTTACGGCAACGTCGAACAGCAGGATGTAGCTGCCGTAGAGCGCTGCTGCGACGATGCCCAACAGGATCCCCGCAACCTCCAGACGTCCGCTGCCAACCCCGCGCAGGAGCGCGAGCCCGCCGATGATCACGACCGCCCCGCAGACGGTGCGGAGGGCCGGTCGGCGACGCAGCACGATCGCGCCGATGAAGATCACCCACAGCGAGGCGGTGTTGACGACGACGGTTGACGGGCCGACGCCGATCCGCTCAGTCGCGACGTTCCAGATCACGAGCTCGACGCCAACGATGATGCCCGCAAGAACCGAGGGCACGAGCGCACGGCCGGGGCGCCAGCTCCCAGCGCGTAACGCGACGATCGCGAGGAACGGCGTCGCGTAGGCGAAGCGCATCGTCGAGCCGACACCGGGCGACGCACCGGACAGGCGGAAGAGCGCCGCAGACCAGGAGAACGCGAGGACGCCGGCGAGGACCGTCGCCCAGCGAGCGCTCACGAGAGCGGCGAGGCGTACACTCCGTTGGCGAGATCCGCCGGATCTGGAGCGGGTGCCGACTCGGCTTCAGCCAGCGCTCCAGCGACCGCGGCGATGACGCCAGCGCGTACGGCGTCAACCTCGGCTCGAGGGACACCGTCGAGCACGAGCCGCATCGCAAGGCGCTCGACCGGGTCGCGACGCGTGCCGTACTCGGCGATGAGGTCACGGTCCATGTAGCGACCATCGTCGTGGGCAGCGTGCCCGTCGAGCCGGACCGTCAACGCCTCGATGGCCTGCGGGCCGCCACCGGCGCGCGCACGCTCGACGGCATTGCGCACCGCAACGTGAACGGCGATCGCGTCGGTGCCGTCCACCCGCGCACAGGGGATCGCGTAGCCGCCTTCGATGCGCTCGGACAGGTTCGGGTTGCGCATCGCCATCTCGGTCCTCGTCGAGTACGCGACGCGGTTTGACTGCGCGACGAACACGACCGGCACGTTCAACACGCCGGCGAGGTTCAGCCCCTCGTGCACGTCGCCACAGTTGAACGCGCCGTCACCGAAGAAGGTCAACGCAACACGCGCCTCGCCGCGCCGTTTGAACGCCAGCGCCGCACCGACGACGACGGGAACGAGGTCGCCGAGCATCGAGACGAGCGGGAACACCCCGCGTTCCGGCACACCGAAGTGCATGTTGCCATCGCGCCCGCGTGTCGGACCGGTCGCGCGCCCAAGGTAGTTGCGGAAGATGTGTGCAGGCTCCACCCCGCGGGCGATGTGGCAGGACATCTCGCGGTTGAGCGGCGCGCAGACGTCGTCCGCGCCAAGCGCAAGCCCCGCCCCAGCGCCGACGGCCTCCTGCCCGCGCCCCGTGTACACCGAGCCGGCGATCCGCCCCTGCTTGTAGAGAGTCATGATCCGCTCCTCCATCACCCGGTGGGTGAGGACGACACGAAAGAGCTCGATGCGGCGCTCGGCGCTGACGGACGGATCGTCGGTGGTGGGCAGGACGACCGCAGTTGCCGGGTCACCAGGCAAGGAGGGCCTCCAGCGCGGAACGCAGCGAGGCGGCGGACGGCAGGTAGGCGTCCTCGAGCTCGGGCGCGTACGGCACCGGGGTGTCGGGCGGAGCGACGACCGCGATCGGCGCATCGAGCGAGGCGAAGGCCTCGCGGGCGATCAGCGAGACGACGTGGTCGCCTGCGCCGGTCGAGCGAGAAGCCTCCTGCAGCACCAGTGCCCGCGACGTGCGGGCGACGGATGCGAGGACGGTGTCGGCGTCGACGGGCCAGATCGTCCGCAGGTCGATCACCTCGATCGACGCGACATCAGCAAGCGCATCAGCGACGCGCAGCGCGAGATCGACGCCCGACCCGTAGGTGACGACGGTCGCGTCGGTGCCCGACCTGGCGATCGCGGCACGGCCGATCGGCACGCGATGGCTCGGTGGTGGTGCGATCCCGCGCAGCCGGCGGTACAGCCCCTTGTGCTCGAAGAAGAGCACCGGATCGTCGTCCTCCACCGCGGCGCGCAGCAGCCCGTAGGCGTCGTCGACCGTTCCCGGGCAGACGACCTTGAGCCCCGCGACGCCGACGAACCAGCCTTCTGGCGACGATGCGTGAAACGGGCCGCCCCGGACGCCGCCGCCCGATGGCAGCCGGATCACGACAGGGAGAGCGATGCCGTTTCGCCAGTGCGTCTTTGCGCCGACGGTGACGATCGCGTCGAACGGGCAGGTGACGAAGTCGGCGAACTGAAGCTCGACGATCGGGCGCTCACCCATCCACGCGGCACCAAAGGCCGCGCCGACGAAGCCCTCCTCAGAGATCGGCGTGTCGATCACCCGGCTGGCGCCGAACCGGTCAAACAACCCGGTCGAGACGCCGAACGGGCCGCCGAAGTGGCCGACGTCCTCGCCGATCAGGAACACGCGGTCGTCGTCGGCCATCGCGTCGCGCATCGCGAGCCGGATCGCCTCCAGGTAGGTGATCGTCTCTGCCGCCACGCAGCACAGTGTAGGCGGGCGGTGCTGCGGAGCCTACGCGACGCGGTTGAGCGCGTCCGCCGCCTGGACCGCCGCCAGCTCGTCGAGCAACGCGTCGACGACGACCGGGTCGAGCTGCGTCCCTGCGACGCGCCGCAGCTCAGCCTCGGCCTCCGCACGCGGGAGCGCCGCGCGGTACGGGCGGTTGCTCGTCATCGCGTGCCAGGTGTCACAGGCGAAGACGATGCGCGACGCCAGCGGGATCTCGTCCCGGGCGAGGCCACTCGGGTAACCACCGCCGTCGTAGCGTTCGTGAGAGTGGCGCACCGACGGGGCTACATGGCGCATGAACCCGATCTGCTCGACGATCCTCGCCCCGTCGATCACGTGACGCTCGATCACCTCTCGCTCGGCCGGAGTCAGCGGCCCGGGCTTTCGGAGGATCTCCGTCGGCGTCGCGATCTTGCCGATGTCATGGAACAGCGCGACGTACTCGACCTCACGCACGTCCGTCTCGGCGAGCCCGACGCGTCGGGCGACACCACCGGCGAGGGTTGCAAGCTCGCGCGCGTGGTCGCCGGTCGCGGCATCCTTCGAGTCGAGCGCCGTGCCGAGAGCCTCGAGCGTGTCGCGGTAGGCGTCCTCGATGCGCGCCGCGTGACGCTGACGCTCGAGCGCGATGCCGGCGATCGCGGCGATCGAGGTCGCAAGCTCGAGGTCGGCGAGCGGGAGTCCACCGATCTCGGAGAACCCGAGCTCGAGGTGGCCGACGGCTGCCCCGGCGACGACGATCGGGATCAGCGCCATCGAGCTGACGCCAGACGCCCGCACGTGCTGCACGTCGGCACCCTCGGGCTCGAGGTCGTCCCCGTGGACGACGGTCGGGCGGGCCGTGTCGACGACCTGCCGCCGACGATCGACCGGGCGGAGGGTGACGACGGCGTCGACGCTAACGACCACGGCGCCCGCGATCTCACGACACGTTGCCGTTCCCGCTGCAAGGTCGTGCTCCCAGTACGCGGCGCCGCTCGCCTCCAGCGAGGCCGCGAGACCGCGGAGCAGCGGACCGACGACGTCGCGCTCACCAGCCGCTGCGCGCTGCAGCGCCGTCGAGAGCGCCGCCGTCGGCACCGCCGCACCACGGCGGGCGTGGAACCGCGCGGTGCGGCCGCGGCCGCCACGCTTGGCGGCGTAGAGCGCCGTGTCGGCAGCGTGGATCAAGGCCTGACCAACGGCGGCATCGTCCGGTGCGACCGCGACGCCAGCGCTGAACGACAGGCCGAGAAGCCGGCCGCGGGCATCGTCGAGCGCGGCGACGAGATCGTCCGCGGCGACGTCGGCGACGAGGATCGCGAACTCGTCGCCACCGAGCCGGTAGGCACCGACGCCACGATCAACGACGTCCGACAGCGCCGCGGCCACCCGCCGCAGCGCTGCGTCACCGCGCAGGTGCCCGTCGCGGTCGTTCACCTCCTTGAAACGATCGACGTCGACCAGCGCCAGGACGGCGTCGGGCGGCGCGTCGGCGAGCGCCACGGCGAACGCGCGCGCGTTCCCGAGGCCGGTGAGCGGGTCGCGCGTCGCCTGGTCACGCGCCGCTGCGAGGAGCCGGGCGTTCGTCACCATCAGCGCGGCGCTGCGCGCGAAGAGCTCCATCCGGCGCACCTTCTCGGCCGACGGCACCATCCGGTCGACCGGGTCGTCGACCCAGATCACGCCGATCGTCTCCCCGACGCCAGGGCTGAGCGGCAGGACGAGGGTGTCGCGCTTCCAGGCCCGGATGCCGGCGCCGTTGGCGGACGAGCGATGCAGGCCGAGGGCGACGATGCCGTCGGCGTGACGCAGCGGCACGAGGTAGGAGTCGCTGACGCGGTGCTCGAGCACCATCACCTCCTCGAGCGTCGCAGCGGGGATCGGCGAGCCGACCGCGCGGCGACCGGGTCCGGATCCGGCGACGCAACGAAGGGTCGTCCGTTCGTCGTCGTAGAGCGCGATCAGCGCGAACGAGAACCCGCACGACATGCACAGCCCGTCGGCTGCCCGCGCGAGGATCTCCTGCTCGCCAAGGCCTGCCGCGAGGGCTGCCGAGAGGTGCTGCAGCTCCTCCGCCTCGCGCTGGCCCGCGGCAGCGTCCGCCGACGCGAGGCGCGCGTCAAGCGCGGAGGCGGCGTGGAGCCCGATCACCGCGCAGGAGGCCATGACCTCGCCCGCGGGCGTGCGCCCGTCGGTCGGGTTGTCGGCCACGATCACCGCGAGCACCTCACCAAGCCGGTCGCGCAGCACGACCTCGAGGTGGTCGCCGGGCCGCCAGGCGTCCGGGCCCTCCGCCACCGCCGCCTGCTCGACGACGACCGCGCCGTCGAACGCGTCCCACCCCGGCGCGTCGGCCGGGATCACGTAGAGCCCGTCGGGGCGCAGGTAGTCGGCGATATAGAGGTCGAGGAAGCTCTCGACCGAGTAGCGCTCCCCGAGGAGCGACGCTGCAGCCACGCCGCCGCCGATCACGCGCGTTGCGACGAACTCGTCGTCGGCCATCTCCCGCACGTTCACGACGACCGTCATCGCGAGACGCTCCGCGATCGCCTCGGCCGCAACGTCGAGCACCTCCGTCGCGCTCGCCGCCTCAGCGAGGCGACGGGCGACCACGACGTCACGGCCTATGTCGGAGGGGATCGACACAGTCGAAGCTTGCCGGATCCAAGGGGATTTCGGGGGCGAACGGTCGACCAGGTCACTTCGGTACGCTACACGTCTGATGCGTACACAGGTTCTTCGCGCGCTCCGCGGTCGGTTCGAGCCGGAGGAGCGCCCCGATCCGACACCCCAAGGCGACGAGACGACGGTGCGCGTCCTCGCGTGCGGCCTATGTCACTCCGACCTGCACATCGTCGACGGACGCTGGCCCGCGTTCCCGCTCCCCCGGGTGCTCGGACACGAGATCGCCGGCTTCCACGAGGAGCTCGGCAACGTGCTCGTCTACGCACCATTTGGGTGTGGCGGTTGCGATCACTGCGAGCGTACCGAAGAGGTGATGTGTCCTGACGTGACCGAGGCTGGCATGGTCGTGGACGGCGGCTACGCCGAGCGGGTCCTCGTGCCGCACCGACGGTTCCTCTACCCGCTCGGCGACCTCGACCCGGTGCACGCGGCGCCGCTCGCCTGTGGCGGCGTGACGCCCTACCGCGCCGTCAAGCGCACGCTGACGCTCGCCGGCGCGCAGACGCCGACCGTGGCGTTGATCGGCGCCGGCGGCCTCGGCCAGTTCGGCATCCAGTACCTGCACCTGCTGTCGGACGCGCGCGTCACCGCGATCGACCCGGCTGGGGCGAAGCGCGACCGGGCGCGGGCACTCGGCGTTGAGGCCGCCGCGGCACCAGATGAGGTCGAGGGCCGGTTTGACGCGGTGATGGACTTCGTTGGCAGCGACGACACGGGCTCACTGTCGGCCCGCCTCGTCCGGCCGGGCGGTGTCGTGATGCAGGTCGGTGCCTACGGCGGCGGCACCCGGGTCGGTCTGAGCATGGTGCCGCACGAGTCGATCTGGTCGTTGTCGCTGTGGGGCTCACGTGACGAGCTCGGCGAGGTGATCGAGATCGCCCGACGCGGTGAGCTCGACTGGCAGACCGAGGCCGTCGCGCTCGACGACGTCAACGACGCGCACCGCCGGTTGCGTGCCGGCGAGGTGACGGGTCGGCTGGTCCTCGTGCCGTGAGCGGGCTCGAGATCGAGCGGAAGCTGCTCGTGCGCCTCGTGGGCGACCCGGCGGCCGAGGCTGGCGCACGCACCCTCGAGCTCGAGCAGGCGTACCTGCGCGATACCGGGTCGGGCACCCGGCGGATCAGGCGAACGATCGAGCACGGCGTCGCCCGCTTTCACCTGAACGCCAAGCGGGAGCTCGCATCCGGGGTCCGGGAGGAGGACGAGGAGGAGATCGATGCACCGCGCTACGCGGCGCTCGCAGCTGAACGCGACCCGGAGCGCCACGCGATCACGAAGACGCGCTACGCCGTGCCCCTCGACGGCCTCGTCTGGGAGATCGACGTGTTCGCCGCTGCGCTTGCGGGGCTGGTGCTCGCCGAGGTCGAGCACGCAACGGTCGAGGAGCTCCACCAGAAGCTGACCCCACCGGCGTGCCTGGTCATCGTCCGCGACGTCACCGACGACCGGCGGTACACGAACGCCGCGCTCGCGCGCCTCGACACGACACCCGACGACGAGCCGTAGGCCGGGACGGCTACCGACAAGCGATCGTCGACGTCGCCATCGTCGAGTACGCCGGCACGTTGACGGACAATGGTATGGACGTCGGGCCATGCACCGAGTCCTCGTACTGGATGTTGGCACCCGCGGCGGTGTAACCGCGAACGTTGAACCAGTGAAACGGCGCCGAGCGGGCAGCGCAGAAACGCGTCGAACCGGACGCGGATCGTCCGGTGCTCGTCAACGCTCTAGACTAGTGGTCTGATTGTCAAAGCGCGGCGTCATCGGGTGTCTGGAGCGAGCGGGAGCTGGCTGGCAGAGCCACCCGACGGGTGGCGGAGCCGGCAAGCGCAGGACGATCCAGGCAGTCGGATGACCACGCCATTTCACAATCAGACCACGAGGCCGCGTGACGATAACACCAGTGTTGATCGCGGTCTCGAACCACGCTCGCGCACCATCAGGGAGTCGATGCCGCGTCCCCCAGACGCTCGTGTCGGCGAGCGCCTCGTCGATCACGGCACCGAGCGCAGAGTCCGAAGCCCATCGATCGTCGGCACATCAAGCATCGAGAGGGTCATCCGAGCCGGAGACGGCAGGGGCTCGACACCGACCCGGTTCGCAAGTACCCTCCCTGCGATGGAGTCGCTGCGCGCGCAGTTCTACGCTGGCCGGCCGATCGCGAACGACGCGATGGTGCCGGAGATGCCCGAGCTCGGGCTCGTGGCGATGGCTGGCCCGAACGACCCGGCGCCGTCCCTGCGGATCGCCAATGGCCGCGTCGTCGAGCTCGACGGCAAGGCCGAGGTGGCGTTCGACCTGATCGACGAGTTCATCGCCCGACACGCGATTGACGTCGCCGTCGCGGAGGAGGCAATGGCGACCGACGACGTCACGTTCGCGCGGATGCTAGTCGACCCGACGGTGCCCCGCGCGGCGTGCACCCGCCTCGCAGCCGGGATGACGCCCGCCAAGCACGCTCGCATCCTGGCGTCGATGTCGCCCGTCGAGCTGCTCTCGGCGATCACGAAGCTCCGCGTGCGCAGGACGCCGTCGATCCAGGCGCACGTCACCAACCGCGTCGATCACCCGCTGCTGCTCGCCGCGGACGCCGCCAGCGCCGTCGCGCTCGGCTTCCGCGAGCTCGAGACGACGGTGCCGCTCCTGCGCGACGCACCATCCAACGCGCTCGCGCTGCTCGTCGGCAGCCAGGTCGCCGCCGCGGGAGCGCTCACCCAGTGCAGCGTCGAGGAGCGGCTCGAGCTCGAGCTCGGGATGCGCGGCCTCACCACCTACGCCGAGACGGTGTCCGTCTACGGCACCGAGCAGGTCTTCATCGACGGCGACGACACCCCGTGGTCGAAGGCGTTCCTCGCCTCCTGCTACGCGTCGCGCGGGTTGAAGATGCGCTTCACGTCCGGCTCGGGCGCCGAGGCGCTGATGGGGGCGAGCGAGGGGATGTCGATGCTCTACCTCGAGGCGCGCTGCCTCGCGCTCACGCGCGGCGCCGGCTCACAGGGCGTGCAGAACGGCGGCATCGACGGCGTCAACGTCACCGCGTCGGTTCCCGGCGGGATGCGTGAGGTCGTCGCGGAGAACCTGCTCGTGATGCTGCACGACCTCGAGTCCTGCACCGGCAACGACACGCTGATGTCCTACTCCGACATTCGCCGCACGGCGCACACCTTGCCGTTGCTGCTCGCCGGGTCGGACTTCCTGTTCTCCGGGTTCGGCTCGATCCCGCGCTACGACAACGCGTTCGGGCCGTCGAACTTCAACGCTGAGGACATCGACGACTACCTCGTGATCCAACGTGACTGGGGATTCGAGGGGGTTCTGCGCAGCCGGAAGGACAGCGACCTCGTGGCGCTGCGCCGACGCGCCGTCGACGCGTGCCGGGCCGTCTACCGCGAGCTCGGGCTGGCGGAGTTCTCGGACGGCGACTGCGAGGCAGTCGTGATGGCGCATGGCTCCCTCGACGTCCCCGACCTCGACCCGCAGCTCGTGCCGCGCGCGAGCGAGTCGATCATGTCGGGCGGGATCGGCATCCTCGACGTCGTCCGCGCCCTCGCCCGCACGGGGTTCGCGGTCGAGGCCGAGCGGGTGCTCGAGATGCTGCGCCAGCGGCTGCTCGGCGACTACCTGCAGACCTCCGCGATCTTCGACGAGTCGATGAAGGTCCTCTCCGGTCTGACCGACCCGAACGACTACGCCGGCCCGGGCACCGGGTACCGGATGACCCCCGAGCGGCTCGCGGAGATCGCCGACGTCCGTCAGGCGCGCACGCACGAGGCGCTGACAGCCGATCAGGCGACCGGGCGTGGGAGCGTGACGTTGCGCACGATCGGCGCAGCACGCTCGCGTGTGCGGCCCGACGAGGTCGTCGTCGGCGTGTCCCCGGCGTTCGCCGAGAGCGTCTGGCTCACCCTCGGCGGCGCGACGGTTGGCGAGGCGCTGCGCCAGCTGCTCGCCGGACTCGAGGAGGAGGGCGTCGTGTCGCGCATCGTGCGCGTGCGACGGTCGCTCGACGTCGGCAACATCGCCTGGACGGCGGCGCGGCTGAGCGGCTCCGGGATCGGGATCGGGATCCAGGGCAAGGGCACGACGGTGATCCACCGCGCCGACCTGCCGGTGCTCGCGAACCTCGAGCTGCTGCCGAACGCCGCGCTGATCTCCCCCGCCCTCTACCGCACGGTCGGACGGAACGCTGGCCGCTACGCGCGCGGCGAGAGCCCGGACGCCGTGCTGCTGCCCGACTCGAACGAGCCGCTCGGCCCCCGCTTCCACGCGCGCGTCGTCGCGCTCGTCGCGGCGGAGCGTCGGCTCGTCAGCGCCGATGACCCGGTCGAGCTGGAGGCGTCGTGGACGTGAGCGCGACCTACCCGCTCGGCGAGTCGGCGCGCGACGCGCTCGTCGGGCACATCACCGTCGAGGCCGTCCTCGCCGGCACCGTCACCGAGCTGCGCGTGACACCCGCGACCCTCCGGCTGCAGGCGGGCTTCGCGGAGCAGGGCGGAAACCGGCAGCTCGCCGAGAACCTGCGGCGCGGCGCCGAGCTGGTGACGTTCGGCGATGACGACGTGCTCGGCTTCTACGACATGTTGCGTCCAGGTCGCTCGACGGCAGCGCAGCTGGACGCGCTCGCTGACCGCCTCGCAGGCGGAGGTGCGACATCGTGCGCGGCGCTCGTCCGGGAGGCGCGCGCGGCGTACCTGCGCCGCGGCCTGATCAGCTGATGCTCGTCGCGGGCGTCGACGTCGGCAACTCGACGACCGAGGTCGCGTTCGCGCGTCTCGAGCCAGGGCGCGAGCCGACGTTCCTGCTCGTGGTACGAGCCGAGACGACGGGCGCGAAGGGCTCGGCGGCCTCCGCAGTCGGTGCGCGCGCGCTGCTCGAGCGCGGCGCACGGCGGATCGGCGAGATGCCGCGACGGATCCTGCTCGCCGAGCTGCACCCCGTCGAGACCGATCTCGTCGAGGAGCGTCACGAGCACGACCTCGCGCTCGGACGCACGGCGATCGCCCGTCCCGGCAGCACCACGCCCGGCGGTGCGGGGTGCGCCGTCGGCACGCTGCGAGCGCTAGCCGAGCTCGCCGGCGAGCCACGCGACACGACGATCGCTGTCACGTGGGACGCCGACTTCGACCACGTTGGCGAGCAGCTGCGCGCCGCCCGCGAGCGTGGCTGGGCGATCACCGGCGTGATCGTCGCCAGCGATGACGGCGTGCTCATCGCGAACCGTTTCGACCGCACGATCCCCGTCGTCGACGAGGTCGCCGACGCCTCCGGCCTGCCGCTCGGGGCGCGGGCCGCGATCGAGGTGGCGCCCGCGGGCGACACGGTGGTCGAGCTCAGCGACCCGCTGCGGATCGCCGTCCTGCTCGGGCTCGACCCGGCCGAGGCGCGGTCAGCGCGCGACGCGGCCCGGGCGCTTGCCGGCGAGCGCTCGGCGATCGTCGTCCTGCGAGCCACGCCACCAGCCGCGACCCGGACCGAGAGCGCAGCGACGAGCGCGCCGGATGATGCGCTCGACGTGTTTCGCGTCCCGCTCCCGGCTCCCCGGGACGACGCGACGCTGCACCTGCGCATGCGCCAACGCACCGTGACGGGGGTTGCGACGCTCCGCGCGATCGCCGCTGACGACCTCGCCGGCCTGCTCGGAGCCGAGGTCGTCGGACCGGAGTGGCTCGCAGCGACGCTCGGCGCGGCGACGACACCAGGAGCCGGAAGCACACCGTTCGTGCTCGACCTCGGCGGCGGCACGGTCGACGCGCACCGCGACGGCAGCGCCGTTGCGCTCGCCGGCGCGGGCACGCTCGTGACGCGCATCTGCGGCGGGCTGCTGAACGCGCCGCCGCTCGTTGCCGAGCGCGCGAAGCGGCTGCGCACCGCGCGGGTCGAGACGCCGTTCGTGCTCCATCACGAGGATGCGACGCGCACGTTCCTCACCGCGCCATCACCACCGGAGACCGTCGGCCGCCTGTGCCTCGTCGAGCCGGGCGGCCTCGTCCCGTTGCGGGCCGCGATCGCCCCCGAGGTCTGGGGCGCACTGCGGCGCGACGCGAAACGTCTCGTGCTCGGCGCGAACGCGCGCCGAGCGATCGAGCGCATCGGTGGCGCGCCGGCCGGCGAGCTCGTGGTGCTCGCGGGAGGCTGTGCGAGCGATCCCGAGGTCGTCGCAGCGGTGTCTGCAGCGCTCGCCGACCTCGACCTTGCCGTCGCGCGCGCCGACGTCCTCGGCGTCCATGGGCCCCGCGCGGCCGTTGCTGTTGGGCTCGTCCGAGCGTTCGCCGGGCGGCGCTGATGGTGCACGCGCTGCTCGCCGACCCGGACGTCTCCCGGTCGATCGCCGCCGCGTTCGAGGAGGAGGGCGTTCCCGTGACGATCGCGCACGAGGCGGAGGGAGAAGCCCTCACCCTCGCCCGACGCGCTGCAGCAAGCGCCCCCGGGCTCGTCGGGATCGGCGCTGACGGTACAACGATCATCGTCGTCCTCGCCGCCGCTCCCGGCCGCGCCTACCTCGAGGCGGACATCGCTGACGCGCGGGCGGTGGCCCGGTCAGCGGCGCGCATCATCGCCCGCAGACCGCTCGTCGACCTTCCCCGTCCGCCCGTAGAGGCGTCGTAGCAGCTCGTCCTCAGGCGTCTCACCAGGGCGAGGAGCGTCCTCAGGCCGGCGATCGTCGAACGCGATCGCGATCGAGCCGACACGTGTCGCGAGCTCGTGCTCCGCACGCCACTCGATCAACCGCCAGTCGCCGGTCGGCGTGTGCTCGACCCGAACGACGGGCAGCGTCCGCGGCTCGACCACGAGCACCGGCACCAGCGCGGTGACGTGGCCGATGGCGCGGCGCCGGCGCGCCTCGACGGTGTAGCGCACGGCGCAGAAGGTGGCCTCGATGGCGCGCGGGAGGCCGTCGGGGATCGCGACGCGGAACGCCCGCCAGTTCGCCTCGGCGAGCGCGCCGACCTCGACCGTCGCGGCCCAGATCGGTTCATCGAGCCAGATCCCGCGGCGACGGGAGCGGAGCTCGTAGAACGCGGCCGGGGTCAGCGTCGTGCGCTGGCCGACGAGTTGCGGCGCGATGTCAAGCCACGCTGCGACGCAGCGCACCGTGACGGTGATCTGGCGTGCGTCGTGCAGACCGGCGCCCTCGACGCGGCCGACGAACGACCCGCCACCCCACGGCTCAGCCGTGTCAAGGGACAGGCGCAGGCCACGCGGGCTCGCCGGCGGACCGATCCCGCGGCCGGCGAGGTCGGGCGGGATGTCGAGGAGAACCGGCATGGCAACGGTTGGCCCCGCACGTCGGCGGGGCCAACCGGGTCCCAGACCTACGCGCCCGCCGTGCCCTCGTGCAGGTACCGGCCGATGCCGGCGTACCGCGAGCGATCCGTCAAGCGGTAGTAGAAGGCGAGCGATGCACCGGCAACGAACATCGCCAGCGGGAAGTACTGCATGTACTCGATGAAGAAGACGCCCTTGGCGAAGCCGAGCGTACGCCGTCCATCGATCAGCAGGTAGGTCGCTAAGACGAGGCCGCCGCTGGCGGCGAGCGGGCAGAGAACGACGCGCAGCACCGCACCGACGCTCGTGACGGCGCCGTCACGGACGAAGTAGACGACGACGGCAAGCGACACCAACGCCATCAGCGCGAGGATCCCGATGTTGCCCATCATCGGCGCCCAGGTGCCGAGCTTCGTCAAGGCTCCGAGCGTCGAGGAGTCGTAGGCGAGGAACATGCCGATGATCGCCGCACAGAGCACGCCGACGACCGAGCCGGCGACGAACGCGCTGTGATGCCTGGCATGCGTGCGACCGAGGCCACGTGGCAGGACGCCCTCGCGGCCCATCGAGAACAGGTAGCGCGTCGAAGTGTTGAAGAACGCGAACTGGCACGCGAACGAGCCGGTTACGATCGTCAGCTGGAACGCGCGCGTGAGGAGAGACGCGCTGCCCACGTTCAGCCCGAACACGCGATCGGTCTGCGGCGCGTACACGTTCGCGATCACGCCGTTGATCGCATCGCTACCGGCCTTCGAGACGGCGTCCGGGCCCCACGCGACGACGAGCATCCAGGTGATGAACGTGTACAGGACGCCGAGTCCGATGACGCTGATGAAGGTCGCGGGACCCATGATCTTCTTCGGATCGCGCGACTCCTCGGCGTAGTTCGGCGCCATCTCGAAGCCGATCCACGACCAGAACGCGCCGAAGAAGCCGACGCCGAGGGTGCCGGCACCGAACGTCGCCTTCGCGCCGTTGGTGTCGTCAAAGATCGCGACCGGGTTGAGTGAGGACGGGTGCAGCCCTGCCTTGCTCTGGAACAGCGCCGCGACGCCGAAGACGAGCAGCGCCGCGAGCTCCACGACGAGGAAGATGCCGAGGAGGCGGGCGGTGAACTCAACGTGGAAGTACGCGAGGGTGACCATCAACGCGAGAGAGCCGAACTCGATTGCCCAGACGGGCACGTCAATGCCCGTCCAGTCGGCGATCGTGCTGTTGGCGAAGTACGCCGTCACGCCGGTGACGCCGGCGGCGAAGGCGATGTAGCAACCGGCGATCGTCGTCGCGGTGCCCATGCCGAGGACCTGACCGAAGCCGTGCGAGACGAAGCTGTAGAAGCCGCCGGCGGCGGTGACGCGCTTTGCCATCTCGACGTAGCCAACGGAGAAGATCGTGAAGATGACGGTCGCCCAGATGAACAGCGCGGGGGCGGCGCTGCCGGCGCCGTAGATCGCCCAGGGATCGTTGAAGAGCATCGCGGCGATCGGCGCCGAGCCGGTGACGATGCAGAACAGCACCTGCGGGAGCCCCAAGGCGTTCGCGGCGAGGTGGTGCTCGCCGTGGATCGCGTCGACGACGTCAGACGCGGCCGCACTGGTTGCTTCCATCGAACCTCCCGGTTCTGATCGACGGGCCATGCCGGCCGGTCTGCCCCGAGGGTAATACACCAGGGGGGTGAATTGCAAGGGTCCGGCGCCTCTCAGGGAACGTTCTGCTTCAATCGCGATCGTGTCGCCGACCAGCCAGCGTCGCGCTCTCGTCACGGGAGGCACGTCCGGCATCGGGGAAGCGACGGTGCGTCACCTCGTCGCGGACGGCTACCGCGTGGCGTTCACCGGGCGAGACGCGGGGCGTGGCGCGCGCGTCGCGGACGCTACGGGTGGCTCGTTCATTCCGGCCGACGTGCGCGACCTGTCTGCGATCCGGCGGTCCGTTGACGCTGCAGCAGACCTGCTCGGCGGGCTCGACGTTGCCGTGCTGAACGCCGGGGTGCTGCACGCCGCCCCGTTGTCAGAGACCTCAGACGACGCGTGGGACACGGTGATCGAGACGAACGTGCTGGCGCCGTTCCGCTACGCCTGCGCGCTGATCGGGCTTCTCGAAGCCGGCGCTGACCCGGCGATCGTGATCACGGCGTCCGATGCCGGGGTGTGGGGCGAGACCTCGATTGCCGCCTACTCCGTGTCGAAACGAGCGGCGATCATGCTCACCCGCATGCTGGCGGTCGAGGCGGGCCTCCGCGGCGTCCGCGTGAACTGCGTCTGCCCGGGCGACACGGAACCGGGAATGGTCACCCAGGTCGGCGGTCGCGACGTGCTACCCGACACGTCAACGTGGATCCGCCCGCCGCTCGGCCGTCTCGTGCACGCCGACGACGTCGCCGCCACGATCGCCTTCCTCGTGTCCCCCGCAGCCCGATCCGTGAACGGGGCGGACGTCCTGATCGACGCCGGCATGCGTGCGGCGCTGCGCGCGAACGCTGCCTGGGTGGAGCGCGACGCGTGAGGCGCCTGGTTGTCGACGGCGACGCGGGCACGATGGTTGACGCCTTGACGGGCGACGGCTGGAGCGTCCGGTCGGCGGGCGACGGGCCGGTCGACCTGCTGTTGATCGTTGCAACCACGCCGCCGGCCCGAGGACGGGTGACGGAGACCGATGACGTGACGTTCGTCGAGACGTTCGAGCGGGTCGCGTCGCGATCGTTTCGTGTCGCGCGCGACCTCTGGCCGTCGCTGCGCGCCACGGGTGGCTCGATCGTCATCGTCACGTCGGTATCGGGCCTGCGCGGTGACCACGCCGTCGCGGCGCGGTCCGTGGCCTCGGCTGCTGCGATCGCGGTGATGGAGCTGCTCGCCGCGGAGGGCGCCGACGTCGGCGTGCGCGCGAACGCGATCTGCGTCGCCGACGAACCGACGGCGCTCGGAGCGGTCGCCGAGACGATCGCCTGGCTCGCGCGCCCCGGTGTGGCGGCGATCAGCGGCGCGGCGATCCGTGTCGACGGTGCCGCGGGCGCGGCGCTCCGTGCAGACACCCGCGCGTGAAGATCCGCCTCGGCCTAGCGGTGATGATCCTCTACTTCGCAGGATCGTTCACCGGGTACGACGCCGCGCGGCCGTCGTTCGGCGTCGTGACGACGAACGCGTTGCGGTTCCTCATCGCTGCCACGTTGCTGTGCCTGCTTGCCCGCCGTCGGCTCGCGGCTGCGCGGGAGGTGCGTCGCCACCTGATCGTCGCCGGCATGTTCGGCGTCGGGATGATGGCGGTGCTGATGGGGTTCGGCGTTGACCGATCCTCGGCGACGCTCGCGGCGCTGGTGATGGGCCTCGAGCCGATCGGGATCACGATCGCCGCGGCGGTCGTCGCACGCGACCGACCAACCCGTAGGGTGCTGATCGGCCTCGCGCTCGGCTTCAGCGGTGGCGCAGTCGCGTCCGGCGCCTTCACGGTGCCGCTCGGCAACGTGCCGACCGCGGCGCTGATCGCGATGCTGACGGCCGTCGCCGCCTTCTCGATCTACGCCGCAACCGTGCGCCGCTACTCCCAGGACGTCGACCCGCTCGCAGTCGCCGCGACGACGCAGCTGGGAGCCGTGCTGCTGGTGCTCCCGGCGTCGCTGCTCGACGGCCTCGACAACGGCATGGTGCGCGGCCCGATCACGCTCGGAGCGTTGGCGGGGATCGCGTTCCTCGGTCTCGGGTCCGGCACGGCGTACATGTTGCTCTCGAGCGTGCTCGCGGCGATCCCGGCGAGCCGCTTCGCGGTCTTCATGTACCTGATGCCGGTCGTCGGGGTGCTGATCGCGTGGGCCATCCTCGGTGACGCGCCGTACCTGCGCCACCTCGTCGGGGGGACGCTGATCCTCCTCGCCGTGTTCGTCGCCGAACGCCGCAGGCCCGTCCCCGTGGCCGCCGCGTGACCGGGCTCGCGTTCGGGCTCGCAGCCGCGCTGCTGTGGGGGTTGAGCGCAGCGGTCGGCGGGCGGGTCGCCCGGGCGATTGGCTCGAGGGCCTCGATCGTGCTCACCACGAGCGTGTGCATGATCGTCATCCTCCCCGCTGCCCTCCTCTCCGACTCGGTGCCGCACCGCCTGCACGACTGGCTCGTCGCCGCGGCCGCCGGCGCGTTCTACATCATCGGCGTCGTCTGCTGGACGCGCGGTGTGACGCGCGCGAGCGTGGGACTCGTGACGACGCTGGTCTCGACCGACGGAGCGGTCGCTGCGGTTCTCGCCGTGGCCCTGGGTGAGTCGATCAGCCGCGGCGCCGGCGTCGCCCTGGCGATCGTCGTCGTCGGGATCCTCCTCTCCACCCGATCGACGTCGGTCGAGCACGAGTCGATCTCGCCAAGCGCGATCGCGTACGGTCTTGGTGGAGCCGTCGCGTTCGGCGCGGTGTTCGTCGTCAGCGCCCACGCCGGGGAGGCCTCCGCGTTGTGGGTGACGACGATCGGACGCGGCGTCGCGATGGTTCTCGTCCTCCCGATGGTACGCCACGTGCGCCTTCCCGCTCGCCCGCTCGTGCCGCTCCTCCTGTTTGCCGCCGTCGCGGACGTCGCCGGCTACACCATCTACATCGTTGGCAGCCGCCACGGCGTCGCGACGATGAGCGTGCTCACCTCGCAGTACGCGCTGATTGCTGCCATCGCCGGACGCGTGCTCTACGGCGAGCGCCTGTCGCGGACGCAGCGTCTCGGCGTCGTCACGACGCTCGTCGGCGTCGGCGTGCTCGCGATCGCCGGCACGTAGACCTCGTGCAGCGTCCGGAGAATGCTGCGCTCGTGGTCTGATTGTGAAATGGCGTGGTCATCCGACTACCTGGATCGTCCTACGCTTGCCGGCTCTGCCACCCGCCGGGTGGCTCTGCCAGCCAGCACACGACTAGACCAGGAGCCCGCCAATCGACGCGCCATCGCGCAATCGCACCACTACAGTGTCCCCATGAACCCGACCGATCGCTCCCCTGTCGCGCTGGTGTTCGGCACCCGCAACCTCGGCCACGCGGTGATCGTCGACCTCGTGCGCCGCGGCTATCGCGTCGCCGGCGCCGCTCGCTCGGCCGCGAGCCAGGCCGAGGTACGGGCGGCCGGTGCGTACGCGATCGAGGCCGACGTCACCGATCAGGCCTCCGTGGCGGCGGCTGCTAGGAACGCCGCGAACGAGCTTGGTGGTCTCGACCTCGTCGTCAACGCCGCAGCGGCCTACGGCGGCACACGCAGCGGACCGTTCGGCGGCGGCCCGATCGCCGATGCGGCTCCCGGTGCGTTCGCCGACTGGTCGGTCGCACCGGCGCAGGCGGCGTTCGCCTTCCTCTCCGGGTCGGCGCGGGTCGTGCTCGATCGCGGCGCCCCGGCGACGTTGATCCAGGTGACAGGCGGATCCTCACGCCGCGCCATGCCCGGTCGCGGCTTGTGGGCCGCCGGAGCGTTCGCCGTCCGAGCGGTCACACAGGCTGCAGCGCTCGAGCTACGGGAGCGCGGCGTGCACGTCGCGCTGCTGATCGTCGACGCCGGCATCGAGCCACGAGGCGGGGCGAAGTCGGGCGCTGGCCTGGCGGCACTGGCCGACCCGCAGCAGGTGGCTGACGCCGTGGCGTTCCTAGCCGCGCAGGGCGCCCGGGCGGCGACGCACGAGCTCCAGCTCACGCCGCTGGCAGAGCGCTGGGTGCCGTAGACGGCAGTCTCGCGTCGGCTGCCGACTCGAGCCCGCCGAGCCGAGCAGGGACGGTACGATGAGGGTGCGTGAGTGCCGTACCAATCACGATCGCCATCGCTGCGGGTGGCCTCACCGTGTTGAACCCCTGCGGCTTCCCGCTGCTGCCTGCTTTCCTGTCGTTCTACCTCGCGGCGGACGAGGGAGACCTCCCCCAGGCACGCAGCAGGGCGTTCCAGGGTCTCGCGGTTGGCGCGCTCGTGACGGTCGGGATGCTCGCGTTCTTCTCCCTGGTGGCGATACCGGTCGTGGCCGGCGTCGGCTCGTTGTCGCACGCGCTTCCGTGGCTCGGGCTTGCGACGGGCGGAACGCTCGTCGTCGTTGGTGGAGCGGGTCTCGCGGGACGTTCACTGTCTCCGCGTCTGCCGCGCCCGGCCCGAGCCTCCGGGCGGACCGGCTGGCCGGCGATGCTCGCCTTCGGTGTTGCCTATGGCGCTGCGTCGCTCGGTTGCACTTTGCCCCTGCTCCTGACGTTCGTCGCAACAGCGCTGGGCGGGTCGAAGGTCGAGGCGTTCGTCGCGTACGGGTTCGGCATGGCACTGGTGCTCTGCGCGCTCTCCGTCTGCGTCGCGCTCCTCCGTGCCAGCATCGTCCGCGGCTTCCGACGCTCGCTCGCGTTTACCGCACGCATCGGCAACCTGTTGCTCATCGCCTCCGGGGCGTACCTCACCTACTACTGGGCGCGCCTTCGTTTCGGTGACACCGCCACCGTTGCGGACGATCCGATCGTCGGTTTCGCGGTCACCTCATCAAGCCAGGTCCGGATCTTCGCGCGAGCGCACTCCTATCCGACGCTGACGGTCGCAGCCACGATCGTCCTCGTCGCGGGGGCCGTCGCGCTACGTTCCCGGCGAGGTACGGCAACCATCGAGCAGGGGTGACCGCGATGCGATCGATCATCGGAGCAGCTCTCGTCGCGTCGGTACTGACCGCCTGCGGCTCGCAGGCGGCGGCGCCAGGGACATCGGTGCCCTCCGCCCCTCCGACGGTCACGGCGACCGGCCCGACAACGGCGTCCGGTTCCGGCACGATCGAGACGATCCACAACGTCGCCCAGATGAAGACCCTGTTCAGCGCTGCCGACGGGACGCCCCGCCTGATCATCCTGATGTCGCCCACCTGAAGCACCTGCCTTCTGGGGGCCAGTTGGGTCCGCCAACACGTGCTCGCCGCGCATCCGACGGCTCGACTCCGCGTCTTCGCGCTCTGGATCCCAATGCTCAACGGCGATGGGAAAGGCGACATCGACACCCACGTCCTCGACGACCCGCGCGTCACGAACCTCTGGGACGGCGATCGGGTGATCGGCCGGTGGTTGGCCGACAAGCGCGTCGGCTCGATCGGAGAGCCCGGCAACGTCGTCTGGGACGCGTACTTCGCGTTCGGCGGTGAGAGCCGCTGGACGGACGTTCCGAGCGGACTGCTCGCGGCGGGGAGCACGATCATCGACGAGACGGACGCGCTCGACACCCGCTTCATCCCGACGCTCGTGACCTGACCGCCGATCGGGCGGGCTGCTCTCAGCTACCCCTCGTCCGCCTTCCGCGCGCGGCTCGGCGCGACGCGCGGCGGCTCGTTCGGCATCTTCGGATAGACCGGCGGCCAGGGCGCGTCCATCATCCCTGCCTCCATGTCGCGAGCCGAGAGCGCCAGCAACGGCTCGAGGGAGCACGCGCGATCACCGATCGCCGCCCATGGATCGCCGTTCGCGGCAACCCGGGCGGGCACCGTGGCGATGGTGAACGAGCCAGGGTCGAGGTCGTCGAGCTCGTCCCAGGCGAACGGCGTCGAGACCTGCGCGCTCGCGACGGCGCGGGCGCCCCACGCGGCGAAGACCGTCTTGTGAGGTGCGTTCTGGTTGTAGTCGACGAACACCCGCGTGCCGCGCTCCTCCTTCCACCAGGCTGCGGTGAGGAGGTCGGGGCGGCGGCGCTCCAGCTCGCGTGCGAACGCGACGGCGGCGGCGCGGACCTCATAGGGGTCCCAGCGACGCTCGAGGCGTACGTACAGGTGGATGCCGCGCTGGCCGGTCGTCTTCGCAAACGGCGTCAGGCCGAGCTCGATCGCAAGCGCTCGCGCCTCACGCGCGGCGTCACGCAGCATGATCGGACCGACGCCCGGCATCGGATCGAGGTCGATGCGCAGCTCGTCTGCGTGTGCCTGATCGTCGGCGAGCGTCGGCCAGCCATGGAAGCCGAGACAGCCCATGTTCACGGCCCAGGCGACGTGGGCGAGGTCGCGCACGACGAGGGCGTCCGACTCGGTGCCGTTCACCGTCGAGACCGTCGTCGTCTCAAGCCAGTCCGGCGCACCTTTCGGAACCCGCTTCTGGAAGAACGACTTCCCACCCGCACCGTCCGGGTAGCGCTCCATCAACACCGGGCGGCCGCCGATCGCGCGCAGGAGCGGCTCACCGATCGCGAGGTAGTAGCGCACCAGGTCGAGCTTCGTCTCGTTTCGCGCTTTGAAGAACACCTTGTCCGAGCTGCTGATGCGTACCGTCTGGCCCGCGATCTCGAGCGCGACGTCGGGCAATCAGAACAGTCCCCGCGGAATCAGGCCACTCTCGCGGGCCTGCCGCTCGAGCTCGTCGCGGAAGTCGGGGTGCGCGATCGAGATCATCGCCCGTGCACGTTCGGGCACCGACCTCCCCTTGAGGTTGACGATGCCGTGCTCGGTAACGACGTACATCATGTCGGCGCGGGTAGCTGTGACGATGTTGCCGGGCGTCAGGTTGAGGACGATCCGGCTCGCTCGCACGCCCTTTCGCTCGTAGGTTGACGACAGGCAGATGAACGACTTGCCGCCGCTCGCTGCGTACGCACCACGCACGAACTGCGCCTGGCCGCCAGTGCCGGAGATGTGGCGGTGCCCGGCCGACTCGCTCGCCGCCTGGCCCTGAAGGTCCATCTGGGTGGTGTTGTTGATCGCCACCGCGCGATCGTTCTGCATGACGATGTGCGGCTGGTTGATCAGGTCGACGGCGAGACAGAGGAAGTCGGGGTTGCGGTTCGCCGTCTCGTACTGTTGTGCGGTTCCGACGCCGAACGAGCAGACGATCTTGCCCCGATACAGCGCCTTACGCGCACCCGTCACGGCTCCTCGCCGGTACAGGTCGACGATGCCGTCGGTGAGCATCTCGGTGTGGATCCCGAGGTCGCTGACACCGCTGTCCGCGAGCAGCGAGCACACGGCGTTCGGCATCGCGCCGATACCGATCTGCAGGCAGCTGCCGTCCTCGATCTCCCCGGCGATCAGCCGGGCGACCGCGCGATCGGCGTCCGTTGGCGGTGGGTTGGGGATCTCCACCGCCGGCGTGTCACCACCGTCGATGACGAAGTCAACCTCGCTCTCGTGGACGCTGTTCTCGACCCCGTTGATGTAGGGCAGCGCAGCGCACTCCTCGACGATCACGACCTTCGCCCGCTCGACGATCGCGCGGTGCCACAGCGCCGCGAGGCTGAAGTTGTAGTTCCCGCGCTCGTCTCTCGGACAGACCTTCACCACCGCGATCGCCGACGGCTCGATGAAGCGTCGGTAGTAGTCGGGGAGCTCGCCCAGGTTGCATGGGATGTAGCTCGCAAGCCCAGCGTCACCCTTCGCGCGGTCGTAGCCGGTGAAGTGCCAGTTGAACCAGTGGAAGTGCGCGCGCTCGGGGTCAGCGTCGAGCACCGCCCGCGGGCGCAGCGTCAGGCAGGCGCGGATCTTCACGTCCGACAGATCGTCGACACGCCGCGCGAGGGCCGCGTCGAACGCGTCCGTCTGCCCGAGGCCGCTGCCGTACTCGATCCAGTCGCCTGACCGGACGAGCGCCGCGGCGTCATCAGCCGAGATCCGCCGTGCCGCCCTGCTTTCCGCCAACGCTGCTCCTGCCTCGCTGTTGCCATGTCCGTGCCGCGGGAGCGTACGCGACGTCGGGGAAGGCGGCAAGCCAGGTCATCCCACGTCGTCGGCGACGACCGTCCGCGGCTCGTGAAGCACGGGGAAGCTGACGGATCTGGCGATGAAGCAGACGGCGTGGATCTCTGCGTGGATGGCGAGCGAGCGCTCGACCATCGCCGCCGACGCGACCGTCACGACAGGCCGCAGCGTGACGACGGAGAACGAGCCGCCCCCTGACCCGTCGGCGTCCTCGACCATCGTCCCGACCGGGGCGTCCTCGTAGCCGCAGACGACGATACCGGAGGAGGATGCGAGGTGCAGGTACCACAGCATGTGGCACTGGGCGAGAGCGGCGACGAGCAACTCCTCCGGGTTCCACCGCGTGGCGTCACCGCGAAAGGCCGTGTCGGACGAGCCGACGATCGTCGGCTTCCCGACCGCCGAGAGCTCATGGTCGCGCGCGTACGCGCCGTAG